>JAJFFG010000108.1 GCA_021776825.1 Planctomycetota bacterium
AGCAGCCCGGGGAGAGGGCGTCGGCGAACCCGGCGCAGGTCGCATCCGCGACCACCTCCGACCCACCGGCCACCGCGTCCGCCCTCGACTCCACCGAGGACGCCACGCCTGGCGGTCCCGAGCACGCGATCTCCCGCCCCGGCGCCGCTTCACAACCGCATTTGGAGGGTGCATGCGCGTCTCCGGAACGAGATCTCACGCCAGAGATCTCCAGCACCGGGAGCCGCCAGGACACCGTGCGACGGGCGGGCGCGAAACGTCACGAAACTCACCCACGCCGATCCTCGATCTCGCCGCGATCCCGCGACGCCCTCGTGAACGATGCGGGCTAATGCGCGATCGCGCGGGCTACTCGAGCGTGATGAGAGAGTCGCCCTTCGCGACGGCCGTGCCCGGCGTGACGTGAACCGTCTTCACGGTGCCGTCGACCTCCGCGCGGATCTCGTTCTCCATCTTCATCGCCTCGAGGATCAGCATGGCCTGACCGCGTTCCACCGTGTCACCGACGGCGACGCGGATGTCGCGCACGATCCCCGGCATCACCGAACGCATCAGTCCGCCGCCTGCCCGGGCCGCGCCGGGACCCAGCGCGGCTCGCGCGAGCACCTCGCGCTCGTCGACGACGGCGCAGTTCCACGTCTCACTGCCGAGCGTGAGCGTCAGCTCGTCCTCGTCTCCCGTCGCCACGACGGGGAGCGAGCGGTCTCCGACGAGAAGCGAGTACGAGCCACTGCGCTGCACCGGGACCAGCTCGACGGGGACTCCGACGCCGTCGTCGAGCTCCGGGTGGATCGCGAGCGTTCGGCCATCCCGCTCCACAAGCTCGATCTCGAGCTCCTCACCGTCGATCGTCACGTGGTACTTCAACGGTCGCCGCCCATGGCGTTGCGCCGTCCATGCACGACCCAGGGCGACGGGCCTCGCGCCGCAGCAGGCGTCGCGCGACGGTGCACCCGCTCGCGCGCGCGTTCGCGATGCACGAGTGCGGCGGCCACCGCGGCGGCGAGCCTGTGCCGACCCGCCCCGTGCCCGACGAGTCGTTCCATGTGCTCGTCCAGGTAGCTCGTGTCGTAGTGGCCCGCCACGATCTCGGGTTCGGCGAGCAGGCGGAGCGTGAACGGGATCGTCGTGCTGATGCCTGCGACCACGAACTCGCGCAGCGCGGCTCGCGTCCGCCGCAGCGCGGCCTCGCGATCCTCACCCCAGCAGATCAGCTTCCCGACCATCGAGTCGTAGAAGAGCGTGACCTCCTGGCCCTCGAACAGGAACGTGTCCAGGCGCACACCCGGTCCGCCCGGGAGCTCCAGATGCTCGATCCGACCGCTCGAGGGGAAGAACCCATGGGCGGGGTCCTCGGCACAGACGCGAACCTCGATGGCGTGGCCGTTGCGCTGCACATCGGCTTGCGTGACCGAGAGCGCCTCGCCGCCGGCGATCCGGAGCTGCTCCGCGACGATGTCCACGCCGTAGACCATCTCGGTCACCGTGTGCTCGACCTGCAGGCGCGTGTTCATCTCGAGGAAGTAGAACTCGCCCGACTGGTCGACGAGGAACTCGACCGTGCCAGCGTTCTCGTAGCCGACGGCGGCCGCGCCTCGGACGGCCGCATCGGCCATCGCGGCACGCGTCTCGTCGGGGAGCCACGAGCTCGGACACTCCTCGACGATCTTCTGGTGTCGTCGCTGCAGAGAGCACTCGCGCTCGCCGAGGTGAACGGCGTTGCCGTGCGAGTCGAGCAGGACCTGGATCTCGATGTGCCGCGGGCGATCGATGCACTTCTCGACGTAGAGCGATCCGTCCCCGAACGACGTCACGGCCTCGCTCGCGGCGCGCTCGAACGCGCCGGCGACGTCCTCGCTCCGCGTCACGCGCCGGATGCCCTTGCCGCCACCGCCGGACACGGCCTTCAGCATGACCGGGTAGCCGATCTCGTCGGCCACGCGCTGCGCTTCGGCAGCATCCTCGCTCGGGTCGAGCGTGCCGGGAACCACCGGAACGCCGGCACTCTGCATCTCGCGGCGCGCGACGATCTTCCCGCCCATCTTCCGCATCGTGTCGCCGGACGGTCCGACGAACGCGAGGCCGGCGGCTGCACATGCATCGGAGAACTCGGCGCTCTGACTCAGGAACCCGTAGCCCGGGTGCACGGCGTCGGCGCCGGTCCGGCGCGCGGCATTGAGCACCTTCTCGATGCTCAGGTAGGTGTCGGCCGGCGACGTCCCGCCGAGTGCGATCGCCTCGTCGGCCATGCGGACGTGCGGATCGCGGCGGTCGGCATCGGAGAACACGGCGACGCTCGCCAGTCCCAGCAGGCGACAGGCGCGGATCACCCGCACCGCGATCTCGCCCCGGTTGGCGACCAGGACCTTCGAGATCACAGGGGGATGTTCCCGTGCTTCTTCGGCGGGTTGCGGTCGCGTTTGGTCTTGAGCAGTTCGAGCGCACGGCAGAGACGGTGGCGTGTCTCGGACGGGTGGATGACCTCGTCGACGTAGCCCTCCGCCGCCGCCCGATACGGATCAGCGAACTTCTCGCGGTACGCCGCGATCAGCCGCTCCTCGGTCGCGACCGGGTCCTCTGCGGCGGCGATCTCCTTGCGGAAGATGATCTCGACAGCGCCCTTGGCGCCCATGACCGCGATCTCTGCGGACGGCCACGCGAGGTTCACGTCGCCGCGGATGTGCTTGGAGGACATCACGTCGTACGCGCCCCCGTACGCCTTGCGCGTGATCACGGTCAGCTTCGGGACCGTCGCCTCGCAGTACGCGTAGAGGAGCTTGGCGCCATGCCGGATGATCCCGTTCCACTCCTGATCCGTGCCGGGCAGGAACCCGGGCACGTCCTCGAAGGTGACGAGCGGGATGTTGAAGGCGTCGCAGAACCGCACGAAGCGCGCGCCCTTGACGGATGCGTTGATGTCCAGCACTCCGGCGAGCACGGCCGGCTGGTTCGCGACCACGCCGATGCTGCGACCTGCCATGCGCGCGAAGCCGACCACGATGTTCGGGGCGAACTCCTCGTGCACCTCGAGGAAGCTGCCGACGTCGGCGACACCGCGCACCACGTCGCGGATGTCGTACGGCCGGTTCGGATCGGCCGGCACGATCGAGTCGAGTGCGGCGTCGGCGCGATCCGGCGGGTCGTCGCACGGCACGACCGGCGGGTCCTCCGCGTTGTTCTGCGGCAGGTAGGACAGGACGCGGCGGAGCAGCGCCAGCGCGGCGGCGTCGTTCGCAGCGGTGAAGTGCGCGACGCCGGACTTGCCGGCGTGGGCGTGGGCGCCACCGAGCTCCTCGCTGGTGACCTCCTCGTGCGTCACCGTCTTCACGACGTTCGGCCCGGTGACGAACATGTACGAGGTGTCCTCGACCATGCACACGAAGTCGGTGATCGCCGGCGAGTAGACGGCGCCGCCCGCGCAGGGTCCGAGAACCGCCGAGATCTGCGGCACGACCCCCGACGCGAGGGTGTTGCGCAGGAAGATCTCGGCGTAGCCACCGAGGGAGACGACGCCTTCCTGGATGCGCGCGCCGCCCGAGTCGTTCAGTCCGACGACCGGTGCGCCGACCTTCATCGCCTGGTCCATCAGGCGGCAGATCTTCTCCGCGTACGCTCCGGAGAGGCTGCCGCCGAAGACCGTGAAGTCCTGTGAGAAGACGAACACCGGACGACCGTCGACCGTGCCATGGCCGGTGATCACGCCGTCACCGAGGACGCGTCGCTCCTCCATGCCGAAGTCGGAGCAGCGGTGGGTCACGAACGCGCCGGCCTCGATGAACGAGCCCTCGTCCACGAAGAGCTCGACGCGCTCGCGCGCCGTCAGCTTGCCCCTGGCGTGCTGCCGCTCGACGGCCTTCTCACCGCCGCCGAGCAGAGCACGTGCACGCAGGTCGTCGAGACGCTCCTGAGGAGTCCGTTCGCTCACGACTCCGCCTTCCCCTGCAGCTCGACGAGGACGCCGCCGCAGGACTTCGGGTGGATGAACACGATCGGCAGACCTGCGGCGCCGATCGTCGGCTCGGTGTTGATGAGCGCAACGCCCTTCTCGACCAGTTCGGCGACCTTGGCGCGGAGATCGTCCACGCGGAAGCAGATGTGGTGGAGACCCGGCCGGTTCTTCGCCAGGAAACGCCCCACGGGCGTGTCGGCCCCGGTTGGCTCCGTCAGCTCGATGAACGCGTCACCCGCGGCGAGCTTGATGACCTTGACGCCTTGGTCAGCAACCTCGGTGCGCTTGGTGACCGGCAAGCCGAAGAGGTCGCCGAACACGGCCGCGAGGGCCTCGGCGTCAGGGGTCGCTATGTTGACGTGGTCGAGATCCATGGTGCTGCCTCGCGGGCAGCTACAGGATGCCCAGGCCGAACCCGTCATCCTCGTCCGGGGCGGGCGGCGCCTCCTCGGGCTCCTCGGCGACGGCTTCCGGCTCGGCGACGGCTTCCGGCTCGGCGACTGGTTCCGGCTCGGCCACGGGCTCCGGTGCGGCGGGAGTCGCCTCGGGCGTCGCGACCTCGGGGAAGATCCCGAGACCGAAGTCATCATTCTCGATGGGAGCAGCGGCCACGGGTGCCTCCTCGGCAGGTTCAGGGGGTGCCGGCGAGGCTACGCGCTCGTCGTCGCGTGAGCGCCGAGGCCGACGGGGACGGCGGTCGTCGTCGCGGGCCGGGCGTTCCTCACGGGCCGGTCGGTCCTCGCGGGCCGGTCGGTCGTCACGGGCCGGTCGGTCGTCTCGGGAGCGGCCGCCATCTCGGGCCGGACGGTCGTCGCGAGAGGGTCGATCATCCCGGGGGCGGCGGTCACTGCGGGGCGGTCGGTCCTCGCGGGCGGGTCGGTCGTCACGGGCCGGTCGGTCGTCTCGGGCCGGACGGTCACCGCGAGAGGGTCGATCATCCCGGGGGCGGCGGTCACTACGGGCCGGACGATCATCGCGGGAGCGGCCGCCATCACGGGCGGGACGATCATCGCGGGACGGACGATCATCGCGGGACCGGCCGCCATCACGGGTCGGGCGTTCATCACGAGACGGCCGGTCATCACGGGCCGGTCGATCATCGCGAGACGGTCGATCATCGCGAGGCGGTCGATCATCGCGAGACGGTCGATCATCGCGGGGTCGGCGGTCACTGCGGGCCGGACGATCATCGCGAGAGCGGCCGCCATCTCGGGCGGGTCGGTCATCACGGGCCGGACGATCATCGCGAGACGGCCTGTCATCGCGGGAGCGGCCGCCATCACGGGACGGGCGTTCATCACGGGACGGACGGTCATCACGGGACGGGCGTTCATCACGGGACGGACGGTCATCACGGGACGGACGGTCATCGCGAGACGGACGGTCATCGCGAGACGGCCGCCGATCGTCCCATCCGCTCCGGTCCGAGCGCGGCCGGTCTGAGCGGGGTCGATCGTCTGAGCGCGGCTGGTCCGAGCGGGGGGCGTCACGGGAGCCTGCGCCGTCTCGGGCCTCGCCCTCGCTGCGACGGCCGCGTCCGCGTCCACCGCGGCGTCGGCGACGTCCGCCGTCCTCGCGCGGAGCACCGCTGTCCTGACGGGGACCCCGGCCGTCATCACGAGGACCCCGGCTGTCATCACGAGGACCCCGGCCGTCATCACGAGGACCCCGGCTGTCATCACGAGGACCCCGGCTGTCATCACGAGGACCCCGGCTGTCATCTCGGGGACCACGACTGTCCTGTCGAGGACCACGGCTGTCGTCTCGGTACGCACGGCTGGGCTCGCCCCGGCCCGAGTCACGGTCGTCGCCGTCGTCGATCTCGTCGAGAAGACCGCGGAGCTTCTCCTCGCCGCCCGTGTTCAGGCGGCCGGGGATGGGCCGCGGATTCACCAGCTGGTGACGCGGCAACGGCGTCGAACGGTCCGTCTCCTCCGATCGCGGAGCCTCGAGACGCGGGCCCTCGTCGCGACGCCGCCGGCGGCGTCGACGCGGTCGGTCGTCGGGGTCCCGTGCGGAATCGGCGCTTCCCTCTGTGTGCATCTCCGCAACCTAGCCGCCGTCCGTCGTCGGCTCAACGTCTCGCGGGGCCCGTTCGACGGTGGTCCATGGCATCGTCCAGAACGGCCACGAGACGGGCGAAGTCATCGGGAAGCGGAGCCTCGATCGTCATGTCTTCGCCGGACTCTGGGTGCCGGAACGTGATTCGCCGCGCGTGGAGCGCTTGGCGTCCGCACGAGACGGTCAGGTGCCGCACGACGCCGCCGTAGTTCCGGTCGCTGATGATCGGGTGCCCGATCGAGGCCAGATGGACGCGGATCTGATGCGTGCGGCCGCTCCGGGGGCGGCAACGGACGTACGTCGCTGCGTCGAAGCGGCGAACGACCTCGAAGTAGGTCTGGGCTGCCTTTCCGATGTCAAGCCGCACGGACTGCTTCGTCGGATGGCGTCGGTCCGGTCCCAACGGCGCCGAGACGATGTCGGCATCGAGCTCCATCACGCCCTTGACGACCGCCTCGTACTCCTTCGTCACCGTTCGTTCGGCGAACTGAGCGGCGAGGTGGTGATGAGCCCGATCGTCCTTGGCCACGAGAATGACGCCGCTCGTGTCCTTGTCGAGGCGGTGAACGATGCCCGGGCGCAGTGGCCCCTGCACCTGCGAGAGTGACGCGAAGTGGTAGGCCAGAGCGTTCGCCAATGTCCCGCGAGTCTGTCCGGCGCCCGGATGCACCGTGAGACCCGCCGGCTTGTCGATGGCCAGCACACGGTCGTCCTCGTGGAGGATCGTCAGCGGCATCGGCTCCGGCGTGGCGATGAGATCGACACGCGGCGCGAGCTCCGCACGAACGCTCTGGCCCTGCTCGAGTCGCAGGGCGGGACGGACCCTCCCGCCGGCTCCGCCGTCGACGGTGACCCGTCCGTCTTTGATCTGTCGAGCCAGGTAACTCCGACTGTGCTCGCTCAGGCGTCCCACCAGGAACACGTCGAGTCGGACTTCGTGGTCTGCCGCGGCAACCTCGAACGTATGGATCTCGAAGGGGGGGGCATCTTCTGACATGCAGAGGTGATCATAGCGATGCAGGAACCCCGGAACGCCCCGGACTCGATTGGCGCGCGGCGCTCCGCCGCTACGATCGTGCGTTCGACCCCGTGGAGACGCGATGTGAGCCGTGCGGACAGCCCAGAGAAACTTGTCGATGAGAAGCCGGAGGCCGGCTGGCTCGCCTATTGGGGACCTCCGATCGTCGCGGGACTGGTGATCGGAACCCTGCTCGTCGGGGCATGGCGGTTCCTCGGCATCGGCCGGACCGCCGTCGACGAGATCGCCGCGGAATGGAAGTGGGGCGAGTTCGAAGCGAACGACAAGCTCCGCCAGCAGGTCGTCGGTCTCGGGCGTGAGGCGCGTGAGGACCTGCTCGCGACGTACCTCGCGGCGCCCTGCGACTACGCGGACTACAAGCTGTGGCTCGGCACCATCCTGGCCACCGAGCCGTTCTTCGACACGTCGTCGCTCGTCGAGGCCGTGCGCACCGGCGACGCGTGCGATCAGAGGACGAGCGCGGTGATCCTGGCCGAGATCCTGCAGGACGCCGATCCGGAACTGGTCCTGCCGGGCATCCTCGCGTGGCTCGAGGACGTCGAGGACGATCAGCACGACGCTCCCATCCGGGCTCTGGGGACCATGTCTCCGCTCATCGGCGCGTGGCACGGTCGGGCGCGCGCGGCGTTGCTGGAACTGGCCACGCGGCGCGGCAGCGATCCGGAGCCGTTGGAGGACAACTTCCGCGCCGAGGATCGCGCCGCGGCCGTGAACGCACTCGGAGACTTCCTCCCGGACGACGGTGTCCTCGCGCTCCTGACGACCGTCATGACCGACGACGACGACCATCCGTCACCGCGGATCGTGGCGATCCGGCAGATGTCCCAGAACGGAGCCTTCGACGATCTCGAGACGTGGAAGACCGCCTGCGAGTCCGCCACGTGGCAGGTACGTCAGACGGCGGCAGAGAACCTCGTGCGGTCCCCCGACCCCGCATTCTCGTCGGTGCTCGAGAAGCTCCACACCGACGCCGAGTCCGTCGTCCGCATCGGTGCGATCGAGACGGAGACCCATCGCCGACGTCCGACGATGCTCCCCGTCGCCGGACAGTTGCTGGAGGACCACGACGAGTGGGTGCGCTTCTACGCCATGCTCGCGGTCGCCGCGTTCGGCGAGGAGCCGGGGGCTGCTCTCCGAAACGGCATGCTGCTGCGCGTCTTCCGCGACAGCGATGACGAGATCGACGTGGAGGGCGCCGTCCTGGCGCTCACGCGCGTGTTGGGGAAGACGCCGCCCGGATTCCGGGAGATCGACGTCCACCGCCACAAGGAAGAGGTCGACGCCGCCGCGATCAAGGGCTTCATGGGCGATGCAGGCGGCCGCACCGAGGCTGCCGCTGAGGTGCAGAAGATGCTGGGCGCCGACGCCGTCTATCCCGTCGCAGAACGGAAGAAGGCGCTCCAGACGATGCTCGAGCACGCTGATCTCGAGAACCAGGCCCGCGCGAAGCTCCTGCTGGAGGAGCTCGGGGACTAGCCCGCTGTCGGTGTTGCGGCCTCGCCGGGCCTCGCCGATTGGCGCGACAGCGGGCTAGTCATCGGCCGAGTCCTTATGTAGCAGCCTGTCGCGTCGGCGGTCTCTCGCACGGCGACGCCGAACCTCCGACAGGCGGCTACTTGGGCTCCTTGCGGACGATGACGCCTTCGTCGGCGCGCACGTTGATCTGGAACTGTTCGATACGCGTCTGCACGAGCTCGTCGCGGATGACGCTCTTCACCTCGGCGAATGCCGGCGCGGGGCGGCGCTCGTCGACGACGAGCAGGAAGTACCCGACGTCCGTGCGGATCGGGCCGAGCAGCGCGCCGATCTCGCCTTCGAACACGGCCCTCTCGAGATCGCTCTGACCCTTCACCGTCAGACGCGTCCAGACGCTCGGCTCGCCGGCTGCCTTGCGCTTCTCGGCGTCCGTCTCCATCCGTTTCGCGACGCGCGTCACGATCGGGGCGAGCGGCACCTTGGCGCCGGTCTCGTCCTTGCCGCGGAACCCCGCGGCTGCGAGCACGTCGACCTTGGCGTTCATCGCATCGTTCCATGCGTCGCGGAACGTTCGAATACCGAAGCCCTCGTCGCCCGGCTTCACCACGGCAGCGGGGATGAAGATGTGCCGCAGCGCCACGCGCTCGCCGTAGCGCTCGCGGTTCGCCTCCCAGTGGGTGCGCACGTCGGCGTCGCCGACCTGTGCCGAGAGCATGCGACGCAGCCCGATCCGGGCACGGAACACCGGGTCCCTCTGGAGGTCCGCTTCGCCGATGCCCTTGGTCTTCTGCAGGAACTGATCGAACGTGACGCCGGTGCCCTTGACCTGAGGGTCCTTGGCGAAGCGCTCGCGCATCCCCTTGAGCGACTCCTCGATGTCGGCATCGGTCACGACGACGCCGGCCTCTGCGAGGCGATGCTCGGTCGCGGCGGCCACGACGAGTTCACTGCGGACCGCGCTCACCATTTCGGGCGGCAGCTTGGCGCGGAGCTCACGGGCAAGGTCGAACCGATCCACAGTCCGATCGCCGACGGCTGCGAGCGCGCCGTTCGCGAGCTCGGAGTAGCGCACCTTCTGCTTGCGACGCAGCGCACCCAACCAGAGCTTGATGTAGTGCTCTGAGAGTTCCTCTTCCGGCTTCGAGCCGAGGTCCTGCTTGGCCATCTTCTGGCGGAGCAGGTACTCGCGCGCCGTGTCGATGAACTCGGCGCGACTCGAGGCCTCCGCATAGAGGTCCTGAAGCGACGCCTTGCCGCGACTCTCCGTCTTGATGCGCTCGTCCCACCGCGTGAGGTACTCGTCGATCTCCGTCTGGGAGACGCTGATGCTGCGTCGCGAGGCCTCGTTCGAGACGCAGAGGTCGTCCACGAGCTGCTCGAGGACCTTGCGGCCGCGCTCGGTGCCCTCGTAGGTCTGCGCGAGACGCTCGAGGAGCTGGGTCGCGGTGACATTGCGGCCGTGCACGCGAGCGACCACGCCGGGAGGCAGGTTGTCGGTCGGGTCGCCGTCCTGCGCGCACGCCGGAGCGGCGATCGCGAGAGGCAACACGAGGCTCAGCATCAGGGTCAGCATCAGGGTCAGTAGGGCGGCGCGCATCGATCCTCCGCCGGCAGCAGTCCGGCTCATCGCTTCTCGTCGGGCTCCAGGTCCCGCTCCGCGTCCAGGGGCATCCCGTCCGGGTCGAAGCCGCCATGCTCCTGGACCCAGTTCACGACCTCGTCACGCATGAGGCGCCCGGTGTCCTCGGTGGGGGCGGAGTCGATCCCGAAGTACTTGTCGACGTGGTCCCCGACGTACGAGTTCGTGGCGATCGTGTAGTCGGCGTCGGGGTCGAAGGCCTTGCCCAGCCGACCCTTCGCGTACTTCGGGAGCTGGCTCCCCTTGAGCGTCAGCTTGACCAGCGTGTTGTCGAACGGAAGCACGGTCCAGACATGCCGGATCTGGATCTCGCCGGCCTCGATGGTGCCGCGGATGCCGCCCATGTTCTGGTAGCCGAAGTCCGTGCCGAGCAGCTCCTTGTAGACGTGCTCGATCCGGCTGCGGAGGCGCTTCTTGGTCAGCCTCTCCGTCGCCTTCCCGATCACACCCGAGACCTGCTGGTCGACCTGACCCTCCCAGGTGTCGACGAGCTCCTTGACCTTGGGGTCGTTCGGCATCTCGTCCGGATCGATCTCGACGAGCCGGTACGTGAAGTCCGTAAGGGACTTCGTCTCGGTGTTCCACGTCAGCTCGATGACGCCGACGCGCTGGCCGTAGCACTTGGCCTGCACGATGCGCGTGCCCTCGACCTCCAGGGCCGTCTTCAGCTCGGTGTGCGTGTGACCGCCGACGATCACGTCGATGCCGGGGACGGCGCCGGCGAGCGCCGCGTCCTCCTCGACGCCGAGATGGGTCAATGCCACGACCACGTCACACCTCTTGCGCAACTCGGGGACGAGTCGCTTCGCGGCGGCGACCGGATCCTCGAATGTGCATCCGAGGCTCGCTGTCCGCACCGTCAGGCCCGGAACGCGCTCGGTGATCAGTCCGAGCACGCCGATGCGCACGCCGCCGACCTCGAACACGCGATACGCCTCGTCGCCGAGTGGCTTGCCGTCCGGACCGGTGGCGTTGGCGCAGAGGAGGGGGAAGTCGGAGAGCTCGCGAAAGCCCTGGATGTGGTCCCAGCCGTGGTCGAACTCGTGGTTGCCGATGGCCACGGCGTCGTAGCCCATCGCACTCATGATCTCGAAGATGGGGCGGCCCTTGAACACGGTGGACACCGGCGTCCCGCTGATGCAGTCGCCGGCATCGAGGAACAGGGTGCTCGGGTTGCGCTTGCGGGCCTCACGCGCGACGGCGGCGATGGCCGCAGCCTTCTCGACGTGGCCGTGCAAGTCATTGGTGTGGACGATCTGGACCCGTCGCTCGGCCGGGGCGGAGGCGCACGCCGTGACGAGGACGCAGACCAAGAGGTGGAGCGCGAGGAGGCGTCGAAGCATGACGACCACGTTACGCACAGCTGCTCGGATCTGGAAAGACGGTGGGGGGCGCGGTTTGGTCCCGTCTGGATGCGTGGGCCTCACGGGATCCGCGTGTTTTTGGGCGGCGTGCCCTTCACCCGCCTCCTATTCTCGACGGCTTGGTTCGGAGGGTACCGCGGATGCGCGCACGGAACGGGTGGACGAGAGCTCTGGCTGCGACGGCGCTTCTCGCGGCGTCGTTCGTGATGTCGGGTTGCGGCAGCGACGGAGCCACGCGCGGCGGCGGCTCGCACGTGGGGGCCGCCCTGGGCGGCGTCGGATTCGAGCCTGGAGACGCGGTCTCAGACGAGGTCTCGGTCACCTGGAAGAACCTCGATCCGGGCAATCCCCCGGTGACGCAGACGCTCGTGAACGCGAGCTCGGAGACGGGCCGGCTGCTGAAGAGCGGTCGTGCTTCGTCGACCGCCACGCGGGTGATCTCCGACCAGGACATGGGCACGATGCTGGATGAGCTCGAGGACCTCGACTTCTTCGACCACGCCACTTCGGGTCTCGGTCTCACGAACGCCCCGTCGACGACGGGTCGGCGAGGGATCGTCGTCGTGACGCGTGGCGCGAAGACGTGGGGCATGATGCTGACGCCCGGGATGGGGCAGACGCCCGTCCCCAAGGTCTACACGGACTGCAAGAAGCTGATCTTCGCCGTGCACGGTGCGGTGCAGGGCTTCGAGGTGAAGATCAACGCCGATCCGGATCGCGTCTTCAGCGCCCCGTCGATCCGCATGAAGAGGCGCTAGCCCGGACTATTCATGACGACTCACACACCTGAGCAGTTCAGACCGCCGATCTCCGCGTTGCGCCTCCTCCGAGACGGAACGGCGTCGCAGTTGTCGGCGCGCCTTGATCTCGACGACCTGTCCTCGCTCAGGACGGGCCATTCGGCGCGTGCGGTGGCCCCCGCATACAGGCGGCTTCTGACCTCCCGGACGACGGTGGTCACGGCGTGCGCGAGCCTCATGAATAGGCCGGGCTAGCCGCTCGATGTCGACCGGCGCGGCGGATCGGGTCCTCGTGGTGATTCCGGCGCGCCTCGCCTCCACGCGACTGCCGCGCAAGGTGTTGGCGCAGGTCGACGGCAAGCCGCTCGTGCAGCACGTCGCCGAGCGCGCGATCGGGATCGACGGCGTGAGCGCGGTCATCGTGGCGACCGACTCGGCCGAGGTCCTGGACGCCGTGAACGCCTTCGGTGGCACGGCTGCGCTGACGTCGGCGGACCACACGTCGGGCACCGATCGAGTGGCCGAGGTGGCCCGGGATCGCGACGAAGAGATCGTCCTGAACCTTCAGGGCGACGAACCGGAGTTCGAGGTTCGCGACGTCGAGGCGCTGATCTCCGCGATGCGAGCGGACCCGTCCCTCCCCATGGGTACCCTGGCGGCGCCAGCGGGAGGCGACGAGATCGGTCGACCCTCCGTCGTGAAGGTGGTGTGCGGCCTCGATGGTCGGGCGCTCTACTTCTCGCGTGCGCCGATCCCTCTGGATCGGGACGCGCGAGATGTCGGAGCCCGAGCTGGGGCTGCCCGCGATGTCGGAGCACCGGGTAGGGCAGAACTGGCCCCGGTGCTGCGACACGTGGGGATCTATGCCTTCCGACGGGATGCGTTGCTGCGGTTCGCGTCCCTGCCGCCGACACCGTTGGAGCGTACGGAGCGGCTGGAGCAGCTCAGGGCGCTGGAGAACGGCTGGGCGATCGGCGTCGTACAAGGACACCGAGCCCCGCCCGGGATCGATACACCGGAAGACCTCGAGGCCTTCCGGATGCGCGTCGCGTTGGCGACGCGTGAGGAGGAGAGCGACTCGTGACTCAGGCTTCCGGCAATTCGTCCCCCCAGAAGGTCACGCCGTCGCGGAGCGGACCGAAGCACATCTTCGTGACCGGTGGCGTCGTCAGCTCGCTCGGCAAGGGCCTGACCTGCGCCGCCCTCGGCATGCTCCTCGAGCAGCACGGGATGAAGGTCGCCATGCAGAAGATGGACCCGTACATCAACGTCGATCCCGGCACGATGAACCCGTTCCAGCACGGCGAGGTCTACGTCACGGCCGACGGTGCGGAGACGGATCTCGATCTCGGCCACTACGAGCGCTTCACGCACGCGACCGTCACGCGCGACAGCAACTACACGACGGGCCAGATCTACAACGCGGTGATCGGCAAGGAGCGGCGGGGCGACTACCTCGGTGCCTGCATCCAGGTCATTCCGCACATCACGAACGAGATCAAGGACGGCATCCGCAACGCGCGTAGCGACGCCGACGTGATCATCACGGAGATCGGCGGCACGATCGGCGACATCGAGTCGCTCCCGTTCATCGAGGCCATCCGTCAGTTCGGGATCGAAGAGGGGCGCGAGAACTGCCTCTACATCCACCTGACGCTGCTCACGTATCTCCGGGCCGCGCGCGAGTTGAAGACCAAGCCGACCCAGCAGAGCGTCGGCAAGCTGCGCGAGATCGGCATCATCCCGGACATCCTCGTGTGCCGCACCGAGCACCCGATGACCGGCGAGATCCGTTCCAAGCTCTCGCTCTTCTGCAACGTCGAGCCGGGCGCGGTCATCGAAGAGATGGACGTCAAGAACACCATCTACGAGGTCCCGCTGATGCTCCGCGAGCAGGGCCTCGATCAGCTCGTGCTCGACAAGCTCGGCCTGGTGTCGCGCGTGGACACACCGGATCTCTCGCAGTGGCGTCGCGTCGTCGACGCGGCGATCAACCCGGACCGTGAGGTCACGATCGCCGTCGTCGGCAAGTACATCGATCTGCACGACGCGTACAAGTCCATCTACGAGGCGCTCGACCACGGCGGCCTCGCGAACCGAGTGCGCGTCGTGCTGAAGAAGGTCAACTCCGACCGTCTCGATCCGGCCGAGCTCGACACCCTCTTCGACGGCGTCGGCGGTCTCCTGATCCCGGGTGGGTTCGGCGAGCGCGGCGTCGAGGGGAAGATCGCGGCGGCACGCTGGGCGGCCGACCACGACGTGCCGTACTTCGGGATCTGCCTGGGCATGCAGTGCGCGACGATCTTCGCAGCGCGCGCCCGCCTCGGACTCGACGACGCGTACTCGCGCGAGTTCGACGAGCAGTGCATCGACCCGGTGATCGACCTGATGCCCGACCAGAAGAAGGTCACGCTGAAGGGCGGCACGATGCGGCTGGGTAGCTACCCGTGCCGCGTCGAGCCGGACAGCATCGCCGGCCGCGCGTACGGGCAGGACGTGGTGCACGAGCGGCACCGTCATCGGTTCGAGTACAACAACGCGTATCGCGAACGGCTGGTCGGAGCGGGACTGCGGGTCACGGGCGTGTTCGAGGAAGCCGATCTTGTCGAGATCGTCGAGCTCGAGAACCACTCGTGGTTCGTCGGCGTGCAGTTCCACCCGGAGTTCCAGAGCAAGCCGACCGAACCGCATCCGCTCTTCTCGTCGTTCGTCGCGGCGTCGTGCCATCACGAGAGCCGCGAGCCGCAGCCCGGCGCCGAGATCGCCCGATGAGCGCCGACGAATCCGTCGAGCTCCCGAAGCCGTCGTTCGAGGTGTTGGTGCAGGTGCTCGTGAGTCCCTGCTTCGTCCACCTGGGCATCATCGAGAACCCCGCGACCGGAGAGCGTCAGATCGACCTCGTCCAAGCGCGCTGGGCGATCGATCTGCTCCACGTGCTGCAGGAGAAGTCCGAGGGCGAGCGGACAACCGCGGAGACGGAACTGCTGGAGACGCTGCTGAAGCAGCTCCACGACGCGTACCTCCAATGCCGGGGGTAGCCGCGTCGGGGGAGCGCGGGCGGTAGATCGGGCCGCCACCGGCGACCCACGTCGCGAGCCGATCACGGTGGCGGCTGGCGCAATCGATCTGGGCCGACGCCCTCGTCCGATGGCCAACTGCATCACGAGGGTCGTCCGCGGTGCGCCAGCGGACCCGCATCGTGCCAGCCACGTCAGCGGCCGGGGCGGATCAGGAGATCCGCCCGTACGGCGCCGTTGCGACAGCGATCGCGCGGGGTTGGCGGGGGCGGCGCGGATCCGGATCCCCACCCGGGGCGCGGACGTTGCGCGTCAGCGCAAGATCCGTGACGCGGGAGATGAGGCCACGCGCAAGGCTGTGCCTGAGGGGCTGCGCTCTCGCCAGGTGGGCGCCCACAGCCGCGGAGCCGACCAGGAACATGGGAGGCGCGGCGATTGCCGCATACCCCGATCCGCGTCACCAACCAACCGCTCTGCAATCGACGTGACCCCCGCCGGGGCGGATCAGGAGTCCGCCCGTACGACGGGATCCGCGTGGTCCACGGCGCCGTAGGGGTGGGTCTCCTGACCCACCCGCGCCGACGACGGATCGCGCGGGCGACGCGGGTGGCTGGCGCACCCGAGCGGTGACGGAGATGCGCACGAGTGATGGCGATGCCGATTGCTGCCCGGCGTCGACCGATGGCCGCGCGGATCACGATGGTCGTCCGCCTAGCGCCATCGGACCGGCCTCGCGCGGATGACCCCAGCGGGCGGGGCGGACCAGGGGGTCCGCCCCTACGGCGCCGCTGACGTAGCGATCGCCCCAGGTGGGAGGAGGAGAGAGGCGCCGGATCCTCACCCGGGGCGCGGCGGTTGCGCGTCAGCGCAGGCGCCGTGACGCGGGAGATGTGTGCGCGCAGGTCCTCGACCGAGACGGCCGGCGCTCGCATGACGCGTAACGAGACCGAGCACACACCAGACAACAACGGAGGCGCGGCGATTGCCGTATGTCCCGATGCGCGTCCACCAGCCCACGGCCTGCAATCGACGTGACCCCGGGGCGGGGCGGTTGCGCGTCAGCGCAGGCGCCGTGACGCGGGGAATGCGTGCGCGCAGGTCCTCGACCGAGACGGCGGGAACTCGCGTGACGCGTGACGAGACCGAGCACACGCCAGACAGCAACAGAGGGCGCGGCGATTGCCGCATGCCCCGATGGGTGTCATCAACCGGCGCCGTGCAATCGCCGTGACCGCCCGGCGTCAGCGCAAGATCCGTGACGCGGGAGATGAGGCCACGCAAGGGTGCGACCGATGCCGGTGGCGTTCGAGTGAGAGCCCTCGCACCCGCGGAGCCGACCAGAAACATGGGAGGCGCGGCGATTGCCACTGCGTCGACGCGCGCCCACCGGCAACGCCCGCCGCAATCGGCGTGACCCCGCGGCGGCTGTCCCCCCCGTTTGCTCTCCTTGGAGCACGGAAGCGTTCCGGCAGGTGATCTTCCTCACGCTTGCTGTTGGGTCGGCGGACCAGTACATTCCCTACATGTAGTGGTGTTATCCGATAACTCCACTGCGGGCACGGCACGGCACGCAGTCGATGCGCAAGAATGAGTCGCCACTGTGCGATGCGCTCGGCGAAGGCGATCGGCCGAACGTGGGAGGACTCTGCCTTGGTGCAGAAGACCCCGGAGCTCCAGGCTCTGTGGGAGGAGTACAAGCGCACGTCCAAGGTGGACCTGCGCAACCGTCTGGTCGAGGCGTACCTCCCTCTCGTCGACTACCTCTCGGAGCGCATCTCCGAGCGCCTGCCGCGCTGCGTCGGACTCGACGAAGTGCGCAGTGCTGGCGTTCTGGGACTGCTCGACGCGGTGCAGGGGTTCGACCTGTCTCGCGGCATCAAGTTCGAGACGTACTGCTCGCTGCGCGTACGCGGCAGCATCCTCGACGAGCTCCGCTCTCGCGACTGGGCGCCGCGCCTCGTGCGCAACCGTGCTCAGAAGTTCGGTGTCGCCGTTCTGCAACTGCAGTCGAAGCTCGGGCGCAAGCCCACGGTCGAGGAGATCATGAACGAGCTCGGGCTCTCGCCCGAGGAGCTCGATCAGGTGCAGAACGATGCGGCGCGACTCGCGATCTACTCGCTGAGTCAGTCTGAAGACAGCAACGGAGATCCCGAGGCGCCCTCCCGCTCGCAGTACCTCGTCGACAAGCGCCATCCCGATCCCGCGGCCGAGCTGCAACTCCAAGAGGCGACGGGCGTCGTCCTGTCGGAGCTCGAGGATCGCGAGCGAGCAGTCTTGCGCCTCTACTACTTCGAGGGGCAGACCATGAAGGAGATCGGCCTGCGCCTGCAGCTCAGCGAGAGTCGTGTCTGCCAGATCCACGGCCAGGCCGTCGCGCGCATCCGCGGAGAACTCGGGTCGCGCTCAGAAGACCTCGTCTCCTAGCAGGCTGTCGGAGTTACGGCCTCGACGGGCCACGCAGGTTGGCGCGACAGCCCGCTAGCCATAGGCCGGCTGGGTCTCAGTCCATGAGTCCGCGACGGCGGACGGCGTCGCGGAGCCGGCCGATCGCGCGCTTGTGGATCTGGCTGATGCGCCCCTCGGTCACACCGAGGATGGCGGCGATCTCGCGGAGTAGAAGCCCGTCGGCGTAGTACATCGCGACCACGCGCCGGTCGTTCTCGCCGAGCTCACCGATCTCCTCGCGAATGACGGTATGCGCCTCCTCGATCAGGAGTCGCGCGGCGACGTCCGCGCTGCGGGGATCTGCGATCACGTCCGAGAGCGGGCCCTCGGGCCGCTGCTCGTCGAGCGAGACGCGGATTGCTCGATGCTGCATCTCACGTGCGTCGCGGGCCTGTCTCTCCGTCAAGCCCGCCGTCTCCGCGACCAACGACTCCGACACGCGGCCACCGTGCTCTGCGGCCAGCGATGACTCTGCAGCGGCGAGTCGCCGGACTCGCTGCCGAGTCGGACGAGCCAGGGGGTCCAGTGCTCGCAGTGCGTCGAGGACGGCGCCGCGGATCGTGTGCACCGCGAACGTGCTGAATGCGGTGCCGCGCGACGCGTCGTAGCGCTGCGCCGCGCGGAGCAACCCCTCCTGCCCGGCGGACAGCAGCTCGTCGATGTCGACGTGCGAGGGCAGGCGACGCGCCACACGGCGGACCGTGCTGGCGACGAGCCTCCAGTGCTCGTTCACCAACCGGTCGCGTCGCTCGTGACTCGTTCCGACTCGCCCCCGCGTGTCGGTCCCTGTCGCCGTGTTGCTGTCGTGCATTCTCTCTCTCCCTGCTGGTGTCCCAGCGAGGGGGAGGCGCGAGAGGCATGCCGAAGTGAACTCAGGCTCATTCGAGCCGCGACGGCTCGTGGCGACCGTCGAGATCCACGACGGGTGTCGCGATTATCGACACATCGCGGTGTCGCAATGCCCGACAGTGACGACGCGCTACCCTGATGTCGGAGGCGCTGCGAGACGTGCCAAGCAGCGCGAGAGCCAAGGGAGTCCAAAGTGAGCGACGAGGACGAGATCACGCTGCCCCGCGAGTCGCTGCGACGCCTGTTGCACGACATCAATAACGTCGCAGCGAGGGTCCTCACAAAGGCCGAACTCGCGCTGATGGGGGACGATCACGCGCACCGCGAGCAGGCCCTCCGCGCGATTCAGGGCTACGCAGAGGAACTCGGGGGCGTCACCGAGGAAGCGCGGGTGCACCTCCTCGACGGCCCGGCCTGATCCGGCCCGGCGCGGTCTGGTTCGGCCCAGTCTGGTTCGGCCCAATCTGGTTCGGCCCAGCCTGATCCGCCGAGGCCGTGGCGGGGCTCTACTGCTGGCCGAGCGCGCTGCGGATGGCGAGGACGTCGCGAAGGAGACCCGGGAGCGTCTTCAGGTCGAGGTTGTTCGGTCCGTCGGAGAATGCGTTGTCCGGATCGTCGTGGCACTCGAGGAACAGACCGTCGATGCCCGTGGCGACGGCTGCGCGCACGAGGTAGGGGACCATCGTGCGGTCCCCGCCGCTCGCGTGACCGAGACCGCCCGGACGCTGCACGCTGTGGGTTCCGTCGAACACGACCGGGCAGCCGGTCGCGCGCATGGTCGGTAGACCGCGCATGTCCACGACGAGATTCCGATAGCCGAACGTCGTGCCCCGCTCCGTCAGCAGCACGCGGTCGGTTCCACCCTCGGCGAGCTTCGCGACGATGTTCGACATGTCCTCGGGGGCGAGGAACTGCCCCTTCTTGACGTTCACGACGCGCCCGGTGGCGGCACACGCGGCGAGCAGATCGGTCTGACGGCACAGGAACGCCGGGACCTGGAGCACGTCGAGCACCTCGGCGGCACGAGCGACCTGAGCGCTCTCGTGCACGTCGGAGACGAGCGGCACGCGCAGTTCCTCGCGGACTGCAGCCAATACGTCCAACGCGGCCTCCGTGCCGATGCTGCGGAAGCTCTTGTGCGACGAGCGGTTGGCCTTGTCGTAGCTCGCCTTGAACACGAGCGGCACGCCGGCCTCGCCGCAGATGTCGCGCAGGATGCGCGCGATGGTCAGGGTCTTCTCGAGCCCCTCGACCACGCACGGACCGGCCAGGAGGAACAGCGGGCTGCCCTGCCCCATGCGGATCTCGGCGCCATCGGGCGTCTCGAGAACGACCGTGCGGCTCGCGTTGACGTCGCTCATCCTGGCTCCTGCGGTGAGGGGGGCGCGAGCTTCGGCGTGTCCGGTCGGATCACGCGCAACGCGCCCGGTCGCACGAGAATATCCACCGGCGTGGTTCCCCCAACGTCTCCGTCGCGTTGGAACGGCAGCGGAGCGTCGGCTTCGATCCGAAGCGAACGCGTCCGCAGGTACGTGGCTCCGTGGTCGTCGACGAGCCGTCCCTGGACCGCTCGAAGCGCCCAGCGCGCCAGATCGAGGATCGCGCCGCGGCGGAGGACCAGCACGTCCAGCAGCCCGTCGCGCGTGCTGGCGGCGGGTGCCGGAGTGAAGAGGGCTGCGTACGGGCGAGTGTTCAGGACGAGCGTGAGCACGCCTTCGGCGACGTCGCCGTCGACGGTCTCGACCCGCATCGGCTGCTGACGATACCCACGGACCGCCTGAACGATCGGGATCGCGTAGCTGTGGAACCCGATGTTGCCCTTGCGTCGGGCACTCAGTCGCTCGACCACGTGCGCATCCCAGCCCACTCCGACGCAGGCCAGGAACACTCGCCCGTTGGCGATCCCGACGTCCATCGGCGTCGGTGTGCCGTCCCGGAGGGCGCGTGCGGCGCCTTCGGGAACCAGCGGCACTCCGAGATGTCGCGCGACGAGGTTGCTCGTCCCGCGCGGAAGCAGAGCGAGCGCCGTGGGGCTCTCGGGAGCCTCCAGCAGGCCGCTGGCCACTTCGTTGACCGTTCCGTCGCCGCCCGCTGCAACGACGATTGCCGTCCCGCGCTCGGCCTCTTCGCGCGCGAAGAGTGCGGCGTCTCCGGCCGCCTGCGTGGGGCGGACTCGGCAGGAGAGGTCCGAGCCCTCGAGCGCCGCTCGAAAGCGGTCCACGGCGTCGGCTCCGGAGCGACGGCCGGAGATCGGGTTGACCAGCACCACGGCCTCGCGCATCGACGGCAGGGTAGCAGTCGGCACGTCCCCCGGCTGCGGTACCCTCCGGGGTCCCTGCGACGATCTGCCGCCGAGGGACCCCGATCATGAGCACTCCGGAGCCTCCCGCCGCCGAGTCGTCCGCCGCAGTGTCCTCTGCCGCGGATCCGGTCGCGTCGCCCCGCGTGGTTCTCGTCGTCCTCGCCGGGGGCGCGGACCCGCTCGACGTGCACACACCGCTCTCCGATGCCGAGACGCCGGCACTGGATCGGATCGCGCGCGACGGCACGATCGGACGACTCGCACTGGGCGCGGCGACCTGCTGGGACGGCTTCACCGGACTGGTCGGTGCCGCTCCCGGAACGCTCCCCATGGGCCCCTGCGATGCCGCCGGGGCGAGCGTTGACCTGGCGGACGGGGAATGGGTCGCCCGGCTCGACCTCGTGACGATGGACGATGCTGGCATGCTCGACCCGTTCGGCGGCAGGGTTCGCGACGCCGAGGCCGACCTACTGGTGAGCCTGATCACCGGGCACGCGCAGGGCGGTCGGATCGTTCGTCTCGCGCGCAACCGCAACCTGCTGGTGCTGCCCGCTGCGTCGCCGTCCGCCGGGCCGTCCGCCGCGCCGTCTCCTCCGCCGCCATGGCAGATGCTGGGACGTGATCCGCAGGCGGAGCTGCGCGATCCACTTCTCCGAGAGCTGTTCGAGCATTCTCGCGCCGCGCTGTCGGCCCACGACGTGAACGCGGTGCGCCTCGATCTCGGAGAGAATCCCGCGAACGCCGTGTGGCCGCACGGCGGCGGCCACGCTGTCGTTCCGGTGGCGTCGCCCGATTGGGCCGCCGGGAGAGCCGCTCTCGTCGCCGCCGGCGGTGCGTCGATCGGCTTGGCCCGAGCCCTCGGCTTCGACCATGTCGACGCCGATGGATCCGACGATGAGCTCGGCGCGGCAGCACTCGCCGCGCTCGCGACGCACGATGTCGTCGTCGTGCGGACCGAGGCGGCGCTCGCGCCGGCGGTGGCACGCGACGCCGATGGTCGACGCGAGGCCTTGTCCGCCATCGACGCGCGGGTCATCTCACCGCTGCTGAGTGCGCTCGAGGAGCGAGGTCCGTTCGTGCTGGCCGTGGCATCCGACGGAGTGGTCGACAGCGCGTCCTCCGCGTTCTCAGCGGAGCCCGTGCCCTACGGACTCCTGCGATCCGGCCTGTCCGGGGCCTGCGCTGCTGGGGCTGGCGCGTCCGCGTTCAGCGAGCGGGCCTGCGAGGACGCATCCCACCGCCTGGAGTCCTCGGATGCGTTCGCCGCGCTCCTCGCTCGCGCCCGCGACGCGATCTCGCCGCCCTCCTTGCCTGCTTCCTGACCTGAGGGTGAGAGTCGAGAACGGGCGCGGGCTCGCGGCGTCGACGCGTCACGCACCCCCTGCGCGCTGCCCCGGCGGCCGGCGCGCCTGAACCACACTGATCCGTGTCTCGGTGCCTCCGCGCGAGTGACGCGGAGTCGATCCGGGCGGAGCCGCTCTGCGCTGGAGCAATCCGCGCTGGAGCAATCCGCGGGGGTGGAATCGACGCGCGCGGGGCCGGCAGAGCCGACCGCGCGCTTCGTGAGTGGTTTCGAACCGACTACTTGTCGGTCGAGATCGCGCGCGTCTGCGGTCCTTCGTCACCCATGGGGACGACCGAGCGTGTCACGATGAACTCGTTGGCGCCGTCGCCGTTGAGATCGCCGATCAGCAGGTTCGTCCCGTCGAAGGGGTCGGTCGGAGTCGCGACGTTGCCCAGCAGCCCAGCGAAGTCCTCGGAGAGGATGCCGAGCTGGAAGTTGACGATGTTGTTGCGCAGGATGCGGAACGCCGGCTGACCCGGGCTAGGAGCCGCGTTGGCCACCAGGATCAGATCCTGGTCGCCGTCCAGGTCGGCGTCGATGGCTCTGACCGCCGAGGCCTGGTACGCATCCGCGCCGTTGACCGCTGGCACGGTCAGTCCCGTGATGTCGACGAAGGAGGCGACCTCCGTCTCGATGAACGGGGGCACGTACCGGATGACCCGGATACCGCGCGTGTTGCCGCCCGGTGCCGCAGCCTTCGTGAGGACGATCGAGCCGAACGAGTTGCCGTCCGGGTAGCCGAGCAGCGCGATGGTACCGGCGTCCCACTTCGTATCGCCGCCGACCTGTCCGAAGATCTCGGTCACGTCGGTGATCTCAGTGCCCTGTTCGGTGCTCGGCAGGTTGATCGCGACCTGCGTCGACGAGATGTTCTTGTTTTCCTTCTGCACCGTGTCCGTCGAGAGGACGACGATGTCGGGACGACGGTCGGCGTTCATGTCGCCGACGATCAGCTTGTGACCCGTGTAGGGGGTGAACTTACCCCGGCACGGAGTCGAGGTGTTGCAGGCCGGGATCGTGGTGTTCGGAGGCGGGTTGCCGATGGGCACCAGCACTCCGGACCCACGCGGGAAGAAGTTCGCTGCGAACTTGTACTGACCCTGGCCGGCCCGCTTCGTCGGGTCCCACCTGAACGCACGGCTGCCGCCCCAGTAGAAGCGGTAGAGCGCGCCGCCGATGTTCGACGAGCAGTAATTGCCGCACTGGACGTCGATCTCTTCCTTGAGATCCTTGTGCACGATCAGAATTTCCGGCGGGCCCGAGGCACCAAGGTCGATGTCACCGACCCACATGTCCAAGCCGCGCCAGTTGTCTCCTGCAGCACCCGCACGCGGGGGCGCCATCAGATCGACGGTGCGGTCGCGGAAGATGCGATCCGTCGCCGGCGCAGACGAGCTCCGACGCTCGTTGATCAGAATGCGCGTGTGACTCGCGTTGTTCGACGGCACACCCGTCGAGTTCGTCGTGATCTGGATGTCCCGCCAGCCGTCACGGTTGATGTCCTCCGTGAAGATGCGGTCGGCGCGATAGTCGTCGGAGCCGCTCGGTGACGGCAGCACTGTGGCGCTGACGTCGGTCAGGCCGCCGTCGCCGTCGTTCTCGTACAGCCGGATGAGCGTCTCGGACCCACGTCCGCCGACGCCCTGCTGCGCGATGAAGAGGTCCAGAGTTCCGTCATTGTTGTAGTCACCGAGGACGGTGGTGAACCCGTCGAGGAGCGCGTCCTCCGGCGGGACCGCGACACCCAGGTCCGCCGTGAAGTCGGCGAACGTGAAGTAGTCGATCGTGCGCGGCGTGGTCTGCACGCGCTGGTCGTCCTCGATGAAGATGCTGTACGTGCCCTTCGGCCGCACCGGCGCCTTGAACGTGTGGAGCGTGCTGTCGATGAACGTCTCGGCGATGAGGCTGATCTCGTCAAAGACGCCCGGCGTCACGGTCTCCATGAACACCCGGTCGGTGATCTCGAAGTTCGTGCCCTTGATGAAGATGTCGTCGCCGCCGAGGACGGGAACGAGACCAGGCGTGACGCGGCTGATGCCCGGCGTCGCGAGGTACTCGAAGGAGTCGGGACGGAATGGGTCGAACAGCTGAGTGAGTGTGTCGATCACCGCGTAGACGTAGCGACCCTGCGGCCGAGGAGGCGCGATGAAGACGAACTCGGTCTCGCTCTGTCGCAGGATGCGTACGCCGACCAGGCTCTGGTCCGGGTTCTGCGCCGGATCGAACGCCGAGAGGTCCTGACCCAGCAGGATGCCGATGCTGCCAGGGCGGAAGTTCTCGCCCGTGATCGTGATCGCGAGCGGGTGCGTCTCGTCGGCATCGATGGGGGCGATGATGTTCGCCGGCGCGACCGCGGGCTCGATCGAGAGCACTACCGGCGGCGGCACGCGGGTGAACGCGTCCTCGCGGACGTCGACCTGACCCGTGCTGGTCTCGACGACGAGGGGGAATGAACCCTCCGGCAGGGTGCGCGGGACCGTGCCGCTGACGAGGGTGGCATCGGGCTGCTCGAAGATGGAGATGTCCTCGAGTTCGATGTCACCGAAGCGCAGCTTCGGAGCGCCGTTCGGGTCGTTCACGTCGAAGGCGAAGAGGACGGTTGCGGTGACGCGCGTCCCGGGTCCGCCGATCGGCGGGTTCAAGGCGTCGTTGGAGATCAGCGGCTCGCGCGTGTCGAGCCGGCCCTTGCGCTTGGAGATGCCCTTCGGGAGCTTCACCTTGCCGATGAAGTTGCTCTTCGTAGGAGCCACGCCGCCAGGCACATCGAACACGACGCGGTAGTCGCCCTGTCGAGCGCTCCGCTCGAGCAGGATCTTCTTCCCCTGGATGGACTTCCCGTCCTTCACCTTCAGTGCACCGTCTTCGAGATCGACGAACTGGCCAGAGGGATCGACCAAGGCGTTGAAGACGACGTTGGCGCCCTTGAACGTCAACTTGAAGTCGATCGTCGCGCCGCCCTGCGCGGGGATCGCGTAGACGAGCTGCTGGGTCTCGTTGGGCAGCGCGTTCTTCAGCTTCCCGGGCTTCGGCGACGAGTACTTGACGGAGAGCGTGTACTCCCCGTTCGCGCCACCGGCGAGCGTCGTGTCGAGGACCCGCACGCGGATCTTCCAGATGCCCGTCTGGTCGAGTGTGTACTTGATCTTCAGGACCGGGGACTGCTGCTCGGGCACGAGGCCGAGGACTCCGTCCCCGCCCTCCGGAGGCACCACCACGCCCGGGACCAGCACGGTCACCTCGGGGCCCGTCTTGATCTTGGCGCCCGCGGGCACGAGATCCATGGCTACGCCGTCCGGGCGCAGCAGATCGACTCCGAGCGCGACGCCCGTGTTCTTCGGTTGCTTCAACGAGACGTTCAACGTCTGCCCCGGGTAGCCCCGGAAGACGTAATCGTCGACGTCGACTCCGCTCGAGACGGTCGTGGTGACCTTCGAGCCGCTTGGCATTTCGGTGCCGAAGCCGAGTGGGAGTTCCTGAGCGAACGTCGTCGCGGAGCCTGCGAGCAGTACCGCGAGAGCGAGGAAACGACGGGAGATCATGTGAAAACCTGCCTCTTGAGCGTGTTCAACCCCGCGGCCGCACGCCGGCGAACCGCGATCCCTGTGGCTGCGAATCCTACAGAGCGAGGTCCGTCCACGCACCATCCGATGCGTCGGAGCAAGACCCCCGCGGCTTCTCTGACCAGCTTGACCCTGTTCGCGCCCGACCGCCCGCAGTATAGCGCGCCCCGACCGCGTCGTGGTGGGCGAACGTCGAGTTGGGCGATCCTTCGTCGCGCCTTCACGCGGTCTTGACCGAGCCAGGGCAGACTCGGGGCGATGAGGCGCAAGGCTGTCCAAGTGGTCGACGACCGGCGGGATGTCGTCGAGAATCTCGAATCTCGCCTGCTTGGCGAGCAGCATCGGCTGCGTGCAGCACGCCTGCGCAAGCGATCGAGTGAGTCGCTCCGGGGGCGAGCTTCTCGCATGGCCGACACCCTCGCGCTGTCGCCGATGCTGATGCGGACGCCGGGCTTGGACTGGTCCCGGGAAGTCCGGCGCGTCGGTCGGGACCGTGAATCCTCCGCGAAGCGCGGCCATTTCGTCCCTGGCTCACGGCCGTGCGGCACGATGCGCTCGCGATGACGCCCGAGAGCCTTCGCCCGACGCTTCGCCGTGCGCTGCCGCTCTGGCTGCGGATTGGAGTCGCCGTCGTGATCGGCTACTTCACGGCGACGCTGGCGGGTGGTCTGTTCCTGGCCGGGCGCCTGGGCGATGCCGACGACGTGGCGCGCCTCGCCCGCCTCGAGCACCATCTGGAGGCGCTGCTTCCCATCGCGCGCGAGAGCTTCGCCGCGGACGATGCCGGCACGCTCCGCGCGACGGCGAAGGCCCTGTCTCACATCGAGGACATCCGGCTGACGGCCATGCGCACCGACGGCGCAGTCGTGGCTGAGTCCGATCGCCCCCTCCCGCTTGCGAGTCATGCGGATCGGCCCGAGTTCATCGCCGCCATGTCCACAGGCGAAGGCCGTCGCGAGAGAGACAGCAGCACCGTCGGCGAACGCATGCTCTATCTCGCGCGGCGCGTGGACTCGGCGACCGGCGAACCACTTGGCGTTCTGCGCGCCTCCACACCGATCCGCGCGCGCGACGACGCACTGGCAGAGCTCTACGTTCTCTTGCTGTTGTCGTTCTTGACGGGGATCCCGGTTGCGGGGCTCGTCGCGTGGCTCGCAGCGCGTCGCATTGCGGGTCCGCTCGAGGACATGACGATCGCGGCGACGCGGATGGCTGGTGGCGACTTCGAGACGCTGCCGCGAGGGGAGCGGAATGACGAGGCGGGACGTCTGGCCGAGTCGCTTCGTCGCATGGGACAGAACATCGCCGAGATGCTCGAGACGAGCGCGGCGGACCACGCTGAGCTGGCGGCGATCGTGGGGTCGATGACCGAGGGCGTGCTCGCGGTGGATGAGAGTGAGCGAGTGGTCCGTGCGAACCGCGGCGTCGCGCGGGCGCTGGAGCTGCCGGCGCCACCGCTTCCTGGCGAGCCAATGGCGACGCTCGTGCGAGTTCCGGCGCTGACGGAGATCGTGCGGGCCGCGCTGGCCGGCGATCCGCCGCCGGTGCGCGACGTCGACCTCGCCGGTACGGCACCGCGAGTCGTCAACGTGAGCGCCGCGACGATTCGAAGCAGCGAGGATCGACCGGTCGGCGCCGTCGTCGTCCTGCGGGACGTCACCGAGCTGCGCCGGCTCGAGCGAGCGCGACTGGACTTCGTCGCGAACGTCTCCCACGAGTTGCGCACTCCGGTGGCCGCCGTCCTCGGCGCCCTCGAGACGCTGCAGATGCTCGACGACGGCGACGAGGCCGAGTTGGAGGCCCGCGAACGCTTCCTCGCGAGCGCCTCCCGCAACGCTCACCGGCTCTCCGCGATCGTGACGGACCTCCTGGCGCTGTCGTCGATCGAGACGGAGGGACGCACTCTGGAGCGATGGCCGGTGCCGTTGCTCCGTTCGATTCGATCTGTGTCGACGTCATTGAGGGCACAGGTGGAGGGCGCCGAGGTGGATCTCCTCGTGCCCGCCGCAGACGAGGTCGAGGTCGACGTCATGGGGCACGAGAGTCGGATGGACCTCATCTGGGGCAATCTGATCGGCAACGCGATCAAGTACACGCCGAAGGGCCGGCGCGTGGAGGTCTCCGTCTCGGCCGATCCCGCGACGGGCATGGCGCGTATCACCGTCGCCGATAGCGGTCTCGGCATTCCCGCCGACTCGCTCCCTCGGGTGTTCGAGCGCTTCTATCGCGTCGACAAGTCGCGCAGCCGTGACCAGGGCGGCACCGGGCTCGGTCTTGCCATCGTGAAGCACATCGTGCGTGCGCATCGCGGGTCGATCCGCGTGGAGAGCCGGCTGGGCGAGGGGACCACGTTCCACGTCGAGCTTCCGCTGGCGACCGCGGCCGAGGGAGACGCTGCCGCCTGACAATCCGCGCTGTCGCGGGCGCTACTTGCCTTCGTCGTGCACGAGACGATTGCGCAGGAACGCGCGGATCATCGGGTTGAAGCGTGCGAAGTTCGAGCCCGTCGCCGTGTCGTCGAGGAACGACCCGGCGGCCGCCATGATGTCCTGGCCGACGAAGTCGAGGTGCCCCGACGTGTTCGTGTTCAGGGATGTGGCCTCGGTGAACGTGTTGTTCTCGTGGGCGTCGCCGAACAGACCCGTCTTCGGCGCCCCGTTCGCGACGAGGCCGGTCGAGTGGCCGACCTCATGAGCGAGCGTCGAACTGGCGAACAGCGCGAGCAAATCGACCGCGGCCATGATGTCGTCGTACCGGGCGTTGTGCGTGGTGTTGACGGAGGTCGTGCGATCGAACGTCCCGGCGAGGACGTTGTCGTCGCTCGCGTGCTCGCCGACCGGCGTACCGCCGTACACCGCGACGAACTTGTCGGTCACCGTGACGCGAATGAGGCTGCCATTGAACCCGTTGACGTTGTTCTCGAGGGCGCCCATCAGGTAGATGCCCGTTCGCACGCCGTTGTTCGGGTTGTTGAGGTTCGCCTCCTCGCGCCGGTTGCGCTGGTCGGTGAACCCCTGGCCGAGCGTTGTGAACGAGGTGAAGCTCGACGACTCCGCTCCCTGCGTGCCGCCGATCGACATCTCCGAGTACGCATTGGCGCTGAAGGAGGTGGGGGTGGTGGAGTAGGTCGGCAGCGACGCCAACGAGCCCTGCTCGCCGCGCACCAGGAACTCGACGTCGACGGAGTCGCTGTCGCGCGTGCCGTCCTCGTCGATCTCGTAGCGTTCGCGGAGGAAGCCCCGCGATGCCTCGACGAACAGCTGGTGCATGATGTCGTTCGTGCCGCGGAGAGATCCGTCGACCGTCGCCTTCGCGGCGGTTGTCATGCTCGCGGAGTTCAGGCCGACGAGACGCAGCGTCTCGTCGAAGTCGGAGATGCCGTTCGATGAGGCCGAGGTGGTGACTCCACGCGCCACCGACGGCATCGTCTGTGTCTGGAACGTCGCGGTGTAGTGGTCGAGGTCCGTGCGCAGGACCCACGTGCGCCGCGCGTCGAACGGGTCGTGATCGGCACCGACCGCGGCGGCGACGATCGTGTCGCGGTCCACGACGTCGAACGTGATGACCTTCGAGGTCGACGTGTTGGCGGTCCCCGCCTTGTCCTTGATCGTGAATGTGAGCGTGACGTTGTCACCGACGGTGAACTTCGTGCTCGACGGAATGCGCCACTCGGCTTGCGTGCTCGTTGCCCTGAAGTTCGCGCCAAGCTCTGCGTTGGCGAGGTTGGTGCCCACGGCGACGCTCGCCTTCGCGGACAGCGAGGACTCGTCGATCCCGCCGCCGCCTTCGTCGGAGTAGTTGACGACGACCTTCCAACCCCAACGCGGTAGGTACGCATCGAACGCCGTGTTGACGCCGCTCGCGTTCACGTACGTCGTCGAGCCGTCCATGCCCGCGGGGAGCTCCTCGATGACGACGCTGTCGATGGTAGGAGCCGTCGAGTCCGTGCCGTTGTTGGTCGTGAACGCGCGAGTGAGCGCGACGATCGCGTTGCCGCTGAAATCAACGAGCCCCGTCTTCAGACGGATCGTGTAACTGGTCGACGTGGCGAGCTCGGCGTCCGGGACCAACGTGACGGTCTTCAGGTTGTCGCTGATCGAGAGGGAGCTGGCGATCAGCGTGGCCCCGACCGTCGTCTCGAGCTGAACGTTCGACGCGAGCGAGCTCGGGTCGATCTCTTCGTTGAACGTCAGTGCGATGCGCGTCGTGGTCGACACGTTCGTCGCCGCCGAGGCGGGCGAGACGGTGGAGAGTGTCGGCGCCGTCGTGTCCGTCGTGGTCGCGTGCGTGGTCCAGTCGATCTGCTCGACGGTCGTACTCGAGACGAACGTGGGGGAGAGATCGGTGCTGCCGATCGAGTTCGTTGTCGCCCGCAGGCTCACGATGTGGCGCTTCGAGGCAGCGAGGCTCCCCCCGGTGCGCGTGAACACCAGCCAGCGCTTGTTCGGTCCGAATGCCAGCGCGCCGCCGGAGACACCGAAGCTGCCGGACTCGAACCAGAACGCCCCGTTGGACGTGCCTGTTCCGTACGTCGCGCTCGTCGTGTCGATCGGTGCCGACAGACGCAGCGCCGAGCGCTTGATGCTGCGGACCACGCCCGTCGCACCGTCGGCGGGGAAGCCATCCTCGACGAGGAACGTCGTGACGTCCCTGGCGTACGTGTAGCCGTTCGTCAGCGTTGCGTTGCCGCCGCCCGAGAGTGTGACTTTCACGTTCACCACGGTGGTGGCGCTGGCCGACGACGTCGCTGGCTGCGGCACCGTCGCGATGATCGTGTTCTGGTCGATCACCTGCGTTCCCGACGCCGTCACGGTGCCGAAGTCGACGCTCGCGCTGACGGTGAAGCCGGCCCCGTAGATCGTGACGCGTTCGCCACCGAACGTGCCGCCGCTGTTGGGCGTCACGTTGTTCACGGTGAGCGTGGTCTCGCTCTTGACGTCGAGCTTGCCGTTGCCGGTCGTGCCCGAGTTGCCGAGCGTGGACGGGTTCGTCACGGTGACGTCCCAAAGACCTGTTGTCGCCGCGCCCGTGATCGCGAGGGTGGCGCGGAGCTTGGTGGCTGAGACCACGACCGTGGTGCTCGCGACGACGCTCACGCCGGATCCGCCGGACTTTGCGAACGAGAGCGTGGCACCGGTCATGAAGTTGGTGCCGGTCACCTCTACGGGGACGTTGCGCGTTGCGCCACCTGTGCCGGTGCGGCCGATGCTGCTGGCGTTCATCGACGTGACGGTGGGGGCGGCGGCGATGACCGACGTGGCGTCGTCGAGCGTGCCGGCGACTCCTCCGACGGTGGCCGCATGCGTCACGGTGATGTCGCGTGTGCCGAGGGTCGCGCCAGCGGTCACGCTGACGTTGGCTGTGATCTGGGCGGCGCTGACGACCGAGACACTCGCGAACGTCAGACCGGTGCCGCTGGCAGAGAGGGTGTCACCGGATCGGAAGTTGGTGCCCGACACCGTGACCGCCACCGATGAAGCGCCGCGACCGAGCGTGCCATGGCTGAACGCCGTGACGTGCGGCCGCGCCGGGATGATCGTGAGTGCGTCGTCAAACGTGCGCTGCGGCTTGCCGCCGGCACCGGGGGTCACCGTCAGGTCGCGTTGGCCGACCGTGGCATTGCCGTCGACGGAGACGACCAGTGTGATCGACGCATTGGAGTTCCTGGTCGTGGAGTGCAGCGTGACGCCACTGCCGGAGATCGACACCGTCGTGCCGGTGTTGAATTCCAGACCGGTCAGCTCGACGCTGATGCGCTGCTGTCCGGGCAGCCAGAGCGAGGGGGAAACGTCCGTAAGCTGAACGCCGGCGTCCTCCACCGCGTAGGCATCGACAAGCGTCGCGCTGCCTCCGCCGTCTGCGAGTGACTGTGTGAACGTGAGGTCGTTCGTCCCGATCGTCGCGGACTGCGACGCGGTGTAGTCGACGCGGAACTCCGTGCCGGAGACGAACGTGGGGCTCGAGAGCGTGATCCCGACGCCGTCGGTCGTCACCGAGCCGCTGTTCGTGAAGTTCGTGCCCGTGAGCACGAACGTCCCGCCGGTGCCCTGCGCGAACGAGTCTGGCGTCACGTCGGTGAACGTGGGTGGGGGCGCGTGGATCTCGAGGATCGCCACTCCTGTGGCGGATCGACCGCCGACGCCGACTGGCTGCGTGTACGTGACGTTGCGTCCGCCGGTGCTCGCACTCGCATTCACGGCGACGTCCGCCTCGACCATCGTGGCACTGACGAACATCGTCGCGCCGACCGTGAGCCCGTCTCCGGCGAACGACAGCGCGCCGCCGTCGACGAAGTCCGCGCCCGTGATCGTGACCGTCGTGCTCGCGTCGCCCTGCGACAAGAACGTCGGTGATGCGGACGTCACGGTCGGTGCCGGGGCAACGATCGCCAGCCCGTCGTCGAGCGTGACGGACGCGCCGCCGCCGGCGGATGGCTGTCGGTACACGACATCACGGGGACCGAAGTCGGCTGCGCCGCTCACGTTCACGGTCGCCGTGAGCTGCGAGTCGGAGAGGCGGCTCGCGGTCAGAACCGTCACTCCGGCGCCGGCAGTGACCGTCCCGCCGTCGCGGAAGTGCTGACCCGTCAGCGTCAGGGCGAGACTCGTCGCGCCCCGGGCCGCGGAGTCCGGCGTGACGTTCGTGAGGCTCGGGTTCGGGTTGAACACACGCAGGAGACCGGGCGCGGTTCCGATGGCGCTCCCGCCGTCGGCCGGCTGCTGCCAACGCACGCTTCGCTGCGTGGCGGGAGCGTCGAGCGCCACCGTGAGGTTCGCGCGGGCGGTGGTCGGGGAGACAACGGTCGCGACGCCGGCGGTCACGCCCGTCTCCGAGACCAGGACGGTGCCTCCATCACGGAAGCCGGTGCCCGTCAGCTCGATCGCGATCCCGGCGTCGCCCTGTGTGATGGCGGCGATCGAGAAACCGGTCACGGTTGGATCAGGGGCCTGCACCGTCACGATCTCGGTGATCGTGAACGGCTCGCCGAAGAGCGGCGGAGGACAGATCGTCACGTCGCGCAGGCCGAAGACGGCGTCGTCGTCGACGTCGACCGTGATGTCGACCGTCGACGACGTCAGCACGTCGACCGCGGTGACCGTGACGCCGTCTCCGCCGACGAATGCCGTCGATCCGGCCAACAGGTTGGCACCCGCCATGCGCACCGTCGTCCCGACGTCCTCCTGGCGAACGATCCCGTCCCCGGTGACCGAGTCGAGGCGCGCCTCCGGGGGCAGCGCGTCCTTGCGCTTCGCAATCTTGGCGAACTTGACCTTGGTGATGACGTCGACGGTCGTCGGGCCCTCGGCGCTCCCCGTCAGCTCGATCGTGTAGCGGCCGAAGCCACCCGTGAGCGGCGTCTTCTTCGAGGCCAGCGTCGTCTTCTTGCGGACGAACGCCGCCGCCGTGCCGGCGACCTCGTTGCCGGAGGGATCGAGGACGCGCACGCCGGCCAGCTCCGGCCCGCCCTTCTCCTTGATCTTCGCCGTGAGCGCAGCCGCTTCGTCCGCCGTGAACGTGAACGCGAGCGTGCCGCCCGCCGGCACGACCAGGCCCTTGCTCTTGGCGGCGGTGGGGGTCTTCACGATGAACTGGGCCGTGTATCCGCCGGTGTTGCCGCCCTCGATCGTTAGGCGCCACGTCCCGGTCTCGCCGGCCACCACGGGCACGTTCTTCAGCTGCGGCTTGGCTGTCCCGGCCTTCTTCGTGAAGAGCGTCAGGTCGAACTCGCTGCCGTTCGGACGGAAGAGCCGGAGCTGGGGGAGGAGGAATGCGCCCTTCGCGACCTTCAGCTTCGCGGAGAGCCTCCCCCCCTCGGAGAGGTCGATCGCGAATCCGTCGAGGTCGTCCGTTTCGATCGTGGCCGTGAGGCGATCGCCGTTCCGAGCGGTGACGCCTGGTCCGTCGGCGAGGGCCGAGCCACCGGCTGCGAGCGCGAGAACGGTGGAGAGGGCGATGATGGTCAGCGGCGTTCGAGCGCGCATCCAGGCTCCCGGGACGGCCGGGGACGGGGCATCGCGGTCGCATCCCCTTCGAGCGTCCGCTAGGCCGTGCGCGCAGCCGGCCGTGGCCCGCGCGACACAGGGATCCTGAAGCAGCGCGACGTGTCTGTCAATGCGGGGAGCCAGGCTCGAATGAATGCGGCGTCGTCCGCACGTGCCGCCTAACGTGCGTGCGCCGTGTCCGAGCGTCCGAGGCCCCGCTGCCCCACCCCGCGCATCCCGTCCCTGGGGCGCGCATGACCATCGCCCGCGTGGCGGCCGTCATCGTGGTTGTCGCGATCGCCGCGGTCGTCATCGTCTCGCTGAGGCCGCCCGCTGAGCCGACGCCACCTGGGGGGCGTCCTGGGGAACCGACGCCGGGTGCGGCACCCGTCGTCGTCGCGCCGTCCTCGCCCGTGATGCTCTCGGTGATCGGTGCCGTCGAGGATCGCTTCGTCGGCGAACCGTGCAACCGCATCCCGGGCGGCGGGCTCTTCTCCGTGCGAGCGGCGGTCGACCGCACCAAGCGGTTCATGCCCAACGTGATCACCGTGATGATGGGGGACCTGACGCGCGCACCCGGCTCCATCGGACGACACACGACGCACGGGCACTACAGCAGTGTCCTCTCCGACACCGGCATCGATGTCGTCTGTGCCGGACCGGGTGAACTGGGCCACGGGAGCGACTTCGCGCGCGGTCTGCTGCGTTCCGTCGCCGGCGTGAAGGTGCTCTGTGCGAACGCGATCGACTCGCACGACCGGCCCGTCTTGCAGGGATGGGCGCTGCAACGCGCAGGACAGGATCACTACGTGCTGGTCGTGGCCGTCGCGGCGCAGTCGGTCGCGGACGAGCTGGCGAACAGCGAGTCGGACGTGCGCCTCGTCGATCCGATCGTGCACGCGAGAAAAGCGCTCGACGAGGCCGAGAAGCGCGCGGTCCTGAACGAGACGCCGCCGCACTCGCGCGTCCTCCTCGTTCACGGCACCGAGGACGAAGCCGCCGAGATCCTGACCGCACTCCACGCCGATCGGCCGGTCCCGGAGTCCGGTGCCGCGACGCCCCTCTTCGACGTGGCGGCTGCTGCGGACGGCCCGATCCTGCCCTCGACGGTCACGCGCGAGGTCGCTGGCGTGACGCTGCTCTACCCCGGCCGGGGTGCGCGCTTCCTGTGGCGCGTCTTCCTCCATCCCGGAGAGCCGATTCCGTTCCCGCCAGCGCTCTCGCGGATCGGCGGCGATCTGCTCGCCGACGGCAGCCCCTACGTCTCCTCGCTGGCGTTCGCTCGTGAAGCCACGCTGCACGCCGCTTATGGCGAGGACATGATCGATGGAGATCCGCGAGCGATCCACCCCGGGGGCGATTACGCCGGCGCCGCCGCGTGCGCCGAGTGCCACGCAGACGCTGCCGAACGTCACTCGCGCTCGCCGCACGCCATCGCGCCGAAACTCCTCGCCGGCGACAAGTTCAGCGTCAGCACGGGGTGCTCCCCGTGTCACACGACCGGCGCGTTCTATCGAACCGGCTGGAAGGGCGTCGCCGACGCGTCCGATCTTGCGGGGGTCTCGTGTGAGGCATGCCACGGCCCGGGCGCGGAGCACGCCGCGGACGCCGGGCCCGGGTACGGGACGGAGGCCATGGCCGCCTGTCGTGGGTGTCATCTGCCCGATCGCTCCCCCAGCTTCGATCCGGAAGAGGCCTGGGAGACGCTCGGCCACGGGCCCGACTCCGAGCCCGACGCTGAGTAGGAGCAGGTGTAGGAGTACGATGGGGCGCGCCCCAAGGAGGCACGCCCTTGAAACCTCTGCAGGTCTTCTTCCTCGTCGGTCTCGGACTCGTCGTCGGGCTCGGCCTCGGCGGCGTACTCGGTCAGGGACCGAGCGCGGAGCCGGTCTCGGCGGACACCGTTCCCCGCGCCGAGCTCGAGCGTCGTCTCGCTGAGTCTGAGGGCGAGCTGACGCGTCTCCGTGATCAAGTCGCCCGTACCCGACAGCGAACCGGTGGGTCGAGCGCCGACTCGGACGCCGCGAACGAGACGGAAGTCGATGTCGCGCCCGTCGTTCCCGTCGAGGCAGGCGACATGCCGGTGCAGCTCCCCGGTCCGGAAGAGCGCGCGCGGCGCATCGACGAGCTTCGCGCGGCGGTTCCGGTGTGGTTCGAGCAGGGCGATGGAACCGCTGCGGTCGCGGCCCTCCGCGAGCTCGCGGGCATGGTCCCCGAGGGGCGCGAGGCCGCGATGGAGGTCGCGCTCCTGATCAACGAGGACGTCAGCGGAGAGGGGAAACTGAACCTCTCCGACGTGGAGTTCTACGGCGGCCTCGGAGACCCGAACGTGCGCGCGCTCATGGACTGGGCCCTCGAGCGCCCCGAGTCCCCCCCCGGCTTCCGTGTGATCGCGGCGTACAGCCTGCCGTGGACCCAGGCGCCGGACCAGACGCTGGCGCAATTCGGATCGGCGCTCTCGGTCGAAGCCGACGTGTCGGTTCAGCGCGCGCTGGTCGCGAACATTGGCAGGCTGAATAGCCCGGAGGCGCAGCGCCTGCTCGGCGGCATCCTCGCCGATCCCGATCGCGATGCCTCGCTGCGCGCCAGCGCTGCGACGGAGCTTGCGACGACGGAGGATCCGATGCTCGTGCAGGCGATCGAGGCCGCGGCGGCGAGCGATGCGGAGCCGGCCGTACGGGACGCGGCGCGAGCCGCGCTCGTCCTGCGCAACCCACCGGCGACCGGCTACCTCGTCACGGGGACCGTTCCACAGAGCCAGGCGGCTGCGGCGGGGCTGCGGGCCGGCGACGTGTTGGTCTCGTACAACGGGACGCCGACCGTGAACGTCGAGGCTCTGCGCACCGCCTCGGCGCAGGCCGAAGGGCAGGACGAGGTCCGGGTGGTCGTTGTGCGCGACGGTGAAGAGGTCGAGGTCCTATTGCGTCCGGGGCGTCTGGGCGTCTACGGCCGCGCCGTCGAGGCGGCGGAGCGGTGATGGTTGGGCCGCCGGAGCTCCGCGATCTGGCGACCGAGACGCCGAACCCCCGCAGCGACGATCTCGACCGCCTGAGCGGCATCGATCTGGCGCGACTCGTGTTCGAGGAGGATGCCGCGGTGGCCGTGGCCTGCCTGCGCGCGGCCGACGTGGTCGGCCGCGTCATCGACGCGGCAGCCGACGCGCTCGCGGTCGGCGGGCGCCTGATCTACGCGGGCGCGGGCACCAGCGGTCGTCTGGCACTGCTGGACGCCGTCGAACTCCTCCCGACATTCGGTCTCGAGCCGGAGCGGGTCCCGGTGCTGCTCGCCGGGGGCCGAGACGCTGTCTTTCGCGCGCGCGAGGGAGCCGAGGACGAGGCCATCGAGGGAGCGCGCGCCGCAGCGGCCCTCCACGTCGGTCCGCTGGACCTCCTGGTCGGCGTCACCGCGAGTGGCCGCACGCCGTACACGTTGGGCGCTCTCGGCGCCGCGCGACGCCGCGGGGCGCGGACGGCCGCCATCGTCTGCAATCGCGTCGCCGAGGACTTCCCGGCCGAGATGATCGTCGTGCTCGAGACGGGCCCCGAGGTGCTGACCGGGAGCACGCGGATGAAGGCTGGCTCCGCGACCAAGATGACGCTGAACGCGATCTCACTCGGTGCCATGACCCGCCTTGGCAAGGTCTTCGGCAACCGCATGGTCGACGTGCGCGTCGGGTGCCAGAAGCTGGTCGCACGCGCGCGGGGACTCGTCGAGGAGATCGGGGGCGTCGGTGGCGATCGTGCCGCGGCCTTGCTAGAGGACGCCGACGGGCACGCCAAGACCGCGATCGTCATGGCGCGCCGCGACGTCGACGCGGACTCCGCGCGGCGGCTTCTCGAGGCGGCCTCCGGCCGACTGCGCGATGTGCTGGACGATGCCCAGTGAGGAGCGTCCGTGAGCTCGCGGCACTGGCCGATCTCCCCGAGCGTCTGATCGTCGGCCTGCTCTCCGGCACGTCGGCGGATGGCGCGGACGCGGCGCTCGTGCGGGTTCGGGGGCACGGTGCCGAGACCGAGGTCGACGTGGTGGCGTCGCTGACCGCGGCGTTCCCGGCGGAACTCACGAAGCGACTACGGACGGCGCACGCGGCCGACGCGCAGGAGGTCTGTCGCCTGAACGTCGAGGTCGGCGGGCGACTGGCCGCGGCTGCGATCGACGTTATCGCCGCGGCAGGACTCGACCCAGGGGACGCGCACCTGGTGGGCAGCCATGGGCAGACGGTCGTCCACCTACCGGGCGCCGGAGCCCTGATGTCATCGGGACGCCGCGGCGCGGCGACGCTTCAGATCGGTTCCGCGGCCGTGATCGCCGAGCGCACCGGTCTGCCCGTGATCTCGGACTTCCGTCAGCGCGATGTCGCGGCGGGCGGAGAGGGTGCGCCGCTCGCAGCGTTTGCAGACTGGCTGCTCCTGCGCCGGCCTGAGTCCGCGCGCGTCGTGTTGAATCTCGGTGGCATCGCCAACGCGACGGTGGTGACGCCCGACGTCGCCGATGTTCGCGCGTGCGATGTCGGCCCGGCAAACGGACCGCTCGACGCCGCGGCGGAGCAGTTCAGTGGCGGCACGCTCCTCCGCGATGTCGACGGTCGTCTCGCGGCGGCGGGGGAGGCGGTCACGCCGGTCGTGGAGCACTTCGCGCGGCGGCTCCTCCAGGGCCTGGACACGGAGCACAGCCTGGCGCGCGAGGACGTCTCGGCCGATCTGGTCGCACAGGTGCTCGACGCCGCATCGTCGCCGATGGACGCTCCGTCGGCCCTCGCGACGCTCACCGAGATCGTGGCGCAGGTGGTCGCGCACGGATGCGTCCGACTCGCCCAGCAGGCGCCGGTCCCGATCGCCGAAGTGATCGTCTCCGGAGGCGGCGTCCACAACCTGACGCTCATGGCGCGACTCGCCGCGCACCTCCATCCGCTGCCCCTGCGGAGCAGCGCAGAGATCGGGATCGACCCGGATGCTCGCGAGGCCGTGCTGTTCGCTCTGCTGGCCAACGAGACCCTGCTCGGCGGGCCGGGAAACCTGCCGGCGGTGACGAACGCAGACGGACCGCGCGTCCTCGGCACGATCACGCCGTGACCGGTCACCCTCGTTAGACTGCTCGCGATGGACGAGCCCAACGCGGAAGAGCGCCCCTCGGAAGAGCCCGGAGCGGAAGACCCTGCTCGGGAGGACGCTGTCCGAGAAGACGCTGTCCAAGAAGAGCCTGGCCCGGCGGAAACCGACGCCGTCGACCCGGCCGCCCCTCGTCTGGGCATGCGCCTGCTCGTCCCGGCTATTCGACTCCCACGCGACTACGGCCGGGTCGATCACTTCCGTCAGTTGGCTCGTGCCGGAGTCGCTGGGTTCCTCGTGTTCGGCGGCGACCGCGAGCTGTTGCCGCCTCTGCTGGCGAGCCTCCGCCAGGCGGCGGGGCGGCCGCTGCTCATCATGATGGACGCCGAACGCGGCATGGGGCAGCAGGTCCAGGGCTGCCTCACCCTGCCGCCACTCCTGGCCGTCGGCGCCACGCTGTCGGAGGACCGGGCGTACGAGCACGGACGCGTGACCGCGCTCGAGGCACGCGAGATCGGCATCAACATGCTGCTCGCACCGGTCGTCGACGTGCTCTCGCTCCCCACCAACCCGATCGTCGGAAATCGCGCGCTCGGCTCGAACCCAGATCTCGTGGCCGGACTCGCGTCGGCGTGGATCGCGGGGGCCCAGGACCAGGGCGTCCTCGCGTGCGCGAAGCACTTTCCGGGGCACGGGCACACCGACGCGGACTCGCACGCCGAGCTCCCGATCGTGACCGCGACAGCCGGTGAGATCCGCCAGCGGGAGCTCGTTCCGTTCCGCGCGGCGATCCGCGCCGGAGTGGGCGCGGTCATGACGGCTCACGTCGCGTACCCGGCGCTCGATCCGACGCCGCGTCAGCCGGCTTCCCTGTCTTCGCCGATCCTGCGGATCATCCTGCGCGACACGTTCGGGTTTGGCGGACTGGTGCTCTCGGACGCGCTCGTCATGTCGGGCCTGCTGACTGCCGGCGACGCTGCGGAGCCGTTGGAGGAGCCTGAGGCGGCCGTCCGTTGCGTCGAGGCCGGCTGCGATCTACTGCTCCACCCGTCGGACTCGTACGCCGTGGCGGACGCCCTCGAGGCCGCCGCCGAGGCGAGCCGCATCGATGTTGCGGCCATCAAGAGCCGCCTCGACCTGACCCTCGCCGACCTGCTCGTCCACTCGGCCGAGCCTCAGTCGATCGCCGCGGAGCACCTGTACGACGCGTACGGGCTCGCGCGGGACAGTCTGACCGCGCTGCGCAACGATGCTCGGCTGCTGCCGTTGACGGGCCGCCGGGGTCCGGTGCTGGCTCTGCTCATCGACGACGACGACGAGCCGGATCGGGAGCGCAGATTCCGCGAACGGTCGCACGAGTTCGCGGGCGGGTTCGCACGACTGACGGACTGGAGCGGCGACGCCGCCGCCGATCCCCTCCTGGCGATGGTGGACGACGCGGCGGTCGTGGTTCTCGCGATCGCCTGTGATCAGCGTGCCTGGAAGGGCCGAATGGGCTTGAAGCCGTCGCTCGCAGGTTTCGTGGATCACGTGCTGGAGCGTGCGCCCCAGCGCACGCTCACGTTGTTGCTGTCTGCACCCGGCGTGCTTCACGGGCTCTCGCGGGAGCCCAGGACCGTCGTGGCCGCCTGGGGCGACGCTCCGGTCTCGATCCAGGCGGCGTTGGACGTCGTGCTTTCGGGTGGGCCGATGCGCGGTCTCGACCCCGCTCCGCCGGACGCTGCGTAGGGGCAGGATTCGGCCCGTCTTGCCGCACGCGCAATCGCCCCTTGAACGGCGTCGCCGAATCGCGCTAAAACACCCTCAGCGCGGGTCTTCCGTGCTCGAAAGTTTTTGATTGATCGGGCCTTGGGCCCACCTAGAATCCGACCCGCTTTGGGCTCGATTCCGCTGGTCGTTGGGCACGCGGTGGGATCGAGTTTGCGCCGCGCCGGCGACGACGCCGGCATATGGAGGGCATTGGGATGAAGATCCGGTTCAGCAAGCGCGCGCTCGTCGCGGCGGCTTTTGTCGCCACTACGGGCTTCTTGGTCTCGACGGCATCTGCGCAAGGCGCCGACGAGATGGAGCGCATGCTCAAGGACGGAGCCCAGCTGCTCCAGCGGGGACGTACGAAGGAAGCCAACGCGCAGTTCCGCCGCGTGTTGGCCTCCGATCCGAGCAACGAGGACGCATACAACCTCGTGAAGTCGACCGACTTCTCGGTCTTCCTCGACATGCTCAAGGCCGGCGGAGAGTCGGAGCAGGTCGCCGCGCGACTGCTCGAGCTCTCGCACCGCGCCGAGACCGCAAAGTCGCAGGACGCCTCGGCGATCCGCGGCCTGGTCAACACCGCGGTCCACGAGAAGGACCTCGGTCGTCGCACGAAGGCCTGCCAGCAGTTGGCGGCGTCGCACGGTGAGTACGCGGTTCCGACCCTGGTCGGCTACCTCGGCTCGAACGACATCGACGTCCGCGCCAACGCGATCATCTGCCTCACCGCGATCGGCACCGACGCCGTCACGCCTCTGGCCGCCTCGCTGGGCAGCGCCAAGGGCATGCAGAAGAAGAACACCGCGCTGATCCTCGACCGGATCGGTGACGAGCGCGCCGGCCCTGCGCTGCTTGCCGCTGCCGGCAAGACCGCGGCCGCTGCGAAGGCCTACATGGGTCTCTCGGCGAAGTACTTCCTCGGTGATCCGCAGACGCTGCGCAACTACGACGGCACCTGGACCGTGTGGAGCGCCGACGGTGGCGCCCTCACCGGTCGTGACGTGCCCCGCTTCATCTACAACTACGAGATGGCAGAGCAGGCCGCGTACGACGCGTTGGCCGCCGCGCCCGGCATGGACAACGCCCGTGCGATGATCGCGCTCTGCGCGTTCGCCGAGGTGTGCGCCTGGGAAGGACTCTCCGCCGACGCCATGGCCGACGAGTCGCTGGCCGAGACCAAGAAGGCTCTCGGTGGGGCCGAGGCGCTCGCCGCCTCGACGGGTTCGGCCGACCTGCTGAACGCGCTCGGTTGGGCGATGGAGCTCGGTCACGGTGACGCGGCCGCGAAGATCTCCGGCGCGATCGCCGATCTCGGCAGCGCTGGCGACCTGAACGGCAAGAACATGCTCGTTCGCGCTCTGACCAACGACGACAAGACGGTTCGCTACGGCTCCGCCATGGCGCTCGCGAACCTCGATCCGGCCGCGGGCTTCCCGAAGTCGAACATGGTCGCGTCCATCCTCGGTGAGGCTGCCGGCGAGGTCTCGATCCGTCAGGTGCTCGTGATCGACAGCGACTCGAAGAACGCGATGAACACGCAGCGCGCCCTGAACAAGGCCGGCTTCCACGCTGTGGCGGCCAGCTCGGGTGCGGGTGGCCTGCGCGTCGCGCAGTCCGCAGGCGGGTTCGACGCGATCGTCATTCGCAACACGCTCTCCGACATCACCACGTTCCAGGTGCTCGACGAGCTGAAGCGTGACTTCCGCACCTCGAGCGCGAAGACGGTCGTGATGGCCTCCGGTGGCAACGCCGGCGCCGACTACGACTCGCGTGGCGTCGCCGCGATCGCGCCGACCAGCGCGGACTCCGTGGGCGTGGTCAATGCGGTCAAGGAGGCCCTCGGGGACTCGACCGACGCCGCTGCCGCCGCCGGCAACGCGCTCTCGATCGCCGCCAGCAACGCCCTCGCCGGCGTCCGTGGCAACGCCTTCAAGCTCGGTGACGCCCAGAAGGGTCTGCTCTCCGCTCTGCGCGAGGGTGCTCCTGACGACGTGCGTCTCGCAGCGCTCGGTGCGCTGGCCAACATGGCCAACGCCGACGCAGCCGGCGCCCTCACGGGTGTCGTCTCTCGCACTGAGAACAGCGCGGCCGTCCGCGCTGCCGCAGCGGGTGCACTCGGTCGGGCTCTCAAGGGCCAGGCTCCTTCGGCGACCGCGTTCCGCGCGCTCGTCGAGGCCATGGGTGACGAGGACGGCGGCGTTTCGGCTGCAGCCGGTCGCGCACTCGGTGGCTCCAAGCTGACCGACGCACAGCGCAACGAGGTCGTTCGCGCTCGACGCGTCAACTAGTTCACAGAACACACCACGAAGGCCGGAGGCTCACACCTCCGGCCTTTCTGATTCCTGGTTCCCGTGGGAACCCACGCGCCGCCGCGTGCGCAGCCTGTGTTGGTCCTGCGGTCGAGGCTGGCCGAGGGGGCGGGCTCTGCGGCGCTCGCGAGGCTGACTCCGCCGCCGGCGCCACCCCACACTCCCACGCCGCGCTTGCGGCACTCAGATGGCAGCGGTCGACTCTCAGGGAGCGATCACGGGCACGTGACGCGGCGAGTCGTCCCCGCTACGACGTCGGGGTGGCGCTCGTCGTGCGGGCCAGCGAGGCACCACACTCGCGCCAGCGCTGGTGGCTCCCCCCCCCCAAGGGCTTGGTCCCGCAGCGGGCGACCCGCTCGTGAGCCAATCGGGCTACTCAGCCAGGTCGGCCTCTGAGGCGGCGCGATCGAGATCGACGCCATCGAGGACGGCGTCGGTGAGCTGGGCGCCAGCGAGGTTGGCTCCGTTGACATTCGCGCCGGAGAGCATCGCCTCGGAGAGGTCGGCCTTGCGCAGGTCCGCCACCGCGAGGTTCGCTCGGCGCAGATCGGCGCCGAATGCGAGCACGCCCTGCAGGTCGGCTCCGAAGAGATCGGTCTCGGAGAGATCCGCGCCCATCAGGAAGGCGTTCACGAGGTCGGCCTCCTGGATGTTGGCGCCGAACAGGAATGCGCCGTTCAGGTCGGCATCGCGAAGAGAGGTCTTGACGAGCTGACTGAGCGCCAGGTCTGCGCCCGACAGGTCCACTCCTGACAGATCGGCGCCGGTGAGGTTCACGCGCCGGAGCTTCGCATCGGCCAAGTGGAAGCCCTCGAAGCTCTGTCCCTTGCGCGCGCGCTCAGCAAGCAGGGACGCGAGGTTCCGGGGGAAGGGGCGCTCCTCGTCGAGTTCGGAGTGGAAGACGCAGAAGCCGTCCTCCATGCGCGGACCGAGGTCGCAGCGCTTGCCCTGATCGGGGCCGCGCGTCCAGGTGAAGCGGCAGATGAAGCCCGCCATGGTGCGTTCCTCTAGAGGCCCAGGTGGTGCACGAGGTCGGAGACCGCGCGGTACGTGGGGCCATCGGGTTTCTGGGTGTACGTCGCGGGCGTGATCGCCACGCGGAAGTCGATCGCCGCGCCGGAGCCGGGCGGAAGGCCGGACGCCTTGCGGAGTCCCCGGATCTTGTCATTCAGCTCGACCCAGCGCTGCCGTTGGGACTTGCGCTGATCGCGAGCCCGGAGCAACTGCGTGGCGCGCTGGATGAGCGCCAGCCGATTGCGATCCGCCTCTCCGGTCAATAGGTCCGTCTCGGGGCCCTCGAGCCGCGCGAGCAGAACCTCGCGCGCGACGCGGTCGCCGCCCGTGGCGCACTCCGTGATCAGCGCCTCGTAGTGCTGGGCGCGGGCGCGCAGCTTCTGGACGCGACGCTCGAAGCCCGCGGCCCCGGTGGTGTCACCGTCGGATGCGGCGACGCGACCCTGTGCGAGCAGGGCGTCGGCTTCAGCGCGACACTCTCCAAGACGGCGCTCCGCGCGCTGTCGAATCTCGGCCAGGTGTCGTCGTTCGCGGTTGAGATCGTCTTCGAGCGTGGACATGGCCACAGTCTATCGCGGCGTGCGCGTTCGATCTCGCCGTGGGTATCCGTGATCCACGACAGAGGACGATTGCTCAGGCTCGAAGCCGCGCGAATCCGAGGTGCCCAAGGGTGGGGGAGTCACCGAGATTTGCCCCCACAGATGGTGGTTTTCGGGCAAAGAACCGGCCTTGCCCGCCCCAGAATCGAGGGGTACAGTGCTCTTTGTCGATGGCGCTCATTGTCGATGGCGCTGATTGTCGATGGCGCTGCGCATCGACGGCGGCGGCCGGGCCCGGGGGGCCGACGGTTCGATGGCGACGGGGAGGAGTCCTGCCGATGGGCAAGAAGAAGTGGTGCTTCGGGCGCGAGGACGTCATCTGCATGACCAAGGACTGCAAGTACATGAGCGACTGCGTCCAGGCCGTCTGGCAGAAGAAGATGGCGCGACTCGTGCAGAAGGGCCGCGTCGACGGCACGGGCACCCTTCCCAAGCTCAAGAGCAAGCTCAAGAAGGAGGAGCGCGCCCTCAAGAAGAGCGCGCGCTCGGTCTCCTCGGAGAACCCGAGGTAGAGCGACGCTAGTCGGTCTGAGCGGGTCGCTTCACGAGCCGGATACCGGCGTCGTTGAAGACCGTCTTCGCGTCGAACGGACGCGAGTCCCACACCCGAGCGTAGTCCCGAGCGCGACCGACCGGATCAGCGAACGACGCACCGCGCAACTGTGATCGGTACTGGTCCGCGGTCCACTCGCAGACGTTCGTACCCATGCCGATGACGCCGAATGGGCTGGCGTCCTCCTCGACGTGATCGACGGTCATGGGTTCGTTGCTCTCGATCCCACCCCGCGCCTTGGCGGCTCCGGTCTTCGGGCGTGGCGCACCGAGGAACCGCTCGCCCCACGGGTAGATCTGCCACGTGTCTCCGCGCGCGGCATAGGTCCACTCGTCGGGGGTCGGCACGTCGATCTGCCAGCTCTTCTGTCCCAGTCGCTCGGTCAGCCATCGCGTGAAGGCGCGCGCCGCCCGCAGCGAGATGTTCGTCACGGGGCGATCGAGCTCGGTGGCCGGCGGAACCCAGCGGTCGTCCTCGTCCTGCACCCAGTTGCCGTCACGACCCGGAACCGCCTCCGACCACAGGCCGGCGGCGCGGAGCGTCGGCTCCTCCGCCTCCAGGAAGTCACGCCAGAGCTCGTTCCGGACCTCGTACTTCGAGATCGAGAACGCGTAGCCGAGGCGTCGACGCCAGAACCAGTCGTGGAACAACTCGACGGCGCGCAGACCGACGCCGGCGACGAGTGTCGTGTCGTCCGAGACGAGGACCGTCCGTTCGGTGTCCGTCTCCTCGTCGTGCTCGGTGACCTCGTAGAGCGGCGGCGTCGGGAACCCATCCACGTCGAGGCCCCAGCCGCTCGAGTCGTTCGGCACGACGAGCTCCCACTCGCCACTGTCCTGAAGCGCGCTCACCTCAGAGTCGAGGAACTCGCGCCAGAGACCGTTCGTGATGGAGAGTCCCTGGACGTGGTGCGATGGCTGCGTCACGACCCACGCGCGATACAGACGGATCGCATCGAGCGTCAGGTACTTGCCCTGGCGGCTGTCGAGCAGGTCACGTCGCAGCGGCCGGCGCGAGATCGTAGCGCGGGGCATTGCCGGCCGATCGTCCGCGTCGTAGCGCCAGCCGCTGGCCAACTTCGGGAAGACCCTCGACCACCGCCCGGCGGCGCGGAGAACGTCTTCCTGAGCGAGTAGGAACTCCAGGTAGCGCTCGTTCGTGATCGAGTAGCGCCGGATGTACTCGTCGGGATCGTCCGGCCGGCCGGCGTCCAGGTCCTCGTCCGGAACGATGAACGGCGGGCCACCGTAGAAGCTGCCGGAGGGGATGCTCACCCACTCGGGTTCCCACTGCGGGGCCAGCTCGAAGGCCTCGGCGCGCGCGAGATCGGGAGGCGGGACGAGTTGCTCGATCAGAGGACGGTTGAACAGCAGCAGGCCGAGCCCGACCACGACGACCGCGACCAGGAGACCCGCGAGCGGTAGGACGAGACGTCGCCACAGAGGGCGAGCCCGCGCCACTCCTGAGCCGCGTGCGCCATCGCGCAACTCCTGGATCTGGCTCGAGAGCACGTCGCCGCCTGCGGCAGGCAGCCCACACTCCGGGCAGAAGCGATGCGATGGCTGCAGCGGCTTGGCGCAACGCGCGCAGGGCGACGGACCGGCGGTGCTCACCACGCCTGCAGTCTAGCCCGCATCTCGCCTCCGCCGGATGTCCCTCGCTCGGGTGTGCTCGCGCATGAGCGCAGCCGCATCGGGCTTTGCGGAATTCCCGTTGACACGCTGGGTGAAGGGACACGACGATCGTCCTTGGCGACCTCGGTCGCCCGCTAGCCCCCGTCCCGGGACCTTGCGTTGCAAGAGAGAGTCGGGTCGTTCCGCTGGAACGTCCCCTTCGCTCTGCGACCGCCGCTTCGGCGGCGGTCGCGGTCGACGGGACGCGCGGACGCTGGGCTCCCTCGAGTGGCGTGTGGGTTCTTTCGTAGGACCCGGTTCTTCCTCGTGAGCCGCGCTAGCCCCCTTCCGTCGACCCCCGCTTCACGGACGCCCGCGCGTCGGTGGACGCTTTCGTCAGCCTGCGGTACGCGTCTCTGTCGGCCGATGGCGGCGAACAGCGGACCCTCCGAGGGAGGTGACCCGTGTCGGGAGTAGCCGGGGTCTCGCGCCCAGCGGCCGCTGATCCGCTGCGAGCGTCCATGGACGTGACGCGGATGCTCGAGGAGTTGCGGCACCGCGGACCGGATGGCATGGGCACGGAGGTCGTCGGCGACCCGTCGTCCCGGCTCGGAGCGACCTGCCTGGGAGTTCGTCGTCTGGCGATCCTCGACCTCACCTCGGCCGCCGCGCAGCCGATGACCGATCCGCGCACCGGCAACGTGATCGTGCTCGATGGCGCGATTCACAACCACCTCGACGTGCGAGCCGCCGTTCCCGGCGGAAGCGCGTCGTTCCGGACTCGGTCGGATACCGAGACGGTGATGCGCGCGTATGCCGCGTGGGGCCGAGCGTGCCTGGAGCGACTCCGTGGGAGCTTCGCCCTCGCCATCTGGGATGCGGCCGATGGCTCCGTGTTCCTGGCCCGCGACCGGCTCGGGTTGAAGCCCCTCTATCTCCACCAGGACGTCGATGGGGTCACGTTCGCGTCGGAGGTGCGCGCGCTGCTCGGGGCCGGCCTCGTGTCGCGCGAGCTCGATCGGGAGGCGTTGGCCGGCTATCTGCGCTTCGGGGCCTGCCCCGCGCCGCTCACCCCCGTCTCGGGCGTCCGTGCGCTGCCCCCAGGAACCTGGGCCCGAGTCCGCGCCGGCCGTGTCGTCGCTCGGGCGACGTGGTGGGAGCCGAGTACGCGTCTGGAGGCCACGCGGGCGAAGCCGCGCGATCGCGTTGCGGCGGTCCGTGCGGAGCTCGAGCGCGCCGTGCAGGAGCAACTGCTCTCCGACGTCCCGGTGGCGACCGTCTTGGACGGAGGCGTCACGTCGGCGATCGTCACGGCGCTCGCCGCGCGTGCGAACCCTGACGCGGTGACGGCCTACACGGCATCGGTCCACACGGGGTCGGTGGCCCACGGTGGGCGCGGCGATACGACGCAGGCTGAAGCGTTCGCGCGCGTCCACGGCGTGCGTCACCGACGCATCGAGATCGACGAGGTCGCGGCTGGGTGTGCGTTGCCGGGGGCCGTCGCGGATCTGGATCTGCCGACGGCCGACGCCGCACTGACGTGGTCGGTCGCACAGGCGGCGGCCGGAGACGGAGCGCGCGTCTTGCTGTCGGGAGTCGGCGGTCGCGAGACCTTTGGAGGACACGCCACATTTTGCGTCCTACCGCGCGCCGATCGCTGGTCACGCTGGCTCGGTCGCGTCCCCCGACCGTTGCGTAGTCTCGCTGCGGGAGGCGGCGTGCGAGGTCGGCGTCTGGCCGAGCTGAGCGCTCGTGCGCGGCCACTGCGCGCGCGCTACGACACGCTGCGGGCCCTCTGGTCGTCCCCCGAACTGCGGTGCCGCTTCGACGTCGCCGCGGTCGGTCTCGGCCTGGAGGAACCGGATGCCGGCCTCCCCGGCCCCACGCGCGTGAGCCTCCTCGAACTCGCCGGACGAGTCCGCAGCTCGCTGCTTCCGTCCGTGGCGGACCAGTCGATGGCGCACTCCGTCGAACTGCGCGCCCCGTTGCTCGATCACCGCCTCGTCGAACTCGGTCTCGGGCTGCGACTGGCGTCGTCGGGCGGCCAGCGCGTGCTGGTCGCTGCGGCGCAGGATCTCCTGCCACCCGGGCTTGCGGGCAGCTCGCCCGCGCCACCTCGATTGCCACTGCGTCGCTGGATGAGCGGGCCACTCGCCGCATTCGTGCGGGAGGGAGCCGTTGCTCTGGACGCTGTGGGCTGTCTGCCTGCAGGCGCGGCCGAGAGGGTCGTCGACGACGCCCGCGACGGGCGACTCGACGCCGCGCGTGCCTGGCAGCTCGCGGTCCTCGGGCACTGGCTCGCTGCGAACGGTCCTTGGGAGCAGGCCGACCGACCCGCGGCGCTCCGGGGGGCCAGCGGGTGGACGTTCACGGTGTCGTGACGTGTCCGGGCTGTGCGATGGTGCGAGTCAGATGACCGCCCCCCTCGTCAGCGTGCTCATGATCGTTCGGGTCCGCGACGACCACGTCGGCGACGCGATCGACAGCGTGCTGCGCCAGACGCTCGATGACCTCGAGCTGGTCGTCGTCGACGACGGCGCCGACGTCGCCGCGCGCGACGCGATCCATGCCCGCATCCACGACGGACGTGTCCGAGCGCTTCGCGTGGAGGCGGAAGACGGCAGCGGGCCGAACGCTGGACGCACGGTGGCCCTCGCCCACGCGCGCGGCGCGTACATCCAGTGCGTCGATGCCGATCAGGCGCTGCTGCCGACGTGTCTCGAGACGATGCTCCACGTCGCACGCCGACACCCCGACGCGGGCCTGCTGCTCTGGTCGACGCCCGAGCCCGGAGCGTGGCCGCGCGCGCTGTCGCCGGAAGAGGTCTACGAACGCGTGTTCGTGCAGGCGGCTCAGTTCGAGCGACCGTCACTCTCCGTGCTCTGCCGCCGCGAGGACCTGCTGGCCGCGGGAGGCTTCGAGGCGTCGGGTCCGTTCACGACGGACACGGACCTCGTGGCGCGTCTCGCGAGACGAACGCACGTCGTGCTCGGACCGCCGGGACTCGTATTCCACCGACGTCGCGGAGTCGGGGACGCGGGCAGCCCGGCACGACGCGAGGCGGCAGCGGAGGCCCGTACGCTGGCCCTGCTGCGCGCGTTGGAGCACGACGCCTGCCCGTTGCCAGCCGAGGTTCGTGAGCGTGCGCGTTCGCGGATCCTCCGCGCGGCGCTGCGTAACTCGGTGGGCGGCGCCATTCGCGCGGGACACTGGCGGAAGGGGCTGCGATCGCTGCGTCGATGGCGAGCGAGCCCGCTCGATCTGCTTGCCGCGTTCACGAGCGCGCCGTCGCCGGCCGCACCCGCCCGAGCGAGCGTTGGTCCTGTTCCGGGAACGCTGCCCCATGCGAGCGACCCGGAGTCTCCGGCAACCGGTCTCCTGAGCGTGCTGGTCCTCGCGCCGCCCGGTTCCGACTCCGCCACGCTGATCGACGCTGCCGTTCGACTCCCGCATGCTCCCGAGGTGATCGTCTGCGAACGGTTCACCGCCACAGCGACTCCACGACGGCGCGCCGACGAGTCGTCGCGTGTACGTCACGTGGTCGCGGCGATCGACTCCTCGCCGGACGAGCTCTTGTCCGCGGGCGCGGAGGCCGCGAGCGGGCGGTACCTGGCATTCGCCGAGGCCGGTAGATCGTCGCTGCACCCGCACGTGTTGGAGGCCGCGCTGGAGGCGCTCGAACGGCCCGGCATGCCCGACGTCGCGGCGTCCGGACCGCTGAGCGGCATGGTGGGGCTGCTGCGCCTGGATGCCCGCGACGCGGTCGCGCTCGAGGTGGGAAGCAACGGAGGCGTGCTCGGCGACGAGCCGTCGTCGCTCTTGGTCCGGCGCGAGGCATTTCGTGCCGCCCGGTATGGAGGGTTCGGGGCGTGGGACCCTGGTGTGCTCGGGCGCGCCGCTCGTCTTGTCGTCGGCGGCGGCGCCTTGCTCGGTCCCGAGGGGCTCTCGACGCGGTGGCAGGCCGGATCGATTCGAGCACCGACGCGATTCGAGGCTTCAGAGCTCGTCGCGCTGTTCGGTGCCACCCCGCGCGAGGGCTGGCGGCAGGCGTTGCACGCGTCGTACGGCGAGCTCCTTGCACGCCTGACGGGGCGCTGTCGTGGAGATGTCGAGGACTGGCTGCTGCCCCGACTCACGGGCTCGCTCTCGATCGCGTGAACACGATCGGCGGCGCGTCTGACGGTGCCATCGAAGGGGCCGGAGTCCACCAAAGGCGTCGAAGACCGCACGGCGCGTCGGGATTCGGTTCAATGTCCCCGCGCGGCGGCGCTATCTTCCGCCGAGTGCGGCGTCCGTCCTGGACGACGCTCGATGCGCGGCCCGCGTAGCTCAACGGTAGAGCACCGCTTTCGTAAAGCGGGGGTTGTCGGTTCAAATCCGACCGCGGGCTCCAGCGCGTCCCTAGGCCTCGGCGACCGTTCCGCAGCGCTCCATGAGGCGCTTCACGGAGCGGAAGAACTCCGTCGCGGTGATCGGGACGGTCAGGAACGACGCGATGTTGATCTCCTGCTTGTCGCGGGAGAGATACCGGCTCTGCGTCTTGCTGCGGGTGATGAGCATGAACTCGGCACCGGGGCAGATCTCGCGCACCTGACGCAGGAGCTCGACACCGTCGCTGCCGTCGCCGAGCGTGGTGTCCGCCACGACGACGTCGTACGGCGTTGCGCGGCAGAGCTGGAGCGCCCACCGGTCCTCGGCCGTCTCGACTTCGAACGCCTGGGTCTGTTCCAGGCCGACGCGCACGATGTCGCGCACGGTGGTGTCGCCGGAGACGAGCAGGCACTGGATCATCGCTAGAGCTCCTTCCGGAGGTTCCCGGGCCGTCCGGGTCCGGATCTACCATCGGCCGACGCGGTGGCTCGACCTGAGGCGCCGAGGAGGGGCTCCATGCTGTTGGTCGGCGTCGACGAGGCGGGATACGGGCCGCTGCTCGGGCCGTTGACGGTCGCCGGGACCGCGTTTCGCCTCGATCTTGCCGCCGGCGCCGAGCCCCCGGGAGACGTCGGCGCCCGCCTCCTTCGTGCCCTGGCTGGGCCCCGGGCACGCGATGGCACCTCGTTGCGGATCGGCGACAGCAAGAAGGTCTACGGGAGCGGAGGTCTCACGGCGCTCGAGCGGCCGCTGCTCGCCTGCCTGCAACTCGCCGGAGCGCCCTGGCCGGGACGGCTCGACGACGTGCTGACGGCGGTCGGCGTCGATCCGGCGGAGCGTCGCGATCGCGCGTGGTACTGCGGTGATCCGGTCCGCTTCCCGCTGCGGCACGATCCCGGTGCACTCGACGACGTCGTGTCCTCGCTGGGGGACCGGCTCGCCCGCCAGGGACTCTCGGTCGCCGGCCTGCAGGCAAACGTCATCACCGAGGACCGTCTGAACGCCGCGTTCGAGGCGACGGGGAACAAGGGCACGGTGTTGTTCGACGAGACGGCGAATGTCGTCGAGCGGCTGCTCGATCTCGCGTTGCCGGGCGAGCCCGCGTTGGTGATCTGTGATCGGCAAGGCGGCCGGCGCCAGTACCTCCCCCCTCTTCAGCGACGTTGGCCCGAGGCGTTCGTGTGGACGCTCGGCGAGGAGCGCAGGCTGTCGCGCTACCGCTTCGGTCGCGAGGGCCGCCGGGTTGAGATCCACTTCGCTGTCGGAGCCGACGGGGAGGCACCGCAGGTCGGGCTCGCGTCGATGCTCGCCAAGTACCTACGAGAGGTCTTCATGGGCCTCTGGAACGACTGGTTCGCTACCCGCTGTCCCGGCGTGCGGCCCACGGCCGGGTACACGCAGGACGGTCGCCGCTGGCTCGAGGAGACTCGCGTCGCGCGCGAGGCCGCTGGAATCGACGACGAACAGCTCGCGCGCACCCGCTGAGCTCGTCTTCGCGCGTTCTGAGCACCGCCCTCGTCCAGCCTCGAATCCCGGACGCAGCCCGGCCCGCCCCGCCGAGTTCGTTCCCGGTCCCCTCGCGCCTCCGTAGACTCATCGGCTTCGTTTCCCGGCAGGAGTGCGAGTGATGCACGACGACCTCACCATTGCCCGCGGCGCTACGCTGCGAACCATCACCGAGATCGGCGCCGACATCGGCCTGCGCGCCGAGGAGCTCATGCCGTACGGGCACCACAAGGCGAAGGTCTCGCTCGACGTGCTCGATCGCCTCGAGCCGCGTCCGAACGCGCGCTACATCGTGATCACCGCCGTCACGCCGACTCCGCTCGGCGAGGGCAAGACGGTGAACACGATCGGCACCGGCCTCGGGCTGAACCGCATCGGCAAGAAGGCGATCACCTGCATTCGCCAGCCGTCGATGGGCCCGGTGTTCGGCATCAAGGGCGGCGCCGCCGGTGGAGGCTTCTCGCAGGTCGTTCCGATGGAGGACTTCAACCTGCACCTGACGGGCGACATGCACGCAGTCGGAGCTGCGCACAACCTCCTGGCCGCATGGGTCGACACGTCGCTCATCCACGGCAATCTCTACGACCTCGATCCAGCGACGATCGAGTTGCGTCGCGTGGTCGACGTGTCGGATCGCGCACTTCGGCGCATCACCGTCGGCATCGGCGAGAAGGCCGAGTGCTTCCCGCGTGAGACCGGGTTCGACATCACGGCGGCGTCCGAGGTGATGGCGTGCCTCGCGCTCGCCAACGACTTCGACGATCTGCGCCGACGCATCGGTCGTATCGTCGTGGGTGCCGACTCGAAGGGCGAGCCGGTGACGGCGTCCGACGTGGGCGCTGCCGGATCGATGGCGGTCGTCATGAAGGACGCCGCCATGCCGACCCTCATGCAGACGCTCGAAGGGACCGCGTGCCTCGTCCACGCCGGGCCGTTCGCGAACATCGCCGTCGGGAACAGCTCGATCATCGCGGACAAGATCGCGATGCGCTGCGCCGACTACGTCGTGACCGAGGCCGGCTTCGGAGCCGACATGGGCGCGGAGAAGTTCTTCAACATCAAGTGCCGCACGTCGGGGATGCGTCCCCACGCGGCGGGCGTCGTCGTCACGCTTCGTGCCCTGAAGATGCACGGCTCGGACGTGAAGGTGCGACTCGGTCAGCCGCTGCCGCCGGAACTCACCGAGCCGAACCAGACGGCGCTCGAGGCCGGGTTCGCGAACCTCGAGAAGCACTTGGAGAACGTGCGCAGCTTCGGCGTTCAGCCGGTCGTCATCGTGAACCGCTTTGCGACCGACACCGACGCCGAGATCGAGTGGGTCCGTGAGCGGGCGGTCGCCGCGGGGGCGTTCCGCGCCGAGGTCAGCGAGGCGTTCGCGAAGGGTGGAGCCGGGATGGAGAAGGTGGCGGAGGCGCTCGTCGAGGCGTGCGATGCTGCCGATGAGTTCCGGCTGCTCTATCCCGACGACGCATCGATCGAGGAGAAGATCGAGGCACTCGCGACCAAGATCTACGGCGCCGATGGCGTCGACTACGAGCCCGCAGCGCAGGAGGCCATCGCGCGCTACACGCGCTGGGGTCTCGCGCACCTCCCGATCTGCATGGCGAAGACGCAACTCTCGATCAGTCACGACTCCAAACTGCGTGGCCGCCCGTCGGGGTATCGTTTCCCGATCCGCGACGTGCGTGTCGCAGCGGGTGCGGGCTTCCTCTATCCGCTCGCCGGGACGATGCGCACGATGCCGGGCCTGCCGAAGAAGCCGGGTCTCTTGCGCATCGACGTCGACGATCAGGGGCGTCCGGCCGGTCTCTTCTAAGCCGGCCTCTTCTAAGCCGAATCGTTCACGACGGCCGAGCGCGTCGCGACCACGACCGCCGCTCCCGTGCGAGAGACCGCTCGAGGGCGACCTGCGTGCGCGCGGGGTGTCGGGGCGTGCCATCCGTCGTCCGCTGCGCGACGCCCTGGCGAGGCGCCGCCCGCGCGGCCGCGGGGTGAGTGCGCGGTGCGAGCGTCGAGTTCACGAGCGGACCCTAGGCTCGAACGCCCGCGGGTCGGCCGACCGATGTAACCTTCGCCCTTCTCGTCCGTCCTTACTCGTGGAGCTCGACTCACAACGATGAACGCGCCCCTGCTCCTCATCGTGATCGACGGCTTCGGACTGGCCCCTCGCGGCGACGGCAACGCCATCTCGTCCGCGCGGACGCCGGTCTTCGACAGGATCTTCGCCGAGAACCCGTGGACGTCTCTGATGGCGTCGGGGCTCGACGTCGGACTGCCGGCCGGGATCATGGGCAACTCGGACGTGGGGCACACCAACATCGGCGCAGGTCGGGTCGTCCCCCAGGACATCGTCCGGATCGACGAGGCGATCTCCTCGGGTACGTTCGTTGACAACGAGACCCTCTGCGGCGCGGCGCAATCGGCGGCGCGCCGCGGTGGGCGGCTGCACCTGATGGGGCTCTACTCACCCGGCAACGTGCACGCCTGCGACGCGCACGTTCGTGCGCTCGTCGACCTAGCTGCGGCGTATCTCCCGCCGGAGCGCGTCTACGTTCATGTGTTCGCCGATGGGCGCGACACGCCACCCCGCTCGGCGGATGGCTATCTGGCGGCACTGTCGGAGCACGTCTCCGGGAAGGCCACGCTCGCGACCGTCTCGGGCCGCTACTACGCCATGGATCGCGATCAGCGTTGGGAGCGCACCGGGCGCGCGTACCGCGCGATCGTCGGTGGCGAGGGGCTGGTGGCCGCGACCGCGACCGAGGCCGTCGCCCAGGCGTACGGCCGTGACGAGGGCGATGAGTTCATCCAGCCGACCGTGCTCGAGGCCGTCCACGGAAACGGCCCGCTGATCCGCGACGGCGACGCCGTGACCTTCTGGAACTTCCGAGCCGATCGGGCCCGGCAGATGTGCGCGGCCCTCGTGAACCCGACGTTCGATGGCTTCGATCGCGGCGCGCTGCGGCTGACCGACGTCGATCTCTGCTCGATGACGATGTACGAAGAGACCCAGACGTGGCCAGCGGCGTACGCGCCGCAATCTCCGCACGACGTGCTGGGCGACGTCTGGTCTCGGGCCGGACTTCGCCAGCTTCGGATTGCCGAGACGGAGAAGTACGCCCACGTGACCTACTTCTTCAGCGGTGGTCGCGAGGAACTCCTCCCCGGGGAGGAGCGCATCCTGATCCCGTCGCCGAGGGTGGCGACGTACGACCTCCAGCCGGAGATGAGTGCCCCCGCCATCACGAAGCGTCTCGTCTCCGAGATCGAGAGCGGATCCCGCGACGTGATCGTGCTCAATCTCGCGAACCCCGACATGGTCGGCCACACCGGAGACATTCCCGCTACGGTGAGCGCCGTCGAGATCGTCGACGGCTGTGTGGGACGACTCGTCGAGGCTGTGCGCGCGCGGGGAGGGATCGTGTCGATCACCGCCGATCACGGCAACGCCGAGCAGATGTTCGACCTGGGAACCGGTCAGCCGCACACTGCGCACACCACCAATCCTGTCCCGTTGATCGTGTGTGGCGGGCCCGACGGACTGCGACTGGCCGAGGGCGGCCGACTCGCTGACGTCGCGCCCACGCTTCTCGAACTCACGGGACTGCCGCAGCCGGCGGCGATGACCGGCCGGAGCTTGATCCAGCACCCATGAACAACGAGCTCTTCACGGTCGACGTCGACGGCGCGATGGACGCTGCCGTAGGCGCAGAGAACGGAGTGCGTGCGTCGGAGCTCGACGCCCTGGTCCCGCGCGGTCGCGAGGTGCACGACGACCTGCTACTCGCGCGCGCTCGCGGTCAGGTCGGGTTCGGCGACCTGTACATGCTCGGCCGAGAAGCCATGCGTGCACGCGAGTCGGCGGAGCAGCTGGCAAGTCGATTCGACAACGTGGCGCTGCTCGCTCAGGGGGCCGAGGCGGACGTCGCCAACGCCGTGATGGGTTCGCTCGCGCACCCGTTCCACAATCTCCTCCCGCGTGCCGGTCGGGCCGGTCGTCCGCGCGTCTTCCTGGTCGACTCCATGGGCCCCGATTGGCTCGGTGCGTTCCTGGAGTCGTTCGCAGTCGAGCAGACGCTCCTCGTGGCGATCTCGAAAAGCGGCAGCGACGTGGGCGCGCTCGTGCAGTTCGGCATCGTGCGCGACATGCTGAAGAAGCGCCTCGGCCCCGCGTTCGCCGACCATCTCGTGGTCGTGACGGATCCCCGCGGCGGCGCTCTCCGAGAGGAGGCTCTGCGTGAGGGGCTCCTGTCCTTCGAGGTGCCCACGAACGTGCCGGCGCGCTTCGCCGCACTCACTCCCATCGGGCTCTTTCCGGGCGCGTTGGCCGGGATCGACGTTCGCGGCGTGCTCGGCGGTGCGCATGCGGCGGCCGAGCGGACGGCTGGAGAGGATCTGCGCACCAACCCGGCCTACCGACTGGCCGCAGTCCTCCGACTTCTCGCGAGCGAGCGGGGGCGCACGCATCACATCTTCGTGGCCGGCCAGGAGCCACTCGCTCCGACCGCCACGCAGTTCGCCCGGCTGTTCGAGGAGAGCACCGGTCGACGCGGCAGCGGTGGACCGTCCTGCTCGTGGATGAACTTGACCCGCGAGTCGGGCACTCTCGCGCAGCGATGTCTCGCTGGACGCGAGGACGTGGCCGTGGTGCTCCTCGAGGTCGAGAAGGCATCTCGCGACCGTGTCTTCCCGAGCGGAGCGCCCGGCACCGAGTGGTTGGCCGATCGTCACCTGAGCGAGATCTCGACCACGTTCGTCGACGGAACGCGCGCCATGCTCCGTGAGGCAGGAGTGCCGACGGTGACGATCCGCGTCCCGACGCTCACCGCCAGTTCCGTCGGGGCACTCCACATGTCCGCTCTGCTTGCGGCGGCGTTCGGTGCCGGCCTCGCCGGCGTCGACCCGTTCGATCTCGCCGGTGCTCGGGCAGCCGAGTCGCACCTGCGGACGGCGCTCGGCGGCGACGGCTAAGCCCGCATCGTTCTCGAGCGGCACGCGCGCCGTGACCACGACGTTGGCTCGCGCCAGTGTCGGAGCGGCCAGTGTCGGAGCGAGCGGCTCCGGTCCGATGGGAGTCCCGGGTTGCGAAGACACTCCGCACCGTCGCACTCCGCAGTGCGTCACCCCGCACGGTGCTGGCCGGCGCAGTGCCAGCCAGCGCAGTGCCAGCCAGCGCCGTGTCGGTGGCGCGCGCTACTCTGCGGGGCCCTTGGCGCGCTGGAGCAGTTGGACGAAGTCGTCGAGTTGCTGGCGGTCGGAATCGGACATGCTCGTGAAGAAGATCGCCGTATCGAACAGGTCTCCGTCGTCGCCGGCCAGCGGTCGGCTACGCACGACGGCGCCCTGGCAGTGGAGCGGACGCTCCTCACCTGCTGCGACCGGAAGCATGAGCACGAGTCCGACCTGCGTCATGACCTTCAGGAGCTGGTCGGTATGGCAGCGGATCCCGGACAGCGAGATGTCCTGGACGGCTGCGTCCGCGACGGCTCCCGGCAGGCTCAGTCGCGCGGGTAGCCGCGCTTCAGCCCGTGGGTTCGCACGCCGCTCGGCTCCCGTGGCATCGGCCAGCGGTTCCGCTGCCGAAGTGTTGGGGGCTGGCGTCTCTGGGGATGTCCCCTCACCGGTGTCCATATCCGTTTCCCTCTCCCTGCTGAATCGATCGTAGCGAGGGGCTCAAGAAGTCTCCGATGCAGCCGCCTCGGCGGCGAGACTGTGAACGTCCAAGGAGAAGACCTGTGGCCAACTTCAATAAAGTGCTGCTGATGGGCAACCTGACCCGCGATCCCGAGCTACGCCACTCCACTGGCGGCAGCGGGACGGCCATCTGCAAGTTCGGGCTCGCCGTGAATCGTCAGTGGCGTAGCGCCTCCGGCGAGTCGCAGGAAGAGACGTGCTTCTGTGACATCGTCGTGTTCGGGCGACAGGCCGAGACCTGCAACGAGTACCTGAGCAAGGGGCGTCCGGTCTTCGTCGAGGGCCGTCTGTCGTTCTCGTCCTGGGAAGACCGTGAGTCCGGCCAGCGTCGGAGCAAACTCGAGATCGTCGCCGAGCGCGTCCAGTTCCTCGGCGGACGCAGTGAGGGCGGCGGCGGAGGTGGTGGTGGCGGCTTCGAGCGTCGTCAGCAGGGCGGCTTCGACCGGGGTGCGCAGCAGCAGCCGCAGCAGCCGCAAGAGCAGCAGCAGCAGCGTGCGCCAGCGGCTGCACCGCGCGGCACCGCCGCGCCGGCGGCGTCCGGTGGTGGGGGCGGGATCGACTTCGACGACATCCCGTTCTAAGGCGCGGCAGGTGCGGGACGCACCTGCGGCTCCTTAGATTGTTGTCTGGTCGGCTCCGCGGCTGCGAGGGCTCTCTCGCGAGGGTGAACTCGTCGGCCGCAGCCTGCGTGGCCTCTGCTAGGGCGCGGCGGGTGCGAGGGGTATCGGCGGCGCCCTAGATTGTTGTCCGGTCGGCTCCGCGGCTGCGAGGGCACTCACTCGAGAGCGAACTCGTCGGCCGCAGCCTTGCGTGGCCTCCGCTGGGGCGTGGCGGGTTCGGGGTGGACTCGCGGCGCCCTAGATTGCTGTCTGGTCGACTCCGCGGCTGCGAGGGCTCTCTCGCGAGAGCCGGATCGTCGGCCGCAGTTTGCGTGGCCTCCACCATGGCGCCGTAGGGCCGGAGCCCCTGCTCCGCCCTGCCGACTGTGGTCCATCCGCGCGAGGCGGGTCCGATGGCGCTCCGCGGACGACCCGCCCGACTCGTGCGGCTACCGGTCGACGGCGTGGCTGCGGATGACGCGGTGGGGTGGGGTGGGGTGGGGCGGGGCCAACCTCCCGTCGCCGACCGCGTTACGCTGGTCGTGCGAGGTGCGCCTTCGGACCGACCTCGACCGCGCCCGACGCTGCGGGCGCGGCCGGACCACGGGGCCTTTGCCCCTACGACGAGCATCGCGATTCGGCACCCTCAAAGGCCCGTGCGACCTCACTCGTGATGCCGAACCTTCGAGGACGCCGTACGGGCGGATCTCCTGATCCGCCCTGCCGACTGGGCCTCGTCCGCACGAGAAGGGCCCGACGGCGTGCGGCGGACGACTCGCCCGACTCGAGCGGCTACCGGTCGACGACGGCATGGCCGTGGAGGGCGCGGCACGCCAGCCGGCTGGGCTTCTCGCGGGCTCGGCCTACGACGACGTCGCGGCGCGAAGCGCTTCGGCGAGCTCGGCGGCGGCCGGGGCGGCGCCCCGGGTGTCGAGCCGATCGATGGTGCGGGCTGCCGCGTCGAACTCGCCCGTTCGGATCTGGATCCCTCCGAGGCGCACCAGCGCGGTCGTCGACCGCGGCGCGAGCACCGCGCAGACCTCGTACCAGGCGGCCGCGTCGACGAACTGGCCTCGCCGTTCGGCGAGTGCGCCCAGGTTGAACGCGGCTGGCTCGAAGCCGGGGTCCGACTCGATCGCTCGACGGAGCCAGGCTTCTCCAGCGTCGAGGTCGCCGTCGCGAAGATGCGTGAGCGCCAACGCGACCCCTGCCGCGGTCAGAGTCGGGTCGACCTGGAGCACTCGCTCGTACGCGTCCCGCGCTGCGGGCAGATCACCGCGCCGCTCCTCGAGGTTGGCGAGCAGCATCAGCGGATCGACGAAACCCGGCCGCGCAGCGTGCGCCGCTTCGAGCAGCTCCTCGGCACGGTCAAGGTCGTCCGCGCGCGCAGCCACACGCGCCTCGCGCACGAGCGCCACGGCCTTCTTCTCGTCGCTGCCGCTCGCGCAGCCGGCTGCCAGAACGGCGACGAGGAGGAGCGCGATCGCTGCGACGAACTGTTGGAGTCGGAGAGGTGCGTTCATCCCAATCTCGGACGGAACACGAAAGGGGGGAGCCGGCAGAACCGTCTCCCCCCAGGAGTCGTCGTGGAAGGCGATAGGGCTACTCGCCGAGACCCTTCTCCTCACGGAGCTGCTCCTCGATGCCCGCCCACGTGTCGTCACCCTGGATGTCGAACACGGGCTGGTGATAGCCCATGATGTTCGTGATCAGACTGACAGGGATCAGACCGGCGACGAAGTCGACGGCCTCGATCGGGCTCGCACCCGCGCGGGCGCCGACGGCCAAGAGGTTGGCGCTCGCGCCAACGTCGGCCCAGTCGTCATCCGACATACGGTTGCCGGACTCCTCGAAGAGGTCCCAGCCCGTGTACTTGTACGAGTTGTCGTGGATCGACTGCGTTCCCCAGTCCGGGGTGCGCTCGACCTCGACCCAGTAGAACGGACCGAGACCGCGGTGCTCGTTGGACTCGTCCCACGTGCCCCAAACACGGCCACGCATGCCCATGCTCTTGCCGTCCCACCAGCCGATGCCGGCCTGCGCGTACTCGGTCAGGTGGGCGTTGACGCCGAACCCCCGACCAAAGGACACGTCCCAGGACACCACGTCGAGCAGGTCCATCCAGCGGTCCTTGCCCCAGACCCAGACCCAGTTGACGACGCCCGGATACTGTTCCTCGAACTGACGATCGACCTCCTCCTTCTCGGCGGAGCTCTTCAGCGGGAACTGTTCCTGCGTCGCGAGGTCACGGTCCGGGTTCGGGTGGCCCATCGGGTTCGGGCTCCGGTTCGGTCCGGTCACGCATCCCGTCAGCATGGCGCCGGCCGCGACGGTCCCGAGCAGCAGAGTGAATCCCTTCATGCCCATCATTTTCCCTTCCACTACTAGTACTCAACGGGGCCGTGGAGGATCCACGAGCCCGGAATGCCCTGAGGCGCGAGACTCTAGCAGCCGTCGCGAACACGTTCCAACGGTATTCTCGCCCTCCAGCCGAGCCTGTCCCTCGACGTCGCTACACTCCGGCAAATCCTTGTGGAACAAGCACTTTGGGGCTTCTCGCCACGACAGGTGGGCACCCCAGGGGAGAGATCGCACGACATGAGTTCTGAAGCGGGATGGTGGGCCCACCCGACGGCCCTCGTCGATGAGGGCGCCGAGATCGGCGTCGGCACCAAGGTCTGGCACTTCAGCCATGTGATGACTGGAGCGCAGATCGGCGCAGGCTGCAGTCTCGGTCAGAACGTGTTCGTCGCGACGGGCACGACCATCGGGAACAACGTCAAGGTCCAGAACAACGTCAGCGTGTACGAACGGGTCCATATTGGCGATGACGTCTTCTGTGGGCCGTCGATGGTCTTCACGAACGTGATCAACCCGCGCAGCCACGTCTCGCGCAAGCATGAGTACCTCGAGACCCACGTCGGCCGCGGGGCGTCGCTTGGCGCGAACTGCACTGTCCTGTGCGGCAACGACGTCGGCTCCTTCGCGTTCGTGGCCGCCGGCGCCGTCGTCTCGCGCAACGTGCCGGACTACGCGCTCGTCATGGGCGTTCCCGCGCGCGTGATCGGGTACATGAGTGCGTACGGCGAGCGGCTCGATCTTGCACCCGGCGATCCGGCGTGCGAGGTCGCGTGTCCCGCCTCGGGCGAGCGGTATCGATGGGACGGCGCAACGCTGTGTCCTTCCGCGGCACGGCCTTCCGCGGCACGTCCTTCCTCGGGGCCGGCTCCCTCTCCGGGTTCGGCTCCGGCCGACGGCGACAGTGCCTGAGCTCCTCGCACTGACGGACCCGCAACTCGCCGCCGCCGCCACGCTGGGCACGGTGGGGCTCGTGTTCGCCTTCCTGTTCGGAGCGAACATCGGTTCGTTCGTGAACGTGGTCGCACACCGGCTCCCGATGGAGCTCTCCGTCGTCAAGCCGCGGTCCCGTTGTCCGGCCTGTCGCACGCCTGTGCGCGCGATCGACAACATCCCTGTGCTCAGCTGGGTGCTGCTGCAGGGCCGTTGCCGCGGCTGCAAGGGGCGGATCTCGCCGCGCTACGCGCTCGTCGAGATCTTCATGGGCCTTCTGTCGCTGCACAGCTTCTTCGTGCTGGTTGCTGGTCCCGGGCGGGCGCTCGACGGTGGGGCGTGGATGGCGTGGGTCGTCGTGTTCGTCCTCACGGCGTCCTGGCTGGCCGCGTCGCTCATTGATCTCGATCACACGTTTCTCCCCGACCGCATCACGATCACCGGCATGTGGGCTGCGCCGGCGCTGGTGGCGTTCGTCCCCGAGGTTCTCCTCGGGCCGGAGCTGCGGATCCCGAACTGGATGCCGCTGGATCAGCCGGTGCCTCTCGCCGCCGCGCTCGTCTCGGGCTGCGGCGTGGCTGCTGGCGCCGGGGTGATCTGGGCTCTGGGAGTCATCGGTTCGCGCGTCTTTGGCAAGGAGGCCATGGGCTTCGGCGACGTGAAGTTCCTCGGCATGATCGGGGGCTTCGTCGGACCCGGCGGCGCGATCGTCGTTCTGGTTCTCGCGGCGTTCGTCGGGGCCGTGGCCGGCATCGCCCGCACTCTCCTGACGGGGGACCGCTACATCCCGTTCGGACCGTTCCTCGCGCTTGGTGCGTACGCCGTGCTTCTGCACCGCCCCGATCTCCTCGACGCCTGGATCGACTTCTCCGAGTGGGTCCGCGGCGGTCGCGCCTACTGATGCCCTGACGAGCCCGCGGTCGCGACTTCCGCGTTCGCGCGGCGCGGCCCCTGGCCCGGTCTCCGTCCCTCCGAGCACAGCCTCTCCCTGTGTGTGTCGGGGGGGAGGGGCGTGGCCTGCGGCGGTGGTCTGTCGCGAGCCCGCGTCGTCGGCGAGGGACCCGCGACGTGAACTCCCCGTGCGGAGCGCGCCGGCGTGGCGGCGCATGCGGGGGGCAGCGCTCTCCCCTCGGAGGCCTGTCCCCTCGGAGGACAGCGTGCCGAGATTCCGGTCGACCACGACCGAGGCTGGCCGCGAACTGGAGTTCCGCGGTCAGGCACCGTCCGCGCGTCAGCGCTCCCGAGCGATGCGGCCTAGGCACCCCCCTCCGTAGGGCGAAAACGGCGCACGCGCCCCAACAAATTGTGATTTCGCCTTGGGGCGGTCTGGCTCGCCCCCTACACTTTCGGTTCAAGGATCGACACCCCCGGGAGGCGATCTGCGCGGGATCGGGCCGCGCGGTTGTCGGGGGTCGGGAACTCACTCGGCGCAAGCCGGGAACGCGGTCGCGGAGGGAAATGATGATTCGTCGTGGATTCGGAATCTTGGCATTGGTTGCGGGGCTCGCACTGACTGGCTGCGCCAGTGAGGACTGGGAGCTGCGCTACAACGAACTCCACGGGGAGATGATCGACGTCGTCGCCGATCGCGACCTGCAGAGGCAGCAGCTGGCCGACGTGCTAGCGCGGCAGGACTCCCTCGAGCAGCAGTCGCTCGTGAGAGAGCGTGAGTTGTCGCAGCTGCGACAGGACGCCAACCAGAGCACTGATCGGGCGAAGCAGTACGCGGACCGCGTCGCGGAGCTCGAGGACGAGATCGTGGCCATCCAGGACCAGCGTGTCGACGTGGCCGCCGAGGAGACGAACCTGCTCGCGCAGCACGTCCAGCGTCTTCGCCTGCAGGGCTTCACGGACGCCCAGATCAACAACGACGGCGACCTCGAGATTCCGATCTCCAGCGACATCACGTTCGGGGCCGGCAAGGCCGACCTGACCAAGAAGGGACAGTCGGCAGTCCGCTCCCTCACGGGCGACCTGACCGGGACGTTCGCGGACTACGACATCCGCATCGAGGGGCACACGGACAACGTTCCGCTGAATCACTCGAGGAAGCTCTGGGGCGACAACGTGAACCTGGGGCGCCAGCGCGCGCTGGCCGTGGTCCGGTTCATGGAGACCTCGCTCGACATTGACTCGTCACGGCTCATGAGCGTGTCTCACGGTGAGCGCCAGCCCGTCGCTTCGAACGACACGAAGGCCGGCCGAGCCCGCAACCGGCGCGTGGCGATCGTGGTCGTGCGTCCTCACGGCACCGACGTTCAGGCGAAGTAGCTGCTGACACCCGCCGTGTCCGGGAGGCTTGGTCCGTCGGCGCTGGACGCCCTCCGACGTAGTCCACGAACGAGAAGCCAGGGAGAACGACAGGTCCGATAGGGGGTGGAGAGAGATCTCCACAGCTGCGTGTGCAGCACACCGCCGCTTGCGGCGGTTCTAAGGAACGGACGAGGTCGAAAGGACGCCGGTGGACCATCCCCCCGGCACGGCGGGAACGAGACAGACAACCCACGAAGGCCCGGCTCGCAAGAGTCGGGCCTTCTGCGTTCCGGTGTGATCGAGGTCGCCGTCGTCGCCGCGCCTCTCGGATCGGAGCCCCGTGCTTGGAGGATTCCGCGCGGAGGCCGCCCGTGGGCTCCCTAAGATGTCCGGCTTCCCAGCACCCGGAACGGCGCTCGGCCGACCACATTTTCTGGAGGATCCATGGCGAACCGTGCGGCCTCGACTCGCAATGTCGCGCTCATTGGGCACGGCGACACTGGTAAGACGACGTTCGTGGAACACGCGCTGCACAGGGCTGGCGTGACGAGTCGCGTCGGGACCGTGCCCGATGGCAGCACCGTGAGCGACTTCGACCCGGACGAGAGGTCGAGGGCCCACTCCATCGACACCACGCCGCTCCACCTCAAGTGGAACGACAAGACGATTCAGTTCGTCGACTGCCCGGGCTACCCCGACTTCAGCGGGATCGCGGTCACCGGGCTCTGGGCCTGCGATGCCGCGCTGCTCTTCGTGAACGCCGCATCCGGGATGGGTGTGAACACCCGTCGCATGTGGGTGGCTGCTCAACGTCTCGGGAAGCCAGTCGTGATCGTGATCTCACGCTGTGACTCCGACACCGCCGATCCCGAGGCGACGCTATCGATGTTGCAGGAGACCCTCGATGGGACCGTCCTGCCGTTCAACCTGCCGACCGGCAAGGGAACGGACGCGAAGGGCGTCATGCGTTGCTTCGGCGGCGATGCAACGGACGATCCGCTGTTCGGCGATATCGAGGAGGCGCACAGCGCCTTGGTCGAAGCCGTTGTCGAGGCGGACGACGATCTGCTCGAGCGCTACCTCGGTGGGGAGGAGATCCCGGACTCCGAGCTCGTTGGTGGGCTGAGCGCCGCCATTCGCGCCGGCACCGTGGTCCCCGTCCTCTTCCTGGCAGCCGGCATCGGTGACGGCGTTGGCGTGGGGAAGCTCTTGGACTTCATCGCGAAAGAGTGTCCGGCGGCCGACCGGCCTGCGGGGTTCGAGGCGACGGATGACGCCGGGAACGAGGTCGACCTGGGTCCCGACGGACCGTTCGCCGCGGTCGTGTTCAAGATCACCACCGACGTTCACGTTGGAAAGCAGGCCTATCTGCGGGTCGTCAGCGGGAGCCTGCCGGCCGACGGCATGTGCTGGGCCAGCGGCTCGAAGTCGAACGTGAAGGTCGCGCACCCGTCACGACCGCAGGGCAAGGAGTTCGAGTCGATCTCCAAGGTCGGCACCGGTGACGTCTTCTGCGTCGCCAAGATCGACGAACTTGGGCTCTGCGACACCATCAGCGCCGCAGGCACCCACGTGACGATCGCGCCGCCGCCGTTCCAGAAGTCGATGGTGCAGGTCGCGGTGACGTCGAAGGCGCGCGGCGAGGAGCACAAGATCGCTGCTGCCCTCGGACGCATGTCGGACGAGGACCCGTCGTTCGACGCCGATCGCAACCCCGAGACCAACGAACTCGTGATCTCCGGGCGTTCGAGCCTACATCTCGACATCGTGATGAAGCGCGTCAAGGACCGCTTCAAGCTCGAGATGGAGACGCACATCCCCGTCGTCCCTCTGAAGGAGACGGTGCTGGGGAAGGCCGATGGGCACCACCGTCATAAGAAGCAGTCGGGCGGCCGCGGTCAGTTCGGCGAGGTCTACCTTCGGATCGCTCCGAACGAGCGTGGTGGCGGGTTCCTCTTCGAGGACAAGACCGTCGGCGGATCGATCCCCCGCAACTTCGTGCCGGCGATCGAGAAGGGCATTCGGGAGCAGATGGGCAAGGGCGTCATCGCCGGATACGAGGTGGTCGATGTGCGCATCGAGGTGTACGACGGCAAGCACCACCCGGTGGACTCCTCCGAGGCGGCGTTCAAGACGGCCGGCTCACGGGCGTTCCGCAAAGCGTTCGAGAAGGCGCGGCCGACGCTCCTCGAGCCCGTCATGAACATCGAGATCGATGTCCCGTCGCGCTTCATGGGCGACATCTCCAGCGACCTCAACACGCGTCGCGGTCGGATCTCGGGCGTGGACACGCATGGGGATCACCAGGTCATCAAGGCCTCGGTGCCGCTCAGCGAGGTGCAGACGTACTCGACCGACCTGCGTTCGATCACGGCCGGCGAGGGGCTCTACACCCTCGAGTACGACCATCTCGATCCGGTTCCGTCAAACATCGCGTCGAGGCTGATCGCGGCTCACGAGGCGGCTCGGCACGACGACGATTAGGTCACGGCGATTGCGGCGCGCGTCGTTGGTGGGCGCGCGTCGGGGGCATGTGGCAATCGCCGTGCCCTAATTCATTTCTGGTCAGCTCCGCGGCTGTGGCCGCCCGTCAGGCGAGGGGCGTCCCGCTGGGCCACAGCCTTGCGTGGCCTCCATCCGCCGCGTCACGGATCTTGCGCTGACGCGCAACCTCCGCGCCCCGGCGGTCCCGGCGATTGCGGCGCGCGTCGTTGGTGGGCGCGCGTCGGGGGCATGTGGCAATCGCCGTGCCCTGATTCATTTCTGGTCGGCTCCGCGGCTGTGGCCGCCCATCCGGACAGGGCGCAGCCCCTCGGTCACAGCCTTGCGTGGCCTCATCCCCCGCGTCACGGCGCCTGCGCTGACGCGCAACCGCAGCGCCCCGGGTTGCCCGGCGTCAAGCCCAGAGTTGCATGCACAAGTGTAGTTGTCGCTGAGCACCGGGTGTGGATTCGGGCCGGACTCGCCCCCGCCAAGCCCACGCGATCGCGGTGTCACCGGCGCCGTAGGGGCGGACCCTCTGGTCCGCCCCGCCCGCTGGGGTTGGCCGCACGATCTGGGTCCGATGGCGCTCGGCGGGCGACTCTCGTCATGCGGGCGGCCATCGGTCGACGACGTCACGGCTCGGCAACCGGCATCGCCGTCGTTCGTGCGCAGGTCCGTCATCTCTCGGGTCCGCCAGCCACCGACATCGCCCGCGCGATCCGTGGTCGGCGCGGGTGGGTCAGGGGACCCACCCCTACGGCGCCGTCGGCCAACCGGATCCCACCGTACGGGCGGATCTCCTGATCCGCCCCGCCCGCTGGCGTGCGCGCGCTCGAGGCCGACTCGACGGCGCACCGCGAACGACTCTCGTCACGCCGTCGGCCACCGGACGGATCGCGTTGCCGCCCGAAGAACCACCCCGCGGCAGCGACCGCCCTCGTCGGTGGCCGCGCGACCCAACGCGGTCGCTCGATGAGCGTCAGCGACGCGACGAGATCGAGCGAAACCGTGTCGGCGGGGCCGACCAGCGGGTCCGCCTCAACCGCGCCGCTGACGGAGTGGACCGGTTGGATCAGAGGAGACCCCACGCGTCCGGATCCTCACCCGGGGCGCGATGGTTGCGCCCGAGCGCAAGCAGCGTGACGCGGGGAGTGTGTGCGCGGAGGTCCTCGACCGGCGCCATTGGCTCTGGCGAGACGCGTGACGAGACCGAGCACACACCAGACAACAACAGAGGGCGCGGCGATTGCCGCAGCGTCGACGCGCGCCCACCACCGACGCGCGCCGCAATCGACGTGACCCGGCCAGCTCTCGCGTGAGAGCGGACGCAGCCGCGGAGCCGACGAGAGACAGGGGAGGCGCGGGGATTGCCACATGTGCCGATCGGCGTCACCAGCCAACCGCTAGCAATCGACGTGACCCCTCGCCGTGAACGACGAACGGCCCGCCGGCGAATCGCCAGCGGGCCGTCTCAGGCTCGTTCGAGCCGTGAACCGAGGCTAGTTGTTGTAGCCTTGGTCCTCCTTGTGCTCGTTCCAGTACTCGTTCCACGAGTCGCCGCTGCACGGCTCCGCGCACGAGGACGTCGAACCCCACAGCCAGCGGCCGAGGAACTCGGGAACGGTCAGCAGGCTCGCGACCGGGCCCGGAGGACCGATCGGCGGCAGCGGCTGGTAGGCGTACTGCGCAGCCTGCTCGTTCGAGTGCTCGGCGTGACGCTCGTGCCGGTTGTGGTGCGTGGTCATCTCCGCGCACTTCCAGGCATCGATCGGGTTCAGGATGAGCGTGTCACCGAGGATGGACACGGGGAGCATCGCGATCGCGAGCGGCTCTACCGTGACCCAGTCGATCACCGTGGACGACAGCGAGTTCCACTCACTGCACCCCTCCGGCGCACGACAAACGGACACCGCATGCTCCTCGACCATGTCGAGGTTCCAGTCGGTGAGCGTCCGACGCTCAGGGTTGAAAACGGTGCACGACGAAAGCGCCATCACCATGCCGAGAACGGCCATCGAAACGGGCCTCATCATCCGCGGTCTCCTTCCACCTGACGCTCATCCAGTGCCCACCGGATGACCGCTCAGGGCCTCATCATGAATGCAGGACCGAGGGAGGATAAGTAGGTGCGAGTCCGCTCGCCAGCACATTCCTGCGGCCTCGACGAGCGTTCCCCGGATGCCTCCTGCGCCGCGCCGGTCCGAGTTGACTGCGGACCGATGCCGAGCCTCGCACGGAGGCTGCTCAACTCGCGAGCGTCGGGGGTTCGATAGGGATGCGTGGGAATCGGATGTCCGGTTCTCGGCCCGGAGAACGTCGACATGATCTCCATCGAGGAGCTGCTCACCGTCATGGTGCAGCGAGGCGGCAGCGATCTGCACATCAGCGCAGGCGCTCCCCCGAAGATCCGCGTCGATGGCGTGCTCCTGAACACCGAGCACGAGATGCTCACGCCGGAGACCACCCAGACGCTCATCTACTCGTTCCTCTCGAACGAGCAGGTCGCCGACTTCGAGCGCGACCTCGAGCTGGATCTCTCATTCGGGATTGACGGCCTCGGCCGCTTCCGCGTGAACGTGTTCCTCCAGCGCGGCACCGTCGCGTCGGTCCTGCGCGTGATCCCGTACGAGATCATGTCGTTCGCGGAGCTCGGTCTCCCCGTTCCGACGTGCGAGAGCCTCTGCACCCTGCCGAAGGGTCTGATCCTGGTCACGGGAGCCACCGGCTCGGGCAAGTCGACGACGCTCGCCGCGATGATCGACTACATCAACATGAACCGCTCGGGCCACGTGGTCACGATCGAAGACCCGATCGAGTTCCTGCATCGCAACAAGAACTGCCTCTGCAACCAGCGCGAGATCGGCAGTGACACGACCAGCTTCAAGACGGCACTGCGCAGCGTGCTGCGTCAGGATCCCGACGTCGTGATGATCGGTGAGCTGCGCGACCGTGACACGGTCGAGGCGGCGCTGACGATCGCCGAGACCGGCCACCTGACGTTCGCCACGCTGCACACGTCGGATGCGATCACGACGGTGAACCGCATCATCGACATCTTCCCGAGCTACCAGCAGTCCCAGGTCCGCACGCAGCTCTCGTTCGTGATGCAGGCCGTGTTCTCGCAGCAGCTGCTTCCGCGCGCCAACGGCCGCGGACGCGTGCTCGCGAGCGAGCTGCTGCTCTGCACGCCGGCCGTCCGAGCCATGATGCGCGAGGACAAGATCCACCAGGTCTACAGCCTGCTGCAGACCGGCGGAAAGCTCGGCATGAAGACCATGAACCAGAGCCTCTACGAGCTCCACAAGGCCGGGATGGTGACGTACGAGGATGCGTTGCAGTCGACCACAGATGCAGAGGACCTGAAGCGGCTCTTCCACCGCATGTAAAGCCCCATGATCTCCTTCAACAAGCGCGTTGCACGCATCCTCGAAGATGCCGGGACCGTCGCGGTCGAGCCCCTCCAGGAGGCCTTGAAGAAGGCCGACTCCGGGTCGCGTCCACTCTCGTCGATTCTCGTGGAGCAGAAGCTCGTCGACGAGGGGACGCTGCTCGGCATCCTGGCCGAGCACACGCGTGTCCCGCCGATCAACCTGGAGCATGTCACCAGCGACCCAGAGGTGCTGGAGTCCCTGCCGCAGGAGCTTGCGTTCGACTACGGCGTCTACCCGGTGTCGCGCATCGGCAGCGTTCTCACGATCGCTCTCACGAACCCGTACGACGTCGTCAAACTCGACGACGTGCGCATTGTCACGGGGTGCGAGCTACGGCTCGTGCTGACGCTCGAAGAGCACCTCAAGCGCGCGCTGGACAAGGGCTACAAGGCCGGCCAGCGCGAGGTCGACCAGATCCTCGGCTCGATGGAGGACGGGGACATCGAGCTGAAGGAAGCGCATTCGGACGACCTGGAGTCACTCGACCTCGACGCGCTGGCCGACCACGAGGGCTCACCGGTCATCAAGTTCGTGAACATGGTGATCTACCAGGCGGCGAAGGAGCGCGCCTCCGACATCCACATCGAGCCGTTCGAGCGCCGCGTCATCGTGCGCTTCCGCAAGGACGGTGTGATGCGGCAGGTGTTCGAGCCGCCGCGGCGGATGCTGAACGCCATCGTGTCCCGCATCAAGGTGGTGTCCTCGATGGACATCGCGGAGCGTCGTAAGCCGCAGGACGGCAAGTTCCAGATGCGCATCGACGGTCGCCAGGTGGACTTCCGCGTGAGCATCCTTCCGATGGTGCACGGCGAGAAGGTCGTGCTGCGTCTCCTGGACGCCACGAACCTCCAGCTCGATCTCGCGTCGCTCGGGTTCGAGGAGCAGGCTCTCGAGGACTTCCGGCATGCCATCGCGCAGCCGTACGGGATGATCCTCGTCACCGGACCCACTGGGTCGGGCAAGTCGACGACGCTCTACTCCGCCGTGAAGGAGATGCTCTCCGAGGAGGAGAACTTCGTCACGGTCGAGGACCCCGTGGAGTACCAGCTCGACGGTGTCAACCAGGTCCAAGTGCAGACCAAGCGCGGACTGACGTTCGCCTCGGCCCTGCGCGCCATCCTGCGTCAGGACCCGGACAAGATCCTGCTCGGCGAGATTCGAGACAAGGAGACGATCGACATCGCGATCAAGGCCGCGCTCACGGGCCACCTCGTACTGTCCACGCTCCACACGAACGACGCCCCGTCGACCATCTCGCGCATGGCGGACATGGGCGTCGATCCATTCATGATCGCGTCGGCGACGCTGCTCGTCTCCGCCCAGCGACTGTGTCGCCGTCTGTGCAAGCACTGCCGTGAACCGATCGATCGGCCCTCGCCGGAACGACTGATCGAGATCGGCTTCCTCGAGGACGACACGGGTGCAGACCTGCAGCTCTACACGGCGCGCGGCTGCCCGAAGTGTTCGAACGGCTACTCGGGTCGCTTCGCCATCCTCGAGACGCTGCCCATGACCGAGGACATCCGTCGAATCGTCATCGATGGCGGCTCCGCCGCCGAGATCAAGGACCGCGCACTCGACAACGAGATGCTCACCCTGCGTCGCTGCGGCCTCCGCTCTGCCGCTGCCGGCAAGACGTCTGTCGAAGAGGTGCTCCGCGTCACGCTGCACGACAAGCGTGGACGCGCGAAGGACAACGCGTAGCGGCGCCAGCCGCGTGAGGAACCCATGGCCAATTTCAAATACGAAGCCAAGAACTTCGGTGGCAAGACCGTCACCGGAACCATCCAGGGCAACAATCAGGAGACGGCGATCGCCGAGCTCCGCAAGCGCAACCTGATCGTCCTCTCCGTTCGCGCCGCGGGCGGCGGCGGGCAGGGAGAGGCTCTGAAGGGTCTGCTGACCGACTCCAACCCGAATCGCTACAAGACGCGCGGCGAGGAGCTGGTTGTCTTCACGCGGCAGCTCTCGACGATGGTCGGCGCGGGCATCCCGCTCCTCGAGTCGCTCGAGATCCTGCAGGAACAGGCCGAGAACGCGGGCTTCGCCGCAGTGCTCGACAATGTCGTCGAGGACATCCGCTCGGGTGGCGACCTCTCCTCGGCGTTCGGCAAGTACCCGAAGTGCTTCTCCGACATCTACGTGTCGATGGTTCGCGCTGGTGAGATCTCCGGTCAGCTCGACGACATCCTCGTCCGCCTCGCGGAGTACATGGAGTCGTCGGCCGGCCTGAAGCGCGAGATCCGCGCTGCGATGACCTACCCGGTCGTCTCGCTCGTGCTGGTCATCGGCATCACGATGTTCCTCATGCTGGGCATCGTGCCGAAGTTCCGCGAGGTGTTCGACTCGATGGAGATCGACCTGCCGCAACTGACGGCAGTCATCCTCAATGTCGCCGACTGGATGACAGCGAACATCGTTGCGATGTTCTTCATCACGATCGCGCTCGTCGTGGGCGCACGCATCTACAAGATGAGCAAGATGGGCAGCCTGCACCTCGACTGGCTGAAGCTGCACATCCCGGTCTTCGGACCGCTGTTCCGCAAGGTCGCGCTGAGCCGGTTCTCCAAGACGTTCGCCACGCTCGTGAAGTCGGGTGTACCGATCCTTGGCGCGCTCGAGATCGTCTCGGAGACCGTCGGCAACCAGGTCATCTCGGCCGCGGTCGACCGTGCGCGAGAGAGTGTCCGCCAGGGCGAGACGCTGTCCGAGCCGCTGAGCGAGAGCCCCGAGTTCCCGCCGATGGTCGTGAAGATGATCGGCATCGGTGAGCGGTCCGGTGCGCTCGAGAACCTGCTCGACAAGATCGCGGAGTTCTACGACGACCAGGTCCAGGCCGCGGTCAAGAGCCTCACGAGCCTCATCGAGCCGATCATGATCGCCGTGATGGGCTTCCTCGTCGGAACGATCGTGCTGGCCGTGTTCCTGCCGATCTTCGAGCTTCAGAAGAAGCTCTCGCAGCGGAGCTAACGTCACGGCGGGTGCGGGGCACCCGCGGTGCCGTTCGCTCCGCTGGTTGTTCTTGGTCGCATGCTCGGGCTCGGGCACGTCGCCGGGACGATCAGCTCGTCGGCCGAGGCCCTGCGCGCGCTCATTCCATGGGGTCACGCCGATTGCTGGCTGAGGGTTGGTGGGTGCCTACGGGGCATGTGGCAATCGCCGCGCCTCCCATGTCTCTGGTCGGCTCCGCGGCTGCGGTGGCCCGTCATGCGAGGGGCGCCCCCGCTGGGTCGCAGCCTTGCGTGGCCTCATCTCCCGCGTCACGCTGCTTGCGCTCGGGCGCAACCAGCGCGCCCCGGGTGAGGATCCGGCCCGATCTCGCCCCCGCCAACCAAGCGCGATCGCTTCGTCAACGGCGCCGTAGGGGCGGGCCCCCTGGCCCGCCCCGCGAGGCGGTCACGGCGATTGCAGGGGGGCCGGTTGGTGACGCACATCGGGACGTGCGGCAATCGCCGCGCCTCGCATGTTTCTGGTCGGCTCCGCGGGTGCGAGGGCTCTCACTCAAGAGCAACCCGGTCGCC
>JAJFFG010000109.1 GCA_021776825.1 Planctomycetota bacterium
TCGGTGGAGTCGAGGGTTAGGTCCGCGTCGGCCTCTAGCCCGGACTATTCATGACGACTCACACACCTGAGCGGTCCAGACCGCCGATCTCGGCGTTGCGCCTCCTCCGAGACGGAACGGCGTCGCAGTCGTCGGCGCGCCATGATCTCGACGATCTGTCCTTGCTCAGGGTGAGCCTCTCGGCGCGAGCAGTGGCCCCCGCATCCAGGCCGCTCCTCGACTCCCGGACGACGGTCGTCACGGAGTGTGCGAGCCTCATGAATAGGCCGGGCTAGGATTCGGCGCAACCGCGACGCTGTTCGCCGCGTCTCGCTGATGGGACTTGCCACGGTGAGTCCCGTGCGATCCAAGACCCCGCGGGGAAGCCCCCGCCACTCGCGCTCAGTCGCGCCGCCGCAACAGGTCCAGCTGCGCGAGTAGCGCCACGCACGCCGTCTCCACCCGCAGCGTCCGATCGCCCATCGAGATCGCCTCGAATCCGGCCTCCCCGAGCAGGTCCACCTCGAACGGGAGCAGGCCCCCTTCCGGCCCGACCACGAGCGCGACACGCTCCGCTGGCGCCATGTCGAGCGCGGCGATATCGCGGTCCGCTCCTGGGTGCGCCACGAAGCGACGGCTCTCGCCGAAGAGCACCGGCGCCCGATCCTCGACGAACGGTCGGAACAGGGGCTCCACGTGCACCACCGGCTCGTGGGTCGCGCGCGCTTGCATGAGGCCGTCGTGGAGGAGCGGGCGATAGACGGCGGGCGTCAGGACCTGCGCCGTGAGGTAGGGCTTCGCGACGCGCCACGTGCGCAGGAGCACGAGTCGATCGACACCGAGGGCGGCGATCTGCGGGAGCAGACGGCGCAGCATCTTGGGCCGCGGGATAGCGAGGATGAGGTCGACCGTCGGACGCGGCACCACGTGGTCGTCGAACGTGCAGTCGAGCTGGACGTCCTCGTTCGTGACCACGGTCACAACACCCGTCCCGCGTGGCCCGCCGAGCAGCCCGACGCGCAGCTCGTCGCCGACTGCCGACGACAGCACCTCGCGCACGTGCTGCGCCCTGGTGTCGCGGACGCGGAAGCACGTCCCGGTCTCGCGATCGGCTTCGTGGAGGAGGATCAGGTTCACGTCGTCAGTCTCGCACCCAGGCCGCCTTCGCGGGCGTTGCGGATCCTCGCTGGCGCTGCGGAGGTCTGGGAGACTCGCTCGGATGGCCCGCGAGATCGCCTTCCTTCGCTGGGCGCTCCCCTTCATGGCGGAGCGCGCGGTCCGCGACGAGCTCGTCGCGCACGTCGACGCGTGCGTTCCCGCCGTGCGGGCAACGTGAGCGACCCTCTCGTCACCGTCGCGGAGGCGTCTGGGTACGCGCGCACGTCGCTGCACGTCGACGTACTGACGTTCGTCGAAGAGCTGCGCCGCCAGGCGGTAGCCGCGGGCGCAGGCGTGCTCGACGTCCAGTGGATGGGCACGACGCCGGGTGGACGCGAGCTCCCGGTGCTCGTGCTCTCCGCCGACGGTTGCTTCACGCCCGAGAGCGCGCATCGCGCCGCCGACGCGGAGGGCCGTCCGGTCGTCCTGATCCTCTGCAACATCCACGCGGGTGAGGTGGAGGGCAAAGAGGCGGCGCTGATGCTGGCCCGCGACGTCGTGCTCGGCACGCGCGGCCAACTCGTCGGGGGCACGACTGCGGTCATCGTGCCGATCTTCAACGCCGACGGGAACGACCTGATCTCCACCGAGAACCGTGTGATCGATCTCGCGCTCATGGACGGCCAGGACGGACCCGAGGGCGGCGTCGGCACGCGCTACACGGGCGGCGGCCTCAATCTCAACCGCGACTACACGAAGATGGAGGCCCCCGAGACGCGACTCCTCTCGCAGCTCTTCGGCGCCTGGAACCCGCACGTGTTCGTCGACTCGCACACGTCGAACGGGTCGGCGCACGCGTACGCGCTGACGTACGACACCTCGCACACGCTGCTCTCCGGCCCACCGGAGCCGATCCTCTACACGCGCGACCGACTTCTACCGGCGATCGAGCAGGGGTTGCTGTCGCGTACGGGCCTGCGCACGTGGTTCTACGGCAACTTCCGCGACCACGACGCGCCCGAGAAGGGCTGGGAGACCTATCCGGGCCTGCCCCGCTACGGCAGCCACTATCGCGGCCTGACCGGACGGCTGGACATCCTGCTCGAGGCCTACAGCTACGCGCCCTTCGAGGATCGCGTGCACGTGACGTACGAGATCTTCGTCGAGATCCTCGAACAGGTGGCCGCCCGCGGACGCGAGATCGTCGACGTGTGTGCCCGCGCCGCGGCCGACACCGTCGCACGCGGCCGCGATCCGCGGCCCGACGACGGAGTCGGCATCAACTACGGAGTCGCACGCCGCGAAGACGACGGCTCGCTGGTCTTCGACTACCCGGCGTGGCCGCTCTGGCGCACCGAGATCGCCGCGTGGGACCTGGAGTCGATGCAGGCGCGTCGCACGCGCGGCGGCACGTTGACGTTCTGGGAGACGACGTTCTTCGGCCGGTTCCTGCCGGAGATCTCCGTTCGGCGCCCGCGCGCCTACGTGATCCCGGCGGGTCGGACGAGCGCGGTTGAGCTTCTGCGCGCGCACAACGTGATCGTCGGCCCGGTCGGCGACGCGGCCGGACCGACGCACATCGAGCGATACGCGGTGCTGTCTCGCGAAGCAACGGTCAGTCCCGACGTCGGCTACGACGATCGCGCGGAGACCGTGTTCTCCGTGCGACGTGAGTCCGCGACCGTCGATCTCGACGCCAACGACCATCTTGTCTCGATGGCACAGCCGCTGGCGAACGTCGCGATCTACCTGCTCGAGCCGGAGAGCGACGACGGCGTCGCGCGCTGGGGCCACTTCGACGACGTCGAGCCCGGCGACACGTACCCGGTGCTCCGCATCCCCGGCGAGAGCCCGCTGGACCCGCCGCCGCGCCGGAAGATCGAGTAGCGGAGGGCGCAGGGCGCGTCGGACACGACGTGGGGTGGCACCGGTCGACCGATCGCCGCACGCAGGACACGGGTCGTCCGCGGAGCGCCATCCACCCCCCACGCCCGAGCAACCCGAGCGGGCGGGGCGGATCAGGAGATCCGCCCGTACGACCCGATTGACGAGGCGCGCCCCGGCGATCGGATCGCGACGCGCGACACCGTCCCCGCGACGAGAGGTTGTCGACCGATGGCCGTCCGCATCACGAGGGTCGTCCGCCGAGCGCCATCGGACCCGCCCAGCACGAGCGATCCCAGTGGGCGGGGCGGACCAGGGGCTCCGCCCCTACGGCGCCGCTGACGAAGCGATCGCGCCGGGTTGGCAGGGCCGAGGTCGGTCCGGACCCTCACCCGGGGCGCTGCGGTTGCGCGTCAGCGCAAGCGCCGTGACGCGGGAGCGCGTGCGCGCAGGTCCTCGACCGGCGCCGATGGCTCTCGCGGGACGGGCGACGAGACCGAGCACACGCCAGACAACAACGAGGGCGCGGCGATTGCCGCATGCCCCCGACGGCGTCACCCACCGACCGCCAAGCAATCGCCGTGACCTGCCCCGCGTCAGCGCAAGATCCGTGACGCGGGAGATGAGGCCACGCAAGGGTGCGGGCGACACGGTGGCTCTCGAGTGAGAGCCCTCGCACCCGCGGAGCCGACCAGAAACATGGGAGGCGCGGCGATTGCCGCATGCCCCGATGCGCGTCACCAACCAACCGCTCGCAATCGACGTGACCCCGCGGCGATTGCCACAGCGTCGACGCACGCCCACCTACGGCGGGCTCAGCAATCGCCGTGACGGCTCACGCGTCGTCCAGCCGCCGAGCCTGGTCCATCCAGTTGTCCCGCCGGATCCGATCCGCTGAAGCCCCCACATCCCGCGCGATCCGATCGATCACCGCATCGTCCCACGCCTGGATGTCGCGGAAGCGCGTGACGCCGAGGTTGCGGAGCTTGCGTTCCATCGCCGGCCCCACGCCATGGATCTGCTGGAGATCGTCGCTGTCGGCCGCGCCGCGAGCGACTCCCATCGCCGCCTCGAATTCGGGTCGCGAGATCCCGCGCGCCAAGCCGACGCGCGGAGACGGCCCAGATGCGCCAGACGAAGCAAGCGCGCCAGACGAAGGAGGCAAACCAGCGGAAGCAGACGGGCCCGTCGAAGCAGGCGAGCCGGTGGAAGCAGTGGAACCCGACGGAGCAGCGGAACCCGTGGAAGCGGCGGACTCGACGGGCCCAGACGACGCAGCCGAGATACCACCGCGCAGACGGTCGATCTGCGACTCCTGCTCGGCGACACGCCTCTGCAGCTGCTTGCGTTCCTCGCTCGATCTCAGGATCTGCTCCGCCGCGCTGCGGGAGCCGGACTCCCACTCGGCGCGCGCCTCGATCAGTTGCCGTCGCGAATCCTGACGAGCGCGATCGCGCTCGTCGCGCATCTGGGCAACGTCGCGGCGCAGCGTCGAGAGCTCGGCGCGCAGCGAGGTCTCGGCCTCCTCGAGTTCGCGGGCGCGACGGCGTGCCGCATCGCGCTCAGCGCGCGAGTTGCGCAACTCGGACTCGAGGCGGACCATCCTCTCCTGCAGCTCGTCGCGGGAGTCATCGCCGACGCGGGCCACGGCCTCGTCGCGCTCGCGGCGCAGAGCGTCTCGCTCGGCACGGAGTTCGACGAGTTCACGCTCCGCGGCCGTGCGCGCCGCGGATTCGGCCGCGAGGCGGCCGTCGTCGCGCAGCGCGGACGTCGGAACTGAGCGGGTCGATGGGGCAGCGCCTGACTCGGCGATCTGGACGGTCTTCTTGCGCGCGCGCCAGACGAAGACGTTCCAGGCGACGACGCCGCCTGCGAGCGACCAGAAGATGATGGTGAGGACGGTCTCCGGCATTGGCGCGAGGATACGCTCCCGGCCGGACTGAGTGCCAATGCCCGGACTGAGTGCCAATGCCCGGACTGATGTGCGCAGGCCCGGTCCGGGCGCCGCTGCCGTGTCAGGCGTCGCGGATGGCGGCGATCACGGCCTCGTGAACGAAGCCGTTCGAGGCTGCGATGCCTCGATTCCGCTCCAGCTTCCGGCCGCAGCCGAAGTCGAGCGGCAGACCGTCGAGATCGGTCACCGTGCCCCCGGCCTCGGTGACGACGAGCATCCCTGCAGCGTGGTCCCAGATCTTCTCGCGACGACCGGGGTCGGTCGGCAGTCTCAGATAGAGGTCGGCGACCCCCTGCGCAATGACGGCGTACTTGGCCTGGCTATCGATCCTGACGGGGTCGGCCCGCAGTCCGAGCGAACGCGCGAGGGCGGCCGACTCGGAGTGCGCGGTGTGCGCTGCCTCGACCGACTCGCACAGGCGCGCGACCGTCGGGTCCGACCGCGACGAGACGGCGCAATCCTCCCCGTCCAGACCGTCATCGTCGAGCGGCAGCGCGCGGGTGCCCTGGCCACGCACGGCCACGAGCACGACGCCACGCGAGCCGTCGAGCGCCTCGAGGTTCGGGCAGCCGAGGATACCGACCACGGGCTGGCCCTCCTCGACGAGCGCCAACGCCACGGCGTACTGGTCGCCGCGCAGGAAGCCCTTGGTGCCGTCGATCGGATCGAGCGTGAGGAACGGCTCCATGCCGCCCGCCGCCGATCCGCGATCGATGGCGGCATAGACGGCATCCTCGGTCACGTCCGGCCAGACCGGGCGGAGGTACGACATCACCTGCGCGCGGATGGTGGCGCTCTCGCGGAGCGGTCCGCTGTCCTCTTCCCCCACGAGCGGCAGGTCCGGGAGCAGCGTGTGGGCGATGAGCGCCTGCGTGGTGAGGTCGGCCACCGTGACCGGGCTGCGATCCTCCTTCGTGAACGTCCCCGAATCATCCAGCGCGAGCTGGATCTCGCGGGAGATGCGACCAGCGGCTCGCACCGCGGCGACCATGGCTTGCACGGTGGCGTCGGACGTCGTCATGGCGTGGTTCTAGCCGGGATCGTTCACGAGGGCGCCGCGAGAACGCGGCGACATCGAGGATTGGCGCGGGAGTCGCGCCGGTGCCAGTCGGGACCGCACGTTGCACGCTGTCCTCGCGAACGATGTCGGCGAGCAGGGTTCGGAACAAACGCCCGCGGCCGCTCCGGTCACCTGTTCCGGCCGCGGTCGGCGGCCCGTCGTAGAGTCCAACTATGCGTCGGACGCTCGCGTGCACTGTCGTGGCTCTCGCCCTGCTCGGGTGCAGTGACGGCGACGGCTCCCGGACCGCCGCAGATCCCGTGCGCGTCGAGGGCGTATTCGTCAACGTCGCGGTCCACGGCGGCACGCAGAAGCAGGCAGAGCGTGTCCAGCTCGTCGTGGAGACGGCCTGGGAGATCGCGGCGAGTCCGTTCGGGGCGGCAGGGCTCGTTCCCGACCCCAAGCCGACGGTGCATCTCTATCTGACGGCGGGTTCGTTCGATGAGGCGGACCAGCGGCTCGCGGGCGGGCGGTATCTGGAAAATCGGGCATTCGCGCAGCACGCGCCACTCGGGGCGCACGTGGATCTTCAGCCACGGCTCGGCAGCGTGGCGCTCGCCGACGGCGGGTTTCCTGCGCAGACCGAACGCCTGCTCGCCCACGAGACCGCGCATCTCGTGCGCTACGCGCTGATCCCTCACGGCGAGAAGCACGGCCGCTGGCTGGCCGATGGCACCGCCATCCTCGCCGCCGATCGCACCATGCGGCAGTTGCACGGAGGGTTCGGGCCGGAGTCCGAACCGTTCACGTCGACGCTCATCGCGCTAGCGCAGCGTGTCCAGGCGGGCGAGACCTCCCACTCGTACGCGAAGATCCTGGCCGGCGAGACACACGCGCTCGACTTCCTCGAACGCTACGCGCTCCACTACACCGCCGTCCGGCTGCTGCTCGAGGGGCCCTACCTCGACGGCGCCGAGCACTTCCTCCAGTCGCTCCGGACGGATCCGCCAGAGCCGGACCCCGCCTCGCTCCGCGCCCGCCTGAGCGAGTCCCTCGAGCTCGAGAGCCTCGGCGACCTGGACGCGGTCCTCGCGGAGTATCTCGCCGTGCTGCGGCCTCAGTGGATCGAGCTCCGGCGCAGCCTGGAGACCACCCCACCGCACTGGGACCACGTCGCGTACGGGAGCGGTCCCGCGGTTGCGTGGCGCACGGCCGACACGGGACCGCAGTACGCGCTCCGAGGCGACGTGTCGTTCCGCCGCGGCGCACGTGGGCCGATGCGCGTGCTCCTCGGGCGCCAGCCCGACGGACACATCGCCGTCTCGTTCGTCCCCGACGAGGGCGTCGTGGTCTCGCGACGGCACGAGAAGGATGGCGAGCTCGAGAGCGAGGCGGAGCTCGGTCGCGTCACCGTCCGCGGCATGCCCGACGGGTGGCCGTTCGAGATCGTCGCGGACGGCACCTCGCTCGACGTCCTGGTGGACGGCATCTCGACCATCCGACTGCATCGTCGGCCGGACGAAGTCGACGTGCGGCTGGAGGGCCCCTGGGGTCTGGAGGTCGCCGAGGGCGCCGCCGGGAGCTGGGAGGGGTTCGAGGTCGTGAAGGACCGCTGAGAGGCTGTCGGAGATTCCGCGCGGCGCCGGAGAGGCGTCGGAACGTGCTGCGGGGATCCCGGCCCGACCGCGCCCGGGTGGGCCGTCTGCCGCACCGCTCAGGCTCGGAGACGCGCTCGGAGTCGACTCGCCTGCGCGCCACGACATCCGACCCACCCGGACACGTCCGGCATCCACGGGGAATCTCCGACAGCCTCTGAGGCCCCGGGGCGCCAGAGGATATGCTCCGCGCATGAGCACCGATCCGATCCGCGACGCATTCGAGGACGCCGCCGCCACGTTGGCCGCGTTCCTCGCCGATCCGGACTGCCTCGCGGGAGTTGCGTCGTTTGCGACGGCGGCTCACGCGGCGCTCACCGCGGGCGGGAAGCTCCTCTCGTGCGGCAACGGCGGGAGCATGTGCGACGCCATGCACTTCGCCGAGGAGTGGACGGGTCGCTTCCGCGGCGATCGCGACGCGCTGCCGGCCATCGCGTTCTCGGACCCGAGCCACCTCAGTTGCATCGCCAACGACTTCGGCTACGAGCAGGTCTTCGCGCGGATGGTCGAGGCCTACGGCCGCGCCGGTGACGTCCTCGTCGCGCTGTCGACGAGCGGCAACAGCCCGAACATGCTGCGTGCCTGCGAGACCGCGCGCGCTCGTGGAGTCACGGTCGTCGGTTTGCTCGGCAAGGGCGGCGGGCCGATGCGCTCTCTCTGCGACATCGCGATCGTGGTGCCCGAGGCGACGACGTCGGACCGCATCCAGGAGATCCATATCAAGGTGCTCCACATCGTCATCGAGGCGGTGGAGCGACGGATGTTCCCGGAGCAGTACAGCTAGCAGGCTGTCGGAGGTTCGGCCTCGAGCGGGCGACGCAGGTCGGCGCGACAGCCTGCTAGTTAGGGCGCGCAGGCCTCGACGGACGCGCCGTCCCGGCCCTTGCGACCCTTCCAGATGCCCAGGTCCATCGTCAGTGCCACGAGCAGGATCACGAGGTGTCCGAGGCCAGAGACGTCGCCCGACGCCGCGTGGATCAGCAGATAGGCCAGCGTCGTGAACGGCACGACCAGGAACCCAAGCACGCCGAGCCACCAGGGCCGCACCGCCGCCGCCCACTCCGGCCGGAACAGGCAGAGCAGCGCCAGGCTGACGCGCGGGAAGACCAGACCGAGGGCGACGTAGAGACACATGGCTCGACGGGGGAAACTGGCTGGCCTTCGTGTCGGTTCGGGACGATCCTCGCAGCAGCGCGGAACACGCCGCCTCTCGGCGCCGTCCGAATGCCTTGACGAGGAGACACGCCAAGATGATCAAGACGCTTCTGGGAACCGTGGCCGCCATCGGGCTGGCCGCGCTCGCCGCGGTGGCCACCGCCGACGACACGACGGACGGCAAGGACTGGTCGGACCACGTGGGCGACCTGCCGTTCATCGTGGGCTACGACGCGGGCATGCAGTCGGTGCAGGACACGGGCAAGCCGCCCATGTTCTTCTTCACCACCACGTGGTGAGGCTATTGCAAGAAGTTGGCCGGTGCGGCCTTCAAGGACCCAGAGACCGTCAAGGTGCTCGCGCACTTCACGCCGATCCTCGTGGACGGTGACGTCGAGAAGAAGATCACGGCCAAGTACGGCGTGAGCGGCTATCCCAACACCGTCTTCGCGGACGCGAAGGGCAAAGCCGTCAAGAGCGTGAGTGGCGCCGTCCCGACGAACACGTTCAAGAACGCCGCCGAGGCCGCCGCCAAGAAGGCCAAGAAGGGCAAGCCCTCGAAGGAGTTCAAGGCGCTGCAGAAGGCCGACGCGGAGCTGACCAAGGCCCTGGACAAGGACTCCCCGTCCAAGGCCATCGCCGCCGTGAAGAAGATCGAGAAGATCGGCCGCAAGGGCCACTTCGCCGATCGCGCCGCCGGCGTGCGCGAGAAGTACACGAAGGCAGGGATGGCCGCGGTCGCGGCCGCCGAGGGCGCACTCGCCGACGATCCTGCCACGGCCGAGAAGAAGGCGAAGGCCGTGCTGCGGGAGTACCGCGGGATGGGCGAAGTCGAGGCCGCCGCGAAGAAGGTCGTCGCTGCTGCGAAGGCGGCCGCCGAAGCGAACACCGACTGACGGCGAAGCGATCGTTTCGATCGGTAGGGGCGGGCCGCTCGGTCCGCCCCTATTCGTTGGCCGGCCGGGCGTCCGCCAAGACACACGCCGGATCGATTCGGATCCGCCCGTCCACTGCCATGGACTCCGCGGCCGTCGCTCCGACGAGGAACGGGTTGACGTCCAGTTCCTCGATGCACTCGAAGTCCGTCACCAGCCGGCTGACGCGTAGGAGCGCATCTTCGTAGGCCGCCACGCACACGGGCTCTCGCCCGCGCACGCCCTCGAGCAGCGGGTAGCCGCGCAGGCTGCGCACCATGTCTGCCGCATCGCGATCGGTGATCGGGTTGACGCGGAACGCGACGTCCTTCAGCACCTCGACGTAGATGCCCCCCAGGCCGGCCATCAGCAGCGGTCCGAAGCTCGGATCGGCACTGACACCGACGATCATCTCCTGCGCGCCCTCGCGCATCTCCTGCAGCACGACGCCCTCGATGCGCGGAGGCGGCTCGACTGCCTGGGCGCGACCGAGGATTCCCTCGTACGCCGCCAGCAATTCGATCTCGTCGCGGATGCCGACGACCACGCCGCCGATCTCGGTCTTGTGGAGGATGTCGGGGGACGTGATCTTCGCCACCATCGGGAACCCGACGGCCTGTGCTGCCGACGAGAGCCCGTCGCGCGTCGTCACGAGCTGAGAGCGCGGGAACCGAAGCCCGTACGCCTCGAGCACGCAGCACGACTCTGCGAGCGTCAGATCACGCCGGCCGTCTTCGACGACGTGCGCGAACACGGCCGCCGCGGCGTCGCGATCGACGTCGAACTCGGGGACGGTGCCCGCCTCACGCGAGATCATCGCTCCGTAGCGGACCATCGCGCCGAGAGCCTTCACGGCGGACTCGGGAAACTCGTACACCGGGAGTTCGAAGCCGTGCGTGCGCTTCACCTCGTCCATGACGTCGTCGGGCGCCATGAGCACGCAGACGACCGGCTTCGTCGCGCCGCGCGCGCCCGCGACGATCGCCTCGACGACCTCGACGGGATCGTGCATCACAGGCGGGACGTAGAGCGCGATGATCGCGTCGACGCCGTCGTCCTCGAGCAGCAGAGGGAGGCAGCGGAGGTAGTCGGGCCCGGCGGCCTGGCCGAGCATGTCGACGGGGTTCTTGACCGAGGCATCGGGCGAGAGTCCGTCACCCAGGGCGGCCCGCGTGGCATCCGAGAGCGTGGCCATCTCGAGACCGGCGGCCCCGATCGCGTCGGTGGCCATGATGGCGGGGCCGCCAGCGTCGGTCAGGACCGCCACGCGACGCCCCGCCGGGAGCGGTTGCGCCACCAGGCCCTGCGCCATGTCGAACATGTCCTCGATCGAGTCAGCGCGAAGCACTCCGCACTGCATGAGCAGCGCATCGGTGGCCACGTCGCTGCCCGCCAGCGCGCCCGTGTGTGACGCCGCCGCCGCCGCGCCCGCTTCGGTGCGGCCGGACTTCACGGCGATGATCGGCTTGCTGCGCGTCATCCGCCGCGCGATCTGCGTGAACTTGCGGGGGTTGCCGAAGCTCTCGAGATACATCAGCACAAGACGCGTCGCGTCGTCCTGCTCCCAGTACTCGAGCAGGTCGTTGCTCGACACGTCAGCCTTGTTGCCCATCGAGGCGAACATCGACAGGCCGAGCCCGCGCGACTCGGCGTGGTTCAAGATCGCGACCCCCATCGCGCCGGACTGCGAGAGGAACCCGATGCCGCCGCGCACGGGCGTGCCGGGGGCGAACGTCCCGTTCAGTCGCACGTCGGCCTGGGCGTTGATGATGCCCATGCAGTTCGGTCCGATCATGCGCATGCCGTGGCGGCGCACGATCTCGAGTGCGCGCTGCTCGCGGTCGATCCCCTCGGCGCCGACCTCGCGGAACCCCGAGCTGATGACGACCACGCCCTTGACGCCCTTCAGCCCACACTCCTCGAGCGTGCGCAGCACGTGCTGGCGCGGAACGACGATGATCGCGAGATCCACCGGGTCTGGGATCTCGAGGACGCTGCGGTACGCCTTCATCGAGAGGATCACGTCGGCCTTCGGATTGACCGGGAACACCATCCCCTCGAACTCGTAGATGAGGAGATTGCGCAACAGCTCGCGGCCGAGACTGCCGCGCTGCCGGGAGGCCCCGATGACCGCGACGGAGCGGGGTCGGAAGAGGCCGTCGAGCGAGGCGGTGGACATGCGTGATCTCCGGTCCGGTGACCGCGGGTACGGTGGGACGTGGTTGGGACAGTCGGGACTCAGCAGCGGGGACTCAGGAGTCGCCGGTGTGCAGGGTTCGCTCAGGGGAGACGAGAGATGAAGGAGTTTCTCCTGCGTGGAAGAGCAGCACGGTGACCCAGGTCGCCATCTTCGATCTCGACGGCACGCTCGCCGAGACCATGAACGTCGACGTGCGGTGCTTCGTCGAGGCGATCCAAGCGCACCTTGGTGACGTGGAGCTCGACACCGAGTGGAACTCGTATCCGTACGTGACGGACACCGGGGTCATCACGACGCTCTACGAGCAGAACGTCGGCCGGCGACCGCACGAGCACGAGATCGCGTCCATTCGCGCCGACTTCGTCACGCGCCTCACCGCAGTCGCCGAGAGCCGACCGGAGGCGTTTCGCGAGATCCCCGGCGCCGGGGCCGCCGTGCGGTCGCTCCGCGCCAGCGACCGGTGGGCCGTGGCTCTGGCAACCGGCGGGTTCCGACCATCAGCGCTGATGAAGCTCGACCTGGCCCAAGTTGCCGCCCACGACGTCCCCGGCGCGTTCGCCTGCGACGACATCACGCGTGAGGGCATCCTCGAACTGGCGTACCGGCGCGCGGCAACCCACCACGGCGTCGACGCCTTCGACCGCGTCGTCTACCTCGGCGATGCTCCGTGGGACGTGCGCACGTGTCGCGCCCTCGGCTGGCCCTTCATCGGCGTAGGCGGTCGCGGAGACGAGCTCGTCGCCGGAGGTGCGTCGCACGTGCTGCCGGACCTGTCGGATCTCGACGCGCTGCTCAGCGCACTCGACGAGGCGACCGTCCCTGCGGCGTGAGCGTCGGCTACGCCGTGTCGGCGGTCGCGCCTGGCGCCGTGGTCTGAGTCGCTTCCCAGTCGGTGAACGCCCGGAGATCCGACGCGATCGAGCGCAGGACGAACGCGAGAACGGCGGCGTCGTCGATGAATCCCACAAGAGGGATGAAATCAGGGACCAGGTCGATCGGGTTGACGAAGTAGATGACGCCTGCCAGAGCCGCGATCAGCGCCCGCCATGGGATGGCCCGATACCGCCGGGTCGCCCACGCACGCAGCAGCCGGAGGAGTGTGCGCAGTCCGTCCAGCACTCCGCGGAGACGACGCTTGTGCTCGACGCGTCGCGCCTTCGCCATGCCGCGATCGGCCAGCGCCGACGTGCGGGCTTCGTCCTGCGCCATGGACTCCGCACGACGCTCGCTGCGCGAGTATCCGAAGGGCGGGCGTGAGGGCGTGTCTGGGCTCATGGTGTGTGTGGCCGGTCAGTCTACGATCTGTGTCGTGACCCCGGGGTGGACAGATGCGGTGTCGACGGATGCAGTGTCGACGGATGCAGTTTCGACAGATGCAGGTTCGACGGATGTGCTGCCCACGGATGTGCGAGGCCGACCTGTGCGAGGCCGACCTGTGCAGCCAAGCATGCAACCGGCCACAGCGGGTCGCGGTGCAGAACGAGGAGGGAGCGATGAAGAAACGCCCGCTGAACCCGCGCGACGTCCCGAGCGTCGTGGACAAGGCCGTGCGCGACGCCGAGGCGCGCGGCGACTTCGAGAACCTGCCCGGGCTCGGCAAACCGATTCCCGGCCTCAATCGCCCCCACGACGAGCTGTGGTGGCTGAAGCAGATGCTCCAGCGCGAAGACCTCGCGTTCGTACCCGACTCGCTCGCGCTACGCCGTGAGTTGGACGCCGCGCTCGCCAAGATCCAACGCGCCCCGAGCGAAGCCGCCGTCCGTCGCATCGTCACGGAGATCAACGCGCGCATCGGCGAGGTCAACCGGACCGTGACGTCGGGTCCGGGCTCGAACGTCGCGCCCGTCGACGAGGAGGCGCTCGTGGCGAACTGGCGCGCCCGGAAGCGGTAGCTCGCATCGTTCACCTGCACCGTTCCTCGACCTCACCGCGATCCCGCGACGCCCTCGTGAAGGATCCGGGCTGCCCGCTATCGCCGCACGTACTCACCGCCGTTCTCGGCAGCGAGGCGGCGCAGCAGCTCGGAGTGACCGCCGATCGCGACGCAGTGCACCTCGATGCCGCGCTTCGCGTTCAGCGAGCGGACGGCCTGCAGGATCTTCGGCGTCTGCACGTGCTTGCCATGCGTCGGAGCGCCGTCCGACAGCAGCACGACCGTCTCGACACCGGACGTCAGGAGACCGCGCTCCAGCCCGTTGTAGAGATTGGTGCTCCCGTCGGCAGCCTGGCGCGCGAGGAACGACTTCAGGGCTTCCCGCGTTCGAGGTGAGAGCGGCTGCGGGCGCTTGCGCCACGCGGTGACGCCGGTGGCGAAGAAGACGACGTTGACGTCCACCTCGTTCTCGAGCGCCGCCACGGCACCGAGTAGCTCCTTCACCGCGGTCGCGAACTTCGTCCCCGCGATCGGCGCCTGCCCGTCGAACCGCATCGGCCCGGAGCCCATGCTCCCGGACTGATCGATCACGAACACAACGGAGTCGGTCTCGATGGGGATGCCGTAGAAGCGCGGCGGCTCCGGCGCCATGGTTCCGCCGGCAGCCGCAGGCGGCAGGACGGGGATCGTGGCCGGCACGCGGAACGTCTCTCCGTGCTCGGCCCACCACTGCTCCCAGAGGTCCTTCTGGTCGTACAGGTTGACAGCCGTCAGTCGGAACAGCGTCGTGCCGATGGACGCCCGGTTCACGTGATTGGTCTCGACGCCGAGTCGATCGATCAGCGGGCGTACCGACGCGCGCTCGCGGAGCCGTCCGAGCGCCTCGATCGCCGTGCGCCGCACCACGCGGTGATCGTCGTTCAGCGCCTTCCGGATGTCGGGCAAGAGCGCCGGGTCCCCCATCGCCACAGCGGTCTCGAGCGCCAGCTCGCGCGTGCGCCAGGACTCGTCCTTCAGCCCACGTCTCCACGTGACGAGCGCCTCGGGGACGCCGCGCATCCACGGCGTGGCCAGCGCCTCGTAGAGCATGCGAGGACCGCCGTCGCCTTCGCGCGCCGCGCGATCGATGGCGGCGATCGCGCGCACGTCGCCCTGCTCACCGAGGGCCACGAGCAGGTCCTCGCGCACGTGCGCCTCGGTCTCGACGGTGAGGCGTGCCAGCAGCACAGAGCCGATGCGGCTGTCGTTGCGGTCGCCGAGCGCTTGGGCAGCGATCTCGCGCACGTCGGAGTCCGAGCTCTCGAGCGCCGCGATCAGACGACCGGTCGTGCCGGGGCGATCGAGCCGTCGCAGAAGATCGAGCGCCGCCTGACGCCGTGACGCTGCGCGACCGAGGATCAGCAGGGCGTCCACGCTGGCCGAGTCGCCGAGCCGAGCCAGCAGCGGGAGGAGCCGAAGCTGCGAGCGGGCCGAGAGCCCGTCCGCCGCAGCCTGCTGGACCAGTCGGCGCGCGCGCCCGTCACCGCCTGCGACCAGGTCCTCGAGAGCGAGCAGTCGCAGCGGCTGGTGCTCGTCCTCCGCCGCGGCGAGTCGCCCTTGAGCGGGGACACCGTCCGGGACCGTCCTGGCTCCCTCGTATGCCGCCAGACGCGCCCCGTGGGACGTCCGCTCACGAATGGCGCGGAGCACGGCGCCGCGAGCGATCGCGTCGTCGCTCCCCGCGGCGTAGCGCGCCGCATCGCGCACGAGTTTCGGTGAGGCCGATCCGCCAAGGATCTCCGCGTACGTCGCGCCGCGCTCCGGTGCGCCCATCCGGTGCAGCGCCTCCATGGCACCGCGGGCGACGGCGACGTCCGACCCGAGCGCGAGCGCCGCGACCGTCTCCGCGCCGAACTCGAGGAACGCCGAGTTGCCGAGAGCCGTGGCGGCAGCGCGACGCACCGTGGCGTCCGCGTCGCCGCGCGCGGTGTGTTCGAGAAGCGCCAGCGCGTCGCGCGTGCCAAGCGCACCGATTTCCCAGATGGTGACGAGCCGTTCGGCGGCCGTCTTCCGGCGCTCCGCCCCGAGCCGCGTCATCAACGCGTCGAACGTGTTCTCCGGCGGCGCCACGACCGCGCCGGACACGGGGAGCGGGACCGCAGCCGACCGCGCACCCTCCAGCAGAACGAGCTGCGAGCCGTCGGCGGTCGCGGTGACCGTGACCAGTCGGCCAGCGACGCGCAGCGCCGTACCCAGCGCCACGCGCTCGGTCGAGTCCGGACGCCCGTCGAGTTCGCCGTCGCCATCGAGATCGAGCACGGCGAAGTCATCGCCGCCCGTGGTGAAACGCAGATCGCCGTCGTCGTCTTCGAGACCGACGAGGCGCAGACGCCCGCCGAGCTCGAGCGCCCCCGTTCGATGCGCGCCGACGTCGACCTTGAACTCGTCGTCGGGAGAGAACGCGCCGCGACGCAGGCGCAGGTCCACGGGGACGGTCGGACCCTCGCCGACCGACAGCGACAGCGTGGCCGCCGCGGTCCAACGCAACCCATCTCGTCGCCAGGTGAGCGCTCGCTCGTCGTCGAGGTGCCCGTCGGTATCCGTGTCGATCCACAGTCGTTCGTGCCCTGGCGCGAGATCCAGCGCACAGGGAACGCGACCATCGGGCGCGGCCTTCAGCCGAACGACGCCATAACGGCCGTCGCGCACGTCGGCGGGCAGGCGCACGCCGGGGCGCGGGTCGTAGCGGAACTCGATGCTCCGCACGCGGCCGAGCGTGAGCCTCCCGGGCGCCCAGTCCAGCGGAACGGCTGTCTCCGCCTGCTCCTGGCCGGCGGCACCGACCGGGAGGAGCACGGCGAGGGCCAGAATCGAGAGGAGGGCCTGGGTGGGGGGGAGAGATCGACGACGCACGCTCCGCACATCGTAGCGTCGATCGTCAGAGGTCAGGCTTGGTTGGCTGCCTGGCGCAGCCGCTCGCCGGCAACCATCGCGAGCGCGGCTTGGACGTTGTAGGCCGGGATGAAGCCCGCCATCGGGATCCGCAGCCGCACGTCGGCAGCGTCGCGGAGGCCGCGAGGGACCCCCTCACGCTCACCGCCCACGACGAACAGCACGCGCCCCGTCAGGTCCGTCTCCCACGGAGCGCACGCGCCGTCGTCCTCGACGACCACCACGCGCCGGTCGGCCGTGCGGGCGGCGTCGAGCGCGTCCTCCCACGGCTGGAAGAGCACGGGTAGAAACCAGTCGGCCCGCATCGAGGCGCGGAGCGCGCGCCGTCGGCCACCGGACTCGAGTTCCCCCGCCACCACGACGCCGGCGGCTCCCGCCACCTCGGCGGTGCGGATCGCGAATCCGACGTTCCCGGGATAGCGAAGTCCCGCGAGGAGCCAGACGGCGCCATCGCCGGCCATGAGGCCGGGGAGGTCCGCGGCGGGTCGCGGTCCCGCGACAGCCAGCACGTCGAACCTCTCACCCGACGGCGCAAAGCGACGCATGACGCCGTCGCTCGACAGTCGCACCGGAACCCCGGCCGCCCGCGCGGCCGTCACGGCTTCCGAGGTCTGCGCGTCGGACCCGGATCGCACGAGGACGCGGCGGACGGTCTCGTCGGACGCCAGCGCGGCGAGCAGCGCGTGCTCCCCCACGAGTCGACGGCGGGTTCTCGTCCCCATCGCACCAACGTAGTGGTTCGCGCGATACTCTGTGCGCCGATGTCGGACACGAGCGACCCCGGAGCCCTCGCGACGCCGCTGCGGACGCACGCGGCGCGAAGCCGCCCGCTCGGGTTCGCTCGCAACACGTTCGTCGCTGCGTTCGCGATCGGGCTGGCGTGGTTCGGACGCCCCAGCACGCTCGAACTCGCCCTCGGGTTCGCGCTAACCGCGCTGGGCGAGCCGCTCCGATGCTGGGCCGCCGGCTACCTCGTCAAGTCCCGCGAGCTCATCACCGGCGGTCCGTATCGGCACGTGCGCAACCCGCTCTACCTCGGGCGCCTCCTGATCGTGTGCGGCGTCTGCGTCGCCGCCACGTTCCCGTATCACGCCAACCTGTGGGCGCTCGCCGGCGCGCTCGTCGTGTTCTTCGGCTACTACATGCCCCGCAAGGAACGCGTCGAGCCCGAACGGCTGCTCGATCACCACGGCGCGGAGTTCGCTCGATATCGCGAGGCCGTCCCCTCGCTCATCCCGTCGATCCGCGCGTACGACCGTCCGGTCGGGCGCTGGACGTGGGCCAGCTTCGCCCGGAACGGCGAGCCGTTCATGCTGGCGGCGTTGATCGTCTTCTTCGGATTGCTCGCCGCACGGAGCGTGCTCGGATGAGCGGAGTCGGTGAACTCAGCCCGCACGCGGGTCCTCGGCCCCCCCGCAACTGGACGAAAGCGGCGGTCGGGCCTGCAACCGTCGAGGGGCGCCGCGTCGCACGCAAGTCGGTGGACGAACGCTGGTGGCGCCGCTTCGGTCCCGCGGGCTGGCTCCTCCGTCGCGAGGCCCGGGTGCTGACGGCGCTGCAGGGGTTGGCCTGTACTCCGCGGGTCGTGTCCAGCGACTCCGGGCGGATCGACGTGGCCTGGGAGGATGGCGAGCACCTGAAGGAACGCGTGCTCGGGATCACCGAGGCGGAGGCGAGCGCCGCTCGACGGGCCCTCGATGAGCTCCACGCGGCGGGCTGGGGACACGGCGACATCGGGCCGCGCGACATCATCGTCCGTCCGGACGGTTGCGTCGTGCTGCTCGACTTCGCCACGGCGCTCGGACCGTCCCACCCACCGCTCGTCGGCCGCTTCGCGGCTCGCTACTGGCAGCGCCGTGATCGACGTCGGCTGGAGCGTCTTCTCCGACGCTGTCGGCGCCGGTACGGAGTCGCCGTCCCACCGGTCGAGGACAACCCGGCCTGAGTGGCGGCCGCACCCCGACGCATCCCTGCCGTCGATGTCTCGGGTGCAGTGCAATGGAGGCATGCCTCCGAACCCCCTCGAAGCCGCTGTGCAGGGCCACCCGGCCGTCGCAGCAGACCCGATCGCGCTCCGACTCGTGCCGACGCTCTGCGGACAGACCGGCGTCAGCTCGGCGGGGTATCCGTACCTCTCGACGGCTGCGTACGAGGCCTTCCGGAATCGAGTCCCGCACGTACTCGGCTCCGCGTTGCGCGTGCAGGCATCGCTCGAGACGACCCTGGCCGCGATCCACGAGGTCGCCACGGAGGCGCAGCTCGAGCATGTCGCCCGGGCGGAGCGCGTGGTGCGCGCGATGCTCAACACCGCCGCGATCACGGCCCCGCCCGATCTCTGGCTGCTGCGTCACGTCCTCGGCGCACTGAAGGACCTCGGGTTGCTCGATCGCCTGCTCGCCGGAGAGGCGCTCGACCCCGAGAGCACATCGGTCGTCGACGGCGCTGTCGACGCGCGCGAGCTCACGACGGACCTCCGCTTCCTGCAGACACGCGGCTTCGTCGTGCCGGACGGCGACACGTTCCGCATCGCGCCATCCGAGCGTGCGCGCGACGTCCTTGCCCGGATCTCGCCGAATCCGGACTTCGTGCAGCCTGGCGTCTCCGGTGCGTGGCGTCGACTGTTCGAAGGGACAGCCCTCGACCCTCACGAGCGCGCCGTCCTCTCGCACCTCGGACGACTCGACGACGTCCGCGTCGATCTCGCGCAGAGCGAGTGGACGGCGACTCTGGAAGAGATCGAACTCGGCGCGCGGATGCTGCCGGTCGTCCTCGGCCTGTACCGCGCAGGCCGCACGCGAGCGCTCGCCGCCGGTGAGTCGATCCAGCCGGGCGACCTCTCGACGATCCACCCGGACCTCGTCGCCGGAGGCCTCGACCTGCTCCGTGCGGCCGGGGTGCTCGACCTCGCCGACGGTGGGCACTACGTGCCGACGCCGATCGGCCGGCGCGTCTTCGGGCGCGGTCCCGGACCGTTCGGCATCATCGAGACGTACCACCCCTACATGGCCCGCCTGCGCACGATCCTGCTCGAAGGTCGCGACGCCGTCTGGGTGAACCGCACGGCGAACATCGAGGCCAGCCAGGACGCCAATCGGCGCACGTTCGAGCAGTGCAACGACGCCCTCGATCGGTTCTGCGCCGACACGGGGTTCACGTACGGGGTCTTCGTCGAGCACGCGCTGGGTCGCGGCGAGGCGACGCGGCAGCGGCGTGAGCGATCGGGGGACGAGAGCGTGCGCTACTTCGGCGCCGACCTCGAGGATGCGGCCATCGACGCCGCCGAGGGCGAGCGTGAAGCCGGACACCTCCCGTCGGGGATGGTGCTCGTGCGCGGAGCCGATATCGGCGAACCGGCCTCGCTCATCGCGCAGATGCGCGCGGCGGGCGCCGAGACCACCGACGCGGTGATGATGGTCGGCAACGGCTTCCACGAAGTCCGCAACCAGACGGCCTCGAAGATGGTCCGCGTCTTCCGCGACTACCACGACGCCGGCATCGTACTGATCTTCACGGAGGCCAACGCGCTGTCCGTCGAGGACCTCCTCGCTACGGCGTGGAACACGTACCACGCGGGATTCATGTACGTGCACGCGAAGTCCGGCCAGGGCCTGCGTCCGTCGCGGACTCCCGGGGGCCTGCACGGCGACGAACTGCCGGCCAGTTGGCCTGCCTGCGCTGGGTTGGCGGGCTACGTGCGGCTCCCCGCATACTGCACGCGCTCCCGCACTGCGTACCCGACCACCCCCGAGGGTGTCGGGAACCCGGCGATCAGCGTCAATCACCTGTTCGTTCCGCACGCGCTGGCGGCTCGACTCGGCCTCGCGCGACTCGACTGAATCGCCGAACCACCCCCATCCCCGGCGGTTGCAATCGGTCCTGTCCCCGACGGGAGACCGACATGCCCTACGACGTCGATGCCGAGACGACCGATGACGCGCTGCGCCAGTGGCTGGGTGGCCTTCGACGCCACTTCCTGCTCGGGCTCGCTGCGCTCGTTCCGCTGCTGCTCGTCTGGTTCGTCGTCGAGCGCGTGGTTCTGACGCTCCCCACGCTCGCCGGGCTCGACACCAGCTCGCTCGGCACGCAACCGTGGCTCGCCGGAACCGGGATCGCCTTCGCGACGCTCGGACTCGTGTTCGTCCTCGGCTGGCTGGCGCAGACCGTCATCGGTCGCCGACTGGCCGGGCTTCCGGTGCTGCGCTTCGTCTACGGCGCGCAGCGCGAGCTGCTCGAGACGCTGCAGGACGCGTCGGACCGAGGCAAGGTCGTGCTCGTCCAGTACCAGTCGCGCGACCTGAAGTCCGTTGCGATCGAGATGCGCCGGTTCCGCGACGAGGCGTCCGGCGAGGAGCTCGCGGCCGTCTACCTGCTCGGCTCGCCGAACCCGCTCGGTGGACACCTGAAGATCGTGACCGTCGATCGCGTGACCCGCACACGCTGGACACCCCAGGAGGCGCTGCGCTTCGTGGTGAGCGGCGGCGCCGTCGCGCCCGCGAAGGTGAGCTACCGCGAGTCGGTGTAGGCGACCTGCGCATCAGTCGTCGGTCGGGTCACTAGCGTTGGGAGTCGATCCACGAGGCTCGCGCATCCAGTCGCGCCGTCCGGACCACCCGTCGAACGCGCGCCATCTCTCGAGCTCCCGGCGGGCGCGCGAGCCCTCCTCGACCGCGACGACCTCGGCATCGACGAGCCGCCTCCACTCCTCGCGAAGCGCAGCGCCGAGTGTCTCAGCTGGCACGTACTCGATCGCTCCGCTGCGCCCGACGATGCCGACAACGTCCGGGTAGGCCGTCTCCGGCGCGGCGGGGTCCGGTTCGGGAACGCTCCCGTCGGCGAGCTCGTAGCGCGTGAAGCGCACGGTCGTGAACAGGATCGGTCCACGCATCCGCGTCATCTCGAGACCGTCGCGCGCAGAGTCGGCGGTTGGGACCTCGCCGAGGGGGAAGATCGAGCTCACGATCGTGCTCGAGTCACCGGGTCCGCTCAGGGGCGGATAGCGCACGATGGCATGGCGCGTCACGCGGCGCCCACCGGACGGTGGTGATTCGCGCTGCTTCTGGACGTCGCCGATTGCGCGCGTCGGTCTGGCCTCCACTGCCGGAGACGCAATCGGTCCTGGGTCGACCGGCTTCGTGACGAGCGTCGCAGCGATAACGACCAGCGCGACCACGCCGACGAGTCCTGCAACGAGATGGGCTCTCTTCCACATGCGCGCCTTCCCGCCCCATCCCGCGCTCCGATGTTCACCGGAAGTGCCAATCCGAGGTGGGGGTTTCCGAAGATCCGGCTTGAGACCGCCCGGTGACCTGACGGGGCGGCAGCGCGCCTAACGGGAGTTGGCCGCCTCCCGAAGAGCCTGCCACTGGACATCGATCTCACGCCTCCATCCCTCGAGCCGCTCGCGCTGAGCAGCGTCTTCGCCACACGCGGCGATCCGCTCCTCCATTCCTGCATGCCACTCTGCCCGCAGGCCCGCGGCAACGCTGTCGAGCCGGACGAACCACACGTTCGACGCTACGCGATGCGCGCTCGGCGAGTCAGACGCCGGTAGCACGCGGACGTACAGCGGGTCGAGCTCCCGTCGGACGCCCGCGCGACGGATCCACGATCCGACCGTGGTCTCCTTGGGGACGGCCAACCGCGCGGAGACGACGAGCCGCGGCGGCTCGGTCTCCGTCATCTCGGTCCAACCATTCAGCAGCGTCCCACTCGGCGGAAGAGCTCCCGGCGGGTACGACGCGAGCAGGACGTCGGACCGGTCGAACGGGCGCGCGAGTGGGTACTGCAGCCTCGCGAAGAGCGAGGCGAACTCGCCGGCGGGGCGCCGATCGCTATCGGGGTCGCCACCGGCCATCACCCCAGACCCGGTGAGTTCCGCGTCCACGCGAGACGGCTGGAGGTGCAACCTCTCGAAGGGCTCGGGCCGAACGCCTACGACCGCGAGAGCGAGCAGCGCGGTCACCGCAACGACCGCCGCACCGATCAGGATCGGCTTCCATCTGCGCTGCACTCCGGTCCCTCCGAGTCGGGACCATCCTCGCCTCCGCGAGCAGGTCAGTCGACCTCCGCGCAGAGTCGGAAGCCGATGCCGAGGTTGCGGGCGGCCGGTTCGACGAGCCACCGAGAGACCGTGGTGCACTCGTCCTCGTGGGAGTACCAGGCGCCGCCGCGACACGGAGAGGTTCGCGCCGACGTCCCGTCGCCCGGCTGGCACCAGTCACGGACTCCGCCCGCCATGTCGCGGACTCCGTAGGGACTGGCGTCGGCCTCGTACGCCATCACCGCATGGATGCGCGGGTCACCCGGGGCGCACTGCGCCATCGCGCAGAAACTGGCGTCGAAGCGCTCTCCCCATGGGTACAGGCGTCCATCCGCACCGCGCGCCGCCTTCTCCCACTCGAGTTCGGTCGGCAGGCGGAGCGTCGCGCCCAGGCGGCGCCCCAACCACTCGGCGTACGCTTCGGCGTCGTGCCGCGTGATCGCCACGACCGGGATCGCGGGGAGATCCGCGAGCGAGCGCCCGGACGTGCTGCCCGGACCTCGCAGGATGTGGCGGCCGTTCTCGAGGAGGAGCATCGCTCCCTGGTCATCCGTGCGGGGCGTGTGCGACCGCGCGGCGTCGGGGTCCGTGCGAACGAGGTCATCCAGCCACTCGGCGTACTCCCGCAGCAGGACCGGCCGTTCCATGATCTGGAAGCTCGGCAGCGCCGCCGTCTCGAGCTTCGGACGCCGACCACGCAGGAACGGTCCGCCCGGGATCCACTTGAACCCCGGCAGGATCGCCGCCGTCTCTGCCAGACGAACGTCGAGCGTGTGCAGTCGCCCCCGTCGCACGAAAAGAGGGAGGCGTGCCGTCGTCAGCCCTTCCCGTCGCACGGTCAGCATGTAGCTGCCGGTGGGTAGCGACTCGATGGCTCCGTCGTCGGGACGTACCGTGCGCGGCGCGGTCTCGACCAGCTTCCGGGCGTGCTCGCTCCACCGCGAGAGCGTGACGTGGGCGTCTTCCGGCTCGACGCTGACCTCGAGCGTTCCCGCATTGCGCAGCGTCTGATCGAGCTCCCCGTCGTTGTAGCGACCGACCTTGCGGCGCAGCCACGCGATATCCACCGGGTCGCCCTTGCTCTCGGCCTTCTTCAGCATCACGAGGTAGAGCTTCGCCATCATCGATCGCGCGTCCGGGTTGTCGATGTCGTGCGCCAGACAACGCGAAACGAGCTCGACGGCTCGCGCGTGCGTCTCCGCCTCCTCGACGCGAAGTCGCTCGGCGCGGCTCTCTGCCTCCCAGAGCGGTGTCTTCTCGGTCAGCGTCTTCCAGGGCGGGATCTCATCGCGCAGCCGCGTGGCCTCGGCCTCCAACTCGCGCGCCTCGCGCGACAGCTGGCCGACGCGACCGAACAGAACGCCCGCCACCTCTAGCAACGAGCGCGACTCCTCGGCCCGCAGCGCGCGCTCGCGGGTGCCGTCGATGTAGGCCTGGAGATCCTCGGCGAACTCACGCGCTGAGCCGTGGCGATCGTCCTCGCGGTGCGAGAGACCCCGCATGGCTACGTCGACAAGGACGCGTGGCATGTCCCGCTCCGGCGCGCGCTCGAGCGGCGATCGGATCGCCCCGGTGCGCGCGGCGGCCACGACCGAACGGAGGTCCGTCCCCTCGTACGGCGGACGGAGGCAGAGCATCTCATAGAGCATCGCGCCGAGCGCGAAGACGTCGGTACGCGCGTCGGCGAGGTGACCTTCGCCGCGCGCGAGTTCCGGTGCCATGTAAAGCGGTGTCCCCTTGACCGATCCGACGCGCGTCTTCGAGAGGCTCTCCTCGGGCATCGTCGGCGGCGCATCGGGGTCTTCGCCGATCCGCTTGGCCAGCCCCCAGTCGAGGACCATCACCTCGCGGAACTCTCCCAGGGCGATGTTCTCCGGCTTGAGATCACGGTGGACCAAGCCACGCGTGTGGGCGTACTCCACGGTGCTCGCGATCGACTGCAAGGCCTGGACGAGTCGCAAGAGCGACCACTCGTTCCCGATGGCGCGGTCGCCCGCCTGAAGCCCGTGCAGGACGTCGCGCAGCGTGCGTCCCTGCACGAGCCGCATCGTGAAGAAGATGTCCCCGGTGGATGTCGTACCCATCTCGTGCACCGACGGGATGCCGGGGTGCTGGAGCGAACTCGTCCGACGCGCTTCCGCCAGGAAGCGCTCGATGCGCACCGGGCTCTTGGCGGCCTCGGGATGGAGGACCTTCATCGCAACGCGCCGGCGCAACTCGGTGTCCGTAACCAGGAACACGCGCCCCTCACCGCCCTCGGCGATGAGCATGTCGATCCGATATCGGTCGTAGGTGTCGCCGACGCGCGTGGCAAACAGGGTGTTCTCTACCGCGGTGCGCGGTGCCTTCGGAGCAGTGGCGACAGCGTGGGCCCAGGCCGGTTCCGCGTCACGAGCGTCGACGATGGAGCTCATCGCATCCTCCCATCGCCGTCGAGGTCAGCCAGTCGGCAGTCCCACGTGCGATTGCCCTGGGTCGCGCGCACCGCACTAGCGGCGGCGAGCGTCGCGGCCTGATCGGCGGCGAGCGCCCCACCGCGCGCGAAACGGCGCACCCCCGTCAGCACGCCCGCGACCACGTCGTCCATGTCGGCGTTCGCGTTCTGCGCTGTCTCCACCGCGTTGAACGAGACCGTGCTCACAGCACCGGCCAAGTCCATCCCCGCCCGGTGTGCCAGCCGAATAGCGGCCTCGACCGCATTGGCCGCGGCGTTGTGAGTCGACTCGCCGTTCGCGAGACGTTGTGTCAGCAGCGCGGCCACGCGGGTCGCGAGCTGGGTCTCAGGATCGGCGCGACGCGGCGACGCCTCGGCCCGGGCGGCAGCCGCGCGGCGACGGGCGTCGAACCGCACCTCGCGCACCGCAGCCACGAGGGCACCGGCGACGTACTCGGTCCGAGTCTGGACGAGTTCGTTCGTCTTGAAGCAGGTATCGAACAGCACAGTTCGCTCCCGCGAGCGGGCGTCTGGTCGGGGCAGCAGGTCGACCGTGTGCGCGCAGCTCACATCCATTGAACCCCACCGGTGTGAAGACGGCCTGAGAGCGGGGTGAATTCTCATTCATGCCGAGCCGTCGGGCTCGAACTCTCAATCCAACGGTGATCCGAAGCGGTAGCCCGCTCCGATCACCGTCTGGATGAGCGACGGGTGGAAGCCCCGGTCGATCTTCTTGCGCAGCGCCGAGATGTAGACGTCGATGACGTTGCTCCCGGTCTGGTAGCGCTGATCCCAGACCTTCTCCGCGATGGTGATCCGCGAGAGGACGCGATCGGGGTTGCGCATCAGGAACTCGAGGAGCGCGAATTCGCGAGAGGTCAGCTCGATGCGCTGGCCACTCCGCACCGCGCTCCGCTTGTGCAGGTCCAGTTCGAGATCGGCCACGCGCAGCGTCGCCGACTCGGTGGCCCGACCGCGCCGCAGCAGAGCGCGCACGCGCGCAATGAGTTCCTCGAAGTCGAACGGCTTGCCAAGGTAGTCGTCCGCTCCGGCGTCGAGGCCCGCCACGGTGTCGGACGGGCTCGTGAGCGCTGTGAGCATGAGCACTGGCGTCGTGATCCCGCGGCGACGCAGTGCGCGGCACACGTCGGTGCCGTCGCGGTCGGGCAACATCACGTCGAGCAGGATGAGATCGTACGGCTCCACGATCGCAAGGTCCTCGGCATCGAACCCCGTCGACGCGACGTCGACGACATAGCCAATCTCGCGCAGCCCCTCTCGCACGGTCTCGGCGAGCAGGGCGTTGTCATCAACCAGGAGGATCCGCATGGTGACTCCGCGGCGATGAGGCGACGCCGCTTCGCATGAAGGACTTCCGTTCATATCCAGGGATTCGGCACATGAGGATGCAGTGCGAGACACGTGAATCGCTTTTCATGCCGTACTCACCCGCGATTCAGGCCGATTTCCGATGAGAGGGAGAGAAGGACGGAGAGCCGTCGTCTGTCGCCAATCCGAAGGAGCCTGAAGATGTCGAAGAACGTCACTCGCGAGGAGCCGCGAGACGCCACGCTGGACTTGCGCACGGGCGCGCTCCACGACTCGGTCGACGACGATCTCGCGCCGACGACCGAGCTGGCGACCCTGCTCGTCCCGGGAGACGTCGCCCCGGTGCGAGTTGCGCTCTTGTCGCGCGACGAGGCACTGGCGGGACTCGTGCATCGCACGCTGACCGCGGGTCGTGGGCACGAGGTTGACGTGGTCCGCCTGGGACGCCGCGCCGACGTCATCGAGCGGATGAGCAGCGAGGCACTCGCCGCGGTGCTCGTGGATCTGCGTACCGAGTCTTCGTTCGGCACCGATGCCGTCGAGCACCTGCACCTGGCGTTTCCGGCGGACGCGATCGTCGCGATTGTCGATTCCGACGGCGGCGACGCGACGGCCAGCGCGGCGGTCCGGGCCGGTGCAGAGGACGGACTCCCGTTCGACGGGATGCCGGCAGCGAGCGCGTGGCGTGCGATCGCATTCGCTATCGAGCGACGACGCGACGCGCGCTCCGTGCAGTCCGTCTTGGATGCGCTCGACGCACCGATCGTCGTCCACGACCAGGAACGCACGGTCGTCTACGTGAACCTCGCGGCCCGACGCCTCTTCCACACGGAACCCGGGACACTCCTCGGCAGTCGGTGGCCGGTCGAGGTCACGGCGGGCAAGTCGGCGTTCCGTGCACTGCCACAGCGCGACGGGAGCTCTCTGCGCGTGCAGGTGCGCGCCACGCGGACGCGGTTTGCCGGCCGTGAGGCGACGCTCCTCTCGATCCAAGACATGACCGCGCAGCGCGACGTGGAGGCCCGGATCCGGCGCCACGAGCGGAAGCTCCGAGAGAGTCAGCACATGGAGTCGATCGGCATCCTTGCCGGGGGGATCGCCCACGACTTCAACAACCTGCTGACCGTGATCCGCGGGCGCAGCCAGCTCGGCATGCGCAAGGTGCAGAGCGGGCGTGACGTGACACGCGACCTCGAGTGCATCGAGCAGGCGGCGAAACAGGCCACGCGGCTGACGAGCCGGCTCCTCACGTTTGCCCGACGCGATGTCGTCAAGCCGGAGCTCGTGGACGTCGGTGAGATGATCGAGGAGTCGATCCCGATGCTCCGCTCGCTGGTGGGCGAGGCCACACGGCTGGACGTCGACCTGAGCGCCGGAGTCCCACCGATCGAGATCGACCCCGGCCATCTCGAACAGGTGCTGCTGAACCTCGTCGCCAACGCCCGTGACGCTCTTCCGCAGGGCGGAGAGGTGCGCGTCACGCTCGCGTACGAGAGTGCGGGCCCCGACGCGGCGGAGGGCATCGTCGCGCTCACGGTCCACGACGACGGCATCGGCATGAACGACGAGACGCAGCGGCAGATGTTCGAGGCGTTCTTCACGACGAAGGCCGAGCACGGCGGCACAGGTCTCGGCCTGGCCACGGTCCGCGGCATCGTCAAGGAGGCGAACGGGCGCGTGCGGTGCCGCACCGCGGTCGGGGAGGGCACAACGCTGCGCGTGGAGTTCCGGCCCGCGACCGCGCAGATCGACGACTCGATGAGCACGGCGGCGCTCGATGGGACCGCGACGTCCGGAACGATCCTCGTCGTCGACGATGACGAGAACGTGCGTGCGATCGCCGCCGAGATGCTGGAGACGAGCGGCTACGCCGTGCTGACGGCCGAGGATGCCGCCGACGCCCTCCGGCTCATCGAGGACTCGTCGAACGTGATCGACCTCCTCGTCACCGACGTGGTCATGCCGGAGACCGACGGTCCGACACTCATCGTCGAGGCGCGGACACACCGCCCGGATCTGCGCGCGGTGATGGTCACCGGGTACGCGCCCTATGCGGACGCCTCGATGATCCCGGGGGTCCCGCTGCTGCAAAAGCCGTTCACGATGGCGCAGCTCACCGAGCAGGTGGAGGCCGCGCTGCGGAACTGACCGAGGCCCCGGCGTCGAACTCGCCGGTCGCTCCCTGGCGGCGGGCAGACCGCAGCCATCGGCGTGCACGGGCACGCGCCACACTCCGTCTCGGCAACCCGCTGTCGTGCGGTGCGTGATCTCCCCCGGTGGCGCCGAAGCGCCTGCGATCCGTCTCGGGCACGAGTTCTTCTCCGCCCCTCCGACCACCTAGATGCAGACGATTGGCAAAACGACGCGTACAAATCGATAAACTGCATCGAAAACATCGTCTAGCGCGGTCAGAGGACAGGGGATTGGCGACGCACCCTGGATCGAGGCTGCGGTAGAGACTCACGAGCCAACCGGCTCGAAGTGAAGATCAATCAATCTCTGCGCCGCCCAGTTGGAGTCTGAATGCCCTCTCTCACGCTGCAGCACTGCCACCCGGTCGCGATCCCCGTGGTCCCACCCGGCGACACCACGGTGACGGTGCCGTCCGCCGGCAACTCCGGCGACGGATCGCTGGAGATCTCTGGTGGCCCAACGTCGGTCTCGCAGGAGTGCGGGACGCCGGGGTCCCACTCGCTCCCCGGAGCCGACACCATCGCGTTTCACTACAAGAAGTCCCCGACGGGTCCGGAGTCCATCGAGATCGAGTACGACATCGCCACGCCCTGAGCAGGCGTGCGCGACAACTCTTTCTTGGAAGTCGCGCATCGAATCGCCCCTCTGCTGCATCTTGTGTCTGAGGGGCCATGACCAACTTCGCACACGATCTTCCGATGGACCGGCTGCTCGCGCACCAGGAGTGGGTGCGCAAGTTGGCGGTCCGACTCGTCCATTCGCCGGATCTGGCGGACGACGTGGCGCAGAATGTCTGGCTCCGCGTTCTCCAGACTCGCCCTCCCGCCGAGGGGAAGGAGCGCGCGTGGCTGGCCGAGGTCGCGCGTAACGAGGCGCGCCAATCGTTTCGCAGCGACGCTGCCCGGCGACGCCGCGAGTCTCGACAGCAGCCGCAACCGCTGCCAGACGCCGCCCTCCTCGCCGAACGTGCCGAGGTCGCACAGAGGCTGCTCCGCGAGGTTCTCGCACTCCCTGATCGGTACCGCGACATCCTGCTCTACCGCTTCTTCGAGGGGCTGCGCCCCGCAGAACTCGCTCGACGGTCGGGACGTCCGATCACCACCGTGCGATCGGAGGTCGACGCGCGTTGGGTGCGCTTCGACGTCGGCTCGAAGTGCGTTGGCAGGAGCGAGACCAGGCATGGCCGCTCGCGCTGTTCCCCCTGCTACGATGGCCGACCTCCCTTGCGCCATCCCCGAGTCCGTCCCCCGCGACGACGCCCGTGCGCCCCTCGACTCCAGGGCGGAGCATCCCTTTCGCGTTCCTCCTCTGCGCTGGCGGCGCGGCTGCGCTGCTCCTCTTGGCGGCGTCGCTGGGAGCGCTCTGGAACGATGGGAGCGATCGAGGGCCCGGCGCTGAGGCCGCTGTCGCGAAGGACGCTGGGTCGTCTCGACCGCGTCGGCGCCGTGAGCCCCTGACGACAGGACCCTCCTCGAGTTCGCCGGCGCCGAGCGTCATCACCGATGACGTCGAGAACGCCGAATCGCCGGCGCGCGGTCCGCGGCTACGCATCACGGACTCGCAGCACGACGAGGCGCACGACGTACGTGCGGTGCTGGTGCCGATTCGCGGGGATGACTTCGGCGACGACCTGCCGCACGTGGTCACGCTCGCGGCAAACACCGACTCGATCCGACTGTTCGAGCCGTTCGCCAGCCTGGAGATCGCCGAGCTGGAGATTCAGATTCGCGACGATCGCTACGCACCGACTCGGCTGAGACTGGCGCGCCCGGTGGTCGCCACGGATCACTGGACCGTGTCCATGGAGCTGACGCCCGCCGCTCACATCGCCGGCACCATCACGTCGCTCTCCGGCACACCCGAGTCGGGTGTGCGCATCCACGCTTACTCGGTGTCCGGAGGCATGCTCGAGGGGACTCTGCTCTCGGACACGTCGACGGATGAGACCGGCGCGTACTCGCTGGCGCTGCCGCCGGACCGTGAGATCGACATCGTGGTCCTCCCGATTCGAGGACTTCCTCGACTCGCGCGTCTGCGAACTACCGAGGCCGGTTCCCGCGTGACGTTCGCCCCCTCGATCGAGGTTGGACAGACGGTGGTCGGACGCGTCACTAACTCGCTGGGCTCTCCGGTCCAGGGAGCCAGCGTGGTCGCGATGTCGAAGCGCGCCGGTCGCTCCGTCTGGGTCAACCTGGAGAACATCGTTCACGACGCCGACGCCGCGTGGCGTTCGCAGGTCACCGTGAGGACGGCCGAGGACGGTACGTATGAAGTGTGGGGACTCCCGCCGGGACCGTGCGACGTCGAGCTCCGGCCGGATCTGTCCCCTCAGTCGGTCTGGCCGCCGCGACGACTCGCGCTCCCGGACGCGCAGTTGACTCCCGAGGACTTCGTGATCGACACCGCCCGGGTCACGGTCCACGCGATCCCCACGAGCGGGACGCTCACGGCCCGCCCCACGGTGAGTGTGCTCGGCGAAGCCCAGGGTGTGGTCGGCACGAGCCAAGATCTCGGGACAACCGTGATGAACCTCGTGCCGGAGACGACGTACGAACTGCAGGTGAGCGCCGCCGGATTCCTACGCGCGACCGCGTCGGTCACGACGCCGCCAGCCGGGAAGTCGACCGAGCTCGACGTTCACCTGGACGCCTTCCCGCGGGGCCACTCGACGCGCATCCGCGTGTCGGCGGCGCAGGGCGTGAGCGTGACCAGCCTCCACGTCGAGGCACCGGCGGCCTCGTACTTCGACATTCCCACTCCTCGGGTCGCACATCGCGTCGCCGATGGGGTGTTCGAGGTGGACGACCTGCCCGAGGGTGACGTCAAGCTCGTGGTCCGCGCTGTCACCGCCTGGAACGATCGTACGTATCGGCTCCAGGACGGCGTGGTGAACGTGGTGCTACCGGAGAAGACCGGCTCGGTGAATGAGATCGAACTCGTCCAGGGGGGACGCCTGCGGCTAACCGCCGAGAACCTCCCGTCAGCTGGGCACGCGACCGGCCGCATCCTGCGTGACGAGGTGGACGTTGCCGGCGTGGAGTTCTCGGTGCGCAGCCGGAGGCATGGAGCGACGACGCCACGCATTCTCAACGGCGAGGGTCCATGGGATGTCTACCCAGTGCTGGAGCCCGGCACCTACACGGTGGTGGTGACCGCCGCAGACGGTCGAGAGGAGCGCAAGGACGTCGTCATCGAAGCAGGGCTCGAGTCCCGCGTCACGCTGACCTTCCCACGCTAGACCGATCGCGCAGCGGCTACGATCGTTCGCGTGCCGGACGATTCCCCGACTCCCCCACCTCGCCGTCCTCGTCGGGCCTGGTCGTTGCCGATGCGGACCGTCCGGTACTTCGCGCGGTACGCCACCGCGATGTCGACCTACGGGACGGTCGTGATCGCGATCGTCGGCGTGTTCGTGCTGCTGACGCTCTGGCTCACCGGTCGCCTGCACTGATCCGGGGCGCTGACGGCCGCCGCCGGACCGTGTCACGCCGTGCCACGCCGCGCCGCCCAATGCGGACCGCACGCGCCATGCGAGCCGCGCGGCGAAGGCCCGGCCGGGAATCGAACGAGCCCGCCGGACCGAGGTCGCAGCGGGCTCTGAGGTAGCGTTGGGAGATCGCGTGTGGCATGCCCTCAGGGAGTCGAACCCCAAACCTCCTGATCAGGCGTCAGGTCGTCTCACGCTCGAAGACGGCCGAGAGTCGGGTTCTGTCACCACTTGTGTCACCACGGCGCCAGGCCCACCGCACCCTTCGAGGATCGGGGTGGGGTCGAGTCTGGGATCTCTCAGCCGACTTCACCCGCCGTCAGTTTCGTGATGCGTGGGGCACGCTGTCGGTGGTGTCGGCCATGCTGGGTCCCGAGATGGTGGACCAAGAGGATCGAGTTCGATGAAGTGCCCGCGTTGCAACCGCCCCGTCAGCCTCCAGCGCCGCGAGCTTGCGAGCCCCTCATCACCCGGCTCGGTCGAGGAGGTCTACGTGCTGATCTGCTTCGACAGCGCGTGTCAGAGCGCGTCGGGCATCTGGGTCAAGGACGTGCGAACAGCGGAGCTGGTCCGGCGGGTGCAGGCCACCGAGGCGTCTGTGCGGGATCTTCACGGGAAGATCGACCAGCTGACGGCGCGTCTTGCGAACCGCGGCACCATCTAGTGTCCTGAACCGCCCCTCCTCTCGCCCGACGGCAATTCCGTATCGTGCCCACAACAGGAGACTCGGGCCCTCCAGCCGTTCAGATTGCGGCGGCGAGCTCAGTCTCCGCCGGCCGCCCTCGGCCTACTCGGCGAAGCGGCCGAGGATGACGGAGATTGAGGCGTCTCGGTAGGCGTGCAGCTCACCAGCCCGAGGGTCTGGCGAGATCAGCAGGCGTGGCGCATCGGGGCCCGAGAAGCGGAGCGTCGCGGCGATGGGCCGACCGTGGCAGCGGGCGTCGAGCTCCTGCCATTCGCCTGACATGGTCTGGACGTGGCACTGAACTGAACTCCCGCCCCCGGGGAAGAACCTGAGGGGGGTGTGTCGCTCCGGCCAAGCCGTCATCGCCAACAACCCGATGCCGATGAGGCCCATCCCCGCAGCTCGCAGGACGGCCCACGACCATCGTCTCGGCCGACGCGGTGGAGGCGTCACTCGAGGAGGTCTCCGAGGATGAGGCCGAACGAGGAGTCGCGGTGGTGGTGTGACGTTCGCTGCTCCGTCGGCTCGTCCGAGTCGAACGACTCGCCGCACACTCGGCAGGAGTACGTGCGGGGGAAGTCGGTACCCGGCGGGCCGTAGTAGAGGACGGTCGGACCCACGAGAACGGCGTCGGTGCCGAGGTAGCTCTCCGGCCACGCCACCATCGCGGCCATCGCAACGAACCCGAGTCCGAGGGCGACGGCGCGTAGGACGGCCCAGCTCCAGCGACGGGGGCGGCGGGGGGTCACTCGTCGTACAGCCACGACGTGCCGTACTTCTCCGGCCCGCGCACCTCGGCGACGTCCCACCGCCAGTCGAAGGGGGGCTCGAACTCATCAGCGGACTCGAGAAGCAGACTCGAGTAGATCGGCACGTGTCGCAGGAACGCATCCCGCTCCGTCGGGTGGTACGACGGCCACGCGACCAGCGCCACCACCCACACGAGCAGCACCCCGCGCGCGACTCCCCCGAGGATGCTCCAGGACCAGCGGGCGGGGCGGCGGGGGGTCATTCGGCGCTCGGCAGCCTCAGGGGCGCCCTCCGCCTGGCGACCGTCACACTGCGGCCGAGCTTCGCGTCCCAGTAGTCCGTCAAGACCACCGAGCCCGACGCAGCCATTCCGGCCCACGAGAAGCGAGGTCGCTGCGGTGCTGCGACGAGGACGAGCCCCCCGAGGACCGCTAGCATCGGCACGAGCACGCGCGCCCGTCTTGGCTTCCTCGGCGGCGGGACGTGCTCCGCGGTCATCCGGTCATCGTACGGGGGAGGTTGCGGCCGGCGTTCGGCTAGCACCGTGAGCGGAGCCGCCGCGACCCCATCACGCACGCGCCGCCACCGATGGCCGTGAGCGCCAGACCGTGGAACGCCAGCCCCAGGTCGTGAACACCGGCGAGTCCGCCAATGACGGTGAAGAGGCCGCTCAGGACTGCGAGGGTGCCGATCAGACACGCGACGAAGCTGGCTACCACCGACGCGATGCGATCTCTATCGGTTGTCGCCGGCTTCCGCGGGTCGTGGGTGCTGCCAGGCGACACCGAGACATCGTACGGGGCGAGGTTGCGGCCGGCGTTCGGCGCTACGACGCCGCAGGGCTCGACTCCCCGTATCGTCTGAGCGGGAGGTACGAATGACGACACGCATCATCACGCTCGGGGTTCTGGCACTCGGACTGACGACGCTCGGCACGACGAGCTGCGCCGGTCAGGGGGCCGGCGACGGGCGGGCCGCGCCGATCGGGGCCAGCACTCGGACGGCTGGTCAGGAGGGGGGCACCGGCAGGCACGTCCTCGACATCCCAAAGTGGTTCGACGGTGTCTTCGGGACGCAGACGGCTGCCAGCAATACCGGTGGAACCGGGCACGGGAACAAGGACGGCAACGGTGGAACCGGACACGGGGATAAGCACGATGGCGGCGACGAGGGAGGTGACGGGCGTGGGGTCGCGTCGCGTGGTGGCGACGAGGGAGGGGCAGGGCGCACTGCGCACGAGGACGCCGACCGCAGCGAGCGGGGCTGGATGTCGCTACGTGCGATGGCGGAGACCTTGAGGTCAGAGGGCCAGCACGGCGGTGGCGGGGACGGCCGGTTCGACGGCCAGCAGCAGGGCGGAGACGACAAGCGACTCGACGGCACGAACACCGGGGACGGCGGCAAGCGGGTCGGCGTCGAGGGCGGTGGCGCCAAGCGGCTCGACGGGACGGGCGGCGGCGTTGACAGCCGCTCCGATGGGGGGAACGTCGGCGACGGTCGGAGCGACGGCGGCGCTGAGACCGGCGACGGTCGAAAGCCGGAGTAGCCGCTGGTCGGCGTCGAGTGTCGGCCGGGGACGCGATGCTGGGCCCATGCCTGACGACCCGCTCTGGACCGTGTTCATCGCAGCGGCCGGCGCCGTCATCGGGCTGTTCCTGCTGCGGGTGGTGATCGCGTCGGGTGTCGCGATGGGAGTGCGCCGGGCGAACGCGAAGGTGCTCCGCCCCACCGGGGAACTCATGGGCAACAGGACGCGTGAGCAGTGCCCGCACTGCGCGACGAGTCTGTACGTTCGCGTGCACGCCTCCGCGTTGGTGTGCGACGACTGCCACGGACACATCCGCGTCCGTCGCTAGTCGACGGTCCCGAACTGCGTCTGCTTTCCGCACCCTGGGCACGTGATCTCGGTGCCCTCCAGTCGAGCGGCCTTCGAGATAGCCATGTCGCACTTCTCGCACGCGTGAGTGACGTTGCGGTGGAGCCACATGTCAGAGCGGGCCTGGAGCGAGGACGCTCCGGTCGGAGGGAGGCCCTCGTGCTCACGGATGGGGCTGATGGTGTCGCTCGCGCTCTCGGCCGCTCCCGCCACAGCATCAGCGGGCCGGTTGGCCTTCTGCAACTCGGCGAGGATCGAAGACTGAGTGCTCGCGGCGGACTCTGCCTCCCGCTGCCAGCGACCGTAAGCGCCCCAGATTGCGGCGATCACCCAGCCCGGCGGACCGAGCAGTCCCCACATGGCAGACTCCTCGCCATCGCTCGCCAAGTAGGCGATCCCGCACGAGACCGCGGTGCAGAGCAGGCCGCCGAGGACCACGTAGAGGACGGTGTCGGAGTCCATATCGTCCTCCAGGTCGCCCGCCGCCGCTGTCAGGACGACGACGGGCGCGCCGGAGCCCCTACTTCTTCACGGTGACGGTCTGCGAGTTCACCGTCACGATGCCGGTGAAGATGTTCAGCACGAAGTCGATCGGCTCGCGCTGCACGGTAACCGTGTAGTCCGCCGCGCCGCCAGCGAGCGTCGTCGTGTCGGCGTCGCTCACCGGGACCAGGCCCCAGAGCGCGTACCACTGCCGCACAGACGCTTCTGACTGCCCGGTGCCGCCGCTGCCGACGCGATGCGTCGAGGTCATGCACCCCGTGAGCGCGAGGGCGGCGATCAACGCCGCGAGAGTGAACATTCGCTTCATCGTTCGAGTCCTCCGATGGGTCGTGTGTTCGACGCTGCTGATGGTGCGCAGCGACGGAGTTGTGTGCAAGCGGCGTCTCCCCACCTCGCGGGTGCGCCCCGGATCGCAGAGGAACGGACCCACTGCACCGTGATGTCCACGCCCCTGGCGAGGCACGGGCTCAATGACGATCGCTGGGGCGTCCGTTCAGGTCGTTGAGCAACGCCAGGGTCGCCAGGGGTACGAGTGACACGGCGACCCCGGCAACCGTGGCGAGAAGCCCCACGCCGAGCCCCGAGTTCAGGGGGTACTCGTCGTGGACGAACATGGCCCCGATCATCGTCGCGATGCCCCAGATCGCCGAGAACAGGTTCCAGCGCGTCTGGTTGCGGCCCGTTTTCGCCGAGTGCTCCCAGACGACGAAGAACACGACGGAACACGCGAGGCCGATCACCGTGATCGCGATCGGATCCTCCGCGCCGCCGGCATCCAGCCAGTCCTCATAGTCGAGCCAGTGCCTCACGCGACACCTCCATGCGCCCCCGCTGGAGAGCGGGCTCAGTGAAGAGTAGCAGGACGACTGGTGCTCCCCGATCGGCGCTGGCCGGGGTCAGGGGGGGGGCCGGGCACACCCTTGCGGATGTCAGATCTCGAGTCTGATCGTCCATCCGTGGTCACAGGTCCACCCCACGTCCGGCCGGAACGGTCGCCTCGATCAGCGGCGTCACTCCTTCAGTTCTGGCCACCTGCCGGTGCCGAGCGGGTCGCCCTCGTGGGTCCAGCCAGGCAGCGATGAGCGGTCCACGCCGTTGGCGAGGTCCGCGATCGTCAGGGCTTCGACCACGACCGCGAGCGCGGCGAGCTCCCTCTCTGTCTTGTTGAGCCAGGTACCCAACTCGTTGCCCATGAGGAAGTTCCCCTTCGCAGCCGCGGCGAGTCCGGCGCGGAGGTTCGCGGCCCTGGCTGGGAACGCGATCTTCGCGATGGTCTTCGCGATCGTGAGCATCAACTGGATGAAGCGGTCGGTGAGTCCGAAGCCCCCCGGCCCCGGCTTGCAGTAGCGCCGATGGCGGAAGCACTCATCGGCCCAGCGATGCGTCTCGGCCATGAGGTTGCGGAGGTCGTCGAAGGCTGCTCGTCGAGCCGAGTCGTCCTCGAGTTCGCCGACTCGCTCGCGGGCCGCGTCCCGTTCAGTACGCAGGCGCTCCTGCTCAGCCGTCGCGGCGTTGGCAGCGCGCTCCATCCGAGCGTGCGTGTAGATCCCGAAGCCGACGCCGATGGCAGCGATGACGACGGAGATGATCTCAAGCACGGGCACTCGCCAGGGTGCGGCCCTGGGGCCCTCGGCATCAAGAGGAACCTCTTGCCGCAGCAAGCGGAGGACCTTCGCGGTCAGTTGTACGCGGCGAAGAGGGCCCAGGGGGCGCGCACCGACCTCACTTCCCGCAACTCTTGCGGAGAGTCCCGCGCGGCAGACTCAGTAGCCACTGAGACGGGCGTGTCCTCCCGATCTGTCGAGAACTCCGCGGACTACGCCGCCGGGGTCGACGCCGTCGCGGAGGTCTGACCCGACCTCAAGCCGAAGTTCCTCTCCGGCCGAGTGAAGCACGAACAGCCGGGCATCAGCGCGCTCGCGTTTCCGTAGTGCAGAGTGCCGCGCGCCGATAATCAAGGCAGACATGGTGCGTTGGCTAACCACCGCGGAGGTTCTTGAATGAGCTCGCGACCAGCTTCGCTCGTCGGAGCATACGATGCGACGCGTGCCGCCGCGCTGGCCGGCGTCCCGAAGAACACCGTGTACCACTGGGCGCGCGTCGGGGACCTCGTCCCATCGGTCTCGGCGGTGCGCGAGAAGCTCTGGTCGTTCGCCGATGTCGTGCAGCTTCGGATGATCTACTGGTTGCGCCACCCGGAACTCGACGCCGACGCGGCGCGGGCCCGGGTCAGCATGGCCGCGATCCGAAGAGCGAAAGAGCGACTCGCCACCGAGGGCCTGGAGTTGTGGCAGCGGATCGAGGGCGGCGACGGGTACTCGCCGCTCATCGTGAGCCGCTCTGGCGAGCTGTTCCTCGACTCCAACGCTCCGGAGGAACTGTCCGGCCAGACGACGCTGGGCGCTGACTTCCTGGACGTCCTGGGTCCCTTCACGCTGACCGAACACGCCGGCCCCCACCTCGTTCGCCCCCGACCCAGCCTGCGGATAATCCCGGGTCGCGTCGCTGGCCAGCCACATCTCAAAGGGTCGCGGCTGACTACGCTTGCCGTGGCCGCGATGTTCGATCGCGGGTACTCCCTCGATGACATTGCACACCTCTACCCGGACGAGGACCGCGGAGGCATCGCCGAGGCCGTCGACCTCGAACTCCAACTGGGCTCGGTGACTCGGACCGCCGCCTGATGCCGCCCGACGCCTCGGGCTTTGCGAGGGCGGTTGAGCCTCTCTCCGTCGCTCTCGACGTAGGGTTCCCGGTGCCGATTGTCGACTCCCTGAACTCGCACATGCCGGACTTCAGCCTGGCGCTCGTTCAACGCATCGATCCACGCCTTCGCACGCTCGATGATTGGCAGCTCATCGCTGCTCTGCCGCACTTCAATCACTGCGTCCTCGTCACCAACGACGACTTCCTGAATGAGTCGCGAGTCCTCACGGCGGCGCACCAGGCCCACGTAACGCTTGTCACGGTCGGGAAGTCGGGTCACGACATGATCAAGGCGACGGGCATGCTGCTGACAGCTCTGCCGGACATCCGCCACGAGATCGAGGCACGCTCCCGCCCGCTCGTCTTCAAGCTCCGCCCCACCCGCGCGAAGGGGAAGACGATCGGTCAGCAGATGAGCCTCAGGGCGAGCAGGCATGGAGTCTCAACCCGGGCGATGTTCGGCGCGGAGCAACTGAGCGACGACGAGCTTGCGCACCCGTTCACAAGTACGCCGTAGGAGCGGCGGTGCGACGCGGCGCTGCCTTCGTCCCTCTCCGCTAGTTCGGATCACCGCCCTCCCAAACCCCGACGAAGACGACGCCAGTTCCGCGGACCAGAGGCGGATCCTCGGGCCCCGCGAGGAAACTGAGAATTCCTCAGCGGTCAGCACTTCCGGGAGCTTCCGGCTCCCGCCGCTAGACGCCACCCACTCGGCGGTCGCTGGCCTCCCAGCGAGCAATCCAGCGTCGTGACCTCGTCCTAAGTTGAACGCGTCGCGCACGTTAGCCGCGCACGCATCCAGATCCCGGGACGATGGTCAGCACGACACCCTGTGAAGCAAAGCCGAGCCCGCTCTGCCAGCGGGGCCGTTCGGCGCTGTCGTCGTCTTCGCCCGGGGGGCCAATCCGCCCCCTGGGCACTCCGGGCCCGTGGCGCGTCCAGGTCGCCGCCGGGTGGAGCGTCGTGGAGGACTTCGGCCTCACTGCCGTCGCGCTCGAGCGGAGCGTTCGTGAGGGCTGGTGGCGCGGCCTGCCGGTCCATGCCGCCGAGGCCGTCGCGCTGGCCTATCAGCACCCCGACGACGACGCATCGCGAAGCCGGGCCCGCGTCGGCACGGTCGCCGCCGTTCGCTGGGACGCAGCGGAGATGCGCGTCATTGGGTCAGTTCGATGGCGAAGCAACCGGGCAGCGCGCCGCGTCGTCCAGCGCCTCGAGGTGAACCACAATGACGCGGCGCTCCGCACCGCTGGCGAGTGGCCTCACCTCTTCCTCGGCCTCTCGGTCATTGGGATCGGCGCCCGCGGTGCCAGCATCGAGTTGCCCGCCGCGACCCCACCGACTCACTCCGCGCCGTCCTCCGCCGCGGAGCCCCGAACAGCGACGCAGGCCGCGTGGTACCGCTCGTTCCGCCCGTTCGCGGTCGATGTCGTCTCCGCGCCCGCTCTGTCCGGCTCCGTCTTCCTCGGCCCCGTGGACGCGGTGCCCGAATGACGCTCCGCGACGTCCTTCGCCGCATCGCGCCCTCCCGGCGCAGTCAGGACCCCGAACCGATGACCCCCTCTGCCACTGCCGACTTCCCGCAGCTCCCGGAGAGCGCCACTCGCTGGATCGACGAACAACCGGCCGTCGGCGAAGCCGTCAAGGCGCAGGCCGCCGCCGTGCGAAGCATGCTCGAAGCCCGCGAGCGCGTCACGGAGCTCGACGCCCACATCCTGCAACTCGAGGATGAGCGATACGTGGTCTCGGAGGGTGTCGCCGATGGACGAGCCTCCGCGATCGAGCGCGACGCCGTGCTCTCGAACGCCATCGCGGCCGCCCATCGTGAGAGCGCCGCTGTCGCCCGTGCCCTGTCCAGCGTCCACGAGCGTCGCATCCGCGAGGCAGCAGAACGTGTGCGCGCCGAGCGCGTGGCCGCCGCTCGTGACCTCATCCGCCAGATCGAGGCCGCCCAGGAGATTGCCAAGGTCCGTACTCGCGAACTCCACGAGCGGCTTCGAGCCGTGCAGGATTACGACCACCAGGCCGCCCGGCTCGTGGCTCCCGCGGCGGGCGTGTCGATCGAGAAGGCTGCGCAGCCGATTGCCGTTGACGGGACCGCGACGGAGATCCGCGACCGCGCACTCAACCCCAAGCCCGGTGAGTGGTTCGCGGTGACGCAGCTACTCGTCGACCTGGTGCCGTTTCTCGAGGTTGATGCGGACGGCTTGGACTCACGCACCGTGCTCAGCTACGCGCCGCAGGCCGGCGTAATCACGATCAAGCAGACGCGTCTCGAACACAGCAGCCCGCAACTCAAGCTCATTACCGCTGCGGCGAACGCAACCGAGCGCCGTGCACACGACGTCGGACGCGCTCGTCGGCGCGAACAGAGGCGCGCCGCGAGAGAACTCCAGCAGGTCGCACCCTGAGCGACGCGCTGAGGAAGGTGGAGGGCGCGAGGGTCCCGTGAGCGGCGTTCCGGCCATCCCGTGGGTGCTCATCGCCGCGCGTGCCGGGGAGGCGATGGACGACGAGCAGAGGCCGCGCAGGCGGGCCTCGTTCCGCGTCAGAGACCTCCCGGCCGCCCAGCAGCGCGCACACCGGCAGAGGGCCATCCTGCGCGCTCGTGAGCGGTCTCTGACCGGCTACGAAGGTGCCAGCCGGCGACGAGCTCGCGGGGATCCGCTCGAGTGGCTCATGGGGGCCCCCGTCGGACGTTGAAGGCCCGGTCTCCGGTGCGAGACCGAGGGCGTGAATACCCTGCGGGGCATCGGTCCCGGGCGCGACACGCTCAGGCGAGTTGGCGCCGCCGTTCGCGCATCAGTCCTCCTCAAGCGCGCGCAGCAATGCCGCCTGATTGAGGATGCTGAAGAACTGGAGCGCCAAGACCGTCAGGGCAGCTCCCGCGATCGCCCACGGCACGATGTCGTCACGCCGCTGCCCGTACCAGACGCCTAACGAAACCGTCCCGGGGATGAGGACGAACACGAGCCACACCAGTGCGCGATATCCCGGTCGCGCCGTGTACGCAGCCCCGTGGAGGTCGGTCCGTTCCGCGGATCGACCGTAGCACTCGATAGTCACCATGCGCTGCCAGGCGTCGGAGTCTCGCGAGTCCGGGTGGAGGGAGACGCCGAGAACGTAGATCAGCCGCCGCACAGGTAGACCGATGATCATCGTGACGAGGAAGTACCAGAGGAGCGCCCACCACCCCGTGGCCCACCACAGGCCCGCCAGAGATGTAGCCGCGACCGCACGCCGGAGGAGGACTCGGTGCGGCTGGCGGGCCGACATCACGGTCTGCACCACGACGCCGACGACTCCGGCGAGGCCCCAGGCGAGATCCGTTGGTAGTTCCCACATCGGCTCAGGGAGTCTACTGGCCGCGAGGCTCGTCGTCAGTCGCGGCCCCCAGCCGCCCGTCATGGTGACCGTCGAGAGCATGCGTATCGGCTTGAGTACGGTCAGCCGTGCTGACGCGCCACCGAGTACGGAGTGCGGAGGCCACACACGTCGATCCCAGGCTCGCCGGCCAAGGCGTCGTGGGCCGCCTCCAGGGCGCGTCGTCCGCACCGTACTCA
>JAJFFG010000110.1 GCA_021776825.1 Planctomycetota bacterium
CCAGAAGTCGAGCAGCACGACCTTGCCGCGATAGTCAGAGAGCTGCATCGGGTTGCCGTCGAGGTCACGGCCCACGATCTCGGGGGCGGGCTTCCCGACGTCGAGGTCGGCCTTCGCATGCGGCGCGAGGTTTGCCTCGGCGATCTCGCGATACGGCGTCACGCCGCGCCGCAGGATGTCGCCGTACGCGTCGCGCAGCGTCTCCAGCCCAGCCCTCGCTGCGTCGGGTTCGCTCTTGCGCATCAGCTTGGCGAGACCGAGCGTCGCCTCGGCCTTCACGATGTCGTGCGGCGCGTTCGCGACGAGTCCCGTGAAGATCTCGTGCTTCTTCTGCGACGGCAGCACGTACTGGAACTCGACCAGCTTCACGAGCTGCGGCGACGTCGGGTACTCGGCCAGGATCTCGTCGGCGATCTTCGACGCCGACGCGCCCATCGTGCCGGCTTCGCGCTCCCACCAAGTGCCGCGCATCAGTAGCAGCTTGGCCTCGAGCGCCACCTCGGTGCCCGCATGCGTCTTCGCGAATGCGGCCAGGTCGCCCTTCACCGCCGCGAACTTCTGCGGGTACGTGCCCTCGCCGTTCAGGAACCGATCCTTGATCGACTCCAACTCGGCCGCCGGATCCTGCGCGGTCTCCGACGACGTCCCGGGCGTCTCCGCCGGGTCGTCGTTTGCCCATGCAACCCCAGCGAGAGTCGCTGTCACGGCGACTCCGAGCGCGATCGCGAGTGCGGTACCGATGCGGTGCATCGAGGTCCTCCCATCCACTGTCGACGGGCATCGTACCCGCTGGCCCCGCTACGCTCTCGGCGTGGATGCGAGCAACGCGCGGGTGGAGACGGAACGGCTGGTGCTGTTCCTCCCCTCGGTCGACGACGCGCACCGCGTCACCGCGTACCGCCGCCGCACGCGCGAGCGCTCCGCTCCGTGGGACCCGCAGCGCCCCGACGCCTTCTTCACCGATGCCTATTGGCGCACGCAGCTCCAGAGCAACTTCGACGACGCCGCCGCGGGACACGCCGTGCGTTTCCACTTCGCGCACCGGCGCGATGCCGAGGGCGAGATCATCGGTCACGTCTCGCTGAGCCAGATCTTCCGCGGCCCGTTCCTGAACGCGTACGTCGGGTACGCGATCGACGGCGAGAACGCCGGGTGCGGTCTCGCGACCGAGTCGGTCGGCGGCGCGATTGCCTATGCCTTCGAGACGCTCGGGCTCCACCGCATCCAGGCCAACGTCATCCCCAGCAACTCGGCGAGCCTGCGTCTACTCGAACGACTCGGCTTCCGCCGCGAGGGACTGGCGAAGGACTACCTGCGCATCCACGGCGAGTGGTGCGACCACGTGCTGACCGCTCTGACGAGCAGCGACTGGGAGGCGCAGGGGAGGTAGGCTCCGCGGCTCCCCGAAACCAACCCCTCCCCCGCTGGAGCCTCCGATGCTGAGCAAGTCCGACGTTCTCGACGCGATCCTGACTGAGTGCGACATCGCCGTGCACCTCCACGGCAAGCTGCCCGAGGGCTCGCTCGAGTACCGGCCGACCGAGGGCCAGCGCAACACGCTCGACCTGCTGCGGTACCTCAGCTTCTGCGCCATCGGCGGCTCGCGCGCCATGGTCGAGGGCGGCTGGGAGGGCTACTCCGAGGTCGCCGAGCGTTCGAAGACCATGGAGGCCGCTGACTTCCCCGCCGCGATGGAGCGGCAGAAGAACGAGCTGCGCGGGTACTTCGCGGAGATCTCGGACGACGACTTCGCGACCAAGGACGCGGCGAAGCCGACGGGTGAAACCGTCAAACTCGGACGCGCGCTCCTCGACCTCCCGCTGAAGTGGATGGTCGGCTATCGCATGCAGCTCTTCCTCTACGCGAAGGCCGCCGGCAACACCGAGATCTGGACCCCGAACTGCTGGGCCGGCATCGACTGGGAGAAGCCCCAGCCCGAGGGCGTGCCCGCCGGCGACGAGGGTTAGTCGCGCGCCGCCGTCAGAACTCGCGGCCGGTCTGCTCTCTCATCCGCGCGTTGTAGGCGCCTGACGCACCGCGGGCGACGCTGAGCGTCTGCCAGTCGTCGCCGACCTGCGCGCGGGCGAGGTGGACGATCTGGCCGACGTGGTAGGCGTAGTGCTGGACCTGGCGGAGGATCGCCCACGCGACCGAATGGGGCTCGCCGCGGATGTGGATTGTGGCGTCGAGCTGATCGTCCGAGAGGTCGACGGCGTCGAAGACGAGCGCCCAACCGGCGTCCCAACGGGCCATGAGGGCCTCGCGCGTGTCGGCTTGATCGAGCTCGAACTCGGTGTCGCGGTGCCGGTCGGGCTTCTCCCCGTCGGTCGTCAGGAAGTCGGTCCAGCGGCTGCGCTGGTTGCCGGTGATGTGCTTCACGACCACGGCCACGCTGTTCGACGCGCCGTCGTCGCCCGCGAAGAGTTGCTCGTCGCTGAGCTGCTCCATCGCCCGGCGCCCGAGCGTCTCGATCCAGCGGAACTGGGCCGTGGCGGCCTCGAGCCAATCGCGGGCGGGCATGAGCGGGTCCTCCGGGGGGCTGACGGTAGCCCGGATCGTTCAGGAGGGCGTCGCGAGACCGCGGCGAGATCGAGAGCCGACAAGCAGTCTACGCCGTCGCGTATCGACTCGGACCCTCGCACGGTGTCCTGGCGCCCTCGTGAACGATGCGGGCTAGCATGCGGGACGCCGGGCTGGCGGCCGGCGGATCCTCGGAGGCGAAGTCATGCGCGGAGTGGTGGCAAACGGACACGGTGGGCCAGAGGTACTCGAGCTCCGCGATGATCTTCCCGAGCCCGTGCCCGGTGAGCACGACCTGCTGATCGAGGTCCACGCCTGTGGGCTGAACCCGGTCGACACGAAGATCCTCGCGGGCGCCCTCGGTGAGCGCGCGGCGCCGTACGTGCTCGGCTACGACGTCAGCGGCATCGTCCGCGCGGTCGGTTCTGCCGTCACCGGGTTCGAGGCGGGCCACGAGGTCCTCGCAACGCCGAGCCTGATCCGCGACGGCGCCAGCGCGGAGCTCGTGTGCGTCGATGCTCGACTCGCGGCACAGAAGCCGTCGACGCTCGAGCATGTCCAGGCAGCGGCGCTCCCGCTCGTGACGGTCACCGCGTGGGAGGCGCTCTACCTCCGGGCCCAGATCGGCACCGATGAGAACGTCTTGATCCACGCCGGCGGCGGGGGAGTCGGGCACATCGCGATCCAGCTCGCGAAGCAGCGCTACGCGCGCGTGCTGACGACGGCCAGCCGTGACGAGTCCAAGCAGCTCTGCCGCGACGCCGGCGCCGATGTCGTCATCGACCATCGTGCCGAGGACTTTGTCGAGCGCGTAATGGCCGAGACCGACGGACGCGGCTGCGAGCTGATCTTCGACACCGTGGGTGGCGAGGTCTTCGATCGCTCCCTCGACTGCGTCGCTGTGAACGGGCGCGTCGTGACGATCGTGTTCAACGAGAGCCAGGTCATCAGCGAGAAGCTCTTCGCGAAGAACGCGACGCTCTACTACGAGTTCATGGGTGTGCCGGCGATGCACGGGATCGGGCGCGCAGTGCACGCCGACATCCTGCAGCGGGCGAGCGAACTAGCCGCCGCCGGGGTGCTCGTTCCGCACGTCTCGAAGGTGATCGGCCTGGAGGACGTCGCCGACGCGCATCGTGCGCTCACGGACGGACACGTGACGGGCAAGATCGTGATCGCCGTCAAGTGACGGGTCGGATCGGCTAGGCTCCTCGCCGCATGACACGTCCCACAGTCCCCTTCTTCGAGCTCCAGGGTGTGGAGAAGAGCTACCGCTCACCGGATGGCACCATCCAGCGCGTGCTCGACATCCCGGAGCTCACGCTCGACGCGAACGAGCAGGTGGCGCTCCGCGGCGGCAGCGGCACGGGCAAGACGACGCTGCTCAATGCCATCGCCGGGCTCCTGACGGTCGACGCGGGGCGCATCGTGGTGCTCGGTCAGGACGTCACCCGCATGTCGGAGTCCCAGCGCGACCGGTTCCGCGCCGACAACATCGGCTACGTGTTCCAGACGTTCAACCTGCTCCAGGGCTACACCGCGCTCGACAACGTGCTGCTCGGGATGATGTTCGGTCCGGGACCCGATCGGGACCTCGCGCGGTCGCTGCTCGATGAGCTCGGCATGGGCGACCGGATGGACTATCGGCCCGGCCAGCTCTCGATCGGACAACAGCAGCGGGTCGCCTTGGCGCGCGCGCTGGCGAACCGTCCGAAGCTGGTGCTGGCCGACGAGCCGACGGGCAATCTCGACGCGCGGACGGCGGGCGATGCGCTCGCGTTGATCCGTCGCATGTGCGCCGAGCACGGCGCCGCGCTGCTGCTCGTGAGTCACGACCAGGGCGTGCTCGCTGAGTTCGATCGCGTGGTGGCGCTCGACGAGATCAACCGTGCGGCGGCGTCCGCGGAGCCGACCTCGTGAACGTCCGCGGCATCATCCTGATCGTGGGACGCAGCCTGCGTCAGCACCTGCTCTCGACGATCATCACCGTGCTCTCGGTGGCACTCGGCATCGGTCTTGTGATGTCGGTGTTCAACCTGAGCGAGCAATCGCGCAAGGCGTTCACCGGCGGGCCGGTCGGCTTCGACGCGGTGCTGGGCGCGCGCGGCAGCCAGCTGCAGCTCGTCCTGAACACGGTGTTCCACCTGGAGACGTCGCCCGGCAACCTGCCGTGGAAAACGTACGACGAGGTCCGGCGCCATCCCGCGGTCGACCTCGCCATCCCGTACGCGGTGGGGGACAACTACCGCGGGTACCGCATCGTCGGCACCACCTCGGAGCTCTTCACGAAGCTCGAGATCCAAGAGGGCAAGCGCCTGACGCCGATGAAGGGCGGGCGCATCTTTGACGACGGCCTGCGCGAGGCGGTCATCGGGCAGACGGTGGCGCTGAAGAGCGGCCTGCGCGTCGGCTCCACGTTCAGCCCGTACCACGGCGTGTTCTACGACCCGAAGCAGCAGCACGATGAGGAGTACGTCGTTGTCGGCATCACCGAGTCGACGAACTCGCCGTCCGACCGCGTCATCTGGATCCCGATCGACGGCATCTTCCGGATGGGGAAGCACGTGCTGCGCGGCTCCGGCAAGCAGTACGTCGCGAAGAAGGGCGAGGCGATCCCCGACGAGCACAAGGAAGTCAGTGCCGTCATGCTCAAGCTGAAGGACGCCAGCGCAGGGTTCATGCTCGACCAGACGATCAACCGGCAGGGCAAGGTGGCGACGCTCGCGTGGCCGATCGATCGCGTGGTTGCCGAACTGTTCGACAAGATGGGCTGGGTGACGGACGTCCTGAGGCTCGTGGCGTACCTCGTCGTCGTGGTCGCCGCCGGGTCGATCCTGGCGAGTCTCTACAACACGATGAACGAGCGCCGCCGCGAGTTCGCGATCCTGCGGGCGCTCGGCGCGAGCAAGAGCACCGTGTTCAACGTGATCGTGGTCGAGTCGGCGGCGATCGCCGCGCTCGGCGGCATCGTCGGGTACGTCGTCTACTTCGCGATCCTGGGCGGCGCCGCGGCGATCGTGAAGGAGCAGACCGGCGTGGTCATCGACCTCTTCGCGTACCACCCCGCGCTCGTCTACGCGCCGCTCGGGATGACGCTGCTCGGCGCGCTGGCAGGGCTGCTGCCGGCCTTCAAGGCGTACTCGACGGACGTCGCCTCGAACCTGTTGCCGACGTCGTAGCGATCTGAGGGCACCCGAAGGGACCCCGAGGGAGCCCATTCGATTCCCGAGGGAACCCGGGCGCGGCTCAGCCGTCCCAACCCTTCAGGCGCCGCGTGCGGTATCGTGCGAGGCGAGCCCGGACCCCAGGAGCCCCGATGCGTCTCACCCTGCTCTCCCTCTCTCTCGCGACCCTCCTCGTGGCCGGCTGCGGCGACAACGCAGATCTCGAGACCGCAGTCGCTCCCGAGGTCCGCGGTGTGTCGATCGACGGCACCGGGGTCTCCGCGAAGGCGCAGCCCGACTCGCCAGCGAGTGCACAGCCCGACTCGCCTGCAAGCGCCCAGCCCGACTCGCCTGCAAGCGCCCAGCCCGACTCGCCTGCAAGCGCCCAGCCCGACTCGCCTGCAAGCGCCCAGCCGGACTCGCCTGCGAGTGCGCAGCCGGACTCGCCTGCGAGTGCCCAGCCGGACTCGCCTGCGAGTGCGCAGCCGGACTCGCCTGCGAGTGCGCAGCCGGACTCGCCTGCGAGTGCGCAGCCGGACTCGCCTGCGAGCGCGCAGCCGGACTCCCCTGCGAGTGCGCAGCCGGACTCGCCCGAGAGTGCGCAGCCGGGCCCCCAGATCCCTGCCAAGGCCGGACCGGACATCCCCTCCAGGGCCGGACCGGACATCCCTGCCAAGGCTGGCCCCGTCATCCCGGCGAAGGCCGGCCCCGAGATCCCGAAGGCGGGACCGACCCCCGAGGAGATCGCGAAGGGACTTGGCGATCAGTCGACGTCCGCCGACGACGCCAACACTCCGGTCGACCCGGAGACGGGCGCGAAAGACGACGCCGCCCTCGCTGCGGAGGCCGCTGCCGAGGCGCTGGACGTCGACCCGCCGATCGAGATCCCGAAGCCCGTCCTCGAGGACGGCATCTGGCTGACCGGCTTCGACTTCCTCGCCAACTTCGATCCCGGCATCCTCGCGGTCGCCGAGGACAGCTCGCTCGCGCAGCACACGCCGTCGCTCCCGGAGAAGGAGGGCGCTGCGCCGCTCCAGAAGGGCATCCCCGACGAGGTGTTCGCGCTCGATGGCAAGCAGGTGCGCATCGAGGGCTACATGATCCCGCTGAAGTTCGACGACGGCAAGGTGAAGAGCTTCTTCCTCTCGCGCTACATGATGGGTTGCTGCTTCGGCGTCCTGCCGAAGGCGAACGAGGTCATCGAGGTCGAGATGGTCGACGAGGGCACCTACTACGACGCCTACATGCCGTTCCTCGTCACCGGGAAGATGTTCGTCATGCCGGACGGCACCGACGACGAGAAGTACCTGAAGACGATCTATGTCATCAAGGCGACGAAGTGCGAGTACGCCGAAGAGTGGTAACGCCGCTCTAGTTCGCTCTCCCGTCGACTGGCCGTGACCTCGTCGACCCGGAGCGGACAACGCACTCGTAGGGGCGGAGCCCCTGCTCCGCCCCGCCGACTCGCTCGCGCTCTAGCGAGTGCCGTCGCCGGCGGTCAGCGGACGAACCCGGTGGATCGCACGGCGCCCGGCGATCACCGTGGCAATCGAGCCGCGGTGCATCGGGATGCCACGGCCCCCGTCCGGTAGCCGACCGCACGACGCGCGTCGCTCGCAGTCCGCCATCGGACCCGCCTTGACCGCGCCACCCCAGCAGGCGGGGCGGACCAGGGGGTCCGCCCCTACGGGCCTCTTGGCCTGCCACACCCGTCCGTGCCGCCGCGTCAGCGTGATGACGTCGTACGGGCGGATCTCCTGATCCGCCCCGCCGACACGCGACCGCATGCGCGAGCCCGATCGCCGGCGGTCAGCGGACGAGCCCGGCGGATCGCACGGCGCCCGGCGAGGACCGTCGCGACTCGGTCGCCGTCCATTGCGATGCCACCGACCCCGTCCGGTAGCCGACCGCATGACGCGCGTCGCTCGCAGTCCGCCATCGGACCCGCCTCGACCGCGCCACCCCAGCGGGCGGGGCGGATCAGGAGATCCGCCCGTACGGGCCCTTGACCTGCCGAACCCGTCAGCGCCGCTACGATGAACGCCACATGCTTCACCGCCCCTCCCTCCTCCGCCCTGGCCTCGCCCTCCTGCTCACCGCCACCGCCCTCGCCCCGCATTCCGCCCCGGCCCAGGACACCCCCGGCGTCGTCCTCGTTGACGCCTTCCCCGGCCAGAACTTCTCCCGCCCGGTCCTCGTCCGCCACGCCGGCGACGGTTCCGGTCGCCTGTTCGTCGTCGAGCAGGGCGGGCGCATCCTCCTCCTCGACGAACCCGGCGAGGTCCCGGCGCCCACCCTCGCGCAGACGTTCATCGACCTCTCGTCCCGCGTCACGCGCCGCGGCAACGAGCAGGGGCTGCTGGGCCTCGCGTTCCACCCGGACCACGCGACCAACGGACGCTTCTTCGTCCACTACTCGCGCGCCTCGGACGGTGCCACGGTCCTCGCGGAGCTGAACGTCGGGGCAACGCCCGACACGGCGTCGCTCACGACGGAGCGCCTCCTCCTGACGGTCCCGCAGTTCGCGACGAACCACAACGGCGGCTCGATCGAGTTCGGCCCCGACGGGATGCTGTACCTCGGCCTCGGGGACGGCGGCGGCGCCAACGATCCGCAACGCACCGGGCAGGACCTCACGCGTTTGCTCGGCAAGGTGCTGCGCCTCGACGTCGACGATCTCGGCCCGGAGGAGGACTATCGCGTCCCCGCGGACAACCCGTTCGTCGCGCGCGCCGGCGCACGCCCGGAGATCTGGGCGTACGGACTACGCAACCCCTGGCGGTTCTCGTTCGACCAAGACACGGGCGAGATGTGGCTGGCCGACGTCGGGCAGAACCAGTTCGAAGAGGTCGACGTCGTATCCTCCGGCGACAACCTCGGCTGGTCGCGCCGCGAGGGGTTCGAGCTCTTCCGCAACGATCCGACCACGCCAGCCGATCCACTGGTGGACCCGGTGCACGTCTACGACCACGCCCTCGGGGTCTCGATCACCGGCGGCTACGTCTACCGCGGCACCGACCTGCCGACGCTCGATGGTGCGTACCTCTTCGCCGACTTCGTGAGCGGTCGCATCTGGACCCTGCGACGCGACGACGACGCGGTCGACGTCGAGCTCCTGATGGACACGAGCGACCAGATCGCGAGCTTCGGCGAGGGCGCGACCGGCGAGCTCTACATCTGCGTGTTCACCGGCGGTGGCCGCGTGTTGCGCATCGATCCAATGGAGCGCCCGGAGGAGCCAGAGACGCTGCCCGGTCTGATCTCCGAGCTGCCGCTCTTCCGCAACGTCTCGAAGCAACGACCCGTCGCGGGTGCGCTGCGCTACGGCGTGGCGAGCGCACTCTGGTCCGACGGCGCGGCCAAGGACCGGTTCCTCGTGCTGCCCGAGGGCGCGGCCCTCGACTTCCATCCGGCCGATGCGTTCGACATGCCGGTCGGCGGCTACGCCGTGAAGACGTTCGCGTTACGCCGAGGGCGCGCGGGTCGCGCCCGGCCGCTCGAGACGCGTGTCATCCACCGCACCGACGATGACGTCCTCATGGCCACCTACGTCTGGAAGGACGATCTCTCCGACGCTGTGCGACTCGACACGCGGCTCGTCACCGACGTGCCGGGGCCCAAGGGCGACCAGCAGTGGACGTATCCCTCGCCGGACGACTGCACGACGTGTCATCTCGAGATCGCGCGCACCCTGCTCGGCGTCTCCGCACGACAGCTCCGCGAACGGCGTGGTGGACGGAGTCCGCTGTCGCGCTGGGTGAAGCGTGGCGTGCTCGCCGGCGTCGTGCCGCCCGTGTCGTCGATCGATCGCAATCTGCCCGTCAACGGACGCGGCCGACTCGAACGCCGTGCTCGCAGCTACCTCGACGCGAACTGCTCGTTCTGCCATCGACCCGGAGCGCCGCAGCCGGCCGGACTCGATCTGCGTCCGACCACCGACCTCGCCGGCACCGGACTCCTCGGCGTCGCCACACGCGGCGCGCTCGGTGTACCGGGTGGGCTGCTCGTCGACTCCGGCGCGCCCGACCGCAGCGTCCTCGTCGAACGCATGCGCATTCGCGACGGCGACGAGCTTCAGATGCCGCGCATCGGATCGGCCCTTGCGGACGAGAAGGCGCTGCGCACGATCGAGCGCTGGATCCGCAAGCTGGACTGAACGTGCCGACTCGTATCCTCTGCCGATGAGCAACGAGGAGACCGTGCGTCGGGTCGTCGCCATGGGCGGCGGCGGGTTCCTGATGGAGACCGGCCGCTCGCTCCTCGACGACCACATCCTGTCGCTCACCGGCAAGGAGCGGCCGCGTGTCTGCTTCCTCGGCACGGCCAGCGGTGACCACGACGGCGTGATCGCCCGGTTCCACCTCGCGTTCCAGGAACGCGACGCCGAAGCGCACCATCTGCGGCTGTTCGGAGCGCCGCGTACGGATCTCGGTGAGTTCGTCCTCTCGCAGGATGTCGTCTACGTCGGCGGAGGCAACACCGCGAACATGCTCGCCATCTGGCGCGTGCACGGGATGGACGAGATCCTGCGCGAGGCGTGGCGGCGCGGCATCGTCATGGCCGGCGTCTCCGCCGGGATGATCTGCTGGTTCGAGGCAAGCGTGACCGACTCGTTCGGTCCAGTGGCGCCGCTCGGGGACGGCCTGGGCATCCTGCCCGGCAGCGCGTGTCCGCACTTCGACGGCGAGGCCGATCGGCGGCCGATGTATCACCGACTCGTGGGCTCCGGCTTCCCCGCCGGCTACGCGGCCGATGACTTCGCGGCGCTCGTCTATCGCGGTACGGAGCTCGAGGAGTGCGTGTCGTCGCGCCCCGATCGCGCGTGCTATCGGATCTCGCTTCGCGACGACGGCGTGCACGAGGAGCGGCTGCCGACGCGCTACCTCGGCGGTTGATGCGCGAACGTCCACGCGATCGCGATCACCGCGAGCGGGAACAGCGACAGGAGGGCGTCCGCCCACTTCGGCAGCGCGCGCTTCGTCGTCCAGCGTGAGTGGCTGAAGCCGATGGCGATCCCGCAGACGAACCCGGTCACGTGCGCGAGCACATCGGTGCGCTCTCCGCCGCCGCCCATATAGCCGAGCAGCCCAATCGAGAACGCGATCGGGCCCCAGCGTCGCCAGAACGGCAGGTTCGTGCCGCGGGCGAACGCGATCTGCCACGCCGCCAGCGCGCCCAGCGCGCCGAACACCGCCGTCGACGCCCCGATCGACGTGCTCGTGGCCGCGCCGAGATACGAGTCGAGCAGGTTGCCCACGACTCCGGCGAGCAGCACCGTCGACCAGGCGACACCCGTTCCGACGACTGACGTGAGCAGGCCGCCGAAGATCGCACCGAAGAACAGGTTGCCGAGCAGGTGCTGGTGGTCGACGTGGAGCGTCAATGCCGTGACCGCACGCCACCACTCTCCCGCTTGCACGCTGGCGCCGTGCGAGCGCCCGGACCAACGCCAGTCGAGGCCCATCCAGACCCGTCTCTCGGCCAGGAACAGTCCCCAGAGGACGATCGTGTACCCGATCACTCCGGGCCACGGACTCGCCCGCTTCTCCGGCACGGGCGCCGGCACGTCAACGCCTCGGTTCTCCTGAAGGAAGTCGTCGATCTCGTCGATGGCGCGGTCGACGTCGTCCTGCGCGACCGCCACCACGTGGATGCGGCCTTCGTGGCGCGTCTCGTGCGGCACGCCGGCCGAGAGGAGCACCAACACGGCCTCGTCGAAGGCGCGGCGATCGGCGGTGCGGAGGATGTCGACGTGCACGGGGTGGCCGATTGTGACCCCCCTCCTCCGACGAGACGGCATCTGCGCGACCGCGGTCACGGCGCGCGTCCGGTGTGGCGCCCGGGTTTGGACGCCCCCGCGCCGCCGCGCGCTACCCTGCCGCGCATGGACGGCTGGCCGGAGCCCGAGATCGACTACCCGACCCGCTGGGCGTACCGCCTCGTCGGTCCCGATGAGGCCGCGCTGCGCGCCGCGATCACGGAACTCGTCGAGCTGCGCGAGCACTCGATCGCCGTCGCCCGCACGAGTCGCACGGGCAAGTACACATCACTGCACGTCGAGGTGCTCGTCCACGATCATGACGAACGCCGCGGCCTGGCGAACGCGTTCAATGCGCACGCCGCCGTGAAGTTCGTGCTCTGAAGTCAGTCGGGGGACGGAGACGACGCGCCACGCTCTCGTGATCCCGAGCGTCGCGGATGGACGAGGCGCAGATCGGTCGTCCCGGCCCGCACGCTCTCACCGCGTTCGAGCAGGGTCGGCCCACCGAGATTCATGAACGGGAGACCGAACTTCCAGAAGCCGTAGCGGCCGTGGGGGCCAGTCGCGCGTCCCGTCCGCGTACGTCGTGCCGGGTGATCCGAGCGCGAGCCCGGCGCCGGGCACTCGCGCGCCGGTGTCATCCCGCACGGTGACGGAGATCGGACGCGCCGGACGGAGAACGACCGTGGCCTCGCCATCGATGGGCACGGCCGCGATGCACGGAGTGAACCCGGTTGCGCGCACCTCCAGCGCTGTCGCGCGCGGAACGACGAAACTCCCGTCCGGGAGCGTCCAGACGCCGGGGCCTGGTCCATCGCGCGAGTAGCCCGCCGCCTCACGGCGCACCGAGCGACGAAGCACATACGCGCCCGAAATCGGCTCGCCGTCAGCGTTGGTCACGACGCCCCGCAGGAGCTCCGGTGCGCGCGGGAGCACGACGGCCGTGTGCTTCAAGTCGAGATGCTTGGGGTTCAGCCGACCTCCCCCGACCACGCGGAGATCGAGCGTCGCCATCCCGGTGGGATTCACCGTGTCGGAGCGCCGCCCCGTCTCGCCGGGCCGTGCGACCCAGATGTCGGCGTCGCAGGGTGGGAGTCCCTCCAACGCGTACCGCCCGCGCGCGTCGGTCGATGCGGCGACGTGGGTGGCACCCAGGTCTCGAGCGGCCGTGTACGGCGGGTGTCCCGCGATGACCAAGGCATGGGGAAGCGGCTGGCCGTCGTAGTCCCTGACCACCCCCGTCAGCCGCTCGCCGACCGGCATGCAGAGCACGAGGTCCGTCGCGCCCCCGTCCCTCGGACGCACGACACGAGCGGAGCAAACTCGTCCGGGCGCGCGCGCCACCACGAGCCAGAAGTACCCAGGCGCCTCTTCGATCGTCAGGCTTCCGCTCGCATCGGTCGTCCCACGTGCATCGGGGACGGGGCGCGAGACGAGCTCGTTGTCCTCGAGCCGCCACGTCGCACCGTCCGCCATCCAGCGAGACTCGAACATCTCGATGTGCGCGCCGGCGATCGGGTCTCCGTTCGGATCGACCGTCTGCACGTTGAGTGTCGAGGCGCGCGGAGGGCGTTGCCGCGCGATCGTGCGAAGCGGCGGGCGCCACGCGGGCGGCGCCCCGGGCGGCGTGATCTCCGGCGCGTGGGCGCAGGCGGCTAGTAGCAGGGTGAGGGAGGCGATCGTGCCAGCGCCTGTGACCCGGACGAGCGGCGATGTCGTCGCTGCTGCATGCCGCGCGTCGTTCGTACGCAACGGCTACCCGCGATATCTCCGCAGCGGCAGGATCATGTGGACCTGCTGCTGATACCGGCGATACGTGTCGCCGAACTCGGCGACGAGCGTCTCCTCTTCGAGCCGCAGCGCGACGAAGATGTAGATCGTGCAGACGACCGAGAAGAGCAGGTGGCCCTGGGTCATGGTTGGTGCCGACCAGAACGCGATGAGCAGGCCCAACTGGATCGGGTGGCGCACGAAGCTGTAGAGCCCCGGTGTGCGGAACCCGGAGTGCTCGATCTTGCGGCCCCGGAGGTACTGCCACGGCGTGCGCAGCCCGAACAGATCAGCGTGATCGAGCTGGAAACTCGCGATGACGACGATCACGAACCCGAGCGCGCTGACCACGTAGAGCGCCGTGCGCAGCTCGGGCATCTCGACGTGCCAGACCTCGGCGGGCATCGGGTGCCAGAATGCGAAGATCAGCACGAGCGCGATCGACGTCGCGAGAACGTACGTCGGCCGCTCGACCTCCGGTGGGATGTACTGCAGCCACCACCGCTTGAACGAGCGGCGCGCCATGACGCTGTGCTGCAGCGCGAAGATGCCGAGCAGGATGACGTTCACGAGTCGGGGCGAACCGACGGGCGTTACGGGTTGCCCGCCGTCGATGGTGAGCGCGAGGCCGACGTCCCAGAGGAACAGCACCGTGTACGCCAGCGCCGCCATGGCACCGAGGTAGACGACGAGTCCGTAGATCATCACGACCCAACGCCTCGCCGGAGTCGGCTGCGCTGCGTCGTAGTGGGTCACTCGACGATCTTCACCAGCTCGACCTCGGCTTCGACCGTGCTCTTCGCCGGGACCTTGGGACCGCCATGGTCACCGAACGCGAGTTCGGCCGGGATGGTGACGCGCCAGAGATCACCCACGCGCATGCTCTGGACGGCCAGATCCACACCCGGGATCGACACCCCGAAGCCGGCGACGCCCAGCAGCGGATCGCCCCCGCGCGTCGTCTTGAACACCTCGCCCTTGCCCTGCACGCGCATGTCGAGGTGGACGGCGACCTCCATCGCCTTCTGGACCGCCGCTCCGTCGCCGGCCTTCAGCGACTCGATGCTGATCGTGACGCTGTTCACCGGGTGCGTGATGGAGAACTTCGACCCGACCGGATGCGGGTTCGGGGTGGTCGGGGCCTGGACCGCCGGTCCGCCGCCACCACCGCCGCCACCACCGCCGCCGTCATCTCCGCCTCCGCCGCCCCCGCACGCGGGAACGAGGCCGAGCCCTAGAACGAGACCGAACGTGACCAGGATCCTCGTGACGCGCATGCTGCCCCCTTCGACGCGACCGCCCGCCGCGCGGCGCGCAGGGTAGCGGCTCGACGGGTGGCGTGTCGCGCTCGGCGAGCGTGACACCGTGAGAGATGGGTGCTCAGGCCTACTCGGCCAGGAACTCAGCCAGGAGCCTCGCGACCTCGGCAGGCTGCGACTCCTGCGGGTAGTGGCCGCTGCCCTCGACCAGCACCAGCCGCGAAGTCGGGATCTCGCGTTCGAAGATGCGAGCGAACCGCTCGACGCCGTACGCCACGTCGTCGGCGCCCCAGACGAGCAGCGTGGGCTGTGAGATCGACCCGAGCTCGGACTCGCGGTGGGCCTCCTCGTCGATGGCGAGGTCGACCATGCCCTTCCAGTTGGCGGAGTTCTCGCAGACGAGGAAGACCTCCTCGACCTGGTCGTCACTGACGCCGTCCGGGAAGTGGGGCACGAGCGCGTGGCGGATGTTTTCCCGCGAGTTCACGACGTAGCCGATCTTCGCCAGCGGGTTCTCGCGCATCGCGATCTCCTCGGGCAGCCACTCGTCGTCGCGGCGCTTGCTGCCGGAGGTGTCGAGGAGCACGAGCCGTCCGATCGCGTCCGGATGATCGAGGGCCGCGCGCCAGCAGAACTCGCCGCCGTACGAGTTGCCGACAAGGCACACGTCGCGCAGGCCGAGTGCCCGGATCGTCCCGGCGACGTGGTCCGCGCAGCGCTGGAACGTGATGGGGGAGACGTCCGACCGCGTTGTGCCGTGCCCGATGACGTCGATCGCGTAGACGTCTCGATCCGGCAGCGTGGCGACGAGCCCCTGGCCGCCGTCCCGGCCGAAGATCAGCCACGTCCAGGTGACGAGGGACGAGGGCGTGCCGTGCACGAGCACCACGGGCGGCAGGGGCGGGTCGGCCGGCTGCGACGCGGGGACGTGCAGATACGTCGTTTCGACCGACATCGCCTGCCCGTCGATCTCGATGTCCAACGTGTGGCGCTCGAGGCCGATCTCCCGCACGGGTGTGTTCTTCGGCAGTGCGAGGAGGCCCGTCTCGACGGCGTCCTTCGGCAGCGAGCGGCACGCACTGACGCCGACCAGGCCCAAGAGAGCCGCCAATCCCGAGGCTGTGGCGACCACCAGCCTGTGTCCGCGTCGTGTCCCTGCCATCCGCGCAGTGTCCCCCGTTCCTCCGTGAACGGAAAGCGGCGTCCTCCGCCCGCATTCCCCAGGAGTACACTGCACATGTGATGAGGAGCAGGGACTGGACGCGGTGTGCACTCGGCTCACTCCTCGTGTTGTTGGCGGCGACCGCTGCCGGCCAGGAGGCGCCCGTCGACTCGGTCGACCTGCAGATCGGTGTCGGCGACAAGGTCGACGGCACGATCAGCCCGCCCGAGGAGCGCGAGAGCTTCCTCGTCGATGCCGCGCGCGGCGCGGTGGTCAAGGGCTCGGTGAAGTCGCGGACCCGCGGTGGAACGCGCGTGCGCCTCGAACTGATGAACCCGGACGACGAGGTCGTTGCCAATGGCGCGGAGAGCGGGAGCGGCGCCAAACTGCCGCCGACGAGGCTCGAAGTCAGTGGCGGGCATCGGTTCCGCGTGACCGGTGACGGTCTCGAAGAGGGCGACTACCAGCTCAAGGTGAAGGTCAAGGCGCCGAAGTTCTGGGGCGACGCGTCTGTCGCGAGTCTCGACCCGGGCGCCGAGACGCTCTTCACGTTCGCGGCCGACGGCGGGAGCGTGCTGAGCGCGACCGCCTCGCCATCCAGGGGTTCGGCGCTCCTGCCGGCACTCATCGAGGTGGTCGGGCCGGGTGCGTTCCAGATGGGACTGCCCGCTCCGAGCGACGGCGCGAAGAAGCACAAGGTGAAGGGCGTCGTGCTGCCGGAGCCCGGCGAGTACACGCTGCGGCTCCGCAACGTCGGTGCGGCGGGCGGGTGGAAGATCGCGGTGAAGCTGAAGCCGCCGAAGACGCAGAAGACGTCCGTCGACCTGCGTGACGAAGCGCTCGGCGGGGACTTCTTTGGCGACCAGATCTTCGTCGGGCGCGTGATCGGTCCGGACGGTGGCGAGGTCTCGGCCGAGGAGTTCCTCGGTGTCGACGTGTCGATCGACGTGCCGGCGGGCGCGGTGACCGAGAGCGCGGTCATCAGCATCTCGGAGATCGAGACCTTCTTTGTCGACGACGAGCGCAACGAGGCGGGGCCGGCGATCCAGCTCGGACCCGCCGGTCTCGAATTCCTGCTCCCGGTGGAGGTCACGATCCCGTTCGATCCGCAGGCGTACGACGACCCGGTCGCCGAGATCGAGATCTTCGTCGAGGAAGAGGATGGCACGCAGGTCGCGATCCCCGGCCCGTACGATATCGACGTCGACGCGTCGACGGTGACCTTCCCGACGTCCGGCTTCTCGACCTTCGAACCCGTGTCGCCGAAGGCGCGTCCGTTCCGCGGTCGCTTCGTCGAGATCCAGATCCTGACCGGACTCGAGAACGGGTTCGGAGGGGCGTTCGGGTTCAACCAGCACACGATTATCGGCGATGCCGGTCCGCGCATCGGCAATGGCTTTGTCCGCAGCGTGGACACGCTAACGGCCAAGTGGACGCGGGGGAGCGGCTCCGTCGCCACGCTGTCGGCCACGCAGCAGATCGGTGGGCAGGCCGGCACGATCGACGTCGTCGACAACGAAGAGATCAATCTGCAGATTCTCTCGGGAGCCTCGATCCGGCTCGTGCGCGGTCGCAGCCCCGATCTCCTGGTCGGTACCGTTTCCGGGAACGGTCAGCTCGGGGTCTCGTTGATCGCGCGTGAGACGAAGGGGGCGCCGACCCGCAACTCGCTGTCGGGCGGCTGGCACGCCATCGTCTGGGACTTCGTCACGCGCGACATCCCCGGCGCTGGCGTCGATCTCGTCAGCGGCATCCAGACGCTCGAGCTCGACGTGGAGTTCGACGGCACGACGAAGGCCGGGAAGGTCTCGCGCGACGTGACGTTCAGCGAGTTCCCCTCCACCGGTTGGCAGTCCGAGCGGGACAAGCGACGCCCGGCCAACGGCACGCTGCTGCGCTCCGGGAAGGACGCGATCCTGTCCATGGCCGTCGGCACGAGTCCGCTGATCACCGAGATGCGCCTCACGCCGGTGGCCCGCGGCGACGTGCTCATGGGCGTCACACGGCAGGTCGACGGCAGCGTGCAGAACCCGAGCGAGATCGTCTCACGGCTCGTCATCTTGGTACGCCCCCCCGAGAAGGCCACGACCGCGACGTTCTCCGGGTCGAGTCGCCTCCGCACGATCGAACTCGTGACGACCGCCGGATCGAGCACCGGGAACGCCCCGGCCGGGGCGGCGGAACTCATCCTCCGCGACCTCGATGCCGTTCATGACGGCCAGGGCGCGCTGACGGCAAGCGGCTTCCGCCGCACGCTCGTGCACGACGCCGTGGGGGCGAGGGTCCTCACCAACACGGGCGTGGACAACACCGCCAGCTACTCCGTGCGCTCGGACGGATCGTTCGACGAGACCGGACCGATGCAGCGTGGCACGCTGACGCGCAAGGGCGGGCTCACCATCTCGCTCGCGACGACCGGAGACCGCATGGGTCTCGGCTTCGGCCTGCGCTCGCGCCCGTTCCCGAAGTAGCGGAACCCCGGCGAACGGCGCTGCGTCCGGTGTAGTCTTCGCAGTCGCCGGACCGCCAACGGGGAGCGCGCATGACCGACCAGACCGACCATCCGGACCGCGACGTGGAGTCGTACGCCCTCCTCGGGGAGCGCGTGCGTCGTCAGTACCTGGGCTACTACAAGCTCGCGTTCGCCGACGGCACGCTCGACAAGAAGACGAAGGAACTCGTCGCCCTCGGCGCGTCGCTCGTGACGGGCGCGAAGAACTGTCTCGAGGGCCACCTGAAGAAGTCCATCGAGCTCGGCGCCACGCGTGCAGAGCTCGAGGAGGTCGTCGCAGTCACCGCGGGGGTGATGGCCGCCAGCGCGGTCGATCGCGCGGACCGGGCGTACGCCGCGGTGCGCGCCACACTCTCCGAGGCGCTCGCCGAGCAGGGAGACTCACAATGAGGTCGACAGTGAACGTCCGCACCCTCGTCGCCGCCGCTGCCGTGCTCGTCGTGGCGGCTGCCGCGACGGCTGGCGACTCGTCCGTGAAGGTGAAGAAGCTCGGATCGGCCGAGGTCCGCTTCAACGCCGTCGGGTACCGAGCCGAACTGATGTCGCAGCTCGCCCCCGGGCTGACGTGGCGTCTGGGCAAGGACGGCCCGACGCGACTCAAGCTCGAGAAGATGGCGCTTGTCGGTCCGCGCACCGTGCTGCTCCCCGGCGAGGCCACGCTCAACCTGCGCTACTGGAGCATGCGCAAGTGGGAGCTCGTCGTTTTCGCCGAGAAGGACTGGAAGTGGTCCGAAGACAAGACGCAGCTCGGCGTGATCGCGGCCTACGTCGGCACCCACAAGGACGTCGACAAGAAGAAGGGGAAGAACTACGCGAAGGCCCTGGAGCTCGAACTGCACCAGGCCACGCGTGGCACGCGCACGGAGGTCCCGCGCCCCGCGCTCACCGGTGACGACGCGTTGCTGGAACTCTTCGAGGACGAAGAGGACGTCGCGTACGGCCCGGACCTGCAGTCCCGGTTCGAAGCGCTGCCGCTGGTCGAACTGATCACACGCTTCGGGCCGTTCGAGTGCGCCGCGCACTTCGAGCCGACCGCCGTGGTCGAACTGAAGGGCGAGCGCACGGGTGCGGACGGCAAGAAGGTGCCGCTCGCATTGAGCATGGTGCAGCTGAACGATCCGGGTGTGCGGACGTCCTTCTTGGAGGACCACGAGGGAGCACTCCCGCTCGGCGTGCTCACCAAGGGGGCGCCCTCCGGCTCACCCGTCCTGCTGACGTTCAGCGGCGGCGAGATGCCGCTCCTCTACGTGTCGACCCGCAACGGTGCGGAGGACCTGCACGACTTCGAGGGCGAGCGCGTCGCGACGAAGGCCGACCCGAAGCAGAAGACCCTGACCGCCGACCTCGACGGGAACACGTTGACCGTCCACGCCTTCGGCGCGGACTACGTGTTCAAGCTCTGGTAGCGGGCTACCTGACGGGGTCCGGCGGCTCCGCCGTGTACACGCCGCGCCGCGCGTAGGTGTCCCGCTTCTTCGCGAACGGGTTCCAAGTGCTGCCGCCGTTGCCGCAGCGCAGCCAGCCCTGATAGACGGTCAGCTCGACCGTGCCGTCGTCCTGGATCGCGGTGTCGGCGTAGGCAGCCCAGTCGAACTGCTCCACGGTCGCCGCGGTCGCTGCGCGGCCCGACGGGAGTCGCTCCAGCAGCTCGAACTGCCGACCGTCGGCGAGCGTGACGGTTGTGCCGGCGGCAGCGGAGATGGCCGTCCAGTTCGGACTGAGGTTGTTTCGCATGTTCGAGAAGGGCGCACCGGTCGGCGTCAAGGCGATGCCGTAGATGAAGAACGCCGCGAGCAGGGTGCCCACCACGCCGACGGTGACGGTCAGCACCTGCAACCGACGCGGACGCCGCGGCGGTCTCTGGGAGCGTGACGGGTTGGTGCCAGACACCACAAGAGTGTAGCGCTGACCGAACCCCTCCATACCGTCCCAGGGTCAATCGGTCCCAGGGTCAGGCCGCCGGCTTCGACACGACACCGTCGTACGGCGTCCGTCTCAACGCGGCGGGCCGCGCGTCGGTCGCTTGCCGTCGCGCGGGCGAACGCGGCCGAACGACTGGGAGAAGCCCTCGTTGCGCCAGGCGTCGCGCTGCTCCTCAGTGAGGGCGCGGTCGATGCGCTCCGCGTAGAGCCGATCGGCGTCCTCGACGGCGCGTTCGTCGACCTCGGTGTGCGTCTCCGGGCCGTTGTCCGTGTCCACGTGGTCGATCTGCGTGGCGCTCTCGTACCCGCCGTCGCGCTCCTCGATCGCATTGCGGATCTCGTCGACCTGGACATCGTTCAAGTCGAGCACCTCGCGCGCCTTGTCCCAGCGCTCGTGCGGCTGGAGCTGGCGCAGCTTGATGCTCTTGATACGCGCCCCGAGACCGTCCATCACCGACGTCATCTCGGCGGTCTGCAGCTTCATGACATCCATCTGCGCGACGGCGGCCTTCCGCGCGGCCTCGCGGGCCTGAAGCTGTTCCTCGGTGAGATCGTCGTCGGTCTCTTCGTCGCCGTTCTCACCGGCGACGTACGAGCCTGCATCCTGCAGGTTGAGCGGGCGGCCCCGGCGCGAGCGCTGCGCCGCCAGGTCCTCGGTCAACGTGCGCGAGCGACGCTCGGCGGAGTCGGCGCGCGCCGCGGTCGCGCGCTCCCGGTCACCGCTCGCCTCGGCGTCCTCGCGCAGCGTGGCGATCTCGTCGCGTAGAGACGAGACCTCGACTTCCGTCACGGCTGGTCGCGTCGCGATGAGCCAACCGACGAGCGCCAGGAGCGACACCGTGAGTCCGGCGTGTGCGATCTGGAGACCTCGGGACATTGCGTGCCTCCCCTCCGAACTGTTCGGCCTCTGGCCGGTGCTGATCTCTGGACTGTACGGGCCCTCCGCGGTTGCCTACGGTGAGTTCGTTGTGAGATCGGAGGGACGCATGGGACGCATCACCGGAACTGTTCTCGCGCTCGGGATCGCGCTGGCGGGACTGGGTGGTTTGGGCGGCCTGGCAGCGCTCGCGACCGCGCAAGACGGCGAGTCGGAAACGATCGCTTGGCGCACGGATCTCAAGGCGGCACGCGTCGAGGCGCGCGAGTCACAGCGGCCGTTGATGGTTGTCTTCCGCTGAGAGACCTGAGCGGACTCCGCGTCCTTCGACGGGCAGTTGGTCCGTCAGCCGTCTCCTGAACTTCGCGCCGTCGCGAGCGACTACGTCTGCGTGCGGATCGTCGACATGGTGGGTGTCGACCTCTCGACGTACGTCTTCGACTACGACCTGACGATGGCGATCCTGCTGATGAACGCCGATGGGAGGATCTACCACCAGTACGGCAACCGCGATGCCTCGGGGCCCGAATCCCATCTCTCGATGGAGTCGCTCACGCGTGTGATGCGCGGCGGTCTCGAGGACCACGCGGCGTACTCGCCCGGGAAGATCGGCAAGGCCATGAAGGAGCACTCGGTCGAAGAGCTCCCGACCATGGCCGAGCGTGTGAAGTCCGGGAAGGCGCCGAAGTGCTTCCACTGCCACATGGTCAATCAGGCGCACGACGAGCTGGCGCTGCGGAAGAAGCGCTTCGATCCGTCCGTTGCCTGGCGGTGGCCCGGCGCAAAGCAGGTCGGGATCGTCGTCGATCGCGACGACCAGTCGCTGGTCGCCGAGGTGTTCGACGGCTCCACCGCCGCGAAGGCCGGGCTGCGCGCCGGTGATCGACTCGTCACGATGGGCGCGCGTCGCGTGCGCAGCGAGGGCGACCTCCAGTGGGTGCTCGAGAACACGTCCGATCGCGGCGCGTCGGTTCCCGTCACCTACGACCGCGGCGGCGAGACGGACCGCGCGGTGCTGAAACTCGCGAAGGGTTGGCGCGAGGGCGACGCGAAGGACCTCTGGCGCTCGTCGATGTGGCGGCTCTCTCCGAAGCCGGGCTTCGGTGGCCCGCCTCTGAAGCCGGCCGAGAAGGAGAAGCTCGGCATCGACGTCGAGTCGTTTGCCTTCCGCGTGAACTACATCGTGACGTGGGGAGCGAACAGCTACACGGGTCGCAACGCGGAGAAGGCGGGTATCCGGAAGAACGACATCATCGTGAGCGTCGCCGGCAAGTCGGACTTCGAGTCCATGCATCACTTCCACGCGTGGTTCCGGCTGACTCGGAAGATCGGGGAGAAGGTGCCGATCGAGATCCTGCGCAACGGCAAGGCGAAGACGCTGACCTTGAAGACGGTGGAGTGACGTACCCGTGCGGATGAGGTCACTCCTCGCACTCGCGCTCGGCGTGTCGCTCACGGGCTGCTCGACGTTCCGGGGCGCCGCGCCGCTCGTGTGGTGGCATGACGGCGATCCTGCCGACGTCGAGTTCGAGAGCGAGGGGCCCGCGCTCGTCCTGATGGGGGGGCGGCCGACGTCGACGCGGCGTTCGCGTGGGCGGCAGACCGTGCGGGCGGAGGCGATGCGGTCATCCTGCGAGCCAGCGGCTCCGACGCGTACCAGGAGTACCTGGGGCAGCGCGTCGGTGGGTTCGACTCGGTCGAGACCTTGCTCGTCCGCTCGCGCGCCGCCGCACGTGACCCGCGTGTGGTTCAACGGATCCGTCGCGCGGAGTTCGTCTTCCTCGCCGGCGGGCAGCAGTCGACCTACCTCCGACTCTGGCGCGACACGCCTCTCTCGCGCGCGCTGCAGGAGGCCTGGGGGCGCGGCTGCGTCATCGGCGGGACGAGCGCGGGCTTCGCCGTGCTCGGCGAGCTCGCCTTCCCTGGGCACGAGGGCACGATCTCGAGCAGCGAGGCGCGGCGCGATCCCGACGACCCGCGGATCAGCATCGAGCGCGGTCTGATCGACGTCCCGCTCCTGCGCGGGGTGCTGACCGACACGCACTTCTCGGAGCGCGATCGGGTCGTACGACTCCGGGTGTTCCTCGACCACGCGGTGGATCGAGGCCTCGCCGACGAACCCATCGGTCTCGGCATCGATGAGGCCACGGCTCTGGTCGTCGAGGAGGACGGCTTCGGGTCCGTGATCGGAAGCGGCAGCGTGCACGTGGTGCCGCGCACCGGCGATGTCCTGACGTACGACCCCGGCGCGACCGTCGTCCTGCCGCTTCGGCCCTAGCCCGGCCGGGTACGAGGCCTACGAGACGAGGAAGACGAGGACGAGCGTCGCGAGCGCGAGCAGAGCCGGGAGGTCCCGGGCGGCGTCTCGCACAGCGGAGGTGAGTAGGGCGTGCATGTCCGTCCACCACAAGCGGCGTGCCGAACCGCCCCGAAACGGCTGTCTGTGCCGCATCGGACAATCTCACGCACGAGCGCTGTCCGAACGACCGGACAGGTGTCGGGTGAGGCGGACACATCATGGTGACGCGACCTGATGCGGAACGAAGACAGCCTGACAAGGTGTCCTCTCGGGAGTCCACCGAGAGGGTGCTCAGGGTGCTCCTCGTCGTGGCCAACGCCGCGGCGCGAATCCGCCTGACGAATGGGCTGGAGGCCCGCGGCCACGCCGTCTGCGCGACCGCCTGCGGCGACGAGGCGCGGCACGTGTTCGGCCCCGGTCTCTTCGATGCCGTGCTGCTCGACCTGGTGCTCCCGGCGCACGACGGCGTTGCTGTGCTGCGCGCGCTGCGCGCGGCCGATCCGGCGACTCCGGTCGTGGTGGCCGCGTCGTTCCAGGATCTCGAGTCAGCCGTCCTGGCGTTCCGGTCCGGAGCCACCGACTTGCTCTCGGGCGGCCCTGCGGGACCGACGACCGACGAGCTCCTCGCGAAGCTGAACGACACCTTTGCGAAGCGCCCCGCCCCAGAGGCGCGACCGCGGAGCGGGATCGGTTTGCCCGTCGATCGCCGTGACCTCGCCGCCGCGCCGCCCCCGGTCATCGATGCGCGCCTGTTCGATCTGCCCCTGCGCGAGGCCCGCGCGGAGTTCGAACGACGCTACCTCGACGAGGTCCTCCGACGATGCCATGGAAACGTATCCGAGGCCGCGCGCCGTGCCGGACTGGCTCGCACGTTCCTGCACGCGAAGCTCCACGCTCTCTCGCTCGATCCGGCTGTTCATCGCGCGAACGCCTGAGTCGGACCTGAGGTAAGTCAGGGTTGGGTCGTCTCGGAGTCCGGGCGGAGTCCGAACCCGCGGGGGCGCTCCTCAGTCGAGCGGTTCGAGGATCGTGCCGTACGCGGCGCGAAGCAGAGACTCTGCGAGGCGCTCGGCACCACCCGAGGTGAACCCGTCCGGGTCGCCGAGCACGATCTGTGTATCGAGGGGCTCGACCAGGATGGCCGTGTACACCACGCGTCCGTCGATCAAGACCACGTACGGCTGCCCGAGGTACAGCGTGGTGAACTCCTTGAAGGCCTGCACGCGATCGGGGCGGATGGTCAGGCCGACGATCGAGCGTCCCCCTGCCGCCGCTCCGTGCACGGCTTTCGCGTCGGCGAGGTCACCGGCGGTGAACACGCCGCGCAGCAGAATGCGCCTGAGCTCCGCCTGCGCAGCATCGAACGCGGCGCGCTGGATCGGTTGCTCCTGCGCGAGCTCGGCGACGCGACGTGCGGCGTCGACCTCGGGGATCGCCACCAGGAGGTCGGGTCCCCCGACGCCGGATGCGACCCACGCGGTGCGCGGGGGCGTCTCGTAGGCGTCGCCACGCTGGTCGCGGCGAATGCGCTCGGCGTTCTCGCGATGTGGAGAGACGCGAATCCGAATGCCGAGTTGGACGTTGCGCAGGATCTCGCGACGCGACTGGTCGACCAGCGTTGGATCGACGGCGTTGAGTCCGACCGCGAGCGTCCCATCGTCCGTGAACCGCAGGCGTGCGGTGGCCTCGCCGAGCGCCCGCAGGCGCTCGCGCACCGTGGCGATCAGAGACTCGCGGGCCGCCGCGGTGATGTTCGCGCCCGCGCGGTCGAACGCGCGGAATCGCAACGTTGTGCGCACCTCTGTCGGAGCCGGCACGGACGATGGCTCGTCGGTGCATCCGACTGACGTGAGGAGAGCGAGACCGAGGAGCAGGGACATCCCGATGCGCATGGACCGAGGGTAGCGGCGCGGCGCGGCTCGTCCGGCTACTTCGTGGCCGCGCCGTTGCTCGAGGCCGGCTCGCGGCCATAGTGACGGCGCACGCACGACGGGCAGATGCCATGGCTGAACGCCACCTCGGAACGCTCGCGGATGAACGACTCGAGACGGTGCCAGTCGCCCGTCTCATCGCGCATGTCCTTGCAATGGGCGCAGATCGGGATGAACCCCGAGAGGTGGCGAACACGCGCCAGCGTCTCGGCGAGTTTCTCGCGCGTGCGTTTGAGATCCACGTGCGTCCGGACCCGAGCGACGAGCTCAGCGGGCCGGAACGGCTTCGCCACGTAGTCGACTGCGCCGCACTCGAAGCCGCGGAGCACAGCCGACTGCTCGGAGTGCGTCGTCAGGAAGATCTTCGGGACCTCTGCCATCTTCGGGTCGTCGCGCAGCGTCTCCGCCAGCTCGAAGCCTTCGCCGTCCGGAAGCTCGACGTCGAACAGGCAGAGTTCGGGAGTCTCGCTGCGCAAGACATCGAGGGCCCCGGCGATCGTGTCCACCGCCGTCACGATGCAGCCGGCCCGCGTGAGCGTGGCCTCGATCACCGCGCGGGTGGTCGGGTCGTCTTCGACGGCCAGGATGCGGCCGGCGTTCTCTTCGGTGCTCGTCGTCATGCTGCGGACCCTCACCCCCTCATCGAACGGTGGGCACGCAGTCCTTAGGATGATCAGGCGCGACGCGTCGCAACGACCACGAGGTCCGGCGACGTGTCGGCGACGAACGCTCCTCCGTGGACGTCGCCGTGAACGCGCGCGTCGAAGCCCGCCTCCTCGAGGGCGGGGCTCAACTCGGTGCGGGTCCAGGCTCGGAGCTCGACTCGACGGGTCGTCGAGACCGTCAGCGGCTCGTCGGAGTCCGGGTCGAGATCGAGCGTTGCGGGGAAGAACAGGACCCGGCCGCCGGGCGTCCCGCGGACCAGTCGAATAAAGACGATTTCATGGCCATCGTCACCGGGCCTGACGTTCATCGGCAGGTGGCTTGCTCCGGTCGCCAGGAGCTTCTCGTAGTTGAGGAGCTGGACGAGAAGGCGGCCCCCGGGCGCGAGGACGTCGTGGGCGGCGGTCAGGAATGCCGCGAGGTCCGCGTCCTCGCAGAGGTGCGGCAGCATGTTGCCAAGGCAGATCGCGAGCCCGAACGGCGCTTCGTCGCGGAGCAAACTCGCGGCGTCGCGCGCCTCGCCGAGGACGAAGCAGCCGTGGCCGACACGCTCGTGGTCCCGCGCAGCTTCGATCATGTCCTCCGACCGATCGAGTCCGACGGCGCGGGCGCCGTCCTGCGCGAAGAAGGCTACGTGCTCGCCCGTGCCGCAGCCGAGATCGACGACGGAGCGATCCGGCGCCGCGGCGAGCACCTCACGCAGGAACGGAGCCTCGCGGGCGATGCGACGCTCCCATCGGATCAGGCGTCGGTACGAGACGCGGGAGTACGGATCGTCGACGGGGCGGTCGGTGTCGGGGCGGTCGGTGTTGGTCATGGCGGGGTCAGTCATGGTGGTGTTGGCTCCGCGCACACGCTACCGCTCGTCACCTGACTAGACTGCGCGCGATGTCCGCAAGACGACGCCCGTCCTCGACTTGGCCCGGCCTGCTCCTGGCCGTGGTCGTGGGAGTCGGGGCGGTGTTCACGGCACGCGCCGTTCGTCCCGAGCAGGCGCCACTCCACATTCGCGGTCTGATGCAGCTCCGTCGACATCCGGCGTTCCGGGACGCACGGCCATTGCCGGCGTTCTCTGATCTGCTCGCGGCAGCCGAGGCTGACGTACCGCCCGAACTGATGCGGATCGCGCGGGTCGAGCACATCGCCATCTCGGAGTGTGCGGACGTCCACGCGCTGCACGCGGCCTACGTCGAACGCCGTCTTGCGCTCGACCCCGACCTCGCGCTCAGCCTCGGTGAGGCGATCGGGAAGACCACATCCATCGATGAACTCTCGCGGGGGCGGTGGTTGGTGCTGCTCGCCGACGTTCACGCCGCGCTCGGGCGGACCCCGCGCGGCGAGATTGCGGCGGCGCACGACGCGACGGATCGCGCGCTGCTGCGGGCGTCTCTGGAGATGGAGGTGCGGCTCTCCGTCGACGACGAGCACAACGCCCTCGCGTGGATTGGGAGTTGGATCGACGCGTTGCCGCTCTTGACGTTGCGGGAGAACCTCCCGCCCGAGATTCGGGCCGAGCTCGCTGCACAGCGCCTCGAGGCGCTCCCAGGGCGTCTCGACGAGGCGCTGGCCGAACTCGAACGGCCGCCGATCGGCCTCACGCTGCAGATCGTGGATCGCCTGGCGGCGTTCCGCGGCAGCCTGCTGACTGTCGACTCGTGGTTCCCGGGACTGGATGCAGCGCTCGAGTCTCGACTGGAGGGCGCTGCGGCAGAGGCCGCGATGGCCTCGCGTCGGGCCGAGCGACGCCTTCGAGAGGAACTCGCGCCGGACGGCCGACCGACCTCTGGGATCGGGCTGGTCGCCTTCGAGGGGCTGCTGCGCCACGGCCACCTGCTGGACGTGCGGGCCGAGGACGCGCTCGACCGCGCACTCGAGCGGATGCGCGACGCGACGTGGCGCATGGGCCAACTCTCGCTCGAGGGGGCGTCCGACCCGGTGCCAGTCCCCGACCCGGTCTCATTGATCGCCGATCTCCGCGAGCGTCTTCCGACCTGGATCGCTGACGTTCCGGACGACCCTGGCCTGGCCACGCGGCCGTGCCCCGCGGCCTGGGACGACGGCTCGGCGGGCGCGTACTACCTCGCACGTGCACCCCGCGGACGTCCCATGCCCGGTTTCTTGCTGTTGATCCCGGACGCCGCCGGAGACGACGCGACCGAGCCCACAGCGGCAACGTGGTTCGAGCACATGCTGGCCCACGAAACGTATCCCGGGCACCACGTTCACGCTCTGTTCGTGAGCGAGACGTGTTCGGTCCGGCAGTTCCACGAGGACAGCGTGATGGCGGAGGGGTGGGCGACGTACGCGGAGGGCCTCGCCCACGACACGGACTACTGTCGCGGCGACGAGGACGATGCGTATCGGCACGCTGCGAGCGACTGGGACGTGGCCTGGGTGGCCGCGTTTGACGTGGCCGCGCAGTCGGGGCTCGTGAACGACGCCACGCTCGCCGGGTGGCTCCGCTCCGCCGGGTTCGATGACGCCGACGTCGCCACCGTGGGCGCCCACGCGGCGACCCCTGGTGGCGGGCTCGCGTACCTGATCGGCCTCGATGCGGTGCGCGAGATCGTGGCGATCGAGCGTGCGGAGCGGCGCCGGGCCGCCTCGCTGCCGGAAATCCATCGCGACATGCTGCGAGCGGGCGCGCTCCCGCCGAGCCTGCTCAAGACCGAACTCCGGGCCCTCCGAGCCTCGGCTCGCTAGCCCCGGCGGTCCTCCCTCCGGAACCCCCTGGCTGGTACTGTCTCCTGGGCGATTCGCGCGCTCGCGCGCGAGTGGGCCTGGGGGATTCGTCGGGAAGCCGGTGGCTGCGCGACCCGTTCGGGGTGGGGCGGCGACCTCGGTCGCGCAGGAGAGGTCAGACAGCTTGAGCGCCACGCATCCGTCCGTTCGACCAGCGACAGCGCCGAGCACGGGCTCCTCCCGACTCGGGTTGTGGCGTGGTGGACACGTCGAACTGGCGGGTGAGCAGGCTCTGCTCGAGGCGCTCCGCGACGTGCGGCGCGCAGTCTGGATCGTGCGGACTCCCGAGGGCCCGGCGCTCGCAGACGGCGGGACGGTCTCGACGGAGACCCTCACGCGCGGCTCCGCCGACACGACCGACCTGCTGCCCGTGGCCGCGGTCGCTCCGCCGCTGCATCCGCAGGATCTCGGTGACCCCGGCTTCCGCGCCGACCTCGGTCTGCGCTACGCGTACGTCGCCGGAGCGATGGCGAACGGCATCGGATCGACGGCCATTGTCGAGGCGATGGGCCGCGCAGGGATGGTCGGCTTCTTCGGAGCGGCCGGACTGGCGCTCGACGAGGTCAGCGCGGCGATCGACCGATTGCAGGCGGGGCTGCCCGACGGTCCGTACGGCTTCAATCTGATCCACAGCCCTGCCGAGCCGGCGCTCGAGGCCGCGGTCGCAGAGCTCTACATCCGACGCGGTGTGCGACTGGTCTCGGCCTCCGCGTACCTTGGACTGACGCTCCCGCTCGTCCGGTATCGCACGCACGGCATCCACCGCGACGCTGAGGGCCGCGTCGTTGCGCCGAACCACGTTCTCGGCAAGGTCTCGCGCGTCGAGGTGGCGTCGAAGTTCCTCGCGCCGCCTCCCGACGAGATGCTCGCTGAACTCGTCCGCTCGGGTGACCTCACGGAAGACCAGGCGGAGATGGCGCGGACGATCCCCGTCGCCCAGGACCTGATCGCCGAGGCCGACTCCGGTGGTCACACCGACAACCGGCCCGCGCTCGCGCTGCTGCCGACGCTTCTGGCGCTGCGCGATCGTCTCGCGACCGAGCACGGCTACGCCATGTCGCTGCGCGTCGGCGCCGCCGGCGGGATCGCGACGCCCGACTCCGCGGCGGCAGCGTTCGCCATGGGCGCGGCGTTCGTGCTGACGGGCTCCGTCAACCAGGCCTGTGTCGAGGCCGGCACTTCCGACGTCGTGCGCCAGATGCTCGCAGCGGCGCAGCAGGCCGACGTCTGCATGGCTCCGGCCGCGGACATGTTCGAGATGGGCGTGAAGGTGCAGGTGCTGAAGCGCGGGACGATGTTCGCGATGCGCGCGCAGAAGCTGTTCGAGATCTACCGCTCGCGGGCGTCTCTCGACGAGCTGTCCGCCGCGGAGCGCGACCAGCTCGAGCGCATGATCTTCCGTCAGGATCTCGCGAGCGTCTGGCGCGACACGGAGGCGTTCTTCGCCGAGCGCGATCCGCGTCAGCTCGAGCGCGCTGCGACCGACCCGAAGCACCGCATGGCACTCGTGTTCCGCTCGTACCTGGGACAGAGCTCGACCTGGGCGAACCGCGGGGACGCGTCTCGTCGCATCGACTACCAGATCTGGTGCGGTCCTTCGATGGGGGCGTTCAACGAGTGGGTGCGGGGCACGTTCCTCGAGCAGCCCGCGAACCGCGACGTCGCCACAGTCGCTCTGAACCTGATGCACGGCGCCGCCGTCCGCACTCGTGCCGCGACTCTGCGCGCGCAGGGCGTGCGCGTTCCGACCACGTCTGAGCCGCCGCGCCGCCGCGCCGATCTCGAGGAGCGACTCGCATGACCGCCGCGCACAACCCCCAGTCACCTCGGGACGAAGACTCGCCCCAGGTTGATCGGAAGGCCGGGGTCGACCGGACGGCCGGGTCTGCGGAGACCGCACAGCCCGGTCGCACCCCACAGGGCGAGCCCCTCGCCATCGTGGGCATCGGCGCGATGTTCCCGCAGGCCGACGACCTCGACGGCTACTGGCAGAACCTGCAGAACGGCGTCGACTCGATCACCGACGTGCCCCCGACGCACTGGCGGCCCGAGGACTACCTCGATGCCGACCCGAAGGCGCGCGACAAGCTCTACGCCGCGAAGGGCGCCTTCCTGAACGCAGTCGACTTCGATCCCCTCGAGCACGGCATCGCGCCGAACGATCTCGAGGCGACCGACACGGCGCAGCTGCTCGGACTCGTCGCAGCCAAGCGGGCGCTCGCGGACGCGGGCTACGGCAAGGGTGGCAAGGAGCTCGATCGCGAGCGCGTCAGCGTGATCCTCGGTGTCACCGGCACGCTCGAACTGGTCATCCCGCTCGGCGCGCGGCTCGGTCATCCGCTCTGGCGTCGTGCACTGACCGAGGCCGGCGTCGCCGATGATGTGGCCGACGACGTCGTCGCGCGTATCTCCGACGGCTACGTCGACTGGACCGAGAGCTCGTTCCCCGGCCTGCTCGGCAACGTGGTCGCCGGCCGCATCGCGAACAAGCTCGACCTTCACGGCACGAACTGCGTCGTCGACGCTGCGTGCGCCAGCTCGCTAGGCGCCGTGCACCTCGCCGCGATGGAGCTGCAGACCGGCCGCGCTGACGTCGTCGTCACGGGTGGTGTGGACACGTTCAACGACGTGTTCATGTACATGTGCTTCGGCAAGACCACCGCCCTGTCGCCGACCGGGAGCGCGAAGCCGTTCGACGCCAAGGGCGACGGCACGGTGCTCGGCGAGGGAGTTGGCATCGTCGTGCTGAAGCGCCTGTCGGATGCGGAGCGCGATGGGGATCGCGTCTACGCGGTTCTGCGTGGCATCGGTTCGGGCAGCGATGGCGGCGGGAGTGCCGTCTACGCGCCGCAGTCGGGCGGGCAGAAGCGTGCGATGCGTCGCGCGTACGAGGCCGCCGGCGTCAGTCCCGCGACCGTCGAACTTGTCGAGGCGCACGGCACCGGAACCAAGGTGGGCGATGCCACCGAGTTGGCGTCGATGACGGGCGTCTACGGCGAGACCGAGACTGAGCGCGACGGGCCGTGGGCGGCGCTCGGTTCGGTGAAGTCGCAGATCGGTCACACGAAGGCCGCAGCCGGCATCGCCGGACTGATCAAGGTCGCGATGTCGCTCTACCACAAGGTGCTGCCGCCGACGATCCGTGTCGACGAGCCGCTGGAGCCGCTCCGCGCCGCTGATACGCCGTTCTATCTGAACACCGAGAAGCGCCCGTGGGTGGCCCGCGAGCAGCATCCTCGCCGCGCGGCGGTGAGCGCGTTCGGCTTCGGCGGCAGCAACTTCCACGGCGTGCTCGAGGAGCATGGCGCCGCGAAGCCTCGGATCGACTGGGACCCGAACATCGAGATCGTCCCTCTGACCGCCGACACCATCGACGCGCTCGTCGAGACGCTGGAGGAGTGGCCTGTCGCAGAGGAATGGGCGGAGCTCGCCGCGAACGCTGCGCGCGCCCGCGCCGCGTTCGTGCTGACAGCGCCGCACCGACTCGTGCTCGTGGTGCACCGACGTCGTACCGATCTCCGGTCGCTCGTCGCGAATGCGGTCCGCATGCTGCGCGCAGGCGGCAACGCACGAACGTGGAACACGCCCGACGGTGCGTACTACGGACGCGGCAACCCGCTCGGCAAGCTGGCCATGCTGTTCCCCGGCCAGGGTTCGCAGTACGTCGGCATGCTGCGCGACATCGCGTGTCGCTTCCCCGTCGTCCAGAACGTCCTCGAGAAGGCCGACTACGCCTTCGAGGTCGCTGCCGGCGGCGTCGTGGTGGGTGCCACCGCGGGACTGCGACTCTCGGATCACATCTTCCCGCATCCGGGGTTCGACGACGTCGTGCGCGAGACTGCCGAGCGCTTCCTGGTCGACACGCGCGTCGCACAGCCGGCCATTGGGGCCGTGAGCCTCGGGGCGATGGCGGTGCTTGCGACGACGTTCGGCGTGGCTCCGGAGGCGTTCGCCGGCCACAGCTACGGCGAACTCTCGGCGCTGGCCGCGGCCGACTCCTTCGACTCCGAGGCGCTCGCGCACCTCTCCGTGCTGCGCGGTCAACTCATGGCGGTGGGGCAGGGTGACCTCGGCGCGATGCTAGCGGTGGCGACCGATCCGGCGTCGGCCGTGCAACTCGTCGAGGACGATGGACTGCGCCTCGTCGTGGCGAACCGCAACGCTCCCAAGCAGATCGTGCTCTCCGGCGCGAGCGACGAGATCGACCGCGCCCGCGAGCTCTGCAAGCAGCGCGATGTGCGCTCCAAGCGACTGCCCGTCTCGGCCGCGTTCCACAGCCCGCTGGTCTCCGACGCAGCGCGTCCCATGCGCGCCGCGCTCGACGAGATCGACGTGCGTGGACCGCGTGTGCCCGTCTACGCAAACACGACCGCCGAGCCGTACCCCGATGCGGTCGACGCGCTGCGCGACCTGCTCGGCCAGCAGCTCGCGCAACCGGTCGACTTCGTCGGCTTGGTCGAGCACATGGTGCGCGACGGCGTCCGGACGTTCGTCGAGGTCGGGCCGGGCGCGCGCCTGACGGGCCTCGTGCGGTCGATCTTGGCGGATGTCGAGCACGTCGCCGTCGCCGTCGACGCGTCCTCCGGCGCTCGCGACGGGATGCACGATCTCGCCCTCGCGTTGGCGCGGATCGCCGCCGGCGGCCACGTCGTCGATCTCCCGGCATGGAACGCGTCCAACGCGCAGCAGGCGGCCGATGCCGCTCCCGCTCCGGGTCGACGGCGCATGACCATCCCGATCTCCGGTGCGAACTACATGCGTGAGCGCGCGCCGCGCCCGCCGCGGGCACCCGCCGCGCCCACGAACCCGAGCGTTCATCGAACAGCCGGGTCCGCGACCGCCGGTGCGAGCACCGCGTCGCCCCCCACTCCTGCAGCGACGTCCGTCGCCGCGCCCCTCAACGTTGCGCCTCCGCGGTCGGTACCCGCCGCCCCCGGAGCGAGGCCACCTCTCATGACGACCCCGAACCGTCCCGTCGTTCCGCCGCCACGTGGTGCGCGGCCGGAGTCGGCCGACGCCCTGCACCGAGTGCGCGAGCAGATGGCCGCACTCCTCCAGTTGCAGGAGCAGACGGCCGATCTCCACCGCCGCTTCCTCGAGGGCCAAGAGGCCGCGCAGCGCTCGTTCGAGTCGCTCCTCCTCCAGCAACAGACCCTCCTCGGCGTGCCGGCCCCCTCGCTCCCGCCGACCACCTTCGCCGCCCCCGTGTCGGTTCCTCAAAGCGTGCCAGCTACGCCCGCCGCGCCCGCAGCGTTCGAACCGTCAGCGCCGTCGCCTCACGCGACCACGCCGTCGGCGACGCCACCCGCGGCACCGGCCCGCGATCTCTCCGCCGACCTCCTCGCCGTTGTCTCCGAGAAGACCGGCTACCCCGCAGAGATGCTCGGACTCGAGATGGAGCTCGACGCCGACCTCGGCATCGACTCGATCAAGCGCGTCGAGATCCTGTCGGCCCTGCAGGAGCGCGTCCCGGGGCTGCCGGCGCTTCCGTCCGATGAACTCGGCACCCTGCGCACGCTGGGCGATGTCGTTGCGCGCCTCGGCCCTGCGGCGCCGGTCGCCACTCCCGCCGGGCCCCCGCCCACCCATCAGGGGGACGCGCGAGACGGTGCGAAGGTGACATCCGCCTCCGCAGATTTCTCCGGCGTCACGCCCGGCAGCGCCCCCCGCACTGCGGCCGTCGGCGCTGATCTCGCACGGGATCTCGGACGGAATCTTGCGTCCGATCTCCTCGACGTCGTGGCCGAGAAGACCGGCTACCCGGCCGAGATGCTCGGACTCGAGATGGAGCTCGACGCGGACCTGGGGATCGACTCGATCAAGCGGGTCGAGATCCTGTCGGCCCTGCAGGAACGCGTCCCGGGTCTGCCCGCGTTGCCGTCCGAGGAACTCGGCACGCTGCGCACGCTGGGCGACGTCGTTGCTCGTTTGGGCGCTGCTGTGCCCGTCGCGACTTCCACCGGGCTCCCGCCCGCCCATCAGGGGGACGTGCGAGACAGTGCGAAGGTGACATCCGCCGCCGCAGATTTCTCCGGCGTCTCCGGCGTCTCCGGCGTCTCCGGTGTAGCGAACGGCGCTGCGGCCGTCGGTCGCGATCTCGCGCGTGACCTGCTCGCCGTCGTGGCCGAGAAGACCGGCTACCCCTCCGACATGCTCGGGCTCGAGATGGAACTCGATGCCGACCTCGGGATCGACTCGATCAAGCGGGTCGAGATCCTCTCCGCCTTGCAGGAGCGGCGTCCGGACGTGCCGGCACTCCAGCCCGAAGACCTCGGCCGTTTCCGATCGCTCGGCGACATCGTGGCCTTCCTCGAGACCGAGGCCGCCGCGCCCGCGCCGACGGCGGCTCTCACCACCGCTGCGCCCGCCGCCGCGTCGAACGCGGAGAACGACTCCGCGTCCGTAGACGGAGACGTCGCCCGTCACGTCCTCTGTCGCGTCGCCCTGAACGGCGCGCCGCGCGATGCCGTCACCGTGGCGGCCGAGACGCCCATCTGGATCGCTGGTGCGCCCGGAGATGCCGACGGACTCGGCGCTGCACTCGTTGATGCGCTCGCCGCTGCGGGATACGCCGCCTGCACCGTGGATCCGGCCTCCGCGCCGAAGCTACCGCCTGCGCTTGCCGGGCTCGTGCTGCTGGCTCCGTCCGATGGCTCTGCTGCCGCGTTCCTCTCCTCGTCTCTCGTACTGCTGCGCGATGTCGGTCCGGCGCTGCGCGCGGCGGGGACGTCCGGTGGAGCCGTTCTCGCGACGGTCTCGCGGCTCGATGGCGCGTTCGGCCTACAGGAACTGAACGGTGCCGACCCCGAGTCGGGCGCCCTGGCCGGCTTCGCCAAGACGGCGTCCCACGAGTGGCCGGAGGTCGACTGCAAGGCGTTGGACGTCCCGTCCCACGTTGCCGATATCCCTGCGCTGGCGAAGCGCATCGCCGACGAGCTGTTCCTGCGCGGTCCGCTCGAGGTCGGCCTCGCCGACGACGAGCGCTGGGCGCTCGCGCTGCGCGACGAACCGTTGAACGGGTCGACCGCCAAGCCCGTCGCGCCCGGCGACCTGATCGTCGTGACCGGCGGCGCACGTGGCGTCACGGCAGACGTGGCGCTCGCCCTCGCCGAGGCGTTCCATCCGACGTTGCTGCTCCTCGGCCGCAGCCCACTCCCGGCGGAGGAGCCCGACTGGCTGGCGTCGCTCGACGACGAGCGGGCGATCAAACGCGCGCTGTTCGAGCGCGAGGGCGGCACGCCGCGACAGGTCGACTCGACGTATCGACGCATTGCGGCGACGCGCGAGATCCGCGCCACGCTGGCGGGCATCGCCCATGCCGGTGCTGCCGTGACGTACCGCTCGGTCGACGTGCGTGACAGCGCCGCCATGGGCGCTGCCATCGCGGAGGCCCGCGCCGCGGCCGGGCCGGTACGCGGCATCGTGCACGGCGCCGGTGTCCTCGCCGACGCCCACATCGTCGACAAGACGCGCGAGCAGTTCGACTCGGTGTACGGCACCAAGGTCGAGGGGCTACGCGCGTTGCTCACCGCCGCGTCCGAGGACGCCGCCGACGACCTGCGCTTCCTCGTCCTGTTCTCGTCGTCGACCGGGCGCTTTGGTCGTGCGGGGCAGGTTGACTACGCCGCGGCCAACGAGGTCCTCAACAAGGTGGCGCAGCAGCAGTCGCAGCGTCGACCGGGTTGTCGCGTCGTCTCTGTGAACTGGGGCCCGTGGGACGGAGGGATGGTCACGAGCGCGCATCGACGGCTGTTCGAAGCCGAGGGCGTCGGACTGATCGGGCGTCAGGCGGGTGGTCGCTACCTCGTGCGCGAACTCTGCGCGGGCACCGACGCTCCCGTTGAGATCGTCGTGCTCGGACCCGGCAGCCGTCTGCCCGCCGATCCCGCGCCGCGTGCCCGCGGCGTTCCGCCCAGCCAGCATCCGCCCAGCCAGCATCCGCCCAGTCAGCACCCGCTTGCCGTGGAACGCCGTGTCGATCTGGCGTCCCACCCCGTTCTGCGCGATCACGTCATCGATGGACACGCGGTGCTCCCCGCCGCGCTCATGGTCGAGTGGATGGCTCAGGCCGCGCTGCACGCCAACCCGGGCGTGCGCTTCTCGGGCGTCGACGACTTCCGGCTCCTGGCCGGAGTGATGCTCGGCGAGAGCGAGTCGGTCACGCTGCGCCTGCACGCGGGGCGTGCCGCACAGGTCGCCGACGCGATGGTCGTTCCGATCGAGCTGCGCAGCTCCGGGCCGAACGGTGCCGAGCGGTTGCACGCTCGTGGGGGCGTACAGCTCGTCCAGAGTCTCGCGACCGCGCCGAGCGCCGCGCTGTCGGATCCGCAGGGCGAACCGATCGCCGACGTGGCCACCGCGTACGCCGATCTCCTGTTCCATGGCCCGTCGCTGCACACCATCCAGGCACTGCACGCGGTTGGTGCCGACGGCGTGGCCGCCGATCTCGCTCGCGGTCCGGCGCCACGCGAGTGGATGGAGCGGCCTTTCCGAGGGACCTGGGTGACCGGGCCGCTCGTGCTCGACGGCGTGTTCCAGATGATGGTGCTCTGGACCGGTGTCGGACTTGGCGCGCCGTCGCTGCCGACAGGCTTCGACTCGTACCGTCAGTACCGCGCGGCGTTCCCGCGCGACGGTGTCCGCGCCGTCGTCCGTGCGACGCATCCCGAGGGGCACGGTCCGCGAGCCGACGTCGAGCTGATTGCTACCGACGGTTCCGTCGTCGCGACGTTCTCCGGAGCGACCTGCGTGATGGATGCTTCCCTCGTGGACGCGTTCACGCGGAGGACCGTCGCGCCCGCCGCGAGCGTCTGACCACTCGTCATGGCCCGCAGCATTGCGATCGTGGGGATCGGTGGGGTGTTCCCCGGCGCCCCGGACGTCGACGCCCTCTGGCGGCTCGTGCGAGAGGGCCGCGACGCGGCGTCCGAACCGCCGTCCGGTCGGTGGATGCTGCACCCCGCGCTCGCGCACGCGCCCGGCGATCCGGCGCCCGACCGCGTCCTCTCGCGACGTGGCTGCTTCCTGCGCGACTTTCGATTCGCCCCACGCGATCTCGACCTCGACGCCGAGCTGCTCGCGCGTCTTGATCCCTCGGTGCACGTCACGCTGCACGCGGCGCGCGAGGCGTTCGAGCATGGCGTGACGGATGGGCTCGATCGCACGCGCGTCGGCGTTGTGCTCGGGCACATCGCGCTGCCCACCGACGGGGCCTCGGCGATCGCTCGCGCGACGATCGGGCGCACCCTCCGTGAGCTCGTGGGTGACAGCGCCGCGGTCGATGTCGAGGACGATCCGCACCCGCTCAACCGCTACGTCGCGGGACTCCCCGCAGGCGCCGTGGCGCGCGGCCTAGGGCTCGGCGGCGTCCGCTTCACGCTCGACGCGGCCTGCGCATCGTCGCTCTACGCGCTCCATCTCGCGTGCGAGGAACTCGCTGCCGGACGCGCCGACGCGATGCTCGCGGGCGGGGCGTCACGTCCTGATGCCCTGTACACGCAGATGGGGTTCAGCCAACTGCGCGCGCTGTCCCCGTCCGGTGAGTGCACGCCCTTCGACGCGCGGGCCGACGGGCTCGTGGTCGGCGAAGGCGCGGGGATGTTCTTGCTGAAGCGGTTGGACGATGCCGTTGCGGCCGGTGACACGATCCATGGCGTCGTTCGCGGTGTCGGTCTGTCGAACGATGTCGAGGGCAGCGTGCTGGCGCCGAGTGGCGCGGGTCAGCTGCGCGCGTTGCGGGCCGCGTACGCCGACGCCGGTTGGGAGCCGACCGACATCGACCTGGTCGAGTGCCACGGTACCGGGACGCCCAAGGGCGACGCGGTCGAGATCGGAGCCTTGCGCGCGCTGTGGGACGACAACGAGACCGACGCTGCGGCGCGAACAGACCTCTGTGTCGTCGGCTCCGTGAAGTCGAACGTTGGCCACCTACTGACGGGCGCCGGCGCGGTCGGCCTGACCAAAGTACTGCTCGCGCTCCGTCACGCCGAGCTGCCCCCGACGGCGCACTTCGAGCGCGCGGCCGACCGCGTTCCGCTGGCTGACGGTCCCTTCGAGGTCCTGTCCGAGCCGCGCGCATGGCCGGAGCGCGCCGACGGTGCTCCGCGTCGCGCCGCTGTCTCGGCGTTCGGCTTCGGCGGCATCAACGCGCACGTGCTCGTCGAAGAGTGGCGTGCCGACGTCGCCCCACCCGCACAGCCCGCACAGCCCGCTGTCGCGCCGCCCCGCGTGGCCGTGATCGGGGTCGCCGCGCGCTTGGGTAACTGGGAGAGCCGGTCCGACGTCCGTCTCGGACTCCTGCGCTCGAAGCCGCGTGCGCCCGCCCCGGCGACACGTGACTACGGCGCCGATGCAGCGCGATCCGACGACGACGCGGGAGTTCACGAGGCCGGCCCGATCCGCATCCGCCCCGGGCGCTTCCGCATCCCGCCCTCCGAACTCGCGTCGATGCTACCGCAGCAGGCCGTCATGCTCGATGTCGCCGCGCGCGCGCTCGGCGACGCCGGTGCCCTCGCCGCGCCCGGCGACCGCACGCCGCGGCTGCGCTCCGGCGTGTTCGTCGGCATGTCGCTGGACCTGGAGACGACCACGTTCCACCTGCGCTGGTGGATCGAGGCACAGGCGACGACTTGGGTTGCGGAGGGCGCCGATCCGGCCGAGGTTGACGCGTGGATCGACGTGCTCATGGACGCAGTCGGCCCGCCGCTCACGGCCGATCGCACCCTCGGCGCGCTCGGTGGCGTCGTCGCCAGTCGCATTGCCCGGGAGTTCCGCTTCGGAGCGACCAGCTTCGGGCTCTCGAGCGAGGAGACGTCCGGACTCACGGCGCTGATGCTCGGTGTGCGAGCGCTCGAACGCGGCGATCTCGACGAGGCGCTCGTCGGAGCCGTCGATCTGCAGACCGACGTGCGCGCACGTCAGGCCGCTCGCGCCGCAGGCCGTCTGCGCGGAGCCCCGGGAGACGGAGCTGTCGCGTTGGTGCTCAAGCGGCTCGACGACGCGCGTCGCGACGGCGATCGTGTCCTGGCGGTGATCGACGAGATCGATGCGCGCGGTGGCGGAGGACTCGGCGAGGACACGCCGCTCACCCGCGAGAACGAGCCCTGCGAGAGTGCGACGCGCGTGGTCGGCGACACCGGGGCCGCGCGCGGTCTCGTGGATGTCGCGCGCGCCGTGCTCTCTCTCGACGGACAGATCCTCCCCGGTGGCGCTGCACCGGCCCAGCACTGGCTCCGCGATCGCGTGGACGGTCCGCGCCGGGCCGTGATCTCCGACACCGGCGTGGATGGCAGCGCCGTCACCGTGGTGCTCGAAGGCGACGAGCAGACACCGCCCCGCGCGCTGCCGCTCGGCCCTCCGCGTCACGGCCTGTTCGTGGTCGAGGCGGCGAGCCGCGAGGATCTGCGTGGCGCGCTCGATGCGCTCGACTCACTCGCCCGGGCCACGTCGGGGATGAACTCCGTCCACGCTGCGGCGCGCGCGTGGTGGCGCGACCATCCGTCGACCGGCGAGGGCGTCGCGGTCGCGCTGGTTGCGCGCGACACCGCAGACCTCGTCGACCGCATCGAAGAGGCGCGTCAGATCGTCGCCGGATCGCGGATGCCGCTGCGCGGCGACGGCGCGCGCGTGTTCTTCTCGGCGGATCCGCTGGCGCGGCACGGGGGCGTGGCCTTCGTGTTCCCGGGTTCCGGCTGTCACTTCCACGGCATGGGGCGTGGCCTGGCGACGGCGTTCCCCGCGGTGATCGCGAAGCGCGATCGGACGAATGAGCGACTTCGATCGCAGCTCGCCGCCGATCACTTCTGGGGCGCCGCAGAGCCCGACGCCGCGCACGGGCCGGGGCCGGCGCTCGACGACCTGCGTCCGCACATTACCGGGCAGGTCGCTCTTGGCACGCTGGTCTCCGACGTCGTGCGCCACTTCGGCGTCCAGCCCACGGCCTCGATCGGATACTCGCTCGGCGAGACGGCGGGGCTCTTCGCCCTCGGTGGGTGGAACGACCGCGACGGCATGCTCCGCCGCATCGACCGCACGACCCTCTTCACGTTGGACCTCGCCGGCCCGTGTGATGCGGCGCGCGCCGTCTGGGGCGTGCCGGGGAGCGAGGCCGTCGACTGGGTGATGGGCGTCGTGGACCGCCCGGCGGACGAGGTACGCGACGCGCTGGCGGCGTTCGATCGCGCGTACCTGCTGATCGTCAACACGGATGACGAGTGTGTGATCGGCGGCGATCGAGTCCAGGTCGGTGATGCCGTCGCGGTCCTCGGCTCGGCATTCCTCCCGCTCGAGGGTGTCACGACGGTGCACTGCGATGTCGTCGAGCCCGTGCGGAACGCGTACCACGCATTGCACGTGTTCGACGACGCGGCGGCGCCGGAGGACATCCGCTTCTACAGCTGCGCGTGGGGCCGCGCGTACGACGTCACGTCGACGAGTGGCGCAGACTCGATCGTCGAGAACGCGCTCCACGGATTCGACTTCCCGCGGGTTGTCAGGCAGGCGTGGCAGGACGGCGTGCGCGTGTTCGTCGAGATGGGTCCAGGCAGTTCCGCGACGCGCATGATCGGGCGCATCCTGCACGACGTGCCGCACCGAGCTGCCGCTGTGTGCTTCCCTGGCCGCGAGCCGCTCGAGGCCCTCCTGTGCGCGCTCGGGCGACTGGCTGTCGAGGGCGCCCCGCTCGATCTCGCGCCGCTGTACGCGGAGGAGGAGCGCCCGGGAGAGGGCCCGGAGGAGGTCGCCGGACCGCAGGCCGTCGTCGTCCATGGCGGCGGCGCGCCGCTGCACGTGCCGCCTCCGCCGAGCGCCCCGCACGTCGCACCACCGCCGCCTCCCCCAGAAACGGCCCCAGAGCCGGCCCCAGCGTCGGCCCTTCCAGAGTCGCCAACCGAGCCGCTACCTGCGGTGCCGATCACCTCGGCTCCGATCTCGGCGCCGACGATCGCCCTCGTCGGTGAGGATCCCGTCGTCGCCGGCCTCGCGCGCGCCGCGGAAGCGCGAGGGCGCGCACACGACGGCTTCCTGCGACTCTCGGATGCGCTCACGCGGACGATGACGGCCAACCTGCACACGCAGACGGCGCTCATCGCGCGCGGAGAGGTCGGCACTGATCCCGTTCGAGCGAGGGCGCCAACCGACGCCGCTCACGTCCCGTCGCTCGCGCCGGCGCCCTACCTCGATCGCGATCAGTGCCTCGAGTTCGCGCGCGGGTCGATCGCCTCGGTGCTCGGGCCGGAGTGGGCGGATGCCGACACGTACTCGACACGAGTGCGCCTGCCCGACGAGCCGCTGATGCTCGTGGATCGCATCCTGTCGATCGAGGGCGAGCCGTTGTCGATGACCTCGGGCCGCATCGTCACCGAGCACGACGTGCTGCCCGGCATGTGGTACCTCGATCACGGTTGCGCCCCGGTGTGCATCGCCGTCGAGTCGGGGCAGGCGGATCTGTTCCTCTCGGCGCACCTCGGCATCGATCTCGTGACCCGCGGCGATGCCGTCTACCGACTGCTCGATGCTCGCGTGGAGTTCCACGGGCCGCTGCCGCGCGTCGGCCAGACCGTGCGCTACGACATCCGCATCCAGCGCTTCTTCCGGCAGGGCGAGACGCGGCTGTTCCGCTTCGAGTTCGAAGGCACGATCGACGGCGAGCCCGTGATCACGATGCGCGACGGCACCGCCGGCTTCTTCACGCAGGCGGAGCTCGACGCCGGTCAGGGCATCGTGCTCATCGCGCGCGACATGGAGCAGCGCCCGGGCGTGCGCCCCGTCGACTGGTGTGACCTCGCGCCGCACGGAACCTGCACGCTCGACGAACCGGGTGTCGAGGCCCTCCGCCGCGGAGATCTCGCGACAGCGTTCGGTCCGGACTTCGCGAACCTGCCCGTCACGTCGCCTCCGGGCCTGCCGGGTGGCCGCATGCGCCTCGTCGATCGCATCACCGAGCTCGATACGCAGGGCGGCCGATTCGGTCTCGGACGCGTGCGCGCCGAGGCGGACATCCACCCCGACGACTGGTTCCTCACGTGTCACTTCGTCGACGACATGGTGATGCCGGGCACCCTCATGTATGAGTGCTGCCTGCACACGCTGCGCGCGCTCGTCACGCGGCTCGGCTGGGTGGCTGAGGACGAGGCGATCACATACGAGCCCATCGTCGGCGTCGCCAGCAGCCTGCGCTGTCGCGGCCAGGTCCTCACGACGACGCGAGTCGCCGCGTACGAGATCGAGATCAAGGAGCTCGGCTACGGCCCCGAGCCGTACGCGATCGCCGACGCGATGATGTACGCCGACGGGCGTGCCATCGTGCGCATGGAGAACATGTCGCTGCGCATGACCGGCGTGACGCGCGAGCAGCTCGAGGCCCTCTGGTCGGACCGCGAGCCGCCGCTGCCGGCGTTCACTCGCGAGGGCATCTTGGCCTACGCGCAGGGGCGGCCGTCCGACGCCTGGGGACCGACGTATCTCCCCTTCGACGACGAGCGCTTCCTGGCGCGACTGCCGGCGCCGCCGTACTCGTTCGTCACGCGCGTGCTCTCGGCCACGTCGCCCGCGTTCGAAGTGCGCGCCGGCGTTCGCGTGGTCGCCGAGTACGACGTGCCCGACGCAGGCACCGACGACGGCTGGTACTTCGACGCAGCCGGATCGGATCGCATGCCCTTCACCGTGTTCCTCGAGACGCCGCTGCAGGTCTGCGGCTGGACCTCGGCGTACATGGGGTCCGCGCTCACGAGCGACAAGGCGCTGCACTACCGCAACCTCGGCGGCGTCGCGACGCTGCACCGTCCGGTGCGACCTGGCCACGGCACGCTCCGAACCGAGGTCACCTGCACCAACGCCGCGAAGTCCGGTGACATGCTGGTGCAGCACTTCGCGTTCACGGTGAGCGACGACGACGGCATCGTCTACGACGGCACCACGTACTTCGGCTTCTTCACGGCGGCTGCGCTAGCGGATCAGAAGGGCGTCATCGGCGCCGCTCTTCGCGAGCTCACCGCCGACGAGCTGGCGAGCGCGCAGTCGTTCCCGGCCCCCGACGGAGCGCCGTTCGCATCGGGTCCGCTCCGCATGGTCGACGACGTCGAGATCTGGCTCCCCGATGGCGGCGAACACGGACTCGGGTACCTGCGCGGCGGGATCGACGTCGACGCCGAGGCATGGTTCTTCAAGGCCCACTTCGTCGGCGACGCCGTCTGGCCCGGTTCGTTGGGGCTCGAGTCGTTCGTCCAACTTCTCGAGGCTGCGGCAGCCCGGCGCTGGGAGCTGGGGCCTGGCGATCGCTTCGACGCGACGGCACCCGGCACGACCCACGAGTGGACCTACCGCGGCCAGATTCTGCCGACGCGGCACCGCGTGACCCTCGAGGCGACCATCACCGCGTGGGACGACGCGACGCGCACCGTCACCGCCGACGGCCTCCTCACTGTGGACGGCCTCGCCATCTACGCGATGAAGGCCTTCACGGTCCGCATCGTCGCCGAGGCATCCGACCCGCCACACGATAGGATCGCCCTGTGAGCGCCACACCCAAGCTGCCGCAGACGTATCCGTCGCGACCCTCGATGCAGGGCCTCGTGCTGCTGCTGACGATCGGCTGGCTGCCGGTCGGGATCTGGGTCGCGTGGTCGCTGTTCGCGAATCCGGCTGGCCGGACCGCGGGGGGCCTCGGCTTCGTCGGGGTCTGGCTGGCCGTGGCGCTGTTCCTGGCCTGGCGACTCGACATGCTATTCGCCAAGATGTCGGTCACCGTGCGCGGCGTGAGTCGCAACGGACTCGTGCGGCGCTCCGGGATCGTGTGGAACGGCATCGGCCGCGTCCGCATCTGGGCTGTCGATCCGGGCGGTTCGGGGGCTCAGTTCTTCCGCGCCTTGACCGGCGTCGGGAGCGGAGAGGTCGTCGAGCGCAACGCGGCTGCCGGACACGACCTGCTGACCGACGAACGGGCCCGCACCGGGCTGATCGCGAATGCCATGCTCTACGACCTGCGCGGCAAGCCGTGCGTCGAACTGGTGAACGCCTTCGACTGGCCGGCGATGCAGACCCTCGCCGCCGTCGCGAGAGAGCACGAGATCGAGGTCGTCCTCGCGTGAGCGATGAGCGCGCAGGCGGCCCCTGGTGGCGGCTCGTGCGCTGGCTCGCGTGGGCGGCCATTCGCGTCTACTACCGCTCGTTCGACGTGAAGGGCGACCATCAGGTGCCGGCCGAGGGGCCCGTGCTGGTCGTCGTCAACCACCCGAACTCGATCCTCGACGCTGCGGCGCTGCTCCTCGCGATCGACCGTCCGGTGCGCTTCGGCGCCAAGGCGCCGCTGTTCCGGTCGAAGATTCTGGGCACCGTGCTCCGACGCATCGGCGGCATTCCGATCCATCGACGTGGCGACGCCGGCTCCGATCCAGAGAGCAACCAGGCGACGTACGCGCAGTACATCGCAGCGCTGCATCGCGGCGAGGTCTGCGCGATCTTCCCGGAGGGCTTCACGCACCTCGATCCCGAGCTGAAGTACGTGAAGGCCGGCGCCGGCCGCATCGCGAAGGCGGCGGTCACCGAGTTCGACGGTGATCTGAACCTGGTCGTGCTGCCCGTCGGCTTGACGTTTCGCCCCGAGCAGGTCTTCCGCGGCGATGCGTTCGTGCGGATCGGCGCCCCGTTCGCGATCGATGACCTGCGCGACGCGCCGCGCGAGGAGGCGATCCCCGAGCTGCAGACTCGCATGACGGAGGCGCTGCGGCCGCTGATCCTGCACTTGGAGAGCACCGATCACCGGCCGCTCGTGCAGGGCGTGGCGAAGGTGATGCACGACGATCTGCGGACGACCGGCGCCATCGATCCGCTGCCGGCGATCGCCGACGCCGAACGTATGGCGGGTCGCTGCCTCAATCACTTCCTCGAGACCGATCCCGATCTCGTCGGGCGCGTGCGCCGTCGGTACGAGGCGTATCGCCGACTCTCCGACACGCTTCGTGTCCCGGCCACCGCGCTGCGCATGCGAGACCGCCCGATCCGATGGCTGCTCGCGATGCTCGGCACGACCCTGCTCCTCGTGCTCGGTCTGCCCGTCTTTGCCGTGGGCATGTTGACGGCGTATGCGCCGGGTCGTTTGACCGACGTGCTCGCGCAGCGGGTCGCGAAGCGTGAAGGCAGCGACGCCGCTCTCGTCGTCGCGCGGATCGTGATCGGCGCGGTCGTGTTCGGTGTGTTCTGGGGCCTCCTACTCTGGCTCATCTACGACTGGTCCGCGAGTCTCCCGGCCACGGGCGCAGCCGGTCTCGTGCTCGCCGCCTCGGGGATCTACACGGCCCGCTTCCGCACGCGCGCACAGGGTTGGATCCACCGCGGCCTCTCGTTGTCTCCCGCGTTCGTTCGGCGCGGCGCCGTGCGGCGTGTCGCGGAAGAACGAGAACGGCTCCTGTGGATCCTCAACGAGTCGCTGCTGCGCTACGAGACCGAGACCGGGGAGTCCTCGCTTCCGACCGATGCCGCGCGTCGCCGCGAGCAGGAGCGTCGCTCGCGGAAGAAGTTCGTACGCCGCCAACTCGCGGTCGTCGCACTCGCGTGCGTGGGGCTGTGGCTGCTCCCCGGGCGCGGCGACACGGAGCTCTCGCGACTGGCGGACACCGAGTCGCCGTGGATGTCGCTGGCAGAGTCCGACGCGTCGGCCGCCGTGCGGCAGGACGCCGGTCGGCTCGCCGGCTACCTCGCGCAGCTCAGTCACGCGGAGAAGCGATCGAACCGACTGCGTCGCGAGTTCCGCGAGGGCGATCGCACGTACTACGATTCCGACGACGACGCCGCTGTGCGCGATGCGTTGCTCGAGTTCCTGTCGGCGCGCGACGGACTCATGCGCATCGCGTGGTTCTATCGCGATGCGCTGAACGCACCCGAGGACCTGCGGGCACCCGCCTTCGTTCTCGCCCACACGGCGACCGTCGAGGCCGTGGCGCGTGGCATGCAGCTGGTCGAGACGTTCGGCGACGACAGTGAGGCGCGGCGCAAGCTGAACGAGCGCGACCGCACGCGCGGCATCCCGAGCGGCGTGTTTGACAGCGTGCGCGCGAACCTCGCTGACGTGCAGGCGCTGGAGACCCTCTCCGAAGGCGTTGCGCACTTCGAGAGGATGCGACAGGGCGACGCGCTGCCGACCGGCGAGCCGTGGGACGGACTCATCCTCGCGGCTGCACGCGGTGCCGATGTCGTCGAGGACCTGTCGGAACGCGTCGCGCAGTACCGCTTCGATGCGAGTGTCCGTCACGCGGTGCAGCGTGGCGACACGGTGCGCTACGACGTGTCCGCGGTCGTCTCCACCTGGGTGGGCGACGCGCGCGTGAAGACGACACCCGGCGGACACGGTCAGATCACGGCCGAACAGGTCGAGTGGGTTCGCGGCCAACTGCAGCCCGGCGACATCGTCCTCGAACGTCGCAACTGGTATCTCTCGAACGCGTTCCTGCCTGGCTTCTGGCCACACGCGACGCTGTACGTCGGGGGCGAGGCGGGCGTCGAGGCGCTCGGGATCGCCGACGATCCGCGCGTCGTGCCGCGTCTCGATGACATGCGACGGGAGGACCCGCACGGCGGCGCGAGCGTCATCATCGAAGCCATCTCAGACGGCGTCGTCTTCACCTCGCTCGAGTACTCGGTGGGAGGGGCGGACGCGATCTGCGTCTTCCGCCCACGGCTGCCGCCCGAGCAGATCGCCGAGGCAGTCGCACGCGCCATCGGTCACCACGGCAAGCCCTACGACTTCGACTTTGACTTCTTCTCGACCGACAAGCTCGTGTGCACGGAGGTCGTCTACCAGGCGTACGACCCGGTGCTACATCTCGAGCTGGAGGAGATCGCGGGTCGCAAGACGCTGCCCGCGCTCGCGTTCGTGCGGCGCTGGAAGGACGACGTGGATCGCGGCAAGCCGTCGCTGGATCTGATCCTGTTCATCGACCACGACGAAACCACGGGCGTCGCGCGTATCGCCGACGCCGAAACGCTCGTCGAGTCGCTCGATCGCCCTGGACTCGCACTGCTGCAGGCACGCCGCGGCGTTCCGGGCTTCCTCACGCCGGTCACGATCGGCCTGGTGGCCTTCATGATCGTCGGCCTGACGCTCCTGCGCCGCCGCTGACTTCGGGCGCGTGAGATCGCGTGCCCGGGACCGTCAGGCGTGGCGCCCTCGTGAGAGAGGGGGGATAGGATCGTCGCACCCTCGGAGACGTGCATGCGCAAGGCGACGGTGCTCTGGATCTCGGCGGCCTGTTTCGGGCTGCTCGTCGTCGGCTGCGCCGGACTCTGTCTCGTGGCGGACTCCCTCGAAGGCGGCTGGCTCCTCGAGGACGTGCCCACGGCCGACGCGCTCTTCGATGACGCCGACGCCGACTTCCACGACGGGCGGTTCGAGCGCGCGCTGAAACTCGTCGATGAGGGGCTCGAGCTCGATCCGCTCTCTGCGCGCGGATGGTGCGCGCGCGGCGCCACTCTCAGTCGCCTGGACCGCCGTGCGGAGGAGGAGGCGAGCTACGCAAGGTCACTGGCGATCGATCCGGAGTACGCGTGGGCGCACTTCAGTCTCGCGCACCTCCACGAGGACGACGGCGACTGGGACGCTGCGTTCGCGTCCATGGAGGCGGCGTTCGCACAGGGCGACGAGGAGGCGGAATTCTACCAGTACCGCGGGTGGCTGCGGCTCACGACGAAGACCGACGTACCGGGAGCGCGCGCCGACTTCGACCGGGCTCTGGAGCTGGATCGCGACCACTTCTGGGCCCGTCAGAACCGAGGTTGGCTGTTCGAGGAAAGCGGGGACTTCGCGGCGGCCGAGCCGGACTATCGGCATGCGATCAAACTGGACCCCGAGCAGGCGTTCCCCCACGTCGGGCTCTCGCGGTGCCTCGCGGCCACCGGGCGTTCGTCCGAGGCCATCCCGCTTCGCCGCCGAGCCGCCGAGCTCGATCCGGAGGGGTGGTCGCTGCCGCTCGTGGAGTGGCGTCGGTTGGTCACCGCCGCACGCAAGGAGACCGGGTCGGCGGAGCTCCGGCTGGCCCTCGTGCAGGCCGAGGTCGCGGAACTGCGCAGTCTCGAGTTCCTACGTGAGGTCGAGGTGGCGGAGCAGAGCGTGGACGACTTTGGCGAGGAGGTGCAGGCCCGTGTCGAGAGCACATCGTCCGCCGGACAACGCGACGATATGGAGGCCGGGCTGAGGCGCCTCGGCATGCTCCCGCGGCGCACGGCGACGGACGTGAGCACGACCGAGGGCGAGGACGCTCCGGCCGACGACCTCGCGTCGCAGGTGACCGCTGCGTTGAAGTCGCAGGTCTGGGCGTACTACGACCCGGACGCCGATCGCTTCACGTTCGTCGCCGAGGGTCTGCCGATCGATCTCCTCGAGCTGACTGCGGCCCACGAGCTGGTGCACGCGCTCCAGGACCAGCACTTCGACCTGGGAGTGTTCCTCGAGCGGGCGACCCGCAAGGAGCCCGACGCCCCTCGCAACGATGATGCGCTGCTCGCCGCGCGCTGTGTCGCCGAGGGTGAGGCGACATTCGTGCAGACCGCCTGGCAGTTGAGCGCTCAGATACCCCTGCCTGCCGAAGGCCGCCTGAACATGACGGCCATGGCGCTGCAGGTGACCGCCGCCATGGATCTCGAGCAGCTGATCGACATGTCGTTCGCGATAGCTGCTGGTCTCGCGGAGGACCACCCGCTGCGCCGCGCGACGGCGCAGGCGAAATCCATCCCCCGCTACGTGCTTCTGTCGCTCATGGGTGCGCATCGACGCCGCCGTGCACGGGGAGCTCTTGCTCGACGTGCTGCTGCGTGAGATGGAGGTTGCCGGCGCCGTCGCGAAGAAGGCCGCCGCGGGTTGGGACGGGGATCTCTACACGGCGTATCGCCGACCGGACGGACACGTGGCCGTCGTGCTGCTGACCACGTGGGATACGAAGACGGATGCGCGCGAGTTCTTCGGCGCGTACGCCGGCGGACTGCCGGCGAAGTACCCGGGCGGCGTGCCGCAGGCGAACGACGTGGATACGGTCTGGCTCGACTGCGACTCGCTCGGGCAGACGGCGGCGCGACTGCGCGGACACGAGGTGATCTCCGTCGAGGGCTTCGACCGCGAGACGACAACGGCCGTGCTGGCCGCTGTGTCCGCGGCGCCGATCGAGTACGTCGAGTAGGCTGCGTAGATCCGAGGTGGGTCCCACGTGGACCAGAGCAGGAGGCGCCGATGCCGTTCCCGTTCCGTGCGCTACGACGCCTGACGGCGTACGCGGTCGTCGTGTTCATCACGCTGGGCGCGGCGTGGGTGCTCGACACGCGCGGGCGTGACGCCGCGGCGCGACAGGAATGCCGCGCTCACGTCCGTCTACTGACCGACTTCGTGCGCGCGGAGATCATCCGCTACGGCCCTCCGGCAGACACCGGTCGCGCGCTGCTCGAACGACTCGACGAGCGGCTGCCTCTCGCGTTCGGCGGTGGCCGTCGGATGATCTGTGAGGACGACGAGAACGGCGCGACGTGCTCGTACGCGACCCGGGACTTCACGCGGTTCCCGTTGACGGGTGACCGAAGCGAGTGGCTCGTCTGCGAACGCGCGGGGCACCACGTCGATGGACTGTTCGTCGGCCTCGTCGACGGATCCGTGCAGTTCGTCACTCGCGAGGAGCTCGGTCTCGACCCGGACGAGCCGATCGTGGTCGGTCCCCAGTCGACGTGCGAGCCGCTGTCGCAGATGACGCACGACGCCGTGGCTGGCGAGACGGCGGCCGTCCGATGAGCGAGCGCTCGCGGCTGACGATCGAGGGCGACGTCTCCGAGCCGGTGGCGCTGGCCCGGGACGACATTGTGGCTCTGCCCGACCAGGTGGACGACGTCGGAGCGCACGTGCCGCGACGCACCGGCCGCGCCGTGCGGTTGGCGACGTTGCTCGACCGCGCTGGTCGCGGCGCCGACGCGACGCACGTGACGTTCACATCGGCCGATGGGTTCTGCGCCAGCGTGCCGCTACCGCCCGTGCTCGGTGCACTCGTCGTCCACTCGGTGGGCGACGGACCGCTCCCGGACGAGAGTGGAGGGCCGTTCCGGATGCTCATCCCGGACGCGGCCGCGTGTCACCAGGACGTGATCGACACGTGCGCGAACGTCAAGCATCTGGCGCGCATCCGGCTGACTGTGGGACCGGGCGAGGACTCGCGCCCAGCGAGCGCGACGGCACACCGGCGCCTCCGCGATGCGTAGCATTCCCGCGCGCGCTGCGTAGGGTGTTCGCCGAGACGAGCGATGGCAAAGATCCGACCCCTCAGCGGCTTTCCCGAGTGGCTGCCCGAGCAACGGCTCGTGGAGCAGCGTGTGCTCGACGAGATCCGTGCACGCTTCGAGTCCTACGGGTTCGCGCCGGTCGAGACCCGATCGGTCGAGCCGTTGGAACAGCTCACCTCCAAGGGTGCGACGGACAAGGAGATCTACGTTCTCCGCCGCATCCACGCCGGCGAGGGTGATCCCGACACCGGCTTCGGCCTGCACTTCGACCTGACCGTCCCGTTCGCGCGCTACGTGATGCAGCACCGCGGCGAGCTCGCGTACCCGTTCAAGCGCTATCAGATCCAGCGGGTCTGGCGCGGAGAGCGACCGCAGGTCGGCCGCTACCGCGAGTTCACGCAGGCCGACATCGACGTCGTCGATCTGGACTCGCTGTCGCTGTCGTTCGACGCCGAGATGCCGCGGCTACTGGCCGAGACGCTCGCGGCGCTGCCGCTGCCGCCGGTCGTGACCGGCATCAACAACCGCAAGGTGCTCGAGGGTCTGTATCGAGGGATTGGGATCGAGGAGGTCACCCCGGTTCTGCGCATCGCCGACAAGCTCGCCAAGATCGGCGCCGACAACGTTCGGCGACTGTTGGGCGAGGAGTGCGGACTCAGCGTTACGCAGGCGGACACGTGTCTCGCCGCGGCGCAGATCCGATCGACGGACACGTCGTTCGTCGCCGCTGTCCGCGCCCTGGGCGTGACCCACGAATTGCTCGACGAGGGCCTCGACGAACTCGCGTTCGTGATGGGTGAACTCGCCGACCTGCCCGCCGGCAGCGTCGTCGCTGACCTCTCCATCGCGCGTGGTCTCGACTACTACACCGGCACGGTCTACGAGGCGGTGATGCCGAGTCGTCCGGAACTCGGCACAGTCTGCGCGGGCGGTCGCTACGACAACCTCGTCGGCGGCTCGGGCAACGTTCGGCTGCCGGGGGTCGGCATCTCGATCGGCGTCACGCGCATGCTCGCGCCGATCCTCGCGAAGAAGCAGCTCGCGGCGTCGCGTTCGGTGCCGACCTGTGTACTCGTGACGTTGCCGGCCGACGAGGCGCGCGGCGTCGCCCGCGACGTCACGAGGTCGCTCCGGGCTCGTGGCGTGCCGACCGAGACGTACCACGCTCCCGCGAAGTTCGGGAAGCAGCTGAAGTACGCCCAGAAGCGCGGCATCCCCTTCGTCTGGTTCGTTCCGACCGATGCCGCTGCGCCGCACGAGGTGAAGGACCTGCGTAGCGGCGAGCAGATTGTCGCCGATCCCGCCGTGTGGTCGCCGCCGGATGCGGACCTACGACCCTCGATCGTGCGCAGCGGCGCGGGCTAGCTAGCGCAGGAGCTCGGCGACGCGGTCCGGTAGCCGCGCGTGGATCCACGCGGTCCACTCCGCTTCGGTGTCACGGCTGCCCAGGTCGATGCACCACACCATGACGGAGACGGCCGACAGGCGGATGCGCTTCTCGAAGTCCGCGTCCATCGGACGGTCGTAGGCCGCGAGTGCGGGCAGCAGGAACGCGTCGCCGAATGCTATCGTGCCGCCGACGATGTCGCCGTGCGGTGACGCCATCGAGAAGTCGGCCCAGTCGATCACGCCCGTGAGCCGGCCGTCCTCGTCCGTCAGAATGTGGTCGTCGCCGAGGTCGCAGTGGATACCGCATGACGTCGGGGCATCGGCCACGTCGATCGCCACCGCCGCCCGAACGTCCCGCACCAGGGATGCGGGAAGTGTGTCGGCGATGAGGTCGAGCGACGTCAGTGCCTTCTCTCGTCGATGCGCGGTGCTCCCCTTCGCCGGGTCTTCCGGGACGGCGATCCCGTCATACGCCGATCGAGGGATTGCGTGCAGCGCGGTCAGGAACGTGGCGAGCTGCGCGGCCACGCGTCCGGCGTGCGGCCAGTCGGGGGCGCGCTGCTGGAGCTGGACTCCAGGGAGGCGCGGATACCCGGCGAACGGGTAGGGCACGGTGGACGACGTGTACGGACCGCGCGCCCGCGGCACTGGCGCGGACACGTGCGACCGGATGACGTCCAGCACGTCGACCTCGCGCAGGAGATGCGGCACGCGATCCGCCCGTTTGGGGAAGCGGTAGATCCACCGCGCTCCGTCGACTTCGATCTCGTACGCGAAGTTGTCCCATCCCGCTCCGACGAATGCGACGTCGCCGAGGGTCGCGCCCGGAAGCGCGTCGCGGAGCGCCGTGCGCACCTGCTCGGCGGTGAGCTCGTGATCCGGTGTCCACGGCAGTGGGTTGGACATGGCGGGCTGGGCGGTCAGAGGTCGAGGCCGAACGATCGGCCGTGTCGAGCAGCGGGGGCTGTCCCCATCACGCGATCGTAGCGTCCTGCCCCTCCGGAGAGATCCGCGCCAGCGAGATCCGCACAGCGACGGCCGCGATGATCAGCAGGATCAGGCAGGCCGTCTCACCGCCACCGGCGCGCCACCGGAACCCGAACGACGCAGCGGCTGCGCCGATCAGCGCCGCTTGGGCGAGGAAGGGCACGAAGCCGAGGACGACGGCGACACCCTGGGCCCGGCCGATGAACGGCGCCAGCGAGAGTGCCAGCACGAGTGGGGCACCGATCACGAGACCGATCACTGAGCCCATGGCCACGAGCGCGCCGAACGAGATCCCGAGCAACAGGAACAGCGTGCGCGCGGTGCCGGCCCGACCCTGCGCTCGCAGCGTCGCGTTCGCCATGACGAGCGGGAGCAGGAACGCCAGACCGACGATCGCGAACCAGGTCCGACCGAGCAGTGAGGACCCGAGCATCAGGTAGGGGCCGCCGAAGGGCTCGGACCTCGCATCGTCGTCGAGCTCCGCCAGCTCCACGGCCAGCGCGGTCAGAACGCGCGCGGAGTCGTCCAGCCGATCGCGGTCGACGAGCTCCATCGAGTCCTGCGCGCTGTGGTAACCGGAGAAGAAGTTCGTCAGTGACGAACCCGTCAGCATCGACGCCGGTACGCCCTGCTCGAGGTACGCGCCCGCGTCGCTGCCCGTCAGCACGCCGATCACGCGCACCGCGCCTTGGTAGAACGGCCCGAACATCGGGTCGCCGAGCCCGACGTCGATCCCGACGTGTCGCGCCGCTGCGAGCGACTGCGCGGGCAGCCACGCGGGCGGTCCGCCCGGGGCGTCCCACGCGAAGCCGTGCGGCAGCGTGTGCATCACCAACCGGTCCTCGGTCCAACCGACGAGTTCGACGGCCACCGCCGCCCGGACGCGCGCGCGCCCCTCGTCGCCCAGGTCGAAGACGCGCGCCTTCGAGCCGATCAGACCTGACTCCTCACCGTCGAAGAGCGCCAACTCGACGTCACATCCTGGGGGCTCGCCCGCCGCGATGACCCGTGCGGCTTCGATGATGATTGCGATGGCGCCACCATCGTCGATGGCGCCCGGTGCGGCCGGCACGGTGTCGTGGTGCGCGGCGAGCACGACGACCTGGGAACGGTCGCGGCCGGGGATCACGCCGTGCACGTTGACGACGCGCGGATACCACGCCGTGCCGGTCTCGTGCGTGATGATCTCGACGTCCGCGACGCCCGCGGCACGCAGCTGATCCGCGATCCACTCCGGAGCGCCGGAGTAGCCAGCCTGCCCCGGTGCGCGGAACGCGAAGCGCTCCTGCAGTTCGGAGAGCGTCGCGTGCGAACGACCCGCCTCGAGACGGCCGATCGCCGCATCGATGGCCTCCGGCGCCGTGACCGACGTGCGGCCCGCGACAAGGCCCACCGCGAGCACCGCCACCGAGGCGGCACCACAGAGCATCACGCGGCGAACCGGGTCCATCGCCCGACTCTACACGTCTCCGCGAGAGTCAGAGCGCGGCGAGGCGTTCGTTCAGAGCCGCGATGGTCGTTGCCAACGCCGCGGCATCCGCGCGTGCGCGCTCGACGGCGACGGGCTTGGCACGCGTCACGAAGTTCTCGTTCGCGAGACGCGCGTCGACGCCGGCCTTCTGTTTCTGGGTCTTCTCGAGCTGCTTCGTCAGCCGCTCGCGCATGGCTTCCCGATCGGCTGCACCGAGCGCCACCGCCGCCTCGAACTCCGGATCGACTGCCACGGCAGCGCCCTCGGGCAGCGCGTCGTTCGCGCCCACGAATGTGATCGACGCCGCGCGCACCCGGCTCTCGATCACCGCGCTCGCCGCCTGCAGATCGCCCGCGTGTGCCCGCGCCTTGATCGTCAGCTCGATCTTGGCACTCGGTTCGAGCTCCTGCTCCGCACGGAGGCGATTGACGCTCGAGATGAGCCGCACGGCAGCATCGATGCCCGCCACCGCCTTCGGGTCGCGCCCCGCGGACACCGGCCACGCCGCGCGGATGAGCATTCCCTCGGCGCCGCACTCGGCCCACAGGTGCTCCGTCACGAACGGCATGAACGGATGCAGCAGCTTCAGGTACGTGAGCAGCGCGTGGAACAGCACCTCGCGTGTCTCGTCGAGCGCCGACAGCTCGTCGACCTTGATCGCCTCGAGGTACTGATCACAGAACTCGTCCCAGAACGACGCGCGGATCGACTCGGCGGCGTCGCCGAAGTGCCAGCCGCCGAAGCGAGCATCCACCTGCGACACGAGCCCGTCGATGCGCGTGAGCATCCACGCGTTCATCGGGTGCGTGACATTGGCCGGCGCTGTACCGGACGGGCGTTCGTCGCCCACCTTCATCAGCACGAGCTTCGTGGCGTTCCAGAGCTTGTTGATCAACCGCCTGCAGCCGATCAGTCGCTCCTTGCCAAGCTTCAGGTCCTTACCCGGCGCGTTGCCGAGCATCAGCGACAGGCGCAGCACGTCGGTGCCGTGCTCCGCGATCGTGTCGAGCGGATCGATCGACGTCTCGGGCTTCGACTTCGACATCTTGTCGCCGTCGCGGTCGAGGACCAGTCCGTGCAGGTACACCGTGCGGAACGGCACCTCACCCGTCGCATAGCACGTTGCGAGCACCATCCGCGCGACCCAGAAGAAGAGGATGTCGTAGCCCGTCTCCATCACGGCGGTCGGGTGGAACTTCTGGAAGTCGGGACTCTGCGCGAGCAGCTCCGGCAGCTCGAGCGACGGGTCCTGCGCGAGTTCCGGATCGATCAGCGTCGACCACGTCCAGAGTGCCGACGAGAACCAGGTGTCGAGCGTGTCCGGGTCCTGCACCCAACCGTCGCCATCGGGCGGCGTGTGACCGACGTACGGATCGTCGCCATTGCGCGTCCACACCGGGATTCGGTGTCCCCACCAGATCTGACGCGAGATGCACCAGTCGCGCAGGTTGTCGATCCAGTGGAAGTACTTGCGCTGCTCGTGCTCCGGGAGGATCTCGATGTCGCCCGACTCGACGGCGTCGCGCATCAGTTCGCGCAGGCTGAGGAGTCCGTTCTTCCACGGCACCGCGCGCTTGTTCACGTCCACGAACCACTGCTCCTTCGGCAGCGGCTCGACGGGCATCTTCGAGCGGTAGCAAAGCGAGATCGCCTGCTCGTAGTCCTTCACCTCGGCGAGCAGTCCGGCGGCTTCGAGCTCCGCCGCGAACGCCGTGCGGCACTCGGTCACGGTCATGCCCGCGTAGTGCTCGCCGGCGGCGGCGGTCATGCGGCCGTCCTCGCCGATGACCTGCACGATCGCGAGCCCGTGTCGCCCGGCGATCTCGAAGTCCACCATGCTGTGCGCGGGCGTCACGCCGAGGCAGCCGGTGCCGAACTCCGGGTCGACCTCCTCGTCGGCCACCACCTTCACGGTGATCGTCGGCCCCTTCGGCCAGCTCACCTCGTACGTCTTCCCGACGTGCTCCTTGTAGCGCTCGTCGTCGGGGTGCACGGCCACGGCGGTATCGCCGAGCTTCGTCTCGGGGCGACTCGTCCCCACGAGGAACGGGCCGTAGCGCAGCGTGTAGAACTTCGCTTGTCGCGTCTCGTGGTAGATCTCGTCGTCGGACACCGTCGTCTGCAGGTGCGGGTCCCAGTTGACGATGCGCGGACCGCGGTAGATGAGGCCGTCGCGGTACATCCGCGAGAACACCTCGTTCACGCAGCGGTTGAGCTGCTGGTCCATCGTGAAGCGCTCGCGCGACCAGTCGCACGAACTGCCCATCGCGCGGATCTGGCTGCGGATCGTCGCGCGCGACTCCTCCACGAACTCCGCGATGCGACGCACCAGCCCTTCGCGCCCGAGTTCGCCGCGCGGGTCCGCCATGCCCTCGTCCTGGAGCTTGCGGATCACCACGGCCTCGGTGGCGATGGCGGCGTGGTCCGTGCCGGGCAGCCAGAGCACCTCGCACCCGGCCATGCGCTTCCAGCGCGCCATGGCGTCCTCGATCGCGAGCATGATCGAGTGCCCGAGGTGCAGCGTGCCGGTGGCGTTCGGCGGCGGCATCGAGATCGTGAAGGGCTCGCGGTCCGAGGTCGCGTCCGCGACGAACGCGCCGGCGGTCTCCCAGCGGCGGTAGATCGCTTCCTCGTGCTCGTGCGGTTCCCAGTGCTTCGCGAGCGCCATGGTTCGTCTCCGGCCGCCGTGACGGCGTGCCACGGTCGGTTCTGGGATCGTAGCGACCGGCTGCTAGGACACCGACCGCAGCCGGGGCGGTGCGCGAAGTTCGTGAGGACGCGGTACTCTGCGGCTCGCCCGTCGCCGAGGAGTCCCCATGCATCGCGTCATCGCCACCGTCGCCCTGATCGCCGCCCTCGCCGGGCCGGCGTTCGCTGCTGAACTCCCGTGGCGCGACAGCGTCGACGCGGCCCTCGCCGCGTCGACCGAGAGCGGCCGACCGGTCCTCGTGGCTCTGTTCATTCCGTACGCAGAGCGCGACGTCGAGAGACAGGACCCGGCGCTCCTCGCCGAGGACCTCAGGCCGCGCCTCGGTGACTTCGAGCTCGCCCGCGCGAACCTGTTTGCGCACCCGGAGTGGCGTCGCGGCAACATCTGGAAGATGCCGCGCTACGTGTTCCTGCGCGCGGACGGCGTCGTGGTGCACGACCACCGGAAGGCTATCTCGGGCGACGCGCTCGACGCATTCGCCGACTCCCGCGACGAGCTCACGAAACTCGAGGAGCGAGTCGCCCACGGGGACCCGTTCAACGCCCAGCGCGCGCTGGCCCGCTGGCACTCCGAGCACCTGAACGGTCAGCTCGCCGCGACCGGGTTCCGTGCGGCGCTCGCCGCCACCGAGTCGACCGAACGCAGCCTGCCCCTGCTGATGGAACTCTCGAAGGTCTGTGTCCGGCGCGGCTCTCCGTGGCAGGACGAGGAGACGGCGCGGTGGGCACTGGCGCGGATCGCGGAGCTCGATCCCGACGATGCCGTCGGCTATGAGAGTCAGGCGGCGCTGCGCGGCATCGAGGTGACGGTCGAGGTCGGACGACTCGGCGAGGCCGTCGAACAGGCGGCGGCGTTCCTCGCGGCCCGGCCGAAGCACGCGCTTGCCGGCGATGTCCTGACGCGACAAATCTACGCGCTCACGCGGCAGGGCGACTACGCGGCTGCGTACGCCGTGCTCGCGAAGCGGAGCGCGTACCGGCTCGACGCGCCGACCGAGAAGCGCCTCCTCAAGACGACACAGGCTGTCTTCCGTCAGGCGATGCTCAGGCGTCAGGCCGACGCCGAGCCACCGAGCATGGACGCCTGCATCGCGCTGCTCCAGAGCGTGCACGACAACCCGCCGATCGGCTTCATGGAACGGTACCTGCGCCGCGCCCTGCTCGACGAGTCGGCTGAGGGCGTGAAGCTCCGCGGCGCCCGGTTCGAACTGGCGAACCAGCTGTCCTCGGGCGACGCCGCCGCCCGTGCCGAGGCCGCCGCCCTGCTCGATCTGGTCGTCGCCGAGGGCGACGAGCTCCCGGAGCGTGAGCAGCGCGAGGTCGCGCGTCTCCGGAAGCGTCTCGGAGTCGGCGGCGACGAGTGAGCGACGCCGTCCGATAGCCTCGACTCGGTGAACATCGCTTCCACCGCCGATCGCGTCGCGTGGGCGGTGGTGGTCGCGGCGGCGGTGGCGGGGGCGACGTTGGCGTTCGAGCCGCCGCGGCACGTATCGACCACGTCGCCGGACTGCGACGTCTTCCCTGATGCTGAATTCGAGTCTGCGCTGGGCATGCCCGGAGCGCCTCAGCTCCGCGTCCGCATCGCCGAACTGCGGGACGGTCCGCACGGTTGGGAGGTCGCGACGACGGCGTCGGCGCCGCTCCCGAGCGATCGCCACGTTCGGTTCAGGTGGGTGCACACGGACATCGACGTGCCGATCTCCTGGCGCCAGCGCCCGCGGACGACGTTTCGTACGCCCGGACTGCCTCCGGCGGGCCCATGGACCTCCCGTCTCTCGACGACGGTCGATCTGTACTTCGGGCGCTCGAGCGATCGCCTCGCCCGTGCGACCATCGCGCGCCACTTGAGCACAGCCCGGACAGAGCGTCCGACCATGAGCACTGGTCGCGTTTGGACGGTTGACACCATCGGACTTCCCGACGGAGTCTCGTTCCAGGCGGAGGCGATCGCCGACCACGTGCTCGTGGCGCGGCTCGAGCCGCTGGACGCGACCGACGTTCCGAAGACGGTGGCGGACTGGCGGCGATTGTACGCAGCGGGACTCGAACGCCTGGTGGCACGACTCGCAGACGACGGCGCGGCGGTCGTCCACCGCGTCGCCGTCGGCTCGCAGTTGGAGATCGCGACGGCGTGGCCGGTCCCGGAGGCGCGGAAGTCGCTCCACCGACTGTGGCGCCCTCTGGGCCCGTTCTCCTCCCTGGCGCCCCCGAGTTCCACGCAGTTCGCGATCGCGCAGCTGCTCGCTGGTGATGTCGCGAGGCTCGGGGAGGTCCGATTGGCGTTCGGGACCCATCCCGAGAATCGCCCGCATTCGCTCCGCGGTGCCGTCCGGCGCAACATCTACCTGAGCCGACTCTACGTCTCCACCGAGAGCGACGAGGTCCGCGAATTCGCCGAACGCGAACTGCTCGAGCACAAGATCCTGCCCGGAATCGCCCGACGGCTTCTCGCGGCCGAGGCCGATGGTCGTGCCGAGCTGACGCCCGAGCTACGTCGCGATGCGCACAAGTCCCTGAAGCTCACACGGCTTCACACGACGCCGCACCCGCTGCCGGGACCCGTTTCGGGTGCCGGCACGGCCGGGCTGGCACTCCTGCTCATCCTGCTCGTGCTCCACACTCGCGTCGCCTCTCCCCGCGGTCCGGTGCTCGCGGTCCTCTCCGTCGCGTTCGGCCTGGCGGCGATCGCGTTGCACACCTCCGACCCCGGCTGGCGCGCACTCACCCCGATTGTCGGTTCCGCGGTCGCCGCCCTCGGCGCGTGGCGGCTTCAGGTGCAGACGAACGGACGCTGGGCGCCGCTCGCCCTGCGCGCGTTCGTGCTCGCCGGTGCCCTCTACTTCAGTCATTGGGTATTCGGTGCCGTGCTGCTCGCGCGCCTCGCAGCTGGGTGCGTCGCGCTCGCGTTTCTCGCGGTCGCGACGCTCGCAGGGCCGCTCGTGGTCGATGTGGAGCCGAGGCTCTCCGTGCGTCCGCGCCGTCCTGCTCGGGCGTCCTGGTGGCGACTCGCACTTCCGTTCGGCATCGGAGTGATCATCGCCGCAGGCAGCGCAGCTCCCACCGTCGTCGCGCTGGCCGACGGCCGACTGGCGCAGCCAATTCAGGCACTGGCCATCCTGCTGGGCGTCGCCGTGCTCGTCGCAGCCGTTCTCGCGTCGCGCCGTTCTCTGCGCAACGGCCGCGGGGTCCGCGATCTGCCCCCGCTCCTCGTCGTCGGCTATATCGCGCCTTTCGTACTGCTCCAGACCGCGACAGTGGTCCACGCCGCGCGCGCGGGTATTGGCCTTGCCGTCCCGCCGTTCGTTCGCGCAATCGCGGTGGCCTGGGCCCTCTGCGCCGTCGTCGGCGGACTCCTCCGCCTGCTCGACGCTGCCCACGTCCGCTCGCGCGTCGAGCGCACCGGCGAAGGCCCGGTCCTCCGATGATCGGCAAGTGGACCCAACGGCTCGCGTGGACCGTCGTGGTCCTCGCCGCGATCGCCGGCGTGGCGATGTCGTTCGTGCGACGACCGACGACGCCGCCGGCGAGAGTGCCGTCCGTGCGCGCGGTGTCGAGCGACCGGTACCACTCGATCCACCTCGCGCGGTTGGAGGAATCTCGCGGCCGCTGGGTGCTGCGGGAACAGGTCGACTTCCCGCGTCGGAACCAGACGCACACCGAGATCGAGTGGCCTGGCGGAGTGCCGCATCCGGCGAAGTACGTGATCGAGAGTTCGTCCGCACTGCCCGGCATGCCGCGGCTACTCACGGCACCGGGCGCAGAGGACGTCCTGGTGAAGATCGATCTGCGCACGGTGGGTGACGACACCGAGTGGTCCGGCCAGGTCGGCTCGACTCCGCGCCGGCCTGGGTTCGGCCCCTTCCATCGTCGCGTCACCCGGAACCGATTCGGGCCATGGCCGTTGGACATGGTGCGAGCGTTGCCGTTCGTGTCCCAGCCGAGCGACAGGTCCGTTCTGCTGCTCGGCCAGTGCCCCGCGAATACCAACGCGACAGCTCCCTCCTCCCTGGCGGAGTGGCGCGCCCTCTACGCCGCGTCGGTGGATCTTGCCGCACGCGGCGGCCGCCCGGGACGCCGCACGGTCCGTGAGGACCTGTTGATCTTGGGCATGCGAGTTCCCATGCCGGAGGCGCGGGCGGCGTTCATCCGTCTTGCCGGCGTCGTGTCGGGCGACGACCGTCAGGATGCCCCGCTTCGCGACCAGCTCGCGCTAGCACGGCTGCTGGCAGGTGACCTGGCGGCTCAGCCCGACGCATGGCTGCTGTTCGCCCGGCGGCCCGAGCGTCTGCCGCTCGGCGCCACCGGCTTGTGGGAGCGCGGAGCCTATCTCGCGCAACTGCTCGCCGCCGTCGACGACGCCGACGTGCGCGCGATGGCGACGCGAGAGTTGCTCGAGTCCACAATCGACGCCTACACCGCGCAGCAGTTGGCCGATGCCGCCCGCGACGGACGGGTCGAACTGTCCGACGAACTCGCGGCCCGAGTGGACGATGCTGCCCCCTGGAGCGTCGCGTGGCACGGAGGGCTGCCGCACCCACAGAAGTTCCCCGTGGACGCGTTCATCGTGCTCCTGTCCCTGTTGATCGCGATGGTCGCCGTGCCGGTGCGTGCTCGCCGTCCCTCGCAGGGAGCGGTGGCTGCCTCCTTCGCCGTCGTGATTGGCATCGTCGCGGTAGGCGTTCAGATCGAGGACGCGGACTGGGATCGATTCGTCGGTGTCGCGGGGTGGTTCGTCGCCGCCATCGGTGCTGGGCAGCTGGCCCGCGTCACGTCGAGCCCTCTCGGGCGCGTCGCCGCAGCGGCACTCGGGGTCGCCGCGTGCGCGCACGGGCTGTTCCTGGTCGTCGACGGCGAGACGCTCCACCGAGTGGGAGACGCCGCCGCCGCGGTCGGCATCGTGTCGGTGACACTGCTGGCGGCGACGCTCGTGCGCCCGCTAGAGCGACCGCGTCCAGCTCTCCCGCGACGCCCGGCCCGCGGGGCGCCGTGGCGCCTCGGGGTCTCGTTCTGCGTGCTTGCCGCCGCAATTGGGTTCGTCCGAGCGCAGACGGTGAGACTCTGGATCACCACTCCGCCTGACCCGCTCCTCGACGCCGTCGCGTTCGTCGTCACGGAGGGCGTCGCGATCGCCGTCATGTTCGCCGCTCTGATCACGTGGCGACAGGCGCTGCGCGACGGCGCCGTGGTGCGGATGTCTCCGCCGGCGCTGGTTCTCGGGCTCGCGGCTCCCCTGGCGTTCACCCACGCGGCTGCCCTCACTCAGCTCGCGCGTGGACTCCACGGATCGGTGATCCCGCCGTGGCTTGAAGGCGCGCTGAACGCATTCGTCCTGTTCGCGTTGTGCGGCGGCCTCTTCCGGCTCCACGATGCGGCGCGTGTGCGGGCGCGCATCGAGATTGCCGGCACGGGGCGTGCAACGTGAGGTCACGTTGGACACAGCGACTCGCGTGGGCGGTCGTCGTGCTCGCCGCGGTCGGCGGCGCGGTGACGTCGTTTGTGCGACGGCCGGGCGGGTTGGTCGCGGTCACGCCGAGTGTTCGTCCCGGTGAGGGCGACGAAGGGCCCTTCGTGCGGGTGGCGCGACTGCGCGAGTGGCGAGGCCGGTGGGCGGTCCAGGACTCCGTGCGCCTGCGGTTCCCGGGACAGTCGCGGCTGACGCTCTCTTGGCGCGAGACCCGCTTCGACGCCGCGCTACCGACGAGCGCGGACCGTCGCCGCACGCGTGTCCCAGGAACGCCCCTCACCTACCTGACCGAGCGCTCCGCTGGCGATGTGCTGAACGTACGCCTCTCGGGCGGCACGCCCGCGGTTGTGTGGACTGCCCGACGCTCGCGTCCCCGCGATGGGCCGGCACGGACCATCCTCCTCGGCGCGAGTCGGTGGCCGCCGGGGATCGTCGTGGTCCCCGACTGGAGTGCGGGCGAGCCGCCACCCGAAGCCGTCGCCGAGTCACTCATCCTCATGCGCTTCGACGACGAGGGAGATCCCGCGGAGGCGTTCACGGTGGAGGACTGGCAGCGTGCGTACGCGGAGTCGGTCGAGCGCGCAGGAGAGGCGCTGGCAAGCCGCGACTACATCGGGCCGGCCAGCGCTGAGACCGCGGTACGCGAACTCGTGGCGCTGGGAGTGCGCGTGCCCATGCCGGCCGCCCGGGCTGCGCTCGCTGGGCTCGTGGAACCGCTCTCTCTCGAGGCACCGCGCGACGACTGGATTCTCGAACGACTCGGGTTTGCTCGTCTGCTCGCGGGCGATGCGGCCGTGCTTCCAGAGGTAGCGGCCGCGCTGCGGTGGGGCGGCAGAGGCCTCCCGCCAGACTTGGTGGCAGCGCCGAAGCGCATGGCCTACCTGGCTCGACTCCTCGTGGCCGTCGACGACCCGGCCGTGCGCGACCTCGCCGTGGAGCACCTGCTGACGTGGGGACTCGCGGCCGACGTGTTCCAGCGACTCGCCGACGCGCAGGAGGACGGCCTCGTCGACCTGCCACCGGAACTCGCCGAGCGCGTCCAGGCGATGGCGCCGTGGAACCGCGCGTGGTCCGTGGGACCTCTGACGCAGCGCGGGATCCGCCGTGGCGTCGTGAGCGCTCTGGTCGCTCTCCTTCTTGCCGTGTGCGGAGTCCTCTGGCGCGTGCGGAAGCCGTCGCGCGGCGTGTGGATGGCGTTCGTCGCGGTGCTGATCGGACTGATCGTTGCGGTGGTTCCGTTCGTCGACGCGGGCTGGGACGCCGCACTGCACACCGGAGGGTTGATGGTCGCGGCGATTGGCGCCGAGCGCCTCGCGCGCGCCGCCGGCGGCTCGATGGCGCGCGTCGGCCCCTGGTCGCTGCTCGTGGCCGGGATGGCGCACGCGGTGTACGTGTTCGGCGGCGGGGAGGTCGCGTTGCGCGTGAGCGACGCTGCTGCTGCGTTCGGCTTGGTCGGGGTGGCCTCGCTCGCGGCCCCACTGGTCGCTCCGCTCCGACCGTCTACGGGCGGCCCGCCGCGTCGGCCTGCGACGTCGTCGAAGTGGCGCCTTGGGCTTCCGTTCGCGCCTCTCGCGGCCCTCGGCGGACTCGTGCCGGCCGCCGTCGCCGTCAGCCGTCTTCGCGCGGGGGCGTTCAACGAAGTGCAACTCGGCCTGGTCGCGCTGCTGCTTACGACGCTCGCGGTGACGATGGCGAGCCTTGTCGTCTGGCGCCAGGCGCTGCGCGACGGCTCGCGCGTGCGGCTGTTCCCGGCGCCGCTGCTCGTCGGTCTCGCCGCTCCGCTGGCGTTCCTGAACGCCGCCGCCCTGACCCAACTGTTTCGAGGTCTCGATGGCTCGGCGCCGTCATCGTTCGCGGAGTCGACCGTGACGTGGCTGCTGTTCATCCCGGCATTCGGGGCGTTGTTCCGGCTCCACGATGCAGCGCGGGTCCGCGCCCGGATTGAGGTCGCGCGGGCGGGGGAGGCAGGGGCATGAGGCTCTCCGTCGCTCAGTGCCTCGCGTGGAGTGTGGTCGTCGTCGCGCTGGGGGCGGGGTACGTGCTCGCGCATCGGGCGCAGCCCGCGGAACACGTGGAGGAGCCGGAGGTCACGCGCGACCAGGTGCGAGCGCCGGTCGGCCGCGTGCGGATGGCGCGAGTCGTCGAGCAGCGCGGTCGCTGGCGCGTCGCGGAGGAGTGGTCGACGCCGGTCGCGTACTCGCCGAGCACACGCGTCGCGTGGACGGAGCGCACGACCGATGTCCTCGCAACCAATGCGACGCCGCGGCGCATACGCCTCGCCCCGCTCGGGACTGCGAAGCCTCGCGTGACCGCTTTGCTGCTCGAAGAGTGGGTGCGCGTAGCGGCGACGCGACTCTCCTCCGATCTGGTCATCCCCGATCGCGGGCGGACCCTTCGCCTGCGGTCGCGACGACTCGGCCGCGATGGCAAGCGCCCGAACTGGCCGGCAGCGCTCGTGGGATCACCGGACTCGGCTCACGCCGCGCGTAACGACGCGCTGGCCCGACGACTCCTCCTCATTCGCTACGAGCCGCCCGATGCCTCGACGGAGACGTGGACTCTGGCGGACTGGAGAGAGAGTTATGCGCGCGACCTGGGCGCTCTCGTGTCGCGGCTGGACGGTCTCCCCGAGTCCACACGTCCGGCGGATCGCGTCGCGCTCTGGGATCTCGTCGCGTTGGCCACGTCGATCTCGATGCCCGAGGCGCGTGAGGAACTGATCGAACTCGGGCGTCTGCTGGACCGGCGCAGCGACCTGCGCTCGGCGCAGGGGCTGGTGCCGCTGGCGCGACTGATGGCGGGCGACCTCGAGGCGCGCTTCTTCGTGGAGTCGTCGTTCGAACGCGATCCCGAGCCGCTGCCGGTTCCGATGCACCGACCCGAGGAGCGTGCGCGCTATCTCTCGCGACTGTTCATTGCGGTCGCGGACGACGAGGTTCGAGAGTGGGTGGCGGAGGAACTACTGGCAGAACCGTTGCCCGTCGCGGCGGCGGTGCGACTGGGAGAGGCCGCCGACGACGGACTCGCCGTCCTGCCGACCGGACTGGCGTTCCGCATCGCGGAGATCCTCCCGCGGCGTACGGCCTCGCTCGCGACGACGGGCTGGCTGACACGACTGCGTTCGGATGCCGTGGCGCTTCTGCTCGTCCTCGTCGCGTCGTGCGCGCTGACGCTTCGATCGCAGTGGAAGCGGCGACGTGGGCTGGCCGCCGCCGGGGCGTCGGTCGCGCTCGGTCTGCTCGCGACCTGCGTCGAACTCTCCGACATCGGGTGGCAGGACGCCGCTCACACGTTCGGATTGCTCGTGGCTGGCTACGGGGTCTGTGTGATCGATCGGACGGAGTCCTCGTTGGCCGGCCGCTTCGCGATGGATGTCTTGCTCGTGGGATCCGCGTCGTTCGGTGCCGCGGCGGTGGGCGGTGGGGCGGTGATGCGCGGTGTCGGCGGAGCGTGCGCGCTCCTCGGTCTTCTCGCGCTGCTCGCCGTGGCATCGACGCTGGCCGCTCCGCTGGCTCAGGAGCGCCGGGTCGCTCCGAGACGCCCAAGGCGCGTGCCGCGCGCGATCCTTGTCGTGGCGATGCTCGTCTTCAACCTGGCGATGCTCGACGCGCTGCAGGTACAGAAACGCGGCTGGCGACAGGACGTCGCGCTATCGACGCTTGCGCGGCTGGTGGCACTGGGAGGCGTTGTGGCCGCCACGCTCGCTGCCCGTGCCTCCCTGCTTCGCGGGTCAAGACTGACGCTGCTTCCCTCCGTGTTCGTCGCGGCGTTCATCGGACCTCTTGCACTCGTGGTGTCGGCACGCGTCACGGCGAACGTGTTCGGCTTCGAGTCCGACGGGCTCTCCGGCTACGTTCGCATGGCGATCGAGGCATGGCTGCTGCTCGGCCAGATGTGGGTGTTGCTGCGACTGAATGACGCGGCGCGCCTCCGCGGCGCGCTGGAGGCGGTGCGATGAGCGTGGAGTTCCCGTGCGACAGCTGCCACGCGCCGATGCCCGTGCGTCGACGCATGCGCGGCAAGACGATCACGTGCAAGGCCTGCGGCGTCGACACGACCATCCCCGCGCGACTCGACTTCTTCGATGCAGAGATCCGCGGAACCGTCGATCGTTGGGACGGGAGTTTCTACCGCCAGCAGGCGATCGTCTGGAGCGTGCTCCTGCTGCTTCCGATGGTGGCGTTCTGCGCGTGGACCGTCTCCGCTCGCCTCCGTGAAGCGCGCGAGTCCGGACGAACCGTTGCCCCGGAGCTCCTCAGCGCGTGGCGTTGGACCATCGGCTGCACGGTCGTTGTGTCCATCGCGTGGATGGCGATCGCCAACTCACTTCTGCGGTGACGCTCGACTGAGGCTCATCGGCAGTCTTGCACCCACCTCAGGGGCGGAGCCCCCTGAGATCGCGCAGGACGGGCATCTCACCGTTCACGAGGGGTTCACCCCGGGTACCTAACTTCACGTCCGTTGCGCACCGAACGGTGGTGTTCACCGCGAGCGACGCGACGTGGAACCCGCTGTCGTCGATCGACGACACCGCCGACTAGTCCACCTTCCCGAGAGCCGGGCGACCCTCGGCGGGCTCGCCTCCCGCGGCGGACCTCCCGCTGCACCCCGGCCGGCGCGCGCCCTCGACTCTTCGGAGCCGGCGCGCCGGCCACTCTGATTCTGTGACGCGCGTCGAGAACGGCCGATCTGACCCGATCAGACCCGTGCCGAGCCTCGCTCCCGGGCTCGGACCGGCGGGTCGCCCGAGCGGCGAGCCCCTCGAAAGGACGCGCCGCCGCCGCGAATCCGTAGCATCGGCCGGCTGACGATATGCGGTACACGCGAGCACGGATCGAGGCCTTCGGGTACGAGTTGGCGCCGGTGGTCATCACCTCCGGCGAGATCGAGGAACGTCTGGAGCCGCTCTACCGCGAGCTGCGCATCCCGGAAGGCCAGCTCGTGGCCTGGACGGGCATCGAGGAGCGCCGTTGGTGGGAGCCCGGATACCGCGTCTCGCAGGGCGCCGCCGCGGCCGCGCGCAAGGCGCTCGCGAGCTGCGACGTGCGCCCCGACGATCTCGGCGCGCTGATCTACGCCGGCGTCTGCCGCGAGGACTACGAGCCCGCAACCGCGTGCGACGTGGCCGCTGCGATCGGTGTGGCGCCCGATGCCTTCGTGTTCGATCTCGCCAATGCGTGCCTCGGCGTCGTGAACGGCATCGTCGATATCGCCAATCGCATCGAACTCGGACAGATTCGGGCCGGGCTCGTCGTCGCGTGCGAGTCGGCGCAGCGGATCTACGAGATCACGCTCCAGGCGCTCCTGCAGGACCGCACGATGGACAACCTCCGCGGACGTCTGACGACTCTGACCGGCGGGTCGGGCGCTGCCGCCGTGCTCCTGACCGACGGCTCGTTCGGGGGCGGGGAGGGACGGCGACTGCTCGGTGGCGTCCAGCGCACGGCACCGGAGCATCACCAGCTCTGTCGCTGGGGCATCCGCGGAGTGCCGGGGAGCGAGACGGCCGTCGAGGAGTACATGACCACCGACGCCATCGGCGTGCTGGAGCATGGCAGCGAACTCGGACTCGCCACGTGGCAGGCGCTGCTCGACGAGATGGGCTGGAGCCCCGGCGACGTGGATCGCACCGTGACGCACCAGATCGGCCGCGCCCACCGCGAGGGCATGCTGCGGACGTTTGGGCTGCGCGAGGACCAGGACTACTCGACGTATCCCTTCCTGGGGAACATGGGCACCGTCGCGCTGCCGCTCACCGCGGCCCTGGCGGAGGAGCGAGGCGTGCTTGCCGCCGGACAGAACGTCGCGCTGCTCGGCATCGGCAGCGGACTGAACTGTCTGATGCTCGGGTGCCGCTGGTGATCGGCGACGCTGCCTACGACTTCGAGGGACACACCCTCAATCACGGCGGCTACTCGCAGCACTACCTCGACGAGGGATCGCTCGACGCCGACCCGGTCGTCATGGTGCACGGCAACCCGACGTGGTCGTTCTACTACCGCCACCTCGTGCGCGCTCTCCGCGACGACTACCGCGTCATCGTGCCGGATCACGTCGGCTGCGGTCGCTCGGAGACGCCGCCGCGCACGGTCTACGACTACTCGCTGAAGAGCCGTGTCGATGATCTCGAGCGGCTGCTCGACGGCATCGACGCGAACCGACGCGTGACGCTGGTGCTCCACGATTGGGGCGGCATGATCGGGATGGCGTGGGCCGCGCGCCACCCCGATGCCGTGGCGCGCCTCGTCCTCCTGAACACAGCCGCGTTTCCCCTTCCGCGCGAGAAGACGCTGCCCTGGCAGATCAAGTGGTGCCGCACGCCCCTGCTCGGCCCGCTGCTCGTGCAGGGCCTGAACATGTTCTGCCGCGGCGCGATGTGGACGTGCACGACCAAGTCGCTGCCGAGCGACGTGAAGCGCATGTACCTCCAGCCGTACTCGTCGTGGAGAGAGCGGCTGGCCGTGCTCGAGTTCGTGCGCACGATCCCGCTGCGTCCGACAGCGCCCGGTTGGGACATCGTCACCGACACCGCCAACTCGCTCTTCCACTTCGCGCACCTGCCGATCGTCATCTGCTGGGGCGAGAAGGACTTCGTGTTCGACGGCCACTTCCGCAAGGAGTGGGAGGCGCGGTATCCGCGGGCCGAGATGCACCGACTCGCCAACGCCGGGCACTTCGTCTTGGAGGACGCGCGCGAGCACGTCGTCGACACGGTCACTAACTTCCTGCGACTGAACCCCATCCCGACCGGTGACGACGCCGAGGCGCCGGCGTGAGCACGAACGTCGCGTCGCACCTGACGGGGATGGCGGCGCGACAACCCTCGACCGTGGCTGTCCGCTACCCGGACGGTCGTGGCGGCTGGGGCGAGATCACGTACGCGGGACTCGAACGCGACACGGTGCGAATCGCGAAGGGGCTTGTCTCGGTTGGCATCGGGCCCGGCGTGCGGACCGTGCTGATGGTCCCGCCCGGCCGCGACTTCTTCGCGCTCGTCTTCGCGATGTTCCGGTGCGGCGCGATCCCCATCGTCGTTGATCCCGGCATGGGCGTCGCGAATCTCGCGACGTGTCTGGCGGAGTCCGCGCCGGAGGCGTTCGTCGGCATCCCGAAGGCGCACCTCGCGCGGCTCGTGCTCGGGTGGTCGCGGTGGACGATCCGCACGACCGTCTGGGTCGGCACACGCATCAGCCCGTCGGGCTTCACGCTGGAGGGCATCCGTCGCCGCGGCGAGCGCGCGCAATCGTCGGTCGATCAAGCGGGTGGGGACGACGTCGCTGCGATCCTCTTCACGAGCGGAAGCACCGGCACCCCGAAGGGCGCCGTCTACACGCACGCGAACTTCGCGGCGCAGGTCACGCTGCTGCGCGACCTCTACGGCATCGAGCCCGGCGAGGTGGATCTCGCGACGTTCCCACTGTTCGCGCTCTTCGACCCCGCGCTCGGTATGACGACCGTCGTTCCGGACATGGACTTCACGCGACCCGGCTCCGTCACGCCGCAGAACATCCTCGATCCGCTGCGACGCTTCGACGTCACCAACGCCTTCGGATCGCCCGCACTGTGGCGTCGCGTCGTCGCCGACGCTTCGGACCCGGCGGACTTCGCGTCCGTGCGGCGCGTGCTCTCGGCCGGCGCTCCGGTACCGACGCGCGTGCTGCAGTCCCTGCGTTCGCTCTTGCCTGAAGGCGCACAGGTCTTCACGCCGTACGGAGCGACCGAGGCCTTGCCCGTCGCGTCGATCGGCAGCGACGAGATCCTCGGCGAGACCGCCGCGCGCACGGCCGACGGCGCCGGTGTCTGTGTCGGCCGCGCCGTCGCTCCGAACGACGTGCGTGTGATCCGCATCGACGACGGACCGATCGCGACGTGGAGCGACGACCTCTGCGTGCCGGACGGCGAGGTTGGCGAGATCGTGGTCAAGGGACCGACCGTCACGCAGACGTACTTCGCGCGGAGCGACTCGACGCGCGCGGCGAAGATTGCGGACGGCGACGTCGTGCGTCATCGCATGGGCGACGTCGGCTACTTCGACGACGCGGGACGCCTCTGGTACTGCGGACGCAAGGCGCACCGCGTGGAGACGCCCGACGGCCCCGTGTTTCCGATGCAGGTCGAGCGCATGCTCGACGGCGATGGGCTGCAGACTGCGCTCGTCGGCGTCGGTGATCGTGCGGCGATCTGCTATCGCGGCGACAAGGACGCCTTGCGCGTACGGGCCAAGCACCCGGCGGCCGCGCGTGTGTCCGAGTATCTGCACCACCCGAGGCCCTTTCCCGTCGACCCACGCCACAACGCGAAGATCCGGCGTGAGCTCCTGGCGGAGTGGGCGGCGGAGCAGCATCGATGAGGGCGCTCGTCACGGGCGGCGGTGGGTTCCTCGGCGGCGGTATCGTGCGCGCGTTGGTCGAGCGCGGCGACGAGGTCATCACGTTTGCGCGCGGCGACTACCCGTGGCTGCATGCGCTCGGCGTCGACACGCATCGCGGGGACATCGCCGACGCGGCGGAGGTCAAGCGCGCGGCGACCGGCTGCGACGTCGTGTTCCACGTCGCGGCGAAGGCCGGTGTCTCCGGGTCGTTCGCGTCGTATCACGCGCCGAACGTCGTCGGCACCCAGAACGTCATCGCTGCGTGTCGCGCCCACGGCATCGGGCGTCTTGTTCACACGAGCTCGCCGAGCGTGGTGTTCGACGGACGGGACCAAGAGGGAGTCGGCCGCGACGCGCCGTATCCCGACGAGTTCCTCGCGCACTACCCGGCGACGAAGGCCGAGGCCGAGCGACGCGTGCTCGCGGCGAACGACGATTCCCTCGCGACCGTCGCGCTGCGTCCGCACCTGATCTGGGGCCCGCGGGACAATCATCTCGTTCCGCGCATCCTCGAACGCGGTCGAGCCGGCAAGCTGCGCCGTGTCGCCGGCGGGACCTCGCGGATCGACGCGACGTATGTGGACAATGCCGTCGACGCGCACATTGCAGCGGGAGATCGACTCGCGGCGGATCGACTCGCGCCCGGTCCTCTCGCAGCAGGTGCCTCATGCGCGGGGAAGGCGTACTTCGTGTCGAACGACGAGCCGATCGCGGTGGGGGACCTGATCGATCGCATCCTCGCGGCCGGCGGTCTGCCCCCGGTGACGAAGTCGATCGGTGCGGGCACCGCCTACGTCGCGGGCGCCGTCCTCGAGGCGCTGTACGCGTTGCTGCGTCGCGAGGACGAACCGCCGATGACGCGCTTCGTCGCGCGCCAACTCGCGACCGCGCACTGGTTCGACCTGACGGAGACGAAGCGCGACCTCGATTGGGAGCCGCGCGTCTCGACCGACGACGGCCTCGCCCGACTCGCAGCGTGGTTGAAGGAGCAGGCCGCGTGATCGGCTGGGACACACCCGACGAGTTCCCCGCGCTGGGCGAGGGCGAGGTACATGTCTGGTCAACGTCGCTTCGCGTCGGCGAGTCGTGGCAGGAGGAACTGCGTGCCGTCCTCTCGATCGAGGAACTCGAGAAGGCCGACCGACTGATCCCTACGGACAAGACCGAGCAGTCCGTCGTCGCGCGCGCCACCTTGCGGCGCCTGCTGGCGCGCTACACCGCCGTCGCGGCCGGCGCGCTCGAGTTCACGTACGGTGGCAAGGGCAAGCCCTACCTCGTCGGACCCGAGGGCGCATTCCGCGTCTCCTTCAATGTGGCGCACTCCGGCGACATGGCGCTCTTCGCGTTCGCGCGGCGCGGCGAGATCGGAGTGGATCTCGAGCACATCCGCGATGACGTCGACTTCCTCGGTGTGGGACAGCGCTTCTTCTCGACCTCGGAGTACGCCGTGCTGGCCGACTGCGACGACGAACAGGTCGGCCTCGCGTTCTTCCGTTGCTGGACGCGCAAGGAGGCGTATCTGAAGGCGCGCGGCACCGGTATCACCGTGCCGCTCGACGGCTTCGACGTCACCCTGCGCTCCGGCGACGCTCCCGAGATCGTCGAGACCCGCTATCTGCCGGGCGACGAGGAGCTCTGGCGTCTCCTCGAAGTGATCCCCGACCCGGCCTACGTCGGCGCCCTCGTCGTCCCGCGTCGCGTCGAGACCGTCCGCTGCTACCGCTTCGCGTAGCGGGTAGGCTGATGGCGTGGAACTCGCGCCACGACCAGCCGGACGCTTCGTCGAACGACGCCTCGCTCTGTGTGCGATCGTCCTCGGTGCGCTGACCGCGACGCTCCTTGTTCTCGCTGCGCTGGTGCATGCACCGCCCGAGCCGTTGCGCGTCGAGCAGGTCTGGCTCCTGGAGGGCGACTGGGACGCGGTCTGCGTCGCACCGGGCGGGCCGCAACTCGATGGGTGGACGGCGACACGTGATGGCTCGGAGATCGTCGTCACACCGGGACGTGGGACCACTCACCCGATCGTCGTCAGACTCCGCGAAGCGCTCGGCGTGAGTACTTCCGCTCCCGTCCGCCTCAGACGTGCCCCGGCCGTGGCTTCGGTGCAGAGACCGGATGGCCTCTGGCAGAGCTGGGCGTCGACGCGCGTCCTGTTGAATCGGAGTCCGAACTGGGGAGACAGGTTGCTGCGCGAGCGGGCCGAGACGAGGCGTGAACTCGCGTTCCTGGAGCGTGATCTCGGGCGCTTCAGGCGTGCCCTCAGGGACCGTGCGACCGACGAGGAGTATCTCCAGGAGGCGCAGTACCGCGCGCGGCAGATGGAGGCGGCACTGAGGTCGCTCGCCGCCCTGGACGGCGGCTGAGCGATGCCCGGTCCCGGTCCGGTGGACTGGTAGTCGATCGCATGTCGCGCACGTTCCGCCTGATCGGACTCCTCGCCGCGGGTGGGGCTGCGATCCTCACGGTCGTGCTCATCGGTTCGATCCGGTACGCGACGCCGGCCTCCCCGCCTCTCGCGGTCGAACGCGTCTGGGTCCAGCTCGACATCCCGGAGTCCAAACTCGTCGTCCGCATGGCTCCCGACGGTGAGCCGGTGCTCGGGTGGACCGCGACTCTCTCACCCTCGGGAGGGGCACCGATCCTGCGCGCGGATGCGGCCTCGGGCTCGGACTGGCTGGAGGGGTTGCGCACGCGTCTCGGTGTCTCGCCTCCGGCGCCGGTTCGGTTCACGCCCGACGGCGCGTCGGTGACGGCTGGAGGACCCGCTTGGCAGTCGTGGGAGTTGCTCGACCACGAACTGGCCACGTTCCTCTTCTGGTCGAAGAACACGCTCCGAACGCTCGAGCACGACCTCGCGCAGAGCGAGCGCCTGGCCGCCGAAGCGAACCGCGAGGTTGAGGAAATGATGTCTTGGCTCGCGCCGCGTCGTTCGATCGGGCGCGGTGGCAACGGACCACACTGCGGACACGAGCTCGACTCCGCCTCGCTTTGGCGCCCCGCCGACCGCAGGTAGTGGGCGGACGGTACAATCCAGCGATGGCGAGTAAGCCTCCGCAGACCTCCGGCGCGTCACTCCGGCGTCTGTCCATCGCCTTGACCGCCGCGTGTGCGGCCGCGGTCGTGGCGGTGCTCCTTGCCGCTGTCGACCGCGAGGTTCGTTCACCGCTGCACGTAGAGTCGGTCTGGATCGACGCGTCAGAAGACGGCCACAGGCTGGCCGTGCGGTGTTCGCCTGGCGGCGAGCCGCTTCGCGGGTGGTTCGCGATGCGGGCTGCCTCAACCCCCCGATGGCTCGTGCTCCAACCGGACCTCCCGAGGGATGGCCGCGTGATGGCCTGGTTGCGCCGTCATCTGCTTCCGCCGCCTCCGGACTCCGTGAGAATCTCGGCACGAGGCGGCGTCAACGTGGATCGCACGTTGTGGCGGCGGTGGTCCACGAATTCGTACGAGCTCGCCGACCTGAGAGTTGTGATCGCGTCTCTCCGAGGTGACGGACCGGACTTGATCGAGGAGGTGGTGGTGGAGGCGGAGCGCCGCATCGAGGAGCGGGAGCCGCCGACGCCCATCGACCGTGAGCCCCCCGGACTCTGCGGCTACTCGTCGCCGGAACTCGACCGGTACTAACTCGGATCGTTCACGACGCTCGCGCCCCACTCGACTCGACACGGAAGATCACGCGACTTCAGCGCGGGATCGGGAGGAGCCGGTCGGCGAGCACGCTCCAGACGAAGCGGCCCTCGGCGTCCTCCCACATGCGCGTCGCCAGATCGTAGGGCGTGACGCGGCCGCGCGTCGCGTTGCCGAAGCCGTCGATGCCGAACAGGTCCTCGATCAGGTCGCCGTCGCCGTGCGTCACCACGCGGCAGCAGTTCGAGCGGAGCTCGCTGATGAGGAACGGGATCGTCGCGAAGTCGAGTCCGTACGTCCGCTGGTAGAGCGTGCCCTGGTCGACGATGCGGTAGCGCCCGATCCGCAGCTGCTTCTCGTACTCCGCGCGTGCCGCGGCATCGCCCTGGATGGAGAGCTCCGCGGTTGCCTGCCAGTAGAGGCGTAGCTCGCGCTTCTCGCGCAGGCGCTGCAGGTGCGCCGTCACGCGCGGGTCCTTCACCAGACCGATGTCCGGGAACTCGGCGTCGGGGTAGGCGGCGAGCATCGCGGCAAGCGCGTCGACGGGCCGGTCGTCGAGGAGTGCATCCACGACGGTGCGTGGTAGATCCTCCTCGCTGTCGAAGTTGGCGGCGACCGGTGGCGGCAGGCCTTGCCACCGCGCGAGCTCGCGGGCAATCGTGGAGGCGCGCTTCGGCGAGGCGTCACGTAGGCGCGACTTCCAGTGCTCGGCCAGCACGGGTGACCGGCTGCCGGTCACGCCGAACGTGTCGTCGATCTCGACCGCTTCGGCGCGCGTCAGCAGCTCCTCGGGGAACTCCGGGTCATCGAGCATCAGGAGCAATCTGAGCGCGGTCCGCTCATCGGGGTCCTCGGGGTTCTCGGCAAGAGCGTGCTGACGCAGCGCCGCGAGCAGCTCGTCACGGGCGCCGATCTCGACGAAGCCCAACGTCTCGCGCATGTCCGCGAGCGACTCAGCGAGGTCGTCCGGAGAGTCCTCGGCGAGGTTCGCCGCCGCTGCGCGCGCGAGGCGGCGCGTGCGGCAGCCGTCGATGGCCGTCCCGAGCATGGCCTGCGAGAACGCTTCGCCCTTCCAGGTGAGGGCCTCCTCCTCCAGAGCTCGGAACGCGGGGCCGTCGAGGTCGTACGGCAGACCGAACATGTGCGCGGCGTAGACCCCCTCGCGGAGATCCTCGAGACGGTCGTAGAGCGCTCCCGCCCCACGCTTTCGACGCGTCCGCTCGAGGATCTTCGTGATCCCGGCTGGGTGGGCCGCGAGTAGGACGGCGACGTCGACATCGTCGGCCGAGTCGTCGGACCACCAGCGCATCACGGACTCGAGTGCGAGCGGGTCGCCGCGTAGCGCGAGCGCCCGGACCGCCGACTCGTCGTCGTCGTCGAACCGGCGGCGGAGGTAGGCGTCCGTCCGCCGGTCCCGCAGGCCCCCGAGGTGCAGCATCATCTGCTCGCGGAAGAGCGCCAGCCCGGCCGCGTCGTCGAGTCGTTCGAGGACCTCCATCCGGAAGTCGAGGTCCTCCTGCGGTCCGTCCGCCTCGAGCGGGCAGTCCCGCAGCCAGCGGAGCCAGTAGTCCGAGAGCTTCTCCGGCACAACCTCGGCGTCGAGCACGTGCGCGCGCAGCAGGCGGCGCAGGCCCGTCGGCAGCGAACCCTCGGGTGGGTTGCGATCGTCGTCGTGGAGCGGCAGGTCGGCGAGCCAGTGTTCCGCCAGCAGTGCGCGGTGCCGATCGGAGTAGTCGGACGCGACACCGAGATTGCCCCCGAGGACGTCGGCGGCCGGAGCCTCGACGCGCGCGATCGCCGCCACCATCGCCGGGAAGTGCTCGTCGCGATCCATGCGGTGCAGGTGACCGAGGATGTTCGGCTCGTGGACCCACGGCAACGGCGGCAGGTCCGCGACGAAGCCCGGGATGTCGTCGCTTCCCAGGATCTCCCGCAGGCCGTGGAAGACGTGGCCCTTGCCTTGCGCCAGCGTGTACGACGCCGGCAGCAGCGCCACGACGCGGGCGGACTCCCAACCGTCGACCTGATCCCAGTTGAGCTGCTCCGCGCACGCACGCGCGGCGGGCTCGTCGGCGAGCCGGAGGCCCGCGCGTAGCACGGTCACCCAGTCCACCGGAGTCCCGGCCTCGAGCGCAGCCAGCGCCTCGACGGCGGTCTCCGGATCGCCGAGCGCCGCCGCGCGTGCGAGCAGTTCGTCCGACGGTGCCCAGCCACCATCTTCGGCGTGCCGCGGGATTCCGGTCGCGGGCTCCGGAACCGCGTGGGTGCTTGGCTTCGTGTCCGTGGCCGGAGTCGGCTTGACCGGCGGCGCCGCGTCCTGGGCATCGCCGCATGCTGCATTGGTGAGCGTGGCGACGGCGAGGGTGGCGAGGAGGACCGCAGCGGTGCGGGTCAGCATCGCACCATGGTACGCGCGTGTGCGCAGCGCACGTCAGCGAGCCGAGAGCTCGCCGAGATCGATCTCACGCTCGTCGGCATACGTGAGAGTGAAGTGTGAGGTCTCGGCACCGTCGAACCGCGTCACGCGCAGCGCGTACCGCCGACCGACCTCCATCCACTCTGTCGACAACCTCCCGTGGCCGTCCGTGTGGGCCAGCGGATGCGTGAAACGCGCAGCATCCGTCATGTCGTAGACGCGTATCGGCTGAAAGCGGATCGGCGCATCGGCCCAGCGCAACGTGAGCCACCTCTCCGGTGCGGTATGCGGCAACGACGTCGGCGACTCCCACGTTCTCGTCGAGAGATCGGCCCTGACGCGGAACGGTCGTCGCCCCGGCGCGAAGGCGGCGACCGTCACGTGTTCCAAGATCGAATCGACGTCGGCGTGCGGGATGCGCGACTCGAAGCGCCCTTCCTCGTCCGTGACCGTCGTGGTCTTGGGGTCCATGGTCTCTGTTCCGAACTCCCAGTTGGATGCGCTGGCGAAACGGGCCCCCCTCGAGGCGGCGCGAAGCGCGTCCACGTCGACCGCCGGCGAACCCTCCGCGGCGAAGATCTGGATGTTCTCCACGGAGACGCGCACGCCGGCGATCGGCGCGCCGTGCTCGTCCACGAGTCGCCCGCGGATGCCTTTCCCCCCGAACTCGACGTGACAGTCATCGACGGGCGGGGTCCATGGCGGCGGCGGTGTGGCTCGCGAACGCGCCTGACGCGTTGGCCCGCTGTCCTCGGCGCGAGACTCGATCGTCGTTCGCGCGGTCTCGGCTGTCTCATCGCCTGTGCCGGCATCCGCCCCCGTCTCGGTTGTCCATCGCCCGGTCACCGCCGCCGTACCGATCAGCAGCAGCAGGAGGAGCAGCGCAGCCGCTACAAGACGAGTTCGCACAGCGGGATGGTACGGGACGTCGATGCCGGTGACGCGGCGCGTAGCCTGGGCGGCCATGACGTCACGACGAGTTCTGAGTGCATGCGCCGCCGGGCTCGCGCTCGCGCTCGTCGGGTGCGACGCCTCCGCGCCGCCTGTCGAGACGATCGAGATGCTCGGTCCCAACCGCTTCCTCCACGCGGGCGAGGAGGTGAACGCCGACACGCTCACCGAGCGCATGGTCGCGGCGACGCGCGGGCAGACGGAGCCGAGTGCCGAGCCCGTGCGGATCGTCGTGGATGCGTCGATGCCCTGGAAGGACGCGTTCGCGGGCGTCGTGGCGATGCTGCAGCCACCTGGGCGCAGGAACATCTCGGTCGCGTCGCGCGACGGAGACGACGTGCGCGAGACCTCGATCCCGGTGATCTCGAGTCACCTCTGTCGCGCGCTGCACGTCTACGACGGTGAGCACGAGTTCGACGGGCACGTCGGCGGGAACCGATACGTGTTCGTCAACGCGTGGCTCGACGACCAGGGCCACGTGACGATCGACGACTGCACGTTCGAGGACCTTGGCGAGTCGACGCCGATCGAGCTCGACCCCGTGCCCGATGCGCTCGCGACCGGTGCACCGCTCCGCGGATCGACTCTGGATCTGCCCGCGTTGCGTCGCTGGTTCGATCAGCTCGCGAAGCGCGATGTCCGGCCGCTGCTGGCGCTCGACCACGAATCCGATCTGTCGGTGGGGCACGTGATCGGCGCACTCGCCGACGCGAAGGAGGCGCTCGGGACGACGCGCGTCCTGCTCGGACCGAACAGTCGCGAACCCGAGCTGGAGGACCCAGAGTGGATCGAGGACGTGGAAGTCGGTGACGACGACGATCCCGCCGACGCGCCATTCCGGTCCGAGGACGAGCGCTGACGACGTGTCCCCCGCGGCCGCCGCTGCCGTCGGCAACCGACGATTAGCGCGAACGCAGACTCAAGTCGGACGCCTCGGGATCCCGATAGGTCTCTTACGCACGGGGGTTCCCGACAGTCAGTGCGGGCACCGTCCTCATATACACACCCTTTTGAATTCGAAGGCGTGTGCCTCAACTTCCGCTGTCTCTCTCCCGTGCGGAACTGAACCAAGGCGCCGGCTGGGCTCGACCCGGCCGGCGCTGTTCGATTCGGTACCGCTCGATTCGGTACCGCTCGCTCGAGCTCAGTCGTCCGTCACCGCGGGCGTGACACGACCGAGGAAGAGCAGCGCCATCGACGACGTCCGGACTGGCCCGTTCAGTCGTCCGCTGCGCTCCTCGAAGCTGCCGTCGTCGTACTGCAACTCCAGCAGATGTCGCGCGCCCGTCGCGTACCAGCGCTCTCCTCCGAGCACCTCGATGCTCAAGAGCATCGCAAGGCGCTGGACGGCGAACAGGTACGCCGCGTACCCGCCATCCGACGTGCTCGGCACGAACGCGCCGCTGCTGATGATCGGCTGCTGACGGATGTCGAAGTAGCGATCGAGCCAGGCCAGCCCACGCTTCACGCCGGTCAGTCCCTCATAGTCGAAGGTCCCCGACTTCTTCCCGAGCTCACCTGCCTTCGCGATGACGATCATCGCCGTTGCCGATGCGACGCTCGTGGCCGTGACGTAGTCGTCGTCGCGCATGCCGCGTGACGTGAACAGCTTGCTGGACGCGCGGAACGCCCGACCGAACACGGACCGCGGCACCTTCGCGCCGCGGCGCTGGGCCAGCCAGAGGCTCTCGATCGCGAACAGTCCCTGGAACGCCTCGCCGTCCTCGGGGTCGTCGAGCGTCCCCGCCCACAGACCGTTCTTCGACTGCCCGTCGACGATCAGTTTGACGAGCCCCTTCACGAGGTCGCCGTCGACCTCCTCGCCGCCGCCGATCAATGCGCGGAGCGTCAGCGAAGCGGCCTGCGTTCCCACGAACTGCGGGTCGGTGACCACGAGCTTGCGTCCCTGCTTACGGAGCTCTTTCCACGCCGCCTTCACGCGCTGGTCCTCGCGCGTGATGCCCGTTGTCGAGAGCGTCCAGAGCACCTGCGCGTTGGCGTACGTCGTGGGCTCACGAAGCTTGCCGACGCGCGAGTTGCGCCCCGAGCGGAAGTCCCGCAGCGCGAACGACCCGCTCGTCCGGCACGTGAGCAGGAAGTCCACCGCATCCTCCATCGACTTCTCGATGGCCTTCGCTTCGTCCTTCGTCGGCGGCCGGTAGCGGTCGCGCCGCGCGGCGAGCGTCGCGGCCACCGACGGCGTCTCCTGAGTGCCCTCGCACATCGCGCACTCGTCGGGGTCCAAGCCGACGCGCCCCTTGCCGCTGCAGTCGGTGCACTTCGACTTGCCGCCCTTGCAGCTCGAACAACGAGTGCCGCCTTTGCCGTTGCAGAAGCCGCACTTCGTCGACGAGGCGACGGTGCCGTCGGCGTAGACCATCCGGCTCTGGCCGGTCCCGCCGCACTCTCCGCAGATCGTCTTCGTGCGCCCACGGCAGCGCCGGCAGCCCGTGGCCTTCGCTCCGCCGCACCCGTCGCAGGCCATCTTGAGGCCGGGTGGTGCACACCAAGGGCACGTCGCGCTCTCGGACTCTCCACAGAGCGTCAGAAGTGCGTCGGTCGTGCCGCTCTCCGGACACGGGATACGGCCGTTCTCGCAGCCGGGACAGTCGCGCGCGACCTTCCCGCCGCGGCAGGCCGCGCACTTCGTCGCGCCCTTGCCGCTGCACGCCTTGCACGACACCTTGCCATCGCCACCGCAGTACGAGCACTTCGCCTTCTTGCCGGAGCCGACGTAGTAGTGCCAGCCGCCCTGGCACGTCGAGGACGGGCAGCTCTCGACGCCGAAGCACGACGGGCAGCCGACGCCCGCTGTCCCGCGACAGTCGGGGCACGCGACGTCGAGTTTGCCGGACCCCTCGCAGATCGTGCACGCGAGCGTGCCGTCCTCGCAGACGTCGGTCGCTTCGCCCTTCGGTGCGAGTGCCTTCTCGACGGCGCCCAGCTCCATCCCGAAGTCCGCGGCGAACGTGGACGACGGCAGTCCCGCTCCGACCTTCACGTCGGCGAGCTTCTGCTCGTGCTGGATCAGGTGTCCGACGAGGCGCGCGAGCAGACCTCGACGCGTGGCGTCCGGCGCCTTGTCGTCGATGGCGTCGCCGAGCTTCACCGTGACGACAGCGTCGCCACAGGCGTGCGTCGGCGCGGAGAGAGCCGTGTCGGCGATGCGCGCTGCCAGCCAGTCCTCGAACCCCGCTCGGAGCCATGGCGGGGCGTCGTCGCCGGGCCCCTCCCACGCGATGAGGTAGCGCGCGAGGGCAGAGGACGTTGACGTGCCGCCGGACGCCGCACCGTTCGCGCGCCCCCACAGCTCCACGCGCAGCGACGCGGCCGCATCGAGCACGTCGCGTTCGACCGGTGGGCCGTCGTCACGCTCTTTCAGCTTCGGCAGCTCGCGGCGCGACCTCGCCGGAGCGGCGCCAGCGGAGCCCGTCCGCAACAGCAGCGAATGACCGTCGCTCGCTCGCACGGCCTGCGGGCCGCCGCGATGGGGGACCTCGATGACGATCAGGTCTGGCGGGTTGCCGGACGAGTCAAAGCCGGCCGTTTCGAGCGCCTCGCTGCCGCGACCGATCATCCCCATGAGCTGTGAGGCGCGCTCGTTGCGCTGTTCCTGATCCGACTCGGCGCAGTAGGTGAGGAACGACCGCCGTACGCGCGACTCCCCGCGCGAGATGCGCACGGAGACGCGCTTCAGAGTCTCGGCGAGGTCCTCCGCGCTCGCGCTCGGGTCGCTGAGCTCCTCGAACGCATCGGGCGTCGCGAGGGCCGGATCGGCTCCCACCAGTGCGGGGCCCAGCAGCGTGGGACCGAGGAGCGCCGCGCTCAGCAGCGCAGCGGCAGCCAACGAACGGATCCGGATCATCTCGATCTCCCTGCAGAGGTCGCGCAGGCCGCGCGCCGCCTCGGCGTGGAGAGAGTACGGGACGCCCGGAGCGCCGATCCAGGGACTCCTCTCGCGAGGAGGCCCTGATCACGTTCGGCTAGGGCCGGGCTTCTCACCACGTCGGCGCGGCCTGCGGCCGGACGGCAGGAACCACGAGGGATGGTCGACGTGAGAACTGGTGTTGGACCGAAGACAGACCGTCCTGACCGAGCGGGGGCCGCGAGATCAAGGCGGACGCTGCGTGGTCAGGGGCTGATCCCCCCAACGAGCTGTGTCAACGCAGAGATCGTGGTCCCGGCGATGTGTCAGGCGTGGCGACGTGGTGAGAAGGTCGGGCTAGTTACCAGCAGGGCATCGCGTTCTCGACGCTCATCGGGCCGTTCGCGTAGCCCCCGACCTGCGCGCCCGGGATCTCGGCAGCGTAATCGGTGCAGAGGTCGCCCGTGCGCGGCGGCTGGAGCTCGTCCATGAAGCCGATCTGGAACCACGTGTCACCGGGCTGCGGCGGACCCATGGCGTCGCTGTAGATCATGTTCCCGCTCGCATCTTCCTCGCCGAGCCCGTTCACGACGGCCGCCACGAGCGGGGCGGCCTGCGTGTGACCGCGGCGCACCTCGAAGAGCGTCGGGCGGGACGCATCCTCCTCGGCGCGCGGCCCGTCGTCGCGGACGCCGATGAGACTCCCGCACGCCGGGAGCGTTGCGGAAACGGCAGCGAGCAGTGCCAGGCCGGTGACGAGGCGTACGATCGAACGTCGGGTGCGCATGAGGTCCTCCCGTGACGCCGGAGCCTTCCGGGACGTCACAGGCTCACGCTACGCCGCGCCCCGGGCTCGCTGCAAGCGTCGATCGGTGCCAGCGCGTCGCCGCTCGAACCGAACACATCGCGATACGGTTGGTTCAGCGTTCGACGTATTGCGAGGTCGACTCGGATTCCGTGATCGGGCGCGACAGACCGTCGGCCGAGACGCTGGCCTCGAAGCGCACAGCGGCCTCGGCGTTCGCCCGCATCGTGACCCGGACGGTCGCCCGTGCGTTGATCTCGCCCTTCGGACCGACGACCTCGAGCGGCGCGAGCGAGGCCGTGCGCCCGACGATCGTGTGCACCGCCCGGCCGGCTCCGGACGTGTCCACGCTCACGAGCGTCTGCGTCTCGGGCCACGTGAACCGGATCACGACGTTGCGGGCCTCGCTCGCCCCCTGGTTCGTGACATCGAGGGTGTACGTTGTCGTGGTGCCGATCTCGACCGGGTCGGACCCGTCGGTGAGCTCGATGAGGAGCGCGGGGCGGGGCTGCGCGACCGTCGAGTCGATCCGGACGCCCGGACGGATCTGTTCGCCGTCGCCCATCGCGGCCACCGCCGGCGGCTTGCCGCCCGGGCCCCCGGGCGGCGGCTCGGCATCCGTCTCCAGGGCGCGACGCACCGCGGCTTCGGCGTTCACGCAGCCGTTGCCGCGCTTCAGCTCGTAGGGCTCGTCGTCCGGGCGCGGGCCATCGTCGATGCGCCGTGCGGTCTCCTCGAGGATCGCGCGCACCTGCCGGCCGCTGAGCTCCGGGTTCACCATGAGGACAAGCGCAGCACAGCCCGCGACGATCGGTGTCGCCGCCGACGTCCCGTGGAACTGGTTCGTGTAGTCGGGGTGGCACGTGATCTCGGGCAGGATCTGCGTACAGCTCGGCCGCAGCAGTCGGCCGTTGTTCGTCCCGCGCTTCCCGCTCCGGTCGGTGGTCACGATCTCGAGCGTCCCGCTGTACTGGTTCCGGTCGGCGACGCACTCCGTCTCGTCGGTGCTCGGAGCGGCGCCGGTTGGGGCGAGCAGGCTCATCCCCAGGCCGAAGCCGGACTTGCCCCAGAGATCCATGTTCGTGGAGCGGCCGATCGCCATCACTCCTTCCACCGCGCACATCCCGGGGTGCTCGGTCGCGAAGTTGTCGATCTGGAGGTTCGAGAGCGAGCACACCACGATCGTGCCTCGGCGGTCGCGTCCGCGATCGAGGGCCGCTGCGATGTACTGCTTCACGATCTGGGGCGTCGGGGCGTCGCGTTCGAACCCGAAGCTCATGCTGAGGACGTCGGCGCCCTTGAACGTGAACTTGCCGAACGAGGCGAAGCGGATGGCGCGGGCGATCCAATAGCCGCTCGACCGGATGCGGATCGGCAAGAGGCGCGCGTCGGGGGCGACGCCGCAGACGCCGACATTTCCTCGCGTGGCGAGAGCTACGCCCGCTGCCTGTGTCCCGTGCGCGGCATCGTCGTCCTTGTTGCGTTTGTCGTCGTCGTCGTCGTCGTCGTCGTCGGCGGCGGCGGCCGAGATCGCCCGATAGATGCGCGGCCGGAAGTCCCAACCGAGGTCGGTGAGAGGCAAGCGACCGGGCTGTTCGATCAGAGTCAACGCTCGGTGCCGATCGATCAGGTCGGGGTGCTGCCACTCGACCCCGGATGGATCGATGACGGCGATGGTCGGCACCGTTCGCTCCTCGTCGCCGTCGCTACGCACCTCGTCCACGATCTCCCACGCCGCGAGCACGCGCGCATCGGCGTTCGCAAGGCCCGCTGCGGGCAGTGGCAGGCGGGTGTCGCACTCGTTGATCGGTGCCGTGCCGTCGTTGCGGAGGTGCCACTGGAGGCGGCGCAGCGGGTCCACGGTCCCCTCCGACTCGTCCTGCTCGAGGGAGTGCTCGGCCAACGGGAAGATCAGGTCCGGCGTCGAGACGCCGGCGCACTCCGGCCGCGCGCGGAGCCGGCGACTCGCTTCGAGCCAAACGTTCGGGTCGTTCCCGCCGGCGCGCAGCAGGAGCAGCGTGGGGTTGTCGGGATCGGAATCCACGACCTGGAGACCGAGCGGAACGAGGATCTGATCGAGGCGTCCCGGGAGGCCGGCCGTCTCTCCCTTGAACACCCAGGTCTCGGTGAACGTCGCGACGATGTCCGGCGTGAGTACTGCGGCGGGCCAGTCCTCCGGGGGGCGCGAGCGGAGCGCCACGAGCACGGGGTAGCCGACGTTCCCGGCGCCGAAGCGGGCGACCGCCGCGTCGTAGGCTGCCCGCTCGGCTCCCTCGTCCGTGCTCTGCACTCGGATCGCCTCGTCGGTCAGTCCGGCGAGCTGCACGTGCTCGGGCGCCGCGTCCGGTGTGCCGTCCGACGGAGCGAGCACGGCGATCGCACGCGGGATCGGCGTCAGGGAGATGTCCCGACCCGGCTGGACGTAGTGGTCGAACCCCGGGGCGTCGACGCGACCGCGCGGGTCCATCCGGCCTGGGACGTCAAGCGCCTCGAGCTCGTCTGTCCACTTCGCATAGCCCGGGATCGCGGCGCTCTGGCAACCGGCCAAGACCACCAGCGAGACGATCAGACCCGAGAGTCCGCGCACGCGAGCGTCAGCGAATCGAAACGACATGGCCTCGTTCCTCCGGTCGCGCACCCTACGCACGCGACGAACTACTCGACGTAGTCCTTCGCCACTTGCACGAGCGCCGGGTCGACGGGAGTCGCCCACTCGCAGACCGCATCCAGGTCGGCCAGCCGATCGTCGACCTGCACGGCGAGCGCCGCGTTGATGAAGTCGCAGAACTCCTTGCTGACGTCGGGTCGGAGTTCCTCGATGGGCTCGACCTTGCCGCTCATCTTCATCTGGACCAACTCGGCGAAGTTGTCCGTCACGAACGGCGGGAAGCACGTGAGGCACTCGTACGCGACGCAGCCGAGCGCGTAGATGTCGACGCGCGGGTCACCCTTGACCATCCGGAACTGCTCGGGGGCCATGTAGCGCGGCGTGCCCGAGAAGAGGCCGTCTCCCGCGGCCCGGACGTCCGTGTCGGATGGCGGCGGCAGCGCGATGCCGAAGTCCATCAGCTTCACGGTGCCGTCGAGATTGATCATCACGTTCGCGGGCTTCATGTCCTTGTGGACGATGCCCTTCTCGTGCACGTGACGCAGCGCGCGAGCGGTCTGGCCGACCACGGCGCGGGCATCGTGCTCGAACATCGGGCCGTTGGCCGCCAGCACCTTCGAGATGTCCTCGCCGTCACAGTGCTCCAGGGCCATGAACCAGGTCGCGAAGCCCTCGAAGCGGCCGTACACGCGCGCCACGTTCGGGTGCTGGAGCTGCTCGACGATGTCCAGCTCCTGGTGGAAGCGCTCGATGGCGCTCTCGTCGAAGGCGAGACGGTGGCTCAGCATCTTGAGCGCCACGACCATCTCGGTCTCGACCTGCACGGCGCTGTAGACGACCGCGGTGGCCCCCAGCCCGAGACGGCGCTTGAGCTGGTACCCGCCGAGCACCTTGTCCTTCAGGCCGTCCGTCGGAGCCTGCCCGAGGCGCTCGGCGACGAGGTACGTCAGGACCACGGCGAGGTCGGGGTACTCCTTGACGAGCGCGTAGAAGTCGTCGCCCGCAAGGACCAGCGCGTCGACCTCGGCGAGCGCGATCACGTCGGCCGAGCGGGGCTCCTTGGTCAGGAGTGCCATCTCGCCCATCACGGAGCCGACGCCGGGCTGAGCGAGGACGGTCATGACGCCCTCGGCGTCGCGGATGCTCACCTGCACCAGGCCGGTGCGGATGACCATCATGCTGTTGCCCTCGTGGCCCTGCTCCATGAGAGGCTCGCCGGGGGCGAAGTGCCGCGCCTCCATGCGACGAGCGAGGTGCTCGAGGACGGAGGTCGGGAGACCGGCGAGGGTCTTCGTCGTCGACAGGAACGCGACGGTGTCCGCCAGCGGTGAGCTGGGGGTGTCCCGGGCGCGTGACGGCTCCATCTCGATCGACCTCCTCGGAACGGGGCGGGCCGCCCGTCCCCAGAGCGTGCGCCCGAACCGAGGAGATTATCACTCAGTCATGCGCGGATTCACGTGTCCGATCGCGGCTCGAAGGCTCATCCAGGCTCGACGACACCGATCGAACGCTCGTCGGAGGCGGGGCGGGCCGCTGCGGGACGGAGCTCAGAGGTCGAAGAACTCGACCACGTAGCGGAGCGTGTAGGGCTGGCGGTCCTTCTCGAGACCCGCGATCTCGACCCAGTAGCGCCGCCCGGCCTCCACCACGATGCCCTCCGGCCGGAAGATGATGCAGTACGGGATACCGGTCGACTTCCCGCTGACGTTCATGTGGTTGAGCGGGAGCGGGGCGCCGTAGCGGACGAACTCGCTGCCGACCTCGTAGACGCTGATCTTGAGCTTGCTCGCGTCCGGCGCCTTGAACTTGCGACGGTGGAGCGAGACGTTCCACGCGTAGTGCGGCTCGAAGTAGTAGGCCGGCACGTACCCCGGCGGCGGCCACGAGACGTGCTCGTAGTCCGGCACCTTCTTGCGGCTCGAGTCCATCGACCACATCGCGGCGAAGCGGCCCTTCGAGCCGAAGCCGGTCTTCATGAGCGGCGGGTTCAGGCACCAGCGGCGGTGGCCGACGACGTCGATGTTCGACGCGTCCGAGTCGTCCATGTACCCGCGCACGGAGTGGACCATGCCCCGGTCCTCCTTGCCCATGTACAGGTTCGAACTGCTCGTGCCCTTGTAGGCGAACTTGTACTCGTCCTCGGGCATCCCCGGGTTCGCCGGCGTGTGATCGAGCCGGCCGATCGTCTCGCAGAGGACCGAGCCGGCGTCCGCGTGGTCGTTCATCTTCTGGTCGAGCACCAGGTCGCGCCACGGCACGTCGCAGATGTAGCGATAGACCTTCAGCACGCGCAGGCTCTCGCCGCGCTCGAACGCCTTGGGATCGTCGGCCTTCGCCTCGAGGGGGTCCTTCTGGTTGAAGATATCCTCGACGGCGTCGCGGATGTCGTCCTTGCTCTTCGTGTACGGCGCAAGGCCATCGACGTCCTGGATGCGGCCGCGCTCCCAGTGCGACTTCGAGAGCAGCTCGCCGTCGCGGAACGCCTCGAAGAGGCCGTCGATCTTGCCCTTGTCATAGACCGTCTCGATCGTCGGCCGGCCCCTGTCGTCACGCTCGCTGAACTTGCCGTCGCGCTTGCCGTTCTTGTAGGTGACGGTGGTCTTGATCTTCCCGTTGGCGTGGTAGTCGAGGTAGTTGCCGTGGAGCTTGCCGCGCTTGTACGCAGCGCGCACCTTGATCTTGCCGTTGGGGAAGTACGCGGCGAAGCCGCCGTGGCGTCGACCGTCATCGTCGGTCGCGTACTTGGCCTTGATCTTGCCGTTCTGGTCGAGCTCGGTGACCGTCTCGGCATGGACCGGCGGCACGGCGATGAGGAGTGCCAGGAAGACGGCGAGGCAGAGCGAGAGGATCCGGGTGAACATGTCGTGCGCAACGTACCCGCTTCGCGGTCGCGCGGCGAGACGCGGGCGAGACGCGGGCACAGTGCTCACGCTGTGCGCGCACCGTGTGAGCACCGTGTGAGCACCGTGTGAGCACAGGCCAGCGGAACGCGGCATGCGGTAGCGGCGTTCTCAGGATCTCATGGAGGTGGCGATGGGTGACGGCGACTTCACGGGCTTCGGCAAGGGACTCCAGCGCTTCTTCGCCGAGCTCGAGGCGAACAACAGCCGCGACTGGTTCCAGGCGAACAAGGCCCGCTACGAGGCCGACGTGCGGGAGCCGGCGCGTGCGTTCGTGCGCGCGATGGCGCCGCGGCTGGCGTCGATCTCGAAGCATTTCGTCGCGAACGACAAGAAGGTCGGCGGCTCGATGATGCGGATCAACCGCGACGTCCGGTTCTCGAAGGACAAGAGCCCCTACAACACGAACGTCTCGATGCGCTTCCTGCACGACGACAAGAGCTGCCCCGCGGGCGTCGGCTACTACTTCCGCGTGACGGCGACCGAGATCGGGCTCGGCGCCGGGGTGTTCACGCCGCCGACGCCGGAGCTGAACCGGATCCGCGCCGCGATGGATGCCAACCAGAGCGGCTGGAAGAAGGCGCGCGACGACGCGAAGCAACGTGCGGCCTGGGGCGGGCTGTTCACCGAGGACGCGCTGAAGCGTCCGCCGAAGGGCTACGACAAGGAGCACCCGCTCGTCGAGGACCTGAAGCTGAAGAACGTCGTGCTGTTCGCCGACCTACCGAAGAAGGCGGTGACGGCGAAGGACCTCGTCGACCAGGTCGCGGAGCGCTTCGTGGCCGCGAAACCGCTGGTGCGCTTCGTGGCGAAGGGTCTCGATCTGCCCTTCTAGTCGCGAGCCCGTTCGCCGAACGTCGGGTTACGGCGCCTCTCGACCCGCGCCGTACGGGCGGATCTCCTGATCCGCCCTCCGCGAGTTCACCCGGCCCGGCAAGCTCACCCCGCCACGCGATGTAACCTTCGCCCCTCCCGTCCGTCCTTCTCTGGGGAACCTCCCGGAGAACGAGATGAGCGAGACCGCTACTGACTCGGCGGCTGACACGCCGCCTGACACAACGTCTGACACTGGGAGCGCGGACTTCACCGGCTTCGGCGCCGACGCGCGACGCTTCCTCCGCGAACTGGCGGTGAACAACGATCGCGCGTGGTTCTCCGCGAACCGCGAGCGCTACGAGACCCGCATCCGCGAGCCGGCTCTCGCGTTCGTGCGAGCGATCGCGCCGCACCTGGCCGAGCTGTCGCCGCACCTCGTGGTCGACGCCGCTCGCACGGGCGGTTCGCTCGGACGCGCCAACCGCGACACGCGCTTCACCGACGACAAGTCGCCGTACCACCCGACCGTGCTCCTCAGCTTCTCGCACGGTCACGTCGATGCCGGTCGGGCGCCCGGGTTCTGGCTGCGGCTGACCCCGCGTGGTGCCACGCTGACGGCGGGACTGCGCGCCGCCGGCCCGCGCAGCCTGCGACGCATCCGCGAGGCGATCGTCGAGCGACCGGATGTGTGGCAGACGGCTCGCGACGACGACGTGCTCGCGACGTTGTTCGGCGATCTCGGCAAGCCGGACCTCCAGCGCGTGCCACGCGGCTTCCCGAGCGATCACGAGCACGAGGTGGACCTGCGGCGGCGACGGTTCGCACTGGAACGGCTCATGGGTGCGCGCGCGGTGTCCGACGCCGACCTCGTGGTCGAGACGGCAGCGACGTTCGCGGCTGCGGCGCCGCTGCTGGCGTTTCTGTGCGATGCGCTTGGGCTGCCGTGGGCGCCGTCTCCAACGAGAACGCGCCGAAAGGGACGACGGTGATCGGCTCGTGCCTTCGAAGAGCGCGAGTACGCTGAGCCGTCACGGGTCGCTGGCCCCCCGAGGTGGGGGCCGACCCGACGCCGATGGCTCGGAGGTGCTGGATGCTCGGACGCGCGATCTCGTTGCTCGTGGTGCTGTGCCTGACCCCGGCGGCGCTGGCCGCGCCAGATCAGGGGGTCACCGTCTTCGAGAAGGCCGGCGCGGTCACGTTCGACGTTCTGAAGAACGCCAAGTGGGACGCCGACAACTACCGCTGGAAGCGCGACGGGTATGGCGCCGGCATCGGACTGCGCTCCGATGGGTGGATCCTCTGTACGTCGCACCAGGTCGACGGCGCGAAGTCGCTGACGGTGGTGTGCCCCGACGGTGCGGCGCGCAAGGCGGACGAGTGGCTCTGGCTGAACGAACTCGACGTTGGCGTGATCCACGTCCCCGACTACGAGGTGCCGGTGCCCCGCTTCGGCAGCCCCGATGCGCTCGAGATCGGGTCGACGGTCTTCGCCGTCGGTCGGCCCTTCGCATTCACGCGCACGATCACGCGCGGTGTCGTCAGTGGGCTTCATCGCCCGCTCTACGTGAACGGCAAGATGAAGTTCCCACTGCAGGACTACATCCAGACCGATGCGCAGGTGAACGAGGGCAACTCCGGCGGCCCCCTCATGAACGCGAAGGGCGAGGTCGTGGGACTGGTCTGCGCCAGCCTCTCCGCGATCGACCAGTCCCGACCGGGCGTGTGCTTCGCTCTGCCGATGGACGTCGTGACCACGATGGCGCGTCGACTGATTGCCGAGCGCAAGACGTTCCGCAGCGGCGGACTGGAGATGCAGGCCGCCGACTGTCACGGCCTGCCGCTCGACCTGCGGAAGCGCCTCGGCTGCGACGAGCCGCATGGTGTTCTGTTGCATTCGCTCGGCGCGGACGCGAAGGCCACGGAGCTGCGCGCCGAAGACGTCGTGCTGGAGATTGCCGGCGTCCGCATCTGGACATGGATGCAGCTCCGTGTGCGGCTGGCCATGTACGCCCCCGGCACGAAGCTGACGCTGGCGATCCGGCGCAAGGGCAAGCGTCAGGACCTCGAGGTCACGATCGGCGCGTGGAAGAAGCCCGACTGACGTCGATCGGCGAGGCGTCGCCGCGGACAACGTGCTTTCTCACTCATGCGGGGATCATCGCCCACGGCGGCCACCCTCTGATGCACGGCGCCGGGCCTATGTAGCAGCCTGTCGCGCCGTCGGTCTCTCGCACGGCGACGCGGAATCTCCGACAGGCTGCTACTTCAACGACGGGTCGGCGACGCGACCGATGAACAGGATCGCGTCCGAGTTCCACTCGCGGAGCACGAACAGGAACGGGTGATCCGCTGGGAACGAGTCGCCTCCGGCCGGGACGTGCCCTTCAGGCCCACCGCCACAGCTCAACGCCGCTTGTCAACCGGATGGGGCCTCAAGGTCCTCTGGCCGCGTCAGTTGGCGCGCGTGCCGGGCGTGGATGACCCAGACCGCGTGAGCGTCGTCGACGATGGTGAAGAAGAGCACGAACTGTCCGATCGAGATCTGACGCACTTCAACCTCGCACCAGTGGTCCTCAGCGGCCACCGGGTAGCGCCGCGGCATCTGCTCGAGGCCGTCGATCGTGCCGTCGATGCGGGCCAACCAGTCCGCGGCGACCTGGGGTCCCGCTTGCTCGGTTGCGATCCAAGTAGCGTGTTCTCGGATGCGGCGCTTCGCCGCTGGCGTGATGAAGACCTCGAAGGTCATCGATCGAGCTGGACCCCAAGCTCGATGGCGATCTCGCGTAGGGCCTCCTTCATCGGTTGGCCGCGACCAGCACGCGCGTCATCGATGCCGAGTTCGATCGCCGCCACGCTCTCGGCGAGCTCCATCGCTTCCTCGGCGCCGAGCGACGGGTCCCGTTCCTGGAGCTGACGAGCCGAGCGCCGCAGCACCTCAGCCTGGACGGCCTCCTCGACGAAGATCGAGAGATCGCCCTTCTTCATGCCGGCTCGTGCGAGGAAGACTCGGACCAGCCGATCGGTCCGGTCGGGGACGGAGAGGTTCCATCGTGTCATCGGCAGCTCCTACGTGTCTATGCTCCTATGCATCCATCTAGAGTACCAAGATCGGTGAATTCCATCATCGGGTGTCACCCTTCGCCCCTCCCGCGCGTCCCTCTTCCGGCCGAGAGGAGACAGCTCTGCGAGAGGCTCCGGCTGGACGGCAGCGGCGACGTCGAGGCCTTGTGGAATCAGGGGCGAACGAACACGCGCGGTGATGAACATCACCGATCTCGGGTTTCGTCTGTATTCGCGACCCGTTGGATGCGAATCCACGGTCGGGGTTCCCTGTCGGGGACTCGGCTCAGCGGCGCTCGACCCCTCCGTCGGCTACCCTGACACCATGGGGCGACTGGTGATCTGGGGCGCTGGCGAGCTTGGCGGACGCGTCGCGCTGCTCTGGCGACGTGGGCATCGCGGCGAGGTGATCGGCGTGCTCCGCGGAGCCGCCCGCGAGGACGATCTCCGGGGAGCCGGTGTCGAGCCGACGCGCGAGCTACCGCCCGACTTCATTCAGCCCGACGATCTCCTAGTCCTCGCGCTGCCGGGCAGCCTCAAGCAGCGAGCCGCGGTGATGACCCTCGAGGTCGTGAAGCCGCCGCGCCGCTCGATCCTCATCAGTTCGACGGCGGTCTACGGTTCCGCGGCCGGCCGCGTCGACGAAGACACCCCGCTGGGCGGCGGCGAGCGCGCCGAGGCTGCGGTCCGAGCCGAGTCCGACTTCCGCGAGTGGGCCGGGTCGTCCGGCGTGATCCTGCGCTTCGGCGGACTTCACCGCCCGGGCCGCGGCCCGATCGGGGCTCTGCGCCGCAACGGCGTCGCGCACCCCGGTCCGCCCAATCGCGCGCTCCCACTGATCCACTACGACGACGCCGCACAGGCCGTGTTCGGCGCGCTCTCGATCCGTGATCCCGAACCCGTCTACCTCGGAGTCACGCCGCCCAGCCCGACCCGCGCCGCGTTCTACCAGCGCGCCTGCGCCGTCCTCGGGCTGCCCGATCCCACGTTCACGGAGCCGCTGCCCCACGAGCCGGCCACATTCGACGTCAGCCGCCTGCGGCGCGACCTGCTGCCAACGCCTGCCCAGCCGGACTGGCGCGCCGCCGCCACGCTCTGACGAACAGCGCGGGGAGCGTCAGCGCTGATTCCTCCACCGCCCTGCCCAGTGATCACGACTGCAGTCGGTATCTCAGTGACGTTGGCACAGAGGGATGTGCCGGCCAGCGGTTGCGCAGTCCATCGGATCAGGAGCGATCGCTGCCCACGATCGAGCCTGAGACGACGTGTAGCGGCGAGACCGCCGAATTGGGCCTGGTACCGTAGTGCGCCAAGAAGCTGGTGGAGGACAGAGGATGAAAGAGCCTTACGAGGAAGGGTTAGCGATCCACCTCGGCCCCGAGTCATGCGCCGGGCACCGTGAGGTGTCAGGTGAAGCGTTGACAGGGGGAAGCGTAGGCCCGGTATTGAGCTGCGAGATCAAGGAGTCCGGGGTGCCCATGTCGTTACGGTTGCAGAAGGCAACACCGGCCATGGCGCTCATCGCGAGCCGTGGTCGGACCCCGCGCAGTCAGAGACCCGGAGCATGCGTAGACGCTCTTCGCCGGAACTTGGGAGATCCAGGCGACGCCCGCTGCCGTAGCGCAGACCGGGCCGGTCGGGGAAGGCGAACAGCCACAACCCTCGACATGCACGTCGTCGGGAAGTCGGACGACTGCGTAGTACCGATGAAGGCGGCGAACGACGCGGTGAGAGCCGTAGAGGAGTCGCTGGAGGGAAGGCGGTCGACCAAGGGGAACTCCATGCGGAATGCTGCGTCCCGGACACAGCGCCGGACCGACGCATCGATCAAGCCGCGTGGAGTGCGAGCGGAAGGACCCTGGTCCGACCACTACGCCATTACCTGAGGTAGGAGCCGTGTGCGGTAGTGCCGCACGCACGGATCTGTGCGGGGGGGCGCCGGGTAACCGGTGTCCCTACCGCGACTGGCGTGGTACCGTATGGCGCACCGGGATGGTGCTGCGCATGTGCAACGTGCTCGACCGGGTGCGTGAGATGGCGCGGCCGGTGTCGTTCCCGATCGGTCCGTAGGCGACGCCGGTTCTGGGGCGAGGTCGGCCGTTGCGGGTTCGTGCACCAACGCCGCGGCGTGGGCGAGGCCACCATGGCTGCGAAGATCCAGCACGGTGAAAACACGCTCCACGTTCAGCTTGAGCCGTGAGTGGACTCCGACCGCGAGATCCCGCTGCCGCCTGTGTTCCGCGGTGAGCTGACTGTTCCGTGCTGCGCGAGGGTCGAGACCGGCCCCACGTCGCGAAAGAAGTACGGCGTCGCCCCCACGCTCTCGGCGTCGGCCGGCGCTGCTCGCTGCGTGCACGGTCGTGCCCGCTCTTGCGCTGCGACGCCGGAGGACCACGACGCGTGTACGCTCGACCTTGGCGCCTCACGCCTGGAACTTCGTGCAAGACCCCACATCGCTGAAGCGATCGGGCAGTGAGCGGGATTCCACGTCTAGACAGCTATGTCAGAAGCGCCACGCGCCGTTGACCTCGAGCAGCTGCTCGCACACCGCGAGTGGGTGCGGCGGCTCGCCCGCTCGCTCGTGATCGACGAGAACCGCGCTGACGACGTCGAGCAACTAACGTGGCTCTCGGCGATGCAGAGCCCCCCTCGTGTCGGCACGCGCCCGAGAGCTTGGCTCGGAACCGTCGTGCGCAACTGGGTGCGGCGTGGCTTCCGAGCGGACACGCGCCGGGCACACTATGAGGGCGACTCCCCGCGGCCTGGAGCGGCGCCAGCGCCCGTGGACATCGTCGCTGATGCCGAGGAGCAAACCCGTCTCGTGCGGATGGTGCTCGCACTCGATGAGCCGTACCGCACAACGCTGCTGCTGCGGTTCTTCGAGGATCTTCCACCGCGCGAGGTTGCCACGCGGATGAACGTGCCAGTGAGCACCGTGCGCACTCGTGTGCGTCGTGCACTCGAACGCCTTCGCGCACGGATGGACGACGAACACGGCGGAGAGCGCAGACAGTGGGCTCTGGCCCTGCTTCCAGCACTGCGTGGGCGCTCTCCGGCCACCCTGAGCGGGGACGGAGGTGCTGCCGGCACTATCAAGGAGGTGGCCATCGTGAGTACGACGAAGAAGAGCGTCGCTGTCTTGGTGGGGATCGCACTCTCGCTCGCGATCTGGAGCGCCCTCTCGTTCGACGAGACGCCATCGCAAGCCGGACCGGCAGACGCGGCATCGACAGAGCACTCCACCGGATCGACTGCGCACGACGAGGCGACCGCAGATGCTCCGTCACGAAGGCGCCGCAGCGACGCGACTGACGGGGCATCCGCCGCCGATCCGTCCGACCTCGAGCCCGGAGTCTCCCGTCGTCTGACCGTGCGCATCCTGGGGCCCGGAGATGGACCCGTGCCCGGAGTCGCGCTGTACCTGGACGGCAGTGCATCGACCGAGTCGCAGTGGAGCGACCTGCAGGGTGAGGTGCACATCGACGTCCCGCTTGCGACCGAGTCGGTGAGGATCCGGCTCCCCTCGCTCGAGCTCGAGCCCCTGACGCTCACCGAGGACGTCACGGAACTCCGCTACGACGATCTGCTACCGCTCGAGATCGTCTTCGTCGACCAGGAGAGCGGCTACCCCCTCGCCGTGACCCCGCACTCGCCGATCCTGTTCGGCGACGCGGCCGGGGCCCGGCGGGAGTTCGTGTGGCTCTCCTCCGCCCCGCTTCGTCGCGGAGGTCTGGCGGACTTTGCGATCGGTCTCGACGCGCCAGAGGGCTACGTGCATCCGGGAAATGCCAGCCTGCGCCGCAAGGGTCGTGTCAGCCGCTTCGCGGACCGCGTACGCGCCACGGTGCCCATTCCGCGGGAGCTCCAGCTGCGGGTGAGCGTACGCCGTGCGGACGGCAAGGCGGCGCCACGCGCATCGATCACGACGCTCCTCAGCGGCGTCACACACCCGCTGCCTCGCGCGACGGCCGACCACCGCGGCGAGGCAACCGTGCGCGGCGTGCCATTCCTGCGCGGCGAGACGCTCCTCGTCACCGCGTCCGATGCCCATGGTCGCGCCGGAAGTGCGACGCCCGTGACGCTGGGGAACGACTGGGAGGGGCTCGACCTCGCAGTGGACCTCCCCGAGGAACCGAACGCGGCTATCGGGATCAGCCATGGCGGCGGCGTTTCGTTCACGAGTCGGTCCGAGCGGAGCACGGCGACGCTGGGTCGTGCCGAGCTGCGCGTCTCTGCGTTCCAGAGCAATGGCCTACCCGCCGCGGGCGCCTTGCTGCAACTCTCAGGACCGCTCTCCCGTCGCGAGCGCGCGGATGAGACGGGAGCCGTCGTGTTCCGAAACCTCCCGCCCGGCCACTACACCGTCGCATTGCGGGAGCCCGGTCTCGTGGCGACGGCCGTGGACGTCGATCTCTCCGCGGGCGCCAGCCAGATCATCTCCATCACGGAGCAGCCCGGGCGCGACGCCAGTGTGGTCGTTCGAGACGAGCATGGCCGGCCCGTTCCGCGCGTGCGGCTCTCCGTGATGCTGCCCTGGCGCGAAGCATACGTTCACCTCGTCGACGGGACGCAAGACCTCGACCTCCTGACGGATGCGCGTGGCACGTTCAACCTCGTGAACTTGCCAGCGGTAGCCGTGGCGGTCACGGCGACGTTCGGCTCCCGTAGCGCCTCGGGGACGTTGAGCGAGGCGACACTCGAACTGGTGCTTCGCAAGTAGCTGCCCCGGGAGCAGCGGCACGCTCTTGCTCCCCTCAGTCCTTCTGCTCCGGCGGGTTGCGCTCTGGCCAGGGCATTGGTGCATGAACCGTACTGGTCGTGCTCGGCATCGTCATCGGCGAGGCTGACGCCACCAGGTTCCGGCGCGCTGTCGAGGAAGCGATCGAGCGCCCATGCTCAGATGCGGCGCGTGATAGCGTTCACGCCATACCGTACCTGGCTCAGATCGGCGGGTCAGACGCGCCAGTTCGTCTCGGGCTCCCCGGGTAGCCAGGCAATGCCATCAACCTCTACCTCGCCGCCCAGCGGGCGTCCACTTGGGCCGTGGTAGGTAGGACCGCCGCGGCGCCGATCGTCCGGGACGGGGGCGCTCAAGCGTCCTGGCGATGCGGCGGAGCAACCGACGCAGGAAGTCG
>JAJFFG010000012.1 GCA_021776825.1 Planctomycetota bacterium
TTCCCCGCCGCCCACCAGGTGCTCGACTGGTGGCATCTCGCCGAGCACTTCCACGCCTTCGCCCGGGCGCGCTTCGCGGACAAGGCGCGAGCTGCGCGCTGGGTGCGCGCGAAGATGGGCGCCTTGCTCGAAGACCGCGTGGGCGACGTGCTCGGTGGACTACGCCGCATGCGCGCTCGTGGCGCCACGCAGCAGCAGGCGCTCGACGATCTGCTGCGCTACGTCGAGAACAACTCCCCACGCATCCTCTACGAGGACGCCTGGCTCTCGGGCTTCGCGATCGGGTCGGGATCCGTGGAAGGCGCCTGCAAGCACCTCGTGCAGGCGCGCTTCAAGCGGGCCGGGATGCGGTGGAAGACGAAGGGCTTCTCGGATGTGCTGGAACTGCGCATCGCGCGCCTCAACGGCACGCTCGATGGCTTCCACCGGCGGGCTGCACGACGGGCCCGGAAGGCCGCGTGAGCACCTACACTTTGGATGCACACCCGCGAAGCCCTCGGCGGTGTAGGCGGAACCGTTCGTGCGCACCCCGCGCAGGCTCTTCATCTTGCCGATGCTCTGGAGCGATTCGTCCGTGAGCCGCTGGTTCCCGCTGACGTCGAGCCACTCCAGGCGCTTCGCCTTCTCGAGGTGCTCCAGCCCGCGGTCCGTGAGCCAGATGAGGGACTCCATTCGGAGTCGGCGCAGGCCGCTGAACTTGGCGATGACGCCGGTCTCCACGTCGGTCACCAGAACGCACTGCGAGACGTCCAACGTCTCCAACTTGCGGAGCTTCTTCACGAGCGGCCCGAACGCCTTGATCTCCGTGCGTTCCAGGAGGAGCGTCCGGAGCGAACTCGCAGCCGTCAGCCGCCGAAACCCCTTGTCCGAGAGGCGCGTGCCGCTCAGGTCCAGGTAGTCCAATTCGCCGAGTGACTTGAACGCGACGGCGCCCTTGTCTGTGATCTGCTGGCAGTCGCGCAGGGAGAGCCCCGGCACCGACTTCGCGACGACCTCCTTCACCACCCGCGCGAGTCCCGCGTTGTCGATGTCGGGGTTCGCCGGCGCGACGAACCACGTCGTACACGCTGGGATCGCGAGCGGCTCGGGAGCCGGTGTGAACCCCAGGTGGATCACCTCGCCGACCAGGCTCTTGTCGGTGAAGCCGAACGGCGACGCGGGGAGGATGGCCGCGACGCGCAGGCGGACCTGCGACTGGAACGTGGTGGCGGGGAGGAGTGGAGCGTCGGGCCCGATCGCGCTAGCCGGTGCGGCGACCGTCCAGAGTGTGAGAGCGACCAGCGACGACAGCTGAATCGCGAGTACGAACGCGGAGCGAATTCGGCGGCGACGCTGCCCCATGACGCGGTCCTCCCTCCCGGATCCTAGCGCGGATGGTCACCGCGGGCCGCGATGCGCCAGAGTACGGAGACCGGTGAGTTCCCTCACGCGGTGAAGAACTTCGCCGGTCTCCGAACGCGTCCGGATCGCGTGTAGGCTGGTCTCCGAGGAGGTCGGGATGAGACTGGGATCCGTCGCTCGACGTGCTGCTGCGCTGGCACTGCTCGGGATCGGAGGGATGCTTCTCGCGGCGGAGAGTCGCGCCTCCACGTCGGACGTCGACCCCGAGAGGCCGAGGACCGTGCACGTCCGAGTGCTCCGCCCCGACGGCAAGCCCGCGGTCGACGCCCACGTGGTCGTTACGTCGTGGGACAAGGAGCACGGAAGCGACGCCGCCATCACCGACGCGGAGGGTCGGGCACGCGTCGAACTCCTCTCGCCGAGACTGGTTCGCGCCTGGTTGGGGGACGGGTCCGCGGACGGCACGGCGGCGCTCGTGTCGAGCCGGTCCCGCGCTGGCCGAAGTGCCACCGACGCACTCGTGGTCCGGCTCGGCCCGGCGGTGACCGTCCACGGACGAGTCGAAACGCAGGCGGGAGAGCCGATCGGTGGGGCGACGTGCACTCTCCGCTGGAGCGTCGCAGGCTCCGGGATCGACCTGGCAACCGCGTGGGACGTGACGACGGCAGACGATGGGACGTTCCGTTCGCACCCGCTGCCCCCGCCCGACGGCGAGCGCGGTCCGTGGATGGCAACGGCCGCGCGCGGGTTCGTGCGCGACGTCGAGTCGCTCGAGCTGGGGCACGACTTCGACGCGCCGATCATCGTTCGACTCGACGCAGGCTTTCGGGTGACCGGGCGCTGCATGGACACGTCGGGCAAGCCGGTCGTGGGCGCGCAGGCGTACTCGTGGGAGACACGCGGAGGCGAGTCCGATGCCGAGGGGCGCTTCGTCATCGACGGTGTGATGGCCTCCGGTGATCGTCTCCTGCTGGTCTCACCGAAGCTTGCTCCGCGCGTGATCGACGGCCTAGAGGGCCCGGTCGACGTGGATGTCGGTGACATCGTCTTGCAGCCGGGACGCACGCTGCGCGGCAGGTTCGTGGACGCCGCGGGGAAGCCGATCGTCGACGGCGGCATCCTCGTGGAGCCGGAGAGCCAGGCCAACTGGAACCGGCAGACGCGCACGGACAAGCGGGGCCGGTTCGTTCTGGTCGGTCTGCCTGATGAGGATCTGGAGCTGCAAGCCAAGACGCCGTACGGCAAGGGGCTGGGCCGGACCGTTTGCGTGCATGGCATCCGGGCGAATGAGGCCGAGCTCCGCGTCAGCCTTCCGCGCGGTCTCCACGTCCGCTTCCGCTTCCTGCTCGCGACCGACCGCACTCCGGTGGGCATCAAGGAGGGCATGGTGCGCTTCACCGAGCCGAGTGGGACGACGTACGTCCGCGGTCGCGGCTGGTCGTCACAGCACCGGACGGAGTACGCGGTCGGCCTCGACCGCGCCGGACGCTACTGCGCGAGGGTCGAACTCGTGGGATACGAGCCGATCGAGATCGACGCGTTCAACGTGTTCGAGGACCGGGACACGGAGGTCGAAGTTCTCGTGACGCCGGTGTCACCGCGCTGACGTCGCGTTCGACGCCGACGTCTCAGTAACTTGCTCGTTCGTGCAGGTCAGAAATCGGGAGAGGTGCTTCGATGGCCAGACGGCGGCGCGCCGAAGACCGTGTGGTTCCCGGGTTCGTGATGCGCCCCTCGGTGTCGCTCGCCATCCCGTGGATCTGCTCGTGCGCCCTCTGGTTCCACGGCATTCTCGTCACGGCCAAGTTCACGGCGGCGGGAACAGGCGAGCGAGCCGCAGAGGGACCCATCTCGGGCCTGCTATCGAGCCCGGCTCTCGTCGGCGTTTCCATCGTGAACACGCTGTTTCTCGCCGCGCTCGCGGCAGATGGTCGGGCGGCCTGGAAACTCCAACGGTGCGTCGGCCGATCCCAACTCGCGGGGGTTCTCGCCTGTGTCGTGATTCTGCTGCTGCTGCAGTGGTGTGCGACGCTCGCACACGACCCGTTCCTCGGTAGGTAGCTGCGCGACGCATCGGACCAGGCCAAAACCGGTGGGTTGGGAGCGCCGCGTGTCGCGGGCTCCGGACAGGGAGAGCTGTGCTGGGAGCCACCGGTCCAGGCATGCACCGATGCCGCCTACCCCATGCCGGAGAGTACCGAGCACGGCGATGGTCCGGACGACTCCGCGTCGGGCCGCTCGCCACCGAGGTCGGCTAGACTCTGACCGAGAGCCGGCCGCGTTCGCAGGTGCCGGAGTCGAGGGGAGTCGTGATGCGTGGACGAAGCTGGAGTCGAGTCGCTGTGCTGGCGGCCGGTCTGCTCGTGCTCCCGGGCATCACGGGCGACGCCGCCGCGAAGATCACGCGCGACGTGCGGCTCATCGTCCGCGGCTCGAACATCACGCTGATCGGAGCGCGGGGGAAGGACGTCAGTGTTCGCGTTCGTCCCGTCGCGGGCGGCGTGCGCGTGACGCCCGGTTCGCTCTCCACGCTGAACGGCGGCGAGAGCTCGATCTTCGTCCGCAACCCCACCGGGACATGGCTCTTCCAGTTCGGCAAGTCGTCGTTCGCCGGGATCGCGATCGAGCCGCCGGACGAGGGCGTCGCTCGCGCGCGTCCGCGCAACGTCGTCGTCAAGGGTGGGCGCACGTCCAGTCGCATCCGGATCGAGGACCTGACCGTTCGGCGCAACCTGACGATCAACGACTATCGCGCGGGGACGCGCTTTCAGGCGTTCCTGGAGATGCGCGACTGCACCGTCGGCAGGAACCTGCGCGTGCTGCACAGTTCGCACGCGCCGAACACGTCGCTGCTGGGCATGACGGTGGGGCGCACCCTGAAGTTTCGGCAACGGGGTCAGACGCTCGAGACTGAGACGGCCGGGTACACGATCATTGACTGCGATCTGGGTGCGCTCGACGCGATCATCCCGCTCAACGAGGTCAACGTGACCCTGGAGGAAGCGACCATCGTCCGAGGTGATGTGCTGTTGAGCGGGCGCATCGATCTGCGAGCGGACGACACACGGATCGAGGGCAACCTCCTCCTCGCCGCGCCCGCCCTCGACCGCTTCGTCTCACTCGACGTGGTCACCGTCGACGGCTTCGCGGAGCTCATCTTCGGGGACGGCAGCGACGAGCTACGCCTCCTCGGCGGATCCTTCGGGCGGCTGCTGGTGGAGACGGGCGGCGCGGACGACCTGCTGACCACCGTCGATGTCGCGGTCGGCGCGGGGAGCCGGTTTGACGCCGGCGGCGGCGATCTCGACCACTGGGTCACGTCGGACAGCGCGCTGCTCGAGGCGATCTCCGTCGAACTGGTCGACGCGCCGCCGCCGTCGAAGCGCTGACGGCGGCGTCGGCTCCGCGGGGTCGCGCGTGTCAGAAGCCTCCGGGGGGCTCCGGCGGTTCCTCGCCGAGCGCCCGCAGGCAGGCGGCGAGGGCCTCGTCCAACTCGCTCACGGTCTCGTGGAACCCCAGCCAGCCGTTCCGCGTGGTGGCGAGCCTCCGTAGGAGTGGCACCGCGTCGCTGACCTCGGGGCCGAGCGCGTGGACGGCTTCGACGAGGATGCGCTGCATACGTGGCTCACCGTGACGGAGGGCCGCCCACACCAGGGAACGTGCGAGCGGGGCGGCGGGCGGACCGATCCGACCGATGACGCGCGCCGTGGCCGCCCACAGCTGCGCCTCGTCGGAGTACTCGTCCTCCGTTCGCGCGGGCGTCCCCCCGCCTCCGAACCAGCCCCAGGACGGATGCGTCACGTCGAGCTCTGCCCGGAGGACGCGCAGCGGCTCCTCGGTCTCGCTCGTGGCGCGGTGCAGCGCCTCAGCGGCGGCGATGCGGACTCGCGCGTCGGCGTCGCGGAGCGCCGCACGAACCAGCGCTAGCGCCTCCTCAGGGATCACTCCTCCGGCGGCGAGCGCGTGCAACGCGGCGGCACGGACGACGGGTTCGTCGGCGAGTAGCGCCACCAGGACGGCGCGCGTCGACCCAGCGTCGCGGCCCTGGCGAACGGCCTCGGCGATGCCACGTGCCGCCGCAGCCCGCACATCTGGATCCACTGCCCGCAGGTGCGCCGCGAACTCCGCTGCGGCACGTCGCGGGCTGGTGTCGGCGAGTAGATGGAGCGCCGCAGCGGCGAGCGCCGGATCCTCGGATCGCGCCACGGTGAGCAGCGGCTCGAGAGCCAGCTCGCCCAGCTCGCGCACTCGCTTGCGAATGAGATGACGCTCGCGACCACCTCGCACCGCGGAGCGAACCATCCCCTCCATTGCGACCGGACCCAGCGTGCGCATCGCGCGATCGACGTCGCCGCGGTCGAAACGACCTGCATGTTCCCGCAGCCAGTCGTACAGCGACGCGGGATCCGCGGTGGCTCCCACCAGTGCGATGAGCAGGTCGCGGTTCGCGCGGTTCGGATCCCGAAGCAGAGTGCCTCGCGCATCCGGTTCGAGGAAGGCGACTCTGGGACCGAACGCTCGCAGTACTCCGACCAGGCCGTACCGCGACTGTCCGGCGATCTCTCGCAGCCCCTCGCGGACCTCGTCGACGTCCGCGCCGCTCGCCGCCACGGCCTCCAACGCCAGACCGATGAACTCCGATGCGCGCGCAAACTCGACGAGGGACGGCGCGAGGGGGCGCGCGTGCTCGCCCAGTACGGTCGCCGCCCGGATCGCCCCTAGTCGCACGAGTCGCTCAGACGACCGGAGGTTGGTGGCGATCAGCGGCGCAGCGGACGCGGGTGCCGTTCCGATCTCTTGAAGCGCGTTGCCCGCCCAGAAGCGCACGTGGTTCGACGCGTCGGCGAGGAACGGTGCAACCATCTCTGCGACCGAAGCGTTCTGCGTGCCCTTCTCGCGCTTGCCAAGACGCCAGATCGCTGACTGACGAACCTCGGGCGCTTCATCCCGCAGGGCGCGTTCGATCCACTTGTCCTCGTCGGGTGGCGACGGCTCACGGCGCCACAGGTAGCGAACCGCCGCGACCCGGACGGCGACATCGTCTGCGTCGAGCGCTTCGCGGGCAGCGGCCGTCGCCTCGTCGTAGAACTCCGCGGGCACGTCGGCCAGCGCCCACACCGCAGCGGCGCGCGTCGTCGCCGGGCCACGCCGGGCGGCAGCGATGACATGTGGCGCCGCCTCGGGGCGTCTCGCGATGGGGCTCGCGTCGCGCCCGTCGCCTGTCGCGAGCGCTGCCGCCAGTGAGATCTCCTCACTCCCCGGCAGGTCCTGGAGCGCGCCTTGGGCGCTGCGTACGACGTCCTCGTCGGCGTCCCGGAGCAGGCTCTCCAGCACGGATGCGACGCGCGGCGATGCTCCCCCCTGCGCGAGCAGACGGATGGCGTCGGAGCGGAGAGGGGACTGCGGGTCGCGCGCCGCGGCGATCAGCAGCTCGACGCACGCGTGGTCCGGTCCGATCTGCCACAGGGCGTGCCGAACGTCGTCTTCCGTTGTGTTCTTCTCGAACGGACGGAGGCGTCGACGCCACAACGCAGCGGATGCAGACGTTGCTGCAGGACCCATCGCCGCGAGAGCCTCCGCAGCTGCGCGGAGGACCGCGTCGTCGGAGTCGGGAATCAGCCCCTGCACCGCCTGGAAGGTGCGCGGTGCGTGGGCGCCGGACGAGCCGATGGCACGAAGCCGGTACGCGAGTTCCGGGGCGTCGGCGCCGGCGAGTCCCGCCGCAATGGCGTCGACGATCGCTGGAGCATCGTCCGTGACCGCCCACCAGCTGACGAGGCCGGCGACGACGGCAGACGCTGCCGCGCGCCGCGGCGCGTCGTCTCCGCCGAGCAGCGGAACGAAGTGTGCGAGCGACGCGTCCGGCAGGAGCTGCGAGATGCGGAGTGCGCCCTCGTGCGCAGCCGCATCCTCTCCGACGAGCGACTCCGCGAGAAGCGGCATGATCTCCGGACCTCGCGCCACGAGCTCGCGCGCGGCGTCAGCGTTGCCGTGATCGCGCAGGAGTCGCACGACGTCGTCTCGATCCGCGGCCGAGACGACCGCGGTGCTCCCCGCGTCCGCGGCCCGTGGCGAGCGCACCCGCCCCGACGTGGCGGCTGGATGCGCGCTCCTCGTCTCTGCGGGGATCGGACGCTCAATCGGCTCGCCGCAGGCCGTCGCGACAGCGACGACGATCGCGAGAACGACGGACCGGATGCGTGATGTCACGGTCGCCAGTATCGCCCACCACGCGACGGACCGCGACCGGCTGGCGAACAGCGCCACGGACGCCTCCGGGGACGCCCGGTTGGTGGGGGGATTGACGGTGTCCGACCGTTCACGTTCGGTCACTCGCCCGATCCGCGATTCGCCAGGATGCGAAGGACCGCGCTGGTCACCAGCAGAGAGAGACTGACACCGGTCAGGACGGTCAGTGCGTCATGCGACGCGCCCCCCGACACTCGGCCCAGGTTCTCTCCCACGTGAAGGAACAGGAACAGACAGAACCCCAACGCGCCAACGATGGCCCCGAGAACGGCGAGTAGCCAGGAGGCGCACTCGGCCCAGAAGCGGCGGCGTTTCGACATGCTCGGTCCTTGGCGGCGGAGACCTCTCAGTCCGGAGACCCTGCTAGTCGTGGGATCGGAGCGGGGCCTTGTCCCGCTGGTGGATCGCGCCGCGGAGATCGCGCGCGCTCGACCGCGCCGCGGCGCGGACGTCGTCGTCCTCGTCGTTCGCTTCGAGGTCCTCCGCGAGCCGGAGCGCGCCGTCGACGTCGTGCGCGATCGTCGCGAGGTACCCGACGCCCTTCTCTCGAAGCTTCGGGTGCGGCGACTCGACGAGTGCGCGAAGCGTGCGGGCGCCGACGCTCACGCCGTGCTCCTCGCAGGCATCGAAGAGCTCCCCGCGGGCGAAGTGAGCGAATGGCCATTCGGGCCCGAGTTCGGCGTCGACGGAGCGCCGGAACTCCGCCAGCGCGTCCGGCCCGAGCTCGATGAGACGCGGGAGGTGCTCGTCCATCCATCGCTTGCCCTGGAAGTGCGAGAGAGTCCAGATCCTCGTCACTTGCACGTCGTCTCCGGGGCTCTTCTTCACGGACCGCTCGGTCGCGGCGAAGGCGTCTTCCCACGCGGTGGCCGCGGGGAGACCCAGGGCGGCGCACTCTGCGGCAGACAAGTGGAAGCGCTCTGGCGCATCGCGGGGGTCGTGCAGGCCCTTTGCCACGGCGACGATCCGGTCGATCAGCTGCTCCGCCTCGCTCGTGCGCTTCGCGGCAGCCCGCTCGACGGCGGCTTGGAAGCACGAGGTCCACGTGACCTCGAACAGCCGCTCCCGCGGCGGACCCTCGACGCGTCGGCCGTCTGCGTCGGCGTCCCACGTGAACTCGTACCCGCGTGAGATGCCGACCACGCGGCCGGAACGATCGACGACGGGCCCTCCGCTGATGCCGTGGAGGTTCGGCGGCGTGACAACGAACTCTGGCCGGCGGTCCGACGACTCGCGCCGCGCCACGGCCACGAGCGGCAGCGCGGCCGGCCACTGCCCGTTGGGAGCGGTGGGGGAGGCCACGACCACCCGGGCCGTGACCGGCTCCAAGCCCGCCTGGACATCGCGTGGCAGGGCCTGCGGATAGCCGAGGGCCGCGACGAGTTCGCCGTAGACGTGCGGCGAGATCGGAAGCGCGTAGAGCTCGACCTCGAACGGGTTGTGGACGCGGTACAGGGCCCAATCGCGCATCTCGGTGCGCTCGGAACCGTCCTCGGATCGGATGTGCACGCGCCCGTCATCCGCGAATTCGATCAACGACGCGTGCAGCACGTGTCTGTCGTGCGTGATGAACTCGACGAGCTGCGCGTGGCCGACTCCGCGTGCGCGCGAACGCGCTTGATGCGCAGCGATGAGCAGGAGCCGCCCGTCCGCGAGCAGCGTGCCCGAGCCGGTGGTCCAGCGCTTCCGGGTCAGCATGCCGTCGACCTGGTGCTCGATCAGGCCGCGCGCTCGTACGACTGCGATGCCCGCGCGAGCGACGGCCTTGCGCACGGCCGCACTCTCCTCACCGTGCGCGGCCCACTCCGCCGCGACCGCGTCCATGGCGTCGGCGAACGGTGCGAGCGCCTCGGCCTCCGCGGACGCGACGGCCTCGGCGAGCACGTCCTCCTCAGCCAGGCCGCGCCCGTCATTCCCGGCATGCAGCCAGGCGCCGGCGCCGGCCAGCGCGACGGCGACGCCGAGTGCCAACACGAGATGAACCACGCGCGGCGGAGCGACCGCAACCTCTGGCTCTGCAACTCGCTCTGCGGATCTGCCCGTCACGGTCGCCGTCTACGGGTCGGACGGCTGGAACACGGTCCAGCCGCTCGCCCCGATCTCCAGCCGCTTGAGCCGGTACGTTCCAACCGGTTCGACGGTGTCCCCCGGCCCACCGATCGGCCCGCCGCCGCCCACCTCACCGCCGCCGCCGAACCCACCACCGGGGCCCCCGACGACCGCGTGAACCGGGAGCGGCGCACGGCCGCGGACGCTGATGCGCAGCGGGCGACGACCGAACGGTCGCGACGACTTGACGGCCACGCGATCGTCCGGCACCGGCACCACGAAGTCGCCGGTGCTGGTGGTGACGCCGACCTGCAGTCCCACACCGCTCACACCGGTGGGATCGAAGCCCCGCAGCAGGTAGAGCAGTCTCACGACATCGGGGCGACTTGTGGACCCGTCGCGATCCACGTCGGTATCTCCGGCGATCAGCGGATCGGAGCCCGACACGCCGAGCGCCCCATCGGCCTCCTGCGGATCGAACGGCGCGAGCGGATCCACGCGCACCTGGCCGGTGTCGATCAGTTGCACACCCTCTGCCCCCGGGATGTCGATCTGCCCGAGTTGGACGAACGGCGTGCTGAACACGTCCGGCACGATGAACCGCCCCGCGCCCTCGAGGATTTGCGTGATCTGGGCCACGTCCGCGGCCGTCAGCGGCGCGACCCGCAGTTCGGCGTCCTGGACCAGCCCGCTCTCGTCGATGTGCAGCGAGTCGGCGATCTGCGTGCCGGTCCGCTGCGCGAAGTCCTCCTCGAACAGTTCCACGTTGTCGGAGAACAGATCGCCGTCCCTCTCGATCCGCGTGTTCAGACCTGGTGTCAGGTTGGTGACCACGAGTTCCTCCAGTTCCCCGCCGACGCTCTTGGAGATCAGCCGCGACGGTCCCGTGCGCACCGTGCGCACGCGCGGCGCCTGGAGCGCCGGGTCCTCGACGATCGCCTTGATCTTCGCCACCTGTTCGGCGGTGAGCCGCGAGACGGTCTTGATCTTGTCGCTGATCACGGTGATGCCGGCGCGCGACCGCCGCGCCCGCGAGCGGCTCTTCAACTGGAAGGGGGCCGCGACCTCGACCTCTGCGATGCAGTCCGCGAGCTGGCGCATGCCCGCCTCGGACAGCGACACCTCGGCAAGATCGAGCGTGCCCTTCGGTGCGCATTGCAGGGTCCACCGGATCGTGACGAAGTCCTGTGTGATGTTCGTCAGGCGGTAGGTGCGCGTCTTCGCCGCGGACGCCGGACGCACGCCACTCACGAGCCCGCCGAGGAAGAGCGCGCCGATGACCAAGGCACTCAGAGCGGCCGGCGCGACGCGTCCCGCCCGCAACCGCTGCGATCGACTTGAGCAACGCATGGGCAGCCCTCTCCGAGACAACGCCCGGAGCATCCCGGGCTACGTCCCGGGGACATCGTAGCCGTTCTCGCTCTACGCCGCATCGCGCGGGGGGCGCGCCTGGAACTCGGAAACCGAGTCGCCGGGGTTCCGCGCTCTAGCCGTCCTTCTTGTAGCCGCGGTAGCGTCGCTCGAGGAACCGCGACGCCATTGCGGCCGTGCTCTTGCTCGCGCGGCGCCCGCTCGCCTTGCGGTAGTGCTCGAGCGCTGCGTCGCGGTCGCCCTGCACGTCGGCGATGCAGCCGAGTCGCAGGTGGATCCACGCGACGTGGAACGGACCGCCGGCGCCCAGACGGAGCGCCGACGCGAACGCGACCTGCGCCTCGTCGAGGCGGTCGAGCCGGAACAGACAGCGACCGATCCCGGTGTGGCACAGGCCCTCGTGCTTCCCGGCGCCGCTGCGCAGGAGCGCACGGAGTTGGGCGATCGTCTTCTCGCACGTCGCGCGATCCGACGCGCCGGGTGAGTTGACGACGCCGAATGCCTCCTTGATGACGGCGTCCGGGTCCAGCGAGCCGGAGCGCGGACGCTGCGCGAGAATGCGATAGTCCGGATCGACGACGACGCTGTCCGGGGCGGCCGGGACGTCCAGCTTGAACCGCGCCGACTTGCCCTTCAGGTCCACCACGGTGGAAACCATCTCCTCGCCGCAGATCGCGACCACGGTGACCTGCAGCGGTCCCGTCTTCTTCGAGGAGCGCTGCTTGTTCGAGGAGCCCGGCTCGTTCAAGGAGCGCTGGCCGAGCGTGCCGGTCAGAGTCGCCTTGCGCCGCCCCTCCTTCACCGCGTGGTCGAGCGTTAACTCGGGGATGCCCGGCTGCTCCCAGCGGGCGAGGAGCGCCTTCGCTTCCTTCCCAGAACGGGCAAGCGCGTCGCGCACCACGGCGTAGTCGATCAGCTCGCCGCGCCGCTCGTCGATGAGCTTCGCGAGCTCGGCATCGAGGGCCTCCCTTCCGATCGAGTCCTCGAGCATCGAGAGGATCATCATCCCCTTCTCGTACGCATGCACTCGATAGGTGCGAGGGTCCATGCCGCCGCCGAAGCCGTTGATGTCCGTCAGCGCGATCTCCTGATCCGCCGCCGTCGCTTCGACGACCGCCTCCACCGCCTTGCGACGCTCGAGCCGCGCCACGTCCTCGCCGAGGTCCGCCGCCACGAACCCGAGCGTCGCGTAGCTCGCGAGCGACTCGCTCACGAAGTTCGAGAACGCGACCTCGCGTCCCCACCACGTGTGGGCGACCTCGTGCGCGACGAGCGAGTCCGCCCACGGTGCATCGCCCGCCGCATCGAACGCGCCGCTGCCGATCAGGACGTAGCCGTCTTCCCCGTACCCACTCCCCCTGCCGAATGCGTCCGGCATCTCCACGAGCGAGAAGCGGCGATGCGTCACGACACCGAAGCGCCCCGCGTAGTGCTCGAAGGCGCGCGCGGCGACGCCGAGCAGATGTTGCGCGGCGTCTTCGTGACCGGGGAACACGAGAGCGTCGAGCACGAATTCGTTGCCGGCCTCCCGCTCGACCATCGTGTACGGACCCGCGACAAGTCCGATCTCGCGCGTGGGCGCGTCGGAGGCATAGCGCCACTGCACGCGACCCTCGTCGGCGTCGCCACGCTCTCCGTGACCCGCGGTTCGCACGCGCCACGCCTCTGGGACGTCGGCCGTCACGCGGAACGTCGCCGGATCGTCGGCACGCCGCGGGTACCACGGGTACTGGCTGCGGATGTACGCGCTCTTCTCCCCGACACTCGTCCGCACGAAGCCACCGCGCTCTTTCGGGAAGCGAACGAGCGGTCGGCCTTCCACCGTGAGCGTCACCACGATCGGGACGTCCTGCGGCCCATCGACGTCCTTCGTGTCGACGATCACGTGCGAGCCGTTGCTGGGTTGGTCGAACGGGAGCGGGCGTCCCGACGACTCGACAGCGGTCACCCGCATCGCCGCCGCGAGGCGCAACTCGAGCTTGCGCGGGACACTTGCGGGCGACAGGTGGACCGCGACGCGTTCGCGCAGGCCGTCAGGGCGTACGGAGACGTCGATCTCGTAACGGACGACGTCGGGCGCATCGCCGGCGGCGCGTGCGATGCCACGCGACACGGCGAGTGCGGCGACCGCGGCGAAGAGAGCGATGCCGGCGGCGGCGAAGAGAGTCGTTGAACGCGTGAGCATGACGTCCTCCCAGGCCGACTATCGCCGCCCCAGAGCGACGGTGTCCATCACGTGGGCCAGCTAGGCGCGACGTGCGTAACCGAGGTCACAACGGCCCCTGAGGTGGTGGCACCCCGACCTAGTTGCCCTGGTCCTGCGGAATCTGTCCGCACTCGGTACCGCGATGCGGCGGTGTACGATGCGCGTCGGAGACGCGCGTGGATCGAACCGACTTCCAGTTCAAGTGGATCGACGACGAGGGACGCGTCACCAGCTTCCTCGTCAAACGCGGATGGTTCGACGGCGAGACGCTCATGCTCGCTGACGTCGCCATCCCCGTGTCGAGCATCCTCCGCGCGCAGGAGCACCTCGGCAACACGCTCCTCTCGGTCGTGGACGCGGAGGGGAGCGTCGGCGATCTGCTCGTCTGGTTTCGTGGTGCGCGCGGCGCGGCCGTGCGGCAGGCGGTGAACGTCGCCGCGTCCGCCGCATGGGCGGATGCGCGACGTCGTGAGTTCTCGGCGGAGGGCCACGAGGACGGGGTTCGCACCGAGTCGTGCCCGTATTGCCTCGCGACGATTCCCGTGGTCGGTCTGGCTCGATCGGCGCAGGTCTACTGTCCCTACTGCGACACCGTCGTGACGGCTGGGCGCGATCCGCACGAGGAGGACAGACACCTCCGCCCCTGCGGTCGTTGCACGCTCTACGCGCGGCCGACGGACTGCACGTTCTTCGCCGCCTACTACCTCGTCGTGATCTACGGCTACTGGTTCGAGCGCGTCCGACTCTGCCGCGCGTGCATGCGCGAAGAGTCCTGGAGGTGGCTGGGCCTCAACCTGCTCGGCCTAGTCGGGCTGCCGTTCGCCGCGTGGCAGGTCGGGCGCGCGTACTTCGGGGAGCGTCTCTCTTCGACACGCTTCGCCGGCCTGGCTGCGGCCAACTCCCGCGCTCGCAAGCGCGAGCTCGAGAAGGCTGTCCGCGGCTACCGCGAGATTCAGCACCGCGTCGGTCCCTGTGCCGGCATCAAGGTGAACATCGCGTACGCGATCCTCCACCCCCGGACGGGCTTCGCGGATGACAGCGCACAGCGCGAGGCCGCCGCAGAGTTGGAGGATGCGCTTCGCGACTGTTCGAACTACGTCCGGGCCTACGAGATGCTCTGCCCGGTCTACGTGCGTCTGGCCGACGTCGAGCGGCTGACGAAACTCCGTACCGCCTGGGGTGACTCGGATGCGTTGGAGACGGACTTGGAGCGGATGAAGACGCGACGCGCCCGTGCCCGCAATCCCTATCCGCGGCTGCACTGAGTTCGCAGTTGCGGCGGGCGTGATCGTGGTCCTCGGGCGGGCGTCCTGACTCCGTACTGCGCGACCCCCCTTACGGCGGTCAGTGCGAGCGACGCGCCCGTTCCGATCGAGGTAACCCGGGGCGAGTAGACTTCGTCCACGAGGCGCGTGCGAGTCGCCGGGTTCGAGGGGGGTTCGATGCGCGTTCGACCGATGCTTGTTCTGACCGTGCTGGCTGCGATGCTGCTCGCGCGACCGGCGCCGGCTGCCGATGCCGAGAAGACCCACGACGGGAAGGTGCTCACCGAACACCTCGAGATCCGGTTCCGCACCGGGTCCCGCGCCGCGGCGTCGGTCGATCGCTGGGTCGTGGACAGCGACCGGATCATGGAGCGCATCCTGGCCGAACTCGAGGTCGAGGCGACCGGGCGCTTCCAGCTCTTCCTCTACGACAACATCACCGAGTTGCACGCGCTGACCGAGACCTCGGGCAACGCTGGGTTCTCGTACGGTCGCGCGTCCTACATCCCCTTCGACAACCTGCAGACCGCCGAGCACGAGCTCGTGCACGTCGTGGCAGGGGAGTGGCCGAAGTCGGGGGAGGAGACGCGCAACCTGTTCCTCGCCGAGGGCCTCGCCAATGCCGTCCTCACGTTCGTCGACGACCTGCACGTCCACGCCGTCGCGAAGTTCTACCTCGATCGCAAACAGCTCCCGCCCCTCGCGGAGATGACGGGCGCAACGGACTTCTACGCCTGGCTGCGCGCCCATCGGGGCTTCGGCGCGTACGACGTCGCCGGCTCGTACTGCCGCTTCCTCGTCGACGAGTACGGACCGGAGAAGGTGCGCGCGTACTACACCGGCACCGCCCCGAAGACGGCCTTCGGCAAGACGGAGAAGCAGATCGAGAAGAAGTGGCACGCCGCTCTCGACGCCTTCACCGTCCGGCCCGCGATGCAGACACTCGTCGCCCGTCGCAACGGCGCCGACGGTGAGTTCACGCACTACGAGACCGACCCGGAGAAGCGCTTGCCCGCCGAGCTGCTCGGCAAGCCGAAGGACTGGACATCGCTGCTCGGGGAGAAGCTCACGAGCGAGCCGAAGGACGCCTGGAAGCTCGTCGACGACGCGCTCGTCGCGACGCCGACGCCGGGGGCCTGGGTCCCGGCGACACTCGGCCGCAAGAAGTACAAGGACTGTGCGATCCAGATGCGCGCCGTCCTCACGAACTGCGGAGCGGTGCAGATCCGTCTGAGTGAGGACTGCCAGGCGATGCTCGTCGCCAACGGCACGTTCGTCTGGCGCGGGCCGACAGCAACCGCCAGCAACTTGGAGTACCGCAGCCCGATGAACGGCGAGGTCCATCTCGTGCTCGTCCGGCGCGGCGGCAAGCTGACGATCTACGTGAACGGCGACGAGGTGGTCACCGGCGACGTGGACGCCGGCGCCGAGCTCCCGGGGGTCGCGGTCAACGGCGGCTCGGTTCGCGTTACGGAGCTGAAGATCCGCAAGCTCTGAAGGGCTCGGCGGGGGGGCCATCTGGGGATGACCGAGCCAGGAACCGTTCGTTGCGCTATCCCGAACACGCGTGCCTGGCACCTGCGTTCGGTCTCGAGCGACGAACGGTTCCTGACACCGTATGCATCGCGACGCGTCTGGGGTCGGCGACCCGAGACGAAGAGGGGGCGGCCCGCCAGGTCAGCGCCGGGCGGGTCGTCTTGGCGTCGGACTACTCGGCGACGTTCGTATCCACGAACTCGATCACGTCTGCGCGGATTGTCATTTGGGGCAGAGAGAACAGGATGAAGTACTTCGACGAGTGCTCCTGCGCCACGTTCGCGAGCGCGAACGCGCCACCGGACTTGACACCTCCGTCGGCGTACAGGGCGCTCATCGCGTCTGAGTAGCGCGGGGAAGCGAACGGGATGACGCCGAACAGGCTGAAGCCGGAAGAGGTTCCGACGGCGTTCGGCTTGACCATGCGGAAGTTGTTCTGCGTGAGATCCACCGACGTGCCCGATGCGCTCGGCATCGACCCGCTGGTCGAACACGACGTCAGCCCCAAACCATGCTGGTCCGGTTCGCCACGGAACTCGGCCGAAGCCCGCTGCGCGCAGTGCCCCCGCGGGGAGTTCGTGCGGAATTTCCGCCATGAGGCGGTGCGAGGAGGCTTCGTCTGCTCCCGTTCGCGGGCGACAAGGCGCG
>JAJFFG010000111.1 GCA_021776825.1 Planctomycetota bacterium
AGGATCTCCCGGATCTCGCGCTCGCGAGCCGTCGCCTTCCGTCCCCAGCCTGCTTTGTCCATCGCTGTCCCTCCCTGTGGTGAAGGGGCAGTCTCAGGCCGTCACGCGGGGGCGCCAGATGGCTGGATCGGACGCGTACGGAGTAACGGACAACGGCGGTCGTCGCGCCGCGACGATGAGACCGCGGTTGCGCGCTGTGTACTTCATGTGTGCCTTGCGGAGAGGGCGCCGAGCGCGCGTTGCCCGGACCCTCGGGTTGGCTGCCGCCGCGAGCGCGCGGCAGCGTCACCGCGACCGTCGCGCGAGGAGGGGCGAAAGAAGACACACGGTGACGAGATTCACAGTTCTCGGTATTCGAACCGTTGGGGGCGCACCGCGAGTTCGGGGTTCAGGCAACCCAACGCAGCCCGACGCCCCACTCAGCGCCGACGGATCACGAAACTCGCGTCCATTCCGCCGGCCGAGACCGAGCCGACGATGCGGCGATCGTCCACGCTGTGGATGTGCACGCCCCAGTTCTCGTCTTGCCCGGTCGGCAAGGGCGGTCGTTTCCGTGACGCTCCGAGCGTCGCCCAGAACCAGTAGTACGCCACGATCGCGTCGTCTGGCGACTCGAGGTCTTCCCGGCGAATGGTGTAGGGCGCGGTTCGCGCGTCCACGTCGAGCGGGAGCCGCAGTTGGAACATCTCCCAATCGGGCGTGCGGGTGGAGGTGCGCCGCCGTTGCCACGCCGTGAGCGAGAGCATGCCCGTTGCGTCGTCGTACTCCGCCGACCGCACGCGGAGCTTCTTGAACCGCGTCTTGGGCCAGCGGCGGCCGGCTCGCACGCGGAGGGAGTTCCTTTTCATGCGCCCGAGCCGCGCCGGGGTCCCCGAGACGAGAACCGCGGCGCTGCGATGGGTCCACCAGCCCCACGCGCCAGGGCGCTCGATCAATACGCTGAGGAGTCCACCGGGGGTCTCGGGGTGCAGCCTTGCCGTGAGCACTTCAGGAGTCGACGAGAGCACGTCGGCCTCCTTCCCCCCGACGAGGACGCTCCAGGGGAGCGGCCCGCTCCGGTCGGCGCCCATGTGCTTGCCATGGATGGCGATGACGTCTCCAGGAGCGGCCGTCGCCGGCTCGACGCGCTCGACGATCGAACCGACCACGGTGGTCAGGTCGTCTGTCTGCCACCACTCCCCGTTGGAGAAGAGCGCGACCGATCGGTTGGAGAAGGACCAGTTCCATGAGCCCGGCCGGATCGGGCCAAGGCGGGCTTCGGCCGGCACCCGCACGAGGATGCGGCCCGGCTCGACGAATTCGACGTCCCAGAACTTGATGGTCGTCTCCGAGATTGGTCCCAGCCGGAGTCCTCCGTCCCAGGTGACATCCGTCGTGATCTGGCGAAAGACCACGTCGTCGGTGGGCAGGCACGGACCGGTGATTTCGACCAGATCGCCAGGCCCGATCTCGATCGGCATCGAGAAGACGCGCTCGCACTCTGCGCCCGGCGCCGACGACGCGGACAGGCACACCGCGAGCGCGATGGCGGCCGTCCGATGCAACCAGCGCCGCATGTGTACGCGCCCCGGGGACGAGCCGTGCAGGCCTTGCTCACTCATCTGGACCACCTCCCGCGGACTCAGGGCTCGAGGATCGTGTCGAAGACGTTGCCCTCGAAGACACTCAGGGTGCCTGTGATCTGGACGTCGTGGACGGCGCTGCCGGTGAACGTGTCGCGGATGAGAGACGTCAGCTTCCCGCCCGCTTCGAGGCCGCATGCGCCACTGCCCGTGGCAACGCAGTCGGTGATCGAGTTGTCGTTCCCATAGGGAACGACGAAGCCGGATTTCCCGACGTCGAACGACTGGTTGCGATGGACCCGATTCCCGTCGCCACGGACGTCGAAGCCGTGCCGGACGCTGTTACCGGTCTCGTTGTCATGGATGTCGTTGCCGTCGCCCTCGACGAGGAACCCGGAGCCCCACGCACCATCGCTCCCGTTGTGGCAGACCTCGTTGTCGGTGCCGTAGACCATGTAGTCCGCCGACAGTTCGACCCAGTCCTGCACGTTGGCGTACACGAGTGCCGGTCGCGGCTCCGCGGCCGCGTTGATCGCCTGGTTGTCCTCGACGGTGTTTCCGCTGCCGCCGACGATCACCCCGAAGTGGCCGCAAGCCACCAGGACGTTGCGCCGAACGACGTTGCGCGAGCCGCCCACCCAGACCTTCTCCATGGAGAACATCGCCGCGAGCCCCTGCATGCGGTTGGCCTCGATCAGGTTGTTGTCACCGGTAACGTGGAGAGCAGGCGCCATCGAAGTCGAGCCATGCGAGCTGGAACGGTCCTCGATCACGTTGCGGAGCACGAGGTTGTCGTTGTCGAAGATGTCGATGAGCGCGTTCCAACTGCCCAGGCGGCGCGGATCGAAGATCCGATTGCCATCGATCGTGTTGCTCCCGCCGGTGGTCAGGATCGCGTGGCCCGCGAGTCCGACGAACTCGTTGCTCTCGACGACGTTCGAGGCTCCGCGAACTGCGAATCCGCCCGCAACCACCGCTCCGGACGAGAGTGAGTTGGCGCTGATCAGGTTGCCCGTACCGACGACCTCGAAGGCGAAGACACCCGGCGCCGCGCCACGTCGCCGCACCGTGTTGCCGCGCAGGGTCGCGCCGCTGGTCACCGCGTTCACCGCCGCTCCCATCGAATACTCGATCGTGTTGTCCTCGACCACTCCGCCCAGCTCTTCACTGCGGATGACGATCGCCGGGCAACCCACCGTGACGTCTGGGTCCGTCAGCGCCCCCGGCGAAATCACCACGCCGACCGGCGGGCCGTCGTAGTTCGCCACGTCGAGCAGCGAGAGCGGGGCGCGCGTGATCAATGACGGCTGCGGCAGCGTGGGAACGCCCATCGAGATCTCGTTGTCCACGATGGTGTAGAACGAGCCGACCACGCGCAGCCCATCGCCGGCGCGCCCTTCTGCGACGTTGTCAGTCAATGTTGCGTCGTCTCCGACGACTTCGATCGCCACGCCGAATCCGTTTGTCACCGTGTTGCCGGAGACCGTGGTCGTGTTGCCCGTGACGACGATCCCATCGGGGCCCCAATCCAGCCGGTTGTCGCTGACGGTCGCCCGATCGCCGACCACGCGGACGCCGGTCGTGCCGTCGCTGACGTCGATCGCGTTGCCCGAGACGTGGGCGTCGTCACCCACCACCCGGATGAAGTCGTTCTGCCCGCGTGGCCCGAGTTGGGCGTCGGCGAAGAGCACTGCCTCGGCCGTGTTGCCCGTGACGACCGCGCGGTCACCGAGGACCAAGACCACCGCTTCGCCCGTCTCGGTGTACGTGATCGGCTCGAAGTGGTTGTCTTCGACCTGCGCGTCGGCGGCGCGGACGCTGATCGCGGACCGCCCTACGAGCCCGCGCAGGTGCAGGCCCCGCACGGCGGCTCCGGCTGCCTTCAGGAGCACGGTACCGTTCTCGACGGTGACACCCTCGACCGCCGCGTCCTTCCCGCGGATCACGACGACCTTCGCGCCGTTCTTGCGGGCGCTGAAGACCGCGCCCTCGCCCCGGACGGTCACTCCGCGCCTACGGACCGTGAGCCGACCGGCGTAGCTGCCCGGAGCGAGAATCACGACGTCGCCCGGCCTCGCCCTGCGGAGCGCCTTGCGGTAGGACTTCACGTCCTCGGGAACGCGAATGTCCGCCGCCCGGGCCGAGGCGGCTCCCATCACGGTCAACAACGCGGTTGCGATCACGAGTGTGCGGGTGCTCATCGGTGTTCCCCCTGCTCCCGTGAAACGGGGAGCGCGAGGAGCCGCAGTCGCCCCGCCCCTCCGACGATCCTGGTCCGCATTGTCGACACCCTCTCACTCCCGTGTCCCGGGAGTTGTGCAGGCACGGCTACTCCATGCCTCTACTGACCCCTACTGCCGTCGCCACCGGGCCGGAGACAGACAAAAGGCGAATTCCGCAACGTCTTCGCCCCGCCGGGCGCCTGTGCAGTTGCCGGGAGTCGCGCGCCGATCCGATCCAGCGCGCATTCGTCACCTCGATACGTTCCAGTCCAGATCCTGACCGTCAGGTGTGCTCAGCCTGTACTTCACCGTCGTGCCCGCGTCCTCGTACGCCTCGAGTACGACGTCCATGACGACGGTCCCGGGGCTCTTGAGCCCCCTGAGGCGGTAGGTGAATGGGCCGGACTCGCGCAGCTCGTTTTCGGTAACCACGGGGCGTTTGTCGCCGTTCATGATGCGGGTCAGACAGTCCGCCCGCCCCGGACCCTCGTTGTCGAGCCGGATCAGCGCCCCGGACGACGCGTCGAATCGCGCCTCGGCGCGCTCGCCGGGTGCGAGGGCCACCGTGCCCTCGACCGTCACCATCGAGCTGCAGGCAGCGAGCAACGCGCCCGCGACGAGAACCGTGATCAAGGAACGGATGCGCACCGGGGACCTCCTCGTCGGCCCGCCGTCGCAGCGGGCACAGAACTCGTTGAGCCGGCGACACGCCGTCGCGAGAGCGATAGCGCCGCCCATCACCCTACTGCGCGGCCGGCCGATGCGGCGACAGGGCGCCATCGAATCCACGGGCGCTCGCCGCCACGCCTGTCCTCGTGGCGGCTGTGTTCGCACCATGTGTGCCTTGAGGAAACCCAGTTCGCGTGGGCTCCGGTGGGGTCTGGGCTGGAGCGCGTTGGGTGGTGCTCTATGCAGTGGGGCTCGGGGCGCACCAACGACAGCAACCGCATCGCCGACGGGCTGGGCGTGGACCTGCAACCGGGGAGGGAGAGACCGATGTCGGCGCGGCGAAGCGCCGTCGGTGGAGGCGTACGCCCACGCGCACCGCTGCGGGATCACTCACCGCGACGTCAAGCCGAGCAACGTGCTGGTGGACGCCACTGGCGAACCGCGCATCACCGACTTCGGGCTGGCGAAACCGATACACGATGGCGTGGCTGGCGATCTGGATGTCAGCTCGCTGAAGGGCACGCCGCGCTACTCTTCGGGGTCGACCCAGCGAAACCCGTGTAGGACCAGCAACGCCACGTATCGGTCGGCCACGATGTCCGGTAGGTCGTGCGCTTTCTCGACGCGGTAGTCGTGCTCCCAGAGCGCCGAGTCATCGTGCGCAGACGAGTACCAGTCCGAGTTTCTCCGCATCAGGAAGCGCTGCGTCGGGCGTCCGCCGATCGCTGCCCGCTCGTCCTGCGAGAGCGCCCGCGTGCCGATTTCGCGCGCTTCGAGCAGACGCTCTTGCAGAGTGTCCCACATGCTCTCAACGGATCCGTCGGGGGCTTCGAGGCGCAGCGGATGGGCGGGGGGCGGCGCGACGCCGCGCGGGGGCGATCCACCTTGCGATCGGACTTCCTCCGCGTCCGTCCAGGGTTCGAAGCGGCTCCACCGCTGCCGTTCGCTCCACATCGGAAGCACGAGGACAATGGGCGGGGCGGCCTCGGCGGCGATCCCAACGGCCTTGCGCCGGCGTTCGACGACCAGCGCGCCGTCGACCGTCCGTTGCAGGCGCGTGCTGACCCACTCCGGACCGAGGAGCACGCCGCTGAAGCGCGTGTCCGTGAGCAACAGCGTCTGGCGTTCGTCCTCCCAGGCCGGCTCGTCCAGCGTTCTCTCGGTCAGCAATTCGGCGCCGACCCATCCGCGCAGCGACACCCCTGCGTCGGGAAGGACCTCGAAGGTCACGTGGGAGACCGAGAGGTACTCCGGCCCCTCGAGGTCATCAAAGAGCGTGATGGCCAGCCAGTCGATGCCTGGTGCGTGTTCGGCCGCGGACGCCCCCTGGTTCCGGAACGTGGCCACCTCCATGGGACGGGCGAGGAACGGCCCCGGACGGGCAGAGGCCCAGGTCGTCGGCCGCGGAAGCGCTGAGACGCATCCAGGAACGAGCGCGAGCGCGGCGAGTGCGATGCAGAGTGCCGCAACTGCCCGCGGAAGCGCGCGATCGATGGATGCGCTCGCGCGCCCTGCGCTGACGCCCTCTTCGGCAGGCCGCGTCGCGCCGAGCTGTTCGATCTTGACCATCGCGGGTAGCAGCTCGCGGATGGATTCCGCCAGGTCCGGGTGACGTTCGACGTACTCCACGATGCTGGGGTCCTCGCCGGCGCGCAGGCGCTCCAGGAACTCCTCCGCGAGCCGCTCGAGTGGATCGCGGTCGGCCGTGGAGTTCGGCCCGCCGTGCATCGACTCGTCGTCCGAGCCACTCATGGCAGGCCTACCTCTCGTTCCCCGCGGCGTCTCGGGCCGCGCTCACCACCTGTTCCGCCTCGCGCAGGCTCCGAAGATCCGATTCGGATGCCTTCGGACCTCGCACCTTTGTCGGCGTGGGCGATGTGGGCGCCTGTTGCGGCACCGCTGGCGCCGCCAACGCGCTCTCCTCGACGACCGCTCGAATCGCAGCGATCTCACGCTCGGCCTCATCCAGCCGGCCCAGCCCCGCCAGCGCCATTGCGACGAAGGCGCGGCGGCCGATGTCGGCGGTCTTGTTGACCGTCTGAACTGCGTCGGCCCGTCGAAGGGTCGCGAGTGCCGCCTCGAAGCCGCCGACGCGGTACTGGGCCCTGCCGAGGTTGACGACAAACGAGCTTCGGGTCGAAGCGAGGCGCTCGGCGGCGGTCGCCCAGCGCAGGGCCCTCGCGTACTCGTCCGCAGATCGGTTGCGTGTCGTCACGACGATGCGACTCTTCCCGAGGATGAAACTCGCGTTGTCAGCGCGCCCCGTGGCGACCCTCGCGGCGTGCGCTCTGGCGCGATCCGAGAGTGTCGCGTCGGACGCGATGCGAGCGAGTACGTCCTCCCTCAGAACCTCTGACTCGAACAACCGGTCAACGACGTCGTACATCGCCAGGATCTCCTGCTGTTCGTCCCCGAGAATGCGCGCGTATCGTTCGAGTTCTTTGCGCGTGAACTCGCGTGATGTGCGCTCGTCGGCAAGTCCGAGCAGGGCGTCCATGTCCAGGAGGTGCTGCCGAACCGTCCCGTCGCCCGTGCTGAGAAAGATGCGGTCGCCGGACGCGGTGACTGCGCACGTCCATGGATACGCGTCCGCATCGGAAGCGAATGTCTCGAAGATCGGCCCGGAGGGATGCTCCACAATGTATGCGTGCCAGTCCGACCGCGCCCACCGGCCCCGGAAGGAGACCCACACAGGACCGCGCCGCAGTCGAACGGTGCTGAACGATTTGAGGTTCGCCGGAACGACTCGCATCCCCGCTTCAGGCGTCCACTCGACGAACTCCTCAGATCCGCAAGTCGGGGGCACGAGGTCGGGTAGCCGCGTGCCGGTTGGTCCCCACGACTGCACCGCACTGTCGTTCCCTGAGAGCCAGATCGTCCCTGGACCCAGGTCAGCACGAACTCCAGGTTCGAATTCGACCTCCTCCCAGCCTTGGAGGCGACCCACGTGCAGCAGCGACCAGAGCTCGCGCTCCCACGACGCGGTCGTCGTCGCCACGCTCTCGCCGTCGGCGAGGAACATCGCCGCAACCTTGACGGTCGTTTCCGCTTCACCGTCGGGTCGCATCGGCGCTATCGACAGCAACTCGTGACCATCGAGGTCGTAGACCAGGACTCTGGAGCCAGCGTCCTTCGACACTCGCACGACAAGGAACCTGTCGCCCTTCGGCGACACGTCGAGCGAGCCGAACTCGCATCCACGCGGCGCGTCCAGGTGGAGTCGGGGGACTCCATCGCTGCTCCAGAGAGTGACCCTCTCGTCGGTTGAAGTGAGGAGCGAACGGCCGTCCGGGAGGAACGTCACGCGGGGGACCCACCACTCATCCTGTCTCCCCAGGGAACGAATGCGTCGGCCGTCGACGGAGGCGAGAGTCAGGCGTCGCCTTCGCGAGAAGCCGAATCCCCGCGGCCCCAGTACGAGCCGGTCCTCGGTTGGAGACAGCCGGACCGCAGCCGCCCTATCGGTAGGGACTGACGGGAGTTCGCCCGGATTGCAGGACCAGAGGCGAATGCGATTCCCAGAGCCCGTAGCGGCCATGACGCCGTGGGCAGAGAGGGCGATGCACGACTGCGACTCCGCCGCGACGTCCACCGTCCCCGTGTCGCCGAACGGGTCGATCAGCATGAACCGGCCTTCGCCGAGAATCGCGGCCGTCTTCCCGTCACGCGAGTAGACGAAACTCTGGGGCGTCCAGCTCCCGCGCTCTGATCCAAACGGCGTTACCGAAGGAGTGCCCGCGTTGCGCCAGACCACGACCCGCCCCCCGCTGAACACGGCGGCGGCGGCCTCGCGCTCCTCGGCATCGAACAGGAACGCACGCGACTCCGCAGGGAACGAGTCCGCGTTCTCCCAGGTCGAATCATGCACTTCACCGCCGCGGACGCGGATTGACTGGAGGATGCCCTCACCCGGTAGCTGACCCGCGGCCCATTCAGCGGAGGGGGCCGCCGTGAAGCACACCCCGTAGGCACCCGCCTCGTTCGGGATCGAGGCGATTCCGGCAAGTCGCACTGACGACGCGTACCGACTGTTCTCCCAGACGGTTCCAGTGCTGACTTCCCAGACACTTACGGAGGCGTCGTCGCGAACGAGCGCGACCGCCGCCGCGTCGGCCGTGATCGCGGCTGCCGTCACGCGGCCAGGTGCCTCCGGCGACTCCGCGATGCGTCGGCCACCCCAGTCCCACAGAGCGACGCCGCCCTGCTCGGTCAGTGTCACCAGGCGCTCGGCCGAGTTCGCGGTGGCTGCAAGCATCTCCGGGATCGTGGTGACGAGCGAGCCGTCGCGCGACCAGATGTGTGTCCGTCCGGGCCGGGGCTTCAGGAGCGGGCCGAGCACTGACGTTGCGATCCGGTCGCCTGCCGGTGAGATTGCGAGCTGCGCGACGCTCCCGCCGCAGTCCATCGTTGCCGACACCTGCCCGGACGCGAGGTCCGCAACGCCGGCCATGTCACTACTGGATGCCCATGCAACGAAGTGCCCCGCGGGGTCGAAGGCAACGTGCGTCACGTGCTTCGCTGGCACGGAGATGGTCGCGCGCCACTGCGATCCGGCCAGCGCCGCTCGGAGTTGTGAGACCGTCTCGGTTCCCGGCTCTGCACGAACGCACTCGCGTGCGAGAAGGAGCGACAGCATCGGATCCTCGTCACGCGCGAGCAGCGAGGCGTGAGCGACGGCAAGCGAGCGAGCGGTTCGCGACGCTCGCCTTAACTCCGAAAGTGCCTCGTCCTTCGCGTCCCGCTCTGCTTCGGCCTCGACGAGCGCGCTCGTCTTCGCCACTGTCTCGACCTGGAGCTTCCCGAGCGCGTCGTCCTTCAGGTCGCGTTCGTCGGTCACCTGGCCGAGCAGGTGCAGCGCGACCGAGAGTCCGACCACCAGCGTCAGGAAGAGACCCACCGTGCTCGTGGCGAGCACGGGGCTGCGCTGCGCCCAGCGGCGCAGGCGCAGGAGCGGTCCCGCCGACCGGGCGCGGATCGGCTCGTGCACGCGGACGCGGCGAAGATCCTCGGCGAAGTCGGCGGCCGTCGCGTAGCGGCGCTCGCGCTCGCGGTCCATCGCGGTCTCGACGACGACGCGCAGGTCGCTGCCGACCGTCGGGTTCAGGCGGCGGGGACTGTCGGGCTGCGACGTGAGGATCGCCTGCAGCAACTGACCGTGCGTCGCCGCCTCGAAGGGCAGCCGCAGCGTGAGCGCCTCGTAGAGCGCGACGCCGAGGGAGTACACGTCAGTGCGGCGGTCCAGACGGAAGCGCTCAGCGAGGATCTGCTCGGGCGACATGTACGCCGGCGTGCCGAGCAGTGCCCCGGGCTGGGTCACCGTCGCGTCCCCGGCGCTCTCCGTCGGGCGTGCGAGTCCGAAGTCGAGGACCACCGCGCGGCCGCCTTGCTCGTCCGTACCGCGTTCGATCATGACGTTGCCGGGCTTGACGTCACGGTGCACGAGCCCCGCCTCGTGCGCCTCGTGCAGCGCGCGGGCGGCTTCCTCGGTCCAGCGTAGCACCGCAGCGACGTCGTCCCTGGTGACACCGGACTCCGCCGCGCGACGGCGCGCGATCCACTGCGCGAGCGTCTCGCCCTCGATGTAGCGCATCGCGATCCAGGCGACCCCGTCCGACTCGCCGGCCTCGTAGACCGCGCAGATCGAAGGGTGGTCGAGCTTCGAGGCGATCTCGGCCTCGCGGCGGAAGCGCAGCAGCAGCTGTGCGGACGCCGTGAGCGAGGGCGTCAGCACCTTCAGCGCGACGCGGCGCGAGAGGCGTGAGTCCTCGGCCAGGTAAACGACTCCCATCCCGCCGGCGCAGAGTTCGCGCAGGATGCGATAAGGACCGATGGTGACGGGTGCGGTCGCGCGCTCTGCGCTGACGCCCTCTTCGGCAGGCGGCGTCGCGCCGAGCTGTTCGATCTTGACCATCGCGGGTAGCAGTTCGCGGATGGACTGCGCCATGTCCGGATGCCGCTTTGCGTACTCGTCGATGCTCGGGTGCTCGCCCGCGCGCAGGCGCTCCAGGAACTCCTCGGCTAACCGCTCGAGTGGATCGCGGTTGTCGACGGAGTCCGGATCGTCGCTCACAGCCGGCCTTCGTTCGTCCACCCGGGGACGGTGGACATCAGCTCGCGCAGCCGCCTGAACGCGCGGATGTAGCGCTTGCTCGCAGCGGAGACGCCGATGCCGAGTTCGGTTGCGATCTCCGCGTTGGTGAGTTGCTCGAAGTGCCGGAGCGAGATGATCTCGCGGTCGAGCTCGTCCATGGTGTCGAGCGCTGCGTTCAGGCGTCCACGCAACTCCTTGCGCATGGCGGCCTGACTGGGCGCGGTCACGCGTGCGGCGAGCTGCTGCGCGAGGACGACGGACGTCACCCCGGGGCGCCCCGCGCGATCCAGCGGGACCTCGCGGCGCACGTCACGGGCCTGCACCCCGAGGTGCTCGCGGCACGCGAGCGCCATCCGCTGGCTCGTGAGGAATCGGAGCCAAAGGAAGAACGGCATGTCCGGTTTGGCCAGGTACTTCGGCAGGCGGCGCACGGCCTCGGCGTGCACGTCCTGGATCACGTCGGAGACGCCGAGTCTCGCGCGCACGCGCCGGTCCAGACGGATGCGTACCATGGTCTCGAGGCGCTTACGGTGGAGGTCGAAGAGCGCGCCGGCGGCGGTTTGGTCGCCGTCGCGCACAAGGAGCAGAAGCTCCGTCGTGTCGCGCGGATCCTGACCCGGCATCACCACCTCCCGGACACCAGGAGGCGGTCGGCCGTCACGTCGGCGTCCCGCGACTCCAGGTGGCGACCGTGGTGATCCTCATCGACTTCCAGGATCGCCGGCCGGCCGTTGCCCCGGCTCTCGACGAAGGTACGGACCAGGCGCGCGCACGTCCACGGGCGCTCCGTCGGGAGCGTGTGCTTCGCGCGCGGCAGGATCCTCAGATACGCCTCGCGGAGCTGAGCCTGGATCTTGAACGCCATTGAACACGGCGGCGTCTCGTCACGACCGCCGCAGATCGTCTCCTCGACGATCCGCGCGGGCAGCACCGCGCTGAGCTCTCCGAGGGCGATCTCGAGGTCCGAGATCTCGGCGATCTGCATGAACGTCTCATACTGCTGCTCGACACGGACGTCGAGCGGCGACAGGAGCACAACGCTCCCGACGCGATCGACGACATCTGCGAACTCGCTCCGCAGGCCGGCGCCGCCCAGCATCCGCAGCGCCACGGCGCTACCGAGCGCGCTGGCGCAGGCAGGTGCCGTCAGGTCGGCCAGCACCAACGTCAGCACGAAGGACGTCCGGCGCGGGCTCCGGGACGCCCGCGCCTCGCTCCTCCGCCCCTTCCGGTCTTCGCCTGTCGGGTCCATAGGAACCCAACTGCGCGCGGCGACGCTGCGCGGACAGCGCTCTCGGATGCGTGCTCACAGAGATCGTACGTCGCCCGATCGAGGAGCGCCCCGCACCCGAACCGACGCGCCACGTGTGTGCCCTATTTGTGCCTTACGGTCCGGAGCGCGTGCCCCGCCCTGCTTCCAGCCGGTCTCGGTAGGATGCCGCCGCGACGCATGATGCGTCTGGAGGCAGCGACATGTCGGATCGATCGGCGTTCGGGCGGATGAGCGTGATGACGCGGGCGGCGGAGCCCGGGGAGACGGCGGAGCCGGCGAGACCGAGGTGGCCGCTGCCGCCGCGGCTGGTCCATTCACGCCCGCCGACGAGAAGTACGACGTCGCGGGCTCGATCGGCCACGGCGGCATGGGCGAAGTGCTGCTCGTCGAGGACCGCGACCTGCGCCGCCAGGCGGCGATGAAGATCCTGCGCGACGACTGGGCGGGTCAGCCCGCGCACCGGCTGAAGTTCGTGGCCGAGGCGCAGGCCACGAGCCAGCTCGAGCACCCCGGCATCCCGCCCGTGCACGACATCGGGATCAAGCCGTCGGGGCAGATCTACTTCACGATGAAGCTGGTGCGCGGCAAGACGCTCGCCGAGGTCATCAAGGACCTCTTCGTCGGGTCGAAGACCGTGCGTCGCGAGTACACGCTGCACAAGCTGGCGTCGATCCTCGAGCGCATCTGCGAGGCGGTGCATTTCGCCCACGAGAAGGGTGTGATCCACCGAGACTTGAAGCCCGAGAACATCATGCTGGGCGAGTACGGCGAGGTCCACGTGATGGACTGGGGGATCGCCAAGGTCGCGGGCGACGTCGGCGACGACGGGGCCGGCAACCAGTACGGCGACGAGTACGACGACTTCGCGGACGAGACGGCGGACACGGTGCGCACCGCGGGCATCGACGCGCTCATGACGATCGACGGCGCGATCAAGGGCACGATCCCCTACATGAGCCCGGAGCAGGCGGGGGGCGAGCCGCTCGACCGGCGCAGCGACGTGTACGCGCTGGGCTGCCTGCTCTACGAGATGCTCGCGCTGCATCCGGCGTACACAGGTGGCGGGATGGAACTGCTCGCCAAGGTGCGTGCGGGGGAGTTCGCCGACGTGCGCGCCCGCAACCCCCGTCGTCCCGTCCCCGAGCCGCTGGCGGAGCTCTGCGAGCAGGCCATGTCGCGCGCTGCCGCCGACCGCCCGGAGACGGCGTGGGAGTTCGGTGCGTCGCTGCGCGACTGGCTGGACGGTCGCGCGGAGCGGGCGCGCAAGCACAAGGAGGCCGAGGCGCTGGCGAAGCAGGGCATCGACGCGCGACGGCGCTACGAGTCGCTGCGCACGGAGGCCGACGCCGCGGAGCAGGCCGCCGACGCGATGAAGGGGGACTTCAAGCCGTGGCAGAGCGTCAACGAGAAGACGCCGTGGCTCGCCGCGCAGCGCGCCGTGACCGACCTCCGCCGCGACATGGCGGTGGCGTTCGCGGACGCGACGGCTCTGCTCAACGCCGCTCTTGCAGCAGAGGAACGGAACACCACGGCGACCCGCGCCCTCGGAGACCTGTGGGCGACGCGCCTGGCCGAGACCGAGCTGCAGGGCGCAGCCGACGACGCGGCGCACGCCCTCACGATGCTCACGCGCTATGACGATGGCCGCCACGCCGGACTCCTCGCGGGCGACGGCTCGCTCGCGCTGACCTCCGATCCCCCCGGCGCCGAGGTGCTGCTGAGCCGCTTCGAGGAGGAGCACGGCGTGCTGGTCCCGGTGGAGGAGCGATCGCTCGCGAAGACGCCCACCGCCCGGCTCACGCTCCCGATGGGGTCCTACCTGTGCACGCTGCGTCTACCGGGTTACCGCGACGTGCGCTACCCGGTCCACATCACCCGCGGACGGGCGTGGAAGGGAACCGTGCGGATGCGGACTGAGGACGAGACCCCCGAGGAGTTCGTGTACGTCCCGGGCGGGCCGTTTGTCTACGGCGAGGGCAAGGACACGGCGACGAAGGACCTGTCGGACTTTCTGATCAAGAGGACGCCGGTGACGTTCGGAGAGTACGCCGAGTACCTGACGGCGCTCGATGCCGAGTCGGGAGAGGACGCGGTGGCCTACTGCGAGTGGAAGACGCGCGTGACGGGGCGAGAGTGGAGGCTTCCGACGGAAGAGGAGCGCGAGAAGGCGGCTCGGGGCGTGGACGGACGGCGTTTCCCCTGGGGCGACGCGGCGGACGCGAGCCTCTGCAAGAACACCGACAGCCGAGCGGAGCCGACGCAGCCCGAGCCGGTCGGCGCCTTCCCCACGGCCGAGTCCGTCTACGGCATGCTGGACGCCGGTGGTGGCGTCTGGGACTGGACGTCGTCGCTCTTCGAGCCGCTCCGCGAGGCCTCCTCGTCGCGCGTCCTACGCGAGTCGCGTAGCGACGAGCCTGACGGGGCGAAGCGGAGCGAACGCCCCCGCGCCGCGTAGCGAGGCCGGCCGTGTGGTAGGCTCGGCGGGTGGGGCGTCACGAGAAGACGAGGCTGAAAATCCTCCGCGGCGGCAGCGACGCGAACATCGGCTTCGATGACTTGCGAACGCTCCTCCTGCACCTCGGGTTCGAGGAACGGGTCCGGGGCAGCCACCACATGTTCCACAAGCCGGCGATCGAGGAACTCATCAACTTGCAGCGGTCCGGAGCGAAGGCGAAGCCGTACCAGGTCAGCGCAGTCCTCCTGCGGTACGACCTCGGAGGCGACGAGTGATGCACAAGTACGAGATCATCATCTACTGGAGCGAGGACGATCAGGCGTTCGTCGCCGAGGTCCCCGAGCTGCCGGGCTGCGCCGCCCATGGCGACACGTCCGACGAGGCGCTGGCGAACTGTCAGGATGCGATCACGCTGTGGATCGACACCGCCACGAACAACGGTCGCGCCGTCCCTGTCCCCAAGGGCCGCCGCCTGCACCTGGCCTGAGTTCTCGCACGTCGTGCGCGCACGTGGTCGCGCGTCGCCGGGACGTTCGCGCGGCAACGCGTTCCACCTAGATGCGCTGCCGCATTCAGGATGCGCTGCCGCATTCAGTGCGTTCTGACGCACGCGGAGTACGACCGCGGCGGGTGGAAGGAGTAGGAGATGCCAAGGACCAAGCGCGCCGGTGACGCTCCGCTCCCGAAGCGGTTCGAGGACCTCGTGCACGTGATGGCTCCGTGCGCCATCTCCGACGACGTCTCGCACGAGAACACGCTCGAGATGATCGACCGTCTGATGGCCGCCGGGCGCCTCACCAAGGGGCAGGCCGCGTACCTGGAGACGCTGGTGCAGCTCGTCGAGGCGTACGAGGCGCAGCACCACGCGATCGACATCGGCGATCTCGCGGGCAGCGCGACGCTGCGGCATCTGCTGGACGAGACCGGGTCGAACGCCTCTGACCTGGCACGGCTGCTCGACCTGCACCCGAGCATGGGGTCCAAGATCCTGAACGGCGACCGCGCGCTCACGCTGGACCACGTGCGGACGCTGGCAGAGCACTTCGGCGTTCGGCCTGACGTGCTCATCGCGTGATCGCCTGACGGGCACGGCTCCGTGTCCGCCGTGCGCGACTCGTCTCCTCGCGCGTGTGCTAGTCTGAGCCCATGTCGAACCTGCGCGCCCGCGTCCTCAAGGGTCGGCTCGTCATGGACGAGCCGACGACGTTGCCCGAGGGCACCGTCGTCGATCTCGTCGCTGACGACGGCGGTGACGATCTCGACGACGTCGAGCGCGCCGCCCTCCATGCGGCGATCGAGCGGGGACTCGACGCGGCTCGCTCTGGTCGCGTCCGCCCGGCGGACGACGTGCTCGCCGAACTGCGCTCCGAGGGGTGAGCCGGCGCGTCGTCGTCACGGAGCCCGCCGAGCGACAGATCCGCGCGATCGATGACTGGTGGCGGGGGAACCCGCTCGCCGCACCGGCGCTCTTCGCCCGGGAACTCGCGGCGGCATTCGAGACGATCTCGACTCACCCCGGCGTCGGGCGCCGGTATCAGCATCCCACCGTGCGAGGAGTCCGCCGCACGCTCCTCCCTGCTTGCCGCTACCACGTCTACTACGTGCCGACAGAGAACGAGGTCGTCGACCTCGCCGTCTGGAACGCCGTCCGCGGGAGCGGTCCGACGCTGAGCGATCTGGACTGACCGTCGCGCAGCGCTCCGGGCCGGCTTCGTACGGCCCTCCGTCGCCGCGCTCCGCCGCAAGCGGTGACGGATCAGGTCGTGACGGAACTGGCGGGGCGGAAGCCGATGACGGGGCCCCGGACCCCCGCGAGAGCCTGTAGCGGAGCGCCGAACGCGCGAGGGCGACGGCGGCGTTCTCCAACTGCCGCCGCGGAGGACGCGCGTCGTGGAGGCCTCAACGTGCGGCTCGAAGAGCGATGACGTCCAGTCCCAGACACCGCCGCCGGCATCGCCCATGCCGTAGACGGATCCCGCCGTCGGGGACGTCCCGACGGGCTCCGGTTGGGCACCTTCGTCTCGGGCGTCGCGGCTCTTGCAGAGGCTGGCGTCCGCCGTGTCGCCCCAAGGGAACCGACGACCATCTACTCCACGAGCGGCCTTCTCCCTCTCCTCCTCGGCCTCCACCGCCGCCAGGAACTCCCCGTACTCCCCGAAGGTCACCGGGTACTTCTGGATCACGAAGTCGGCGACGTCCTTCTCCGCCGTGTCCTTGCCCTCGCCGTAGACGAACGGCCCGCCGGGCACGTAGGCGAAGTCCTCACCGATCTCGTCGGCGCGTAGCGAGTGCTTCTCCACGAACTGCACGGCTGCAGTGACCGAGGAGACGAGATCGAGGCGGATCTCCGCCCGATCCACGATCCTCGATCGGTCGGTCCCCGCGAACCTGCCGGCCTCGATCCACGCGTCGGGGAACGAGTCCTCCCGCCGCGCGCCGAACAGCAGGACGCCGCCGACGGTCGGGACCGTGCGCGCCTGATGCGTCGTGACGAGGTGCAGCGTGCGGAGATCCGGCCGGCGGAGCCGGCGGACGGGTGCGAAGCACTCGGAAGCGACTCGGAAGGCCCCCCGCTTCGCAGCGTTCCGAGTCGCTCTCCGTGCCCGCGCACGCTCGTGCTGGATGGGCCGGGCCTGATCTCGCCGCGTGTGTGCCTTATCTGTGCCTTAGGCGGAAGTTCCAGGCTGGCTGGAGTTGGACCCAGTGGGATGCAGTGGGGCTCGGCCCACACCAACTACATCAACCGGATCGCCGACGGTCTGGGCGTGGATCCGGAGCCGGAGATGGGGAGCGTCCGACGGGCTGGTAAGCGTGTCTCCGGAACCTCCTCGCGACACCGCCGGCCGGGCCTGTCACGACGTGGCCGCTGGAGCGATTACCGCGCCACCACCGGCCGGTAGATCACGAGCGATCCACCCTTGTGGTGGTTGAGATTGATGTCGAGCGTCGAGACGATCCTCCCCGGAGCACCCCAGTTCTGGTGCAGCAACGAGACGACCCGTCCGCGCGCGCGTGACACAACGGCGGTGTGGTGAGGGAAGCTCTGGAACGCTCCCCCGCCCCGCTCCAACCGGACGCTCTCGAACTGGATGATGTCGCCGCCGCGTGGCGCCTCGTCCGCCCGCAGTCTCCGACCGAACACGTAGACGTCCGGATGCGCAGCACCCGCCCTGCTGAGCGCGATGTCCGCGAGGGTCCAGCACTCGCCATCGCCGATCTTGGTCCCCTTCGCTTTCACGGCGAAGTCGAGCACGCTCGCGCCGACCTGGATCGCTGCGGCTTCGCGGCGAACGATCGCGTGGTCGGGCGCGGCCACCTTCGCGGTCGCGAGCGCCTTCGTCGTCAGCTCCAGATTGCCGGTGCCGAGCGCCGCTCGGGCGCGCGCCAAAGCGACACCGGCGCCGTCCGGGCAGAGATCCCGCTCCACGTGGATGTCGTCGCTCGGAGCTCTCGGTGTCTTTGCGTTCTTCGAGAACGTCGCGACGCGGAATGAGTCGCCGTCCACCCAGAGGCGCTGAAACGTCTTCCCACCCGGGAGCGCGGTGATCACAGCTCCGCTCCGGCGCTGCAGCCGGGGGAGTTTGCGACGACGCTTCGCGACCGGAGCGGCGGAGCCGTCTGGAGTACCACCGTCACCGGTGACGATCGATCCGTCGGCTGCGATGGTGAATGGGCGGACCGAGCCATCCGCGTACGTGATGAGCCAGCGCCCCGCGTAGAGGGAGTACGAGCGCGCCCGCGAGTCACCTTTCTCGATCTCGAGATTGGCCTGGCTCAGGAGCTCGATGGCCGCTGCTCGCGTCGCCTTGTCGAGTCCCCGCGCGCGACTCGCGTCGATCGACCAGAGGCGGACGCGCCGCATCGCAGAGACACGCCCGACAGCGGTCGTATTCACCGTGACGTCGTTCCACTGCCGCGCCAGGGCCACGCCGTCGGCAGCGGTGGTCGCTGATGCGAGTTCCGCATCGACGATCGCGCGAAACTCCACCAGACGCTCGGGACGTCGCAGTCGCTCGGCGAGCAGCGTCGCAAGGCGTTCCGCGGGAGGAGGCGGCGGCGGCGGTTCCGGTGACTCTTCGACTTCCGATGGCTCGGGAACCTCCTCCGACGATGGAGGGAGCGGCTCGGGTGGGGGAGGCGCCGGTGCAAAGTCGTGGTGCAGCACCCGCGCGGCGTCGACGGCGCGACCGAACTCCCACGCTTCGACAGACAGGGACATCGCTTCGGATGCGAGTGCGTACCGCGTGGCGGCGTCATCCGACCTGTCCGCGTCGGTGGCGCGGGCGAGAGCGCGCTCCGCGAGCGCCGACATCGCGGCGCGTCCGCTGCGTGAGTAGTGCTTCCGCCACTCCTCGCGAATGCGCGTCCGCGCCGCCTCGATCTCCTGGCGCGCCGGTACGGGCGGCGGGTCAGTCGCGAGCGCGGTCGCCCCCGAGAGCGCGACGAGCATCGCCGTCACCAGTCCCGTCGTACGAACTGTGCGAGTCCACGATGGTCGACGGCGTCGGCACGAGTCTCCGTTCTGCCCTCCACGCCCGGATCGACCCGCTCGCATGCGACAGAGCGTATCACCCTCCGCGATGCTCGACCGGCGGCACAGCCGCCGCGCAAGGAGGCCGCAGCGGTGTTGGTGCGCGCCGAGCTCGGGCCGTGCGCGGAGTCTGAGCGGGCTCCCGACGGTTCCGGGCGTCACGGGGCAGCGCGCGCGGACGTTCGAGGCGGACGCAGGCGACGCCACCGGAACACGCGGATACCATCCCCAACCCGTCATCATGGAATCTGAGTCCCCTCCACCGCCCGTCCCCCCCGCGTCCTCCGACGATGCCGCCGGCAGCGCGCCTGCCGCCCCGACGCTCGGCGCGTTCCTGGGGGTCTACACCCCCACGCTGCTGACGATCCTCGGCGTCATCATGTACCTGCGGCTCGGGTGGGTCGTCGGGCACGTGGGGCTCGAGCAGACGCTACTCATCGTCGTGCTGGCGCACGTGATCACGATGATCACAACGCTGTCGTTCTCAGCCGTCGCGACCAACACGCGCGTGGGCGTCGGCGGGGCGTACTACATCATCTCGCGCAGCCTCGGCCGCGAGCTCGGCGGCGCGATCGGGCTACCGCTGTTCCTCTCCCAGGCGTTCTCGGTCACGCTGTACGCGTTCGGTCTCGCGGAGGCGCTCCGGTACTTCTGGCCCGCGGCCTGGCCCGAACTGCCGATGCAGGAGACGGCGTTCGTCATCGTCCTCGCCGTGGCTGCCCTCGCGTTCCGCGGCGCCGCCGTCGCGCTCAAGTCTCAGGTCCCGCTGATGGTCATGATCGGCGTGTCGATCGTGGCGCTCGCCGCCGGCACGCTCACGGGCGAGCAGGCAAGCCTGCCGCCGGACGTCCTGCCCCCCGCGGATGCGATCGGGGTCGACGTCACGTTCTGGGTCGCGTTCGCAGTGTTCTTCCCGGCAGTGACCGGCGTGATGGCGGGCCTCGGCCTGTCGGGCGACCTCAAGGACCCCGGTAAGTCGATACCGCGCGGCGCGATCGGAGCCTCGATCACGGGTCTCCTCGTCTATCTGCTCATTCCGTTCCTGCTCGACGAGGCCGCGACGCCCGAGCTGCTCCAGAACGACAAGCTCGTGTGGACGAGCATCGCACCGCTTGGCGCCTGGCTGATCCTGCCCGGGCTCGTCGGCGCGATCTTCTCGTCCGCCGTCGGCTCGATTCTCGGCGCGCCGCGCACGCTGCAGGCGCTGGCGTTCGATCAGATCGCTCCGAGCGTGCTCGGCAGAACGGGCAAGCGCAGCCAGGAACCGGTCTTCGGGCTGGCGCTCACGACGTCGATCGCGCTGGGCGGCGTGCTGCTCGGCGACCTGAACGCGGTCGCGCCGGTCGTCTCGATGTTCTTCCTCACGGTCTACGGCACGCTCAACGTCGTCGCTGCGCTGGAGACGCTCGCCAGCGACCCGTCGTGGCGCCCGAAGATCCGCGTGCCCTGGTACGTCAGCCTTGTCGGCGGTCTCGGTTGCTTCGCCGCGATGTTCCTGATCAATCCGCTCGCGAGTGTCGTGGCGATCACGGTCGAGGTGATCCTCTGGGTCGCACTCACACGCCGCGCACGCGAGACCGACTGGGGCGACGCCCGCCGCGGCATGTACGAGGCGCTCATCCGCTGGTCATTGGTGCGCCTCGCGCAGCGTCCGCTGACGGCGCGCAACTGGCGGCCGCACGTGCTGATCTTCGCCGACAGCGTCGACCGCCGACTCGGCCTGATCGAGTTCGGCAACTGGTTCAGTCAGGAGCGTGGGGTTGTCACCGTTTGCGAGCTGATCGAGGGCGATCTGTCGGAGGCGACGATCGATCCGCGCAAGCGCGCGCGGGAGTTGCAGCGGCGACTCGACGAAGAGGAGATCGTCGCGTTCCCCGAGGTGGACATCGTGCGCGACGTCGTGACCGGGATCGTCGACGTCTCCCAGGCCAATGGCATCGCCGGTCTCGACAGCAACCTGATCTTGCTGGGGTGGCCGCCTCGTGTGAGTCGTCTCGCGAAGTTCCTCGCAGTGATCCGCAACCTCGAGAAGATCCACAAATCGGTCGTGATCGGGCGGGTCCAATATCTGCACTCGCAGCGGTCCAAGCGCCGGCCGGAGATCCATATCTGGTGGGGCGGCCTGCAGCGCAACGGCGACCTCATGCTGCTGCTCGCCCACCTGCTCACCAGTAACCCAGAATGGCGCGGCGCGCGCATCCGCGTGCTGTCGATCGCCAACAACGAGGAGCGCAAGCGGGCGACCGAGGAGAACCTCGCGCGCCTGATTCCCCGCATCCGCATCGCAGCCGAGACGACGGTCATGCTCCAAGAGGAGGGGCGCGCGGTCCCCGACATCATCCGCGAGTTCAGCGCGTCGGCCGACGTCGTGTTCCTCGGGCTGGCCGTCCCGAAGCCGGGGGAGGAGGAGGCGTACGCGCGGCGCCTGATGGCGGCGTCCGAAGGGCTGGGCACGGTGTTCTACGTGAAGAACTCGAGCCTGTTCGTGGGCGAGTTGATCGGGGACATGGATGAGTAGCGGCGAGCGCGAGCGCGCCGATCACCAGTCCGACGGCGCTACGGTTCATCGCGTCACTCTGGCCGAACGGCGCGGCGGCGGTCACGAGGGACCGGAGTCGATCGAGGGGCGGTAGAGTCCGGCGATCATGACGACGAAGCCGCACGGGTTGATCGACATCGGGGTGAACCTCGCGGACCGGTCGTTCCGCTCGGACCTCCGGGCCGTGCTCGAACGCGCGCGAGCCGTCGGTGTCGGGCGCATGGTCCTCACGGGCACGTCGGTCGCGAACGCTCGAGCGGCCGCGGAACTGGCGGCGTCGCACGACGGACTGTGGTCCACCGCGGGCGTGCATCCACACCACGCAAAGACGCGTGACGACGCGACGATCGACGCGCTGAGAGAACTCGCCGCCCGCCCGGAGGTCGTCGCGGTGGGTGAGTGCGGTCTGGACTACTTCAGGGACGTGTCCCCGCGCGGCGTGCAGCGCCAGTGGTGCGCGGAGCAACTGGCGCTGGCGGTCGAACTGGCGATGCCGGCGTTCCTGCACGACCGTGCGGCGCACGAGGACATGCTCGCGCTACTGCGCGAGCATCGGCCGTCGCTCCCGGCCGCCGTCGTCCACTGCTTCACCGGGTCGGGCGAGGAGCTGGACGCCTACCTCGAACTCGACCTGCACATCGGGATCACCGGCTGGATCTGCGACGAGCGCCGCGGCCGCGGACTGCGCGACATCGTGGCGCGCATCCCCGCGGACCGGCTGATGATCGAGACCGACGCTCCGTACCTGATGCCGCGTACGATCCGGCCGAAGCCGAAGACGCGCCGCAACGAGCCCGCCAACCTCGTGCACGTGCTGCAGGCCGTCGCGGAATGCCGTGGCGAGGAGGTTGGCGCCGTCGCCGAGGCCACGACCCGCACCGCGCGGGCGTTCTTCGGGATCTGAGTCGCCAGGACTCGGAGCTACGGTCGCGCGAGAATGGCGGCCGAGTCCGCGACGTCTGGCGCCGCGTGAAGCGCCGCGTACGCGTCCGCCACTGAACAGTCGTCGCGCGCTGCGCTACGTGGTTCGCACGGTCGGAAGCACGCCGCGGATGCTGCCGCCGCGGAACTGCAGTTCGCCGGAGTTGAGGGCGTTCGTGAGGTCCTCGACGGACCCGCGGAAGAGCGCCCCGCCTCCGTCGAGCACGCAGGTTCCCGCTCGGTCGGGCGGGAGCGCGGCGACGATCGTTCGCGCGTCGTCGAGCATTGCATGCCATGCGCGGGACAGCGCTCCCGCGGTCGGCGCGGCTCCTGCGAACGAGAGTGCGTCGATCTCGTCCTCCGAGTACCGGGCCGTGCGCGCGGCGTGCTCCAGGATGGACGCAGGACTGAACCCAGGGTCCTTGCCGCACGCCGCCCAGGCCAGGTACCCGAGTGGCTGAATGGGGCCGTGCGAGTCGATCACATCGATCCAGTCGCGGGCCTCGATGCGACCGACAAGAGCGAGCACCTTGTTCGTCGCGAGGTCGAACGGGGCGAGTGTCAGCCCGAACTCCGCGTGCTCAACGAGCGGAAAGAACCGGTACGCGCTGTCCGCCGCCCACTGCACCAGGACCGATGCGTCGCCCTTCGCAACGATGGCCTCCACGAACGAACGTCGCTCGCGGAGAGTGCTCACATCGAGTCCCTGCGACTCCAGCAGGCCGCGGTCGGACTCCCAACTCGCGGCCACGGCGTCGCTCGTGTCATGGAACACGTCGATGTCCTGGGAGATCCTGCGGGACGACGTGGCTTCGCCGAGCGCGCCGCCGCGGGCCACGTAGCTCTCCCCGCTGGCGATGCGGCGTTCGGCTAGGAGGCGGCAGACAGCGCGTTGGAAGTCTGTGAGAGCCATCGGCGTAGTGTCGCCGCCCGTCGGAACGCTGTCACGTCGCCATGGCGCTCAATGGCGGTGAGCACGCGCTCCGCACCGGCAGGTGTACTGGGGTAGTCGTCCTCGCGGAGGAACCAAAGGCACGAGACACGGTACTCGTCAACGAGCTCGCGAACCTGTCGGATCGCGGCATCTGTGGCGTGCGTCACGGACAGAGCGTACTCGATTCCGTCTCGCGAGACGGGGAGCGGCCGCGGTCGATTCTGGCGCGCCGACGAATCATCCTCGCGTGAAGAAACTCAGTCACGGATCCTGGATCGGCGGCGTTCAGGTTCCATGACTCATCCCACAGCACTCCCGCTCGACGTCCTTCTGGCCCGCCGACCCTTCGTGAAGGGCTTGGCGAACGCGCTCGTCCACGACCCTGGCACGGCTGAGGACATCGAACAGGAGGCATGGCTCACCGCGCTCCGCCGACCGCCTGCTCCTGGTGGGTCGGTGCGGGGCTGGTTCTCGAAGGTGCTGCGCAACGAGGCGCGAGACTCATGGCGTGCCGGGAGCCGTCGGACGCGCCGCGAACACGTCGCCGGGCGACGCGAGGCGCTACCGTCCACCGCAGAACTCGTGGCGCGCGAGGAGCTTCATCGCCGCGTCGTTCTCGCGGTTCACACACTCTCCGAGCCGTACCGCTCGACGGTCTACCTGCGCTTCTTCGAGGGGCTCACCAACGCCGAAATCGCGGAGCGTGACGGCGTCTCGCAGGCTGCCGTTCGCAAGCGCATGGAGCGCGCGCTCGCCCAACTGCGCGAACGGTTGGACGACGAGCACGACGGCAACCGCGAGAAGTGGCTCGGCGGGCTCGTACTGATCGCGACCGACCACGCCGTGTCGCGGCCGGTATGGCGACTTGGAGCCACATCGATCGCCGCGGCGGCGGCCTGCGCTCTGGTCGCTGCGCTGGGTTGGGCGTGGATGTCGAGCACTGGCACTCACGCGCCGGCCGTTGCTCCGATCGTGGCTGCCGCGCCCGCCGTGAGTCCGCCTGTGGCACCTCCTCCCGAGGACGGCCAGGCCCAGCCGGAGGCCGGTGACGACGCCGGCGACTCCTCACTCGCTGGCACGCCCGCCGAGGATGACGCCGCCGTCGCCGATGACGCGACCGAGGCCGTCGCCGCGACGGGCTTCACCATCTCGGTGGTCGACGAAAAGGGCGTCCTCCTCCGCGCGGGCACCATCCGCATCGAGACCGACGTCGAGTCGGATGCGCCCACGAAGGCGCACGAGATCGCCAAGGCGATCCCCACCGAGGTGGATCTCGCCGACGCGAACCCGTTCCGGCTCGGCGGACTCTCTCCCGCGGCGCGGGACGTTCGCTTGCACGTGGAGGCGTTCCCCTCGGACCGGCCGCCGGTGGACGACGAGTGGATCGATCTCGAGGCCGACGCCGTCGTGGTCCTCGAGCTCGTCGCGCCGATCGCCCGTTCGGTGACGGTGCGAGTGCTCGGTCCGAAGGGCGACACGCCCATCGCCGCTGCGACGGTGATCTCGGGAACTGAGGCCGGTCGGCGTGGCCTGCGTGCGCAGGATCTGCGGGGTGTATCCGGACCGGCATCGGCGATCACCGGCGACGACGGGCGGGCCGTGCTGGAGCACCTTGGTGGCGGACGCCACAACCTCGTGGTCCGTGCGGCGGGGCGCCAGTCGGCGTTCGTCGCCATGGGCGACCAGACCGAGGTGACGATCCGCCTGCCGGAGGGCAAGACGGGCACGGTGATCGCGCACTGCACCTGGCTCAACGGCGAACCGAACGCGGGCACGCTGGTCTGGATCGGCGAGGACACCGCGAGGATCGGTGAGGACGGGACCTGGCGCTTCGAGGACATCCCCGTTGGTCGACGCCAACTGTTCCTGTTCGAGCAGATGATCGGGAAGGCCGCGTACGGACAGGCGCCCGCGGTGCGCAGCGGCGCGTGGATGGGAGAGCACGACTTCGACCTCGCCGCGGGCGAGACGGTCGAGGTGGGCGTGGGACTCGTCCAGGGCGACGCCTCACTCGAGATCGAGTTCGTCGATGCTTCCGGCGAGCCGCGGCCGGCGGTGCACGTCGCACTGATCAACCCCGGCATCCGTACCGCGGACTGCGGAGCGGATGGGATTGTACGGTTCCAGAATCTCCCTGCTGGAGCGCTCCGCTACGACGTACAGGCGCGCAGCGGCGGACGCAGTTGGACGCGCCGACCGGCCCGGCTCCAGCCGGGGGAGACGCGACGGGAGCGCATCGTGATCGGCACCGCGACCGTCGCGGGCACGATTGCCGCCGGGACGGGCGTTGCGCCACTCAAGGCGCGGATCGTGCTCGAGAGCGCGGGCCGCAAGACCACGATCGGCTCGCGCGACGGACGCTTCGCGTTCGACGATGTGCCGTCGGGGCCCGCATGGCTCGTCGCCACGGCGAACGGCCTACGGTCGTACCCGGTGCAGATCGAGGTCGGTGTGGAGTCGCCCGCAGAGACGCACTTGGAGATCCTCCCGGGCGGCCGCGCCGCGTTCCGAGCCGAAGGCGTCGCGACGGCCTCGCTGCGCGATGCACGCGGCAACGTGTGGACGTTCGTCGAGCACGGCGAACTCCGCCACGACGTCAGCCGCGACGGTCCGCTTGTCGTCTCGGCCGCGGTCGCACCGGGCCGCTACGAGCTCGAACTCACGGGGACGGACGGCACATCGCGCAGCGTCATGGTCGAGATCGAGAGCGCTGGGCGCACCATGGTCTCAGGCGAGTAGTAGGCGGTCCGCTGGGACGATCAGCGCGACTCCTTGATCTCCCAGCCATCGATCCAGAGGTCGTCGTAGTAGAGCTCGCGTCCGCCCTGGTGGGCTTCGATCACGAAGAGCACGTCCTTCTCCTCGAACCCGGTGAGGTCGGCTTCGAACCACTTCCAATTCGAGCGGGACGGTTCCGCGTCAGGACCGACGGCGTGCCGGAGGAGCTGCTTCAGCTTTCCGTCGAACGCCAGCACGCGAAGAATGCAATCCGCGCGGCCGGGTCCGGCGGCGGGCGTGGACGACGCACGCACGCGAATGCGACTCGGCTGAGCTGGGACGCGCACCTTCCAGAATGCGCGCATCGGCCCGGCGTTCGTTCCGTGCATGCCGAGGAAACCCGATGCGCCGGGGTTCGGGGGGCGCGAGCGGTCGTCGCCGGTCTTGTCTCGCCAGCACGGGTAGCCGCCGGCGCCGTTCGCGATCGGCGTGCGGTCGTACTGCTCGACCGTGGCGAACGGGCGTTGGAGTCTTCGGCTGCGAGGTAGCACCTCGAGCAACTCATCCAGAGTGAACAGGTCGGGCTGCGCGACCGCCGTGTCGACCAGATCGGCCCCATCGGTCGCGAGCGACGGTCTCACCTGCGCGCACGGAGTGCCGTCCGGTCGGGCAATCCGCAGGCTGAGTGCTGGCGAGCTCGCGGCCCAGTCCTCGACCTGCATCGTCAGCCTGTGCATGCCTGCGGCGAGCCGCACCGGCACCGGGTGTCGATCCGCGCTGTCCGCTACGTGTGTGTGCCGGTCGAGCACGACCTCGCCGTCCAGGACCACGCGGATCGCGTCGCCATTCCCGATCCAGAGCACAGCATCCACGTTCTCTGCCGCGTGGAGGTACGTGAACGCCCAGCCGACGCCGTTGGGCGCATCGGCGCCTGCCTCCGCAAGTTGAACCCAAGGGAGTCGGCTCGCGTGCCGCCGCCACGCCCACTTCGACACGCGTCGGCCGGCGCGCGGCTCGGCCTTCGCGAGATCGAACGGCGGGTCGTCGAAGACCGTGTCCTTGGGGTTGGGGACGGGGCCGAGGACGAGCCAACGACGGACCCATCCGACAGACGCCTCGGGTCGCGATGGGGCGGGCGCGCCTTCCGCGACGCCCTCTCCTTCGACCGGCGCCGCGTCGCCTCCCATTCCCGTGAACGTCGCGCGACGGAGGAAGAGCAGCGCGAAGCACGTCTCCCACGGCTTCCCCCACGAGCCATCGTCGTTCTGCACGTCGACCAGATGTCGTGCGCCTTCGGCGTACCAGTCGTGTGTCCCGATGTGCGTGCGCTGGCCAATCGCCGCGAGCCGCTCAACGCCATAGAGGTAGTAGTTCTTCCAGACGTCGTAGTGGCCGGCAGGCCCGTGCGGGTTCGCATCCACGACGAACTGCCGTTCCAGGTATCTCCACCCCTTGGCGAGCGCAGCCTTCGCTGCGCGCCGCGCCCGCCCGAACTTGCGACTGCTCTCGGGTACCCGCTCGAGGGCGAGTTCCAGGACCATGAGCGCGCCGACGGTCATCGCCCCGGTCTCGTTCGAGTCCGTCCGATATGAGAAGCCCCCGCTCGGCTTCTGATACGCGACGACGCCCGTGAGCAGTCCGCCCCAGACGTCGACCTTGGCGCGGAAGCCGTGACGCTCAGCGGTCCACAGACCGAGGACGCCGTACTGCGTGTTGGAGAGATCCTGGTGCGTGTGCGGATACGCGAAGCGCTGGAAGGACTGCTTCTCGAGTTCGTCCTGGAGCCAGTTCGCCGCCGCGGTGATCTGCGGAGCGAACTGCGGGTCTTGGAGCGCGTCGAGCGCCAGGATGTAGACGCCGGCGGTGTACGTCTGCGGGACCGGTTGGTACCGCAGCCACCCGAGCGACTTCTTCACTTGCGGGTCATCGGGTGACACGCCCGACTTGACCAGCGTGTAGAGCAGCAGCGCGGTGTCCCCGGCGGGGTAGTGCTTGTGGTACTTCGTGGTGCCGGCGCCGTCGTCGTCGAGGTGCAGTCGCGTTGCTGCAATCCCTCGCTCGATCGCGCGATTGACCTGCTCCGCGAGCGTCTCCGCGTGCGCTGGAGCGGCGAGCAGCGCCACCGAGATCAGCGCCATGCCCGTGTGCCGGGAACCCATCCACTACCTCCGGGCACGAGACTAGCGCACCTCGAGAACCCTCCTGGCAGCGATTGCAGCGAGTCTACTCAGGTCGCGACGTCTCAGGCCTGCGCGACGATCTCGCGCCAGGCCGCGACGATTCCGGTCAGCATGCCGAGTCGGCGTCCCGCGCGCCCCGGTGGTGGATCGTGGAGTTCGACAGGCGCGGCGATCGTGCGTGCCGCGTACTGCTCCAGCGTCCCGTTCTTCACATTGCTGAGCATGCCGGCCGCTCGGCGCAGGTCGAGGAATCTGGTCGGCGTGGCGCCGCCGCTGCCCCGGAAGAGACGCATCCCGTAGTGGCCCCAGGACGCGATCACGTCGGTCGGCTGGACGAACGCGGCGAACTTCGCGCTCAGCTCGTCGAGAGACCCTCCGGCAAGCAGATCCTCGGCCGGGATCTCGGTGTGCAGGTGCGCCTCCGGCGCCAGCGGATTGCGCGGCGCCGCGATGAACGAGAACGTCTCGCCGGTGCGCGGTCGGTGCGCGACCCAAATCACGAGCTCGTGTCCGAGGTCGTGCTCCGGCGTGCCGTGCGGCCAGGCGCTCGCGTCGGCGACCACGAGCACGAGATCGTCGTAGCGATCACGGATCTCTCGCGGCAGCCGTTCCGCTTGCGTGAGTCGCCGCTTCGGTCGCGCCTGTCGCGGGCGTGGCGCGGCTTCCTGTGCGGCGATCTGCGCATCGACCATGGCGTTCATCGGCCGCATGAGCGCGCGGAACCGCTGTGCGTCCCCCTCGAGCGCGCCGAGCACGTGCATCAGCGCCTCGAGCGTCGAGACGTACTCGTCGCACGGCTCCTTCCGGATGCGGTAGTTGGACGGCGCCGGCGCCTCGAACGCGTACCGCGGCAGGGCGGCCAGCTCGGGGTTCTTGCGGACGAGCGTGCGCGCCTGACCCCACGTCCCGTCCACCACGATCAGCGTGACGGGGGTCGGGGGCGGGTCCGTCAGGATGTCGCGCGCATCGGGGCCCGGATACAGCAGCACCGCCGGTCGCTCGGGGTCATCACACGCGTCGCGGAGCGCGTCGCTGCCGTCCCACTTCAGCCCGACGTGGAGACTCGACTGCGGCAGGCAGAGGGTGGCCATGTGGGCGGTCCCGATCGGCATCCCGCTCTCGCGCGGGTGCTGCAGGATCACGATCCTCGTCTGCGTCTCCAGCGAGACCAGCGCGCTGCAGTAGCAGACCGTGGCCGGGCGCAGGCACCGCGAACACATCGCCCGGCGGGTTCTGCCTGTGGGCGCGCGCGCGGCTGGGCTCTCGGCTGCGTCCACAGCGCGACCTTCGCCAACGCCGCCCCGAGACTGGTGAACATTCGCACGGGCACTCCGGTACCGAGCCCGGATCGCGCCCGCGCGAGACATCCGCTCGTTCCGTCGCCGCGGCGGGGCGTCGGAGAGCGCCGGCCTGTTGCTCGTCCATGGCGACCACGAGCGCACTGCGGCTCGCTCTCACCCGGCGCGACTCGCGCTGTCGGCGCTCGACCGTGCGGCGACCGATTGGGGCGCCGCCTCGGCGTCACACGCGCGTGATTCGGGCGTCGCGTCGTGACGCCGGTAGGACAGGCGGCCACACCGACTCCTGCCTCCGCGAGCCCAGGGAGACTCGACCGATCCCCGCCTCGGCGTTCGGCGACTCTGGCACGGCACCTGCGCTCCCTCTGCCGAACCCTTCCCCGACGCGGAGGTAGAGGCATGTCGATCCGTTCCCCACATCGACGACACACAACTGTTCTCGCGAGCCTGGTGCTCGTCGCGGGTGTCGCGGCTGGATTGGCCGCGTGCGCGACGTCGGCACGTTCGCCGATCACCGGATCCCAGCGCGCTCTCGCGCTGTTCGACGAGAATTGCGCCGGGTGTCACGGCGACGCAGGCCGCGGCGATGGCGCTGCCCGGATCGGGCTATCCGTCCGTCCGCGCAACTTCCGCGACGAGGACTTCCGCTACGTCTCGGCGCCCGGCGGGCCCGCGACCGACGAGGATCTCGTCGCCACGATCCGCCACGGGCGCACGGCTGGCGGGATGCCCGCGTTCCCCTACCTGTCCCACGACGAAGCGTTGGAACTCGCGAGCCTGGTGCGCGGGATCCGTCGTGACGGGCTACGCGCGCAACTGGCCGAGGAACTGGCGGACGAGGAGCTCGACGCCGAGGAACTCGGCGAGATCGCCGACGATCGCGTCGAGCCCGGCGACGCCGAGCCGGTGCCGGGGCCGGGCCTGAAGTTCCGGCCGGACACCGCGCGTGGCCGCGAGCTCTACACGGCGAGCTGCGCGTCGTGCCATGGCCCCTCTGGCCGTGGAGACGGGCTGGATCTCCCGGTCGACGCCAACGGCCGGCCCATCACCGTGCGCGACCTGACGTCGGGCTCATTCCGCGGAGGGACGCACCCGGAAGAGGTCTTCCAGCGCATCCGCTGCGGTGTGCCGGGGACTCCGATGCCCTCCGCAGACAGTCTGAACGACGAGGAGATCTGGCAGCTCGTGCACTACGTCGAGCTGCTCGCCGCACGCCGCTGACCCGACTGCGGGCACACGCCCGCACCCGAGGAGACCAACATGTCGAACATCTCGCGCACCGCCGTTACCGCGCTCGCGGTGATCGCCGCAGGGCTCGCGGGCGTTGCACAGATCGACGCCGCGCCGTCCAAGTACGAGGCCGTCACGCTCGAGAAGAGCGGCACGATCGTCGGATCGGTGACGTTCGAGGGCACGCCGCCGAAGCCCGAGACACTGAGCACCGCCGGCACCGACCATGAGGTCTGCCACGCGAAGGACATCCCGCGCGAGGATCTCGTGGTCTCCGCCGCAGGCGGCATCAAGTGGGCCGTGGCCTCGCTGAAGAAGATGAAGCGCGGCAAGGCGTTCCCGGTGGAGAGTGCCGAGGCCCCGATCGTGCTGAGCCAGGTGGGATGCCGCTTCGTGCCGCACCTCGTGCTGGTCCCCGCCGGGCGCACGCTGCAGGTGCAGAACAACGACGGCGTGCTCCACAACGTTCACGTCAAGGCACGCCGCAACAACCCGCTGAACAAGGCGATGCCCGGAAGCCAGAAGACGATGGACCTGACGTTCAAGCGTCCGGACCGCATGCCGGTCTCGTGCGACGTCCACTCGTGGATGAAGGGCTGGATCATCGCGACGGACAGTCCGTACCACGAGGTCACGGATGACGCCGGCGCGTTCCGCATCGACCAGGTGCCACCGGGTGTGCACACGCTCGAGATCTGGCACGAGACTCTCGGCAAACAGTCGCGCGAGGTCGAGGTCAGCGCCGGGAGCGAGATGCGCGTCGACTTCAAGATGAAGAAGAAAGAGAAGGAGTGAGCCCCGCGGGCCCGCCCCGCAGCCGTTCACGAGACCACGAGGAGATCGACATGTTCCACCACCGACGCGCCGCGCTCGGAGCCGGCATCGCCTGCCTGCTGCTGGCGTCCATCCTGGCGTCGCTGACCTCGTGCCGCACAGTGCCCACCGCGGAGGGGACCTCCGCTGCGGCGCTCGCGGAGCCGGGCGGCGCTCGGCTCTGGCGGGAGAACTGCATGCGCTGCCACAACCTGCGCGATCCGCAGGAACGCAGCGATGCGGAGTGGGAGACGCTCGTCCATCACATGCGCGTGAGAGCCAATCTCACGGGCGAAGAGGCGCGACGTATCGCGCGCTTCCTTCAGGCCGCGAACTGAGGCATCCGGGCTCTCCGCCACCCGAGCGGTCGGTGGCGCGACGGAGGGCCGGGAAGATCACGGAGGATCACACGATGTTCACCCGCTATGCCGCCGTCGCAGCCCTGGTCGCGTCGGCACTGACGTTGGGCCTTCAGCAGGCCGGCGCGGACACCGAGGCGCCGATGGAGTACGAGGTCGTGCTGAAGCTTGGGACCCGGACGGTCGACGGCGATCGAACGAAGATCAAGGCGAAGGGCATCCTCGAGCACCACGCTGACGACGGTGACTTCACGATCACCGCCACCGACAAGAAGGGACAGACCGTGACGCTGGCCGGGAACCTGGTCTCGGGAGCCAAGATGTCCAACGGCATCGCAACGCTCACCGTCGGCGCCGGTGCGCCGGTCCAGAACGTCAACGTGTGGGGGGCGTTCAAGCACGAAGGCAGCATGTTGAAGGCCGCGCTGATCGTCGTGGACACCGCCAACGGGAACGCGGTCACGACGGGCTCGGTGAAGGCCAAGATGGACATGCACGACGACGAGCACGGCGACGAGCACTAGTCCGACGTCGGTAGTGGTTCGCGCCACCGCCCGGCGCGAGCATCGAGGAGCGCGGGTGCGCGAGCGCCCGCGCTCTCTCGATTCGGCTACTCGGCCGCAGCGTCCGGCCGGAAAGAATTGGCCGACAGCCCGTGCTTCTTGAGCAGCCGGTAGAAGGTCCCCCGCGGGAGCCCCGCCTGCGCCGCCGCCGCGGCGACGTCGCCCGCGTTGCCCGCGAGCGACTCCCGGAGGTAGCGCTCCTCGAACGCATCGACGTGCGCGGCGCGCATCGCGAACATGGTGTCGCTGCTGGTTGCCGCGGCAACGACTGGGTCGGCTCCGACCGGCCGGGACGGAGCGTGCAAGGCGAGCTCGTCCGGCAGATCCTCGAGCGTCAGCTCGTCGGAGCGGCACAGTGCGACCATGCGCCGGACCGTACTCTGCAGCTCGCGGACGTTGCCCGGCCATGAGTACCGCCGCAGCGCGGCAACCAAGTCGGGGGACGCGGCCCGGATCGGAGGGGCCCGTCGACCGCCAATATGTGCGAGAAAGTGCTCGAAGAGACGCCGCACGTCCTCGCCGCGATCGCGCAGCGGAGGAAGCGTCATGGGCACGACGTTGAGTCGGAAGAACAGGTCCTCACGGAACCGCCCGGCCTTGACCTCTTCGCGGAGGTCGCGGTTCGTCGCCGCGATGATCCGCAGGTCCACCGGGATCTCGTCGCGCCCGCCGACGCGGCGGATGCGTCGCTCCTGGAGAACCCGTAGCAGCTTGGGCTGCAGGGCGGCCGGTAGCTCGCCGACCTCGTCGAAGAACGCCGTGCCGCCCTCGGCGAACTCCAGGAGGCCGGGGCGACGCGAGTCCGCGCCGGTGAACGCGCCTCGCTCGTGACCGAACAGCTCGCTCTCGAACAGGTTCTCCGGGATCGCGCCGCAGTCGATGGGGACGAACCGTCCGGGACGGCCGCTCCGCCGGTGCACGCTCCGCGCGACGAGCTCCTTGCCCGTCCCGCTCTCTCCCATCACGAGGACATCCGCGTCCGCGGGCGCCACGCGCTCGATCATGTCGTAGAGCGCTCGCATCGCCGGCGCGTCGCCGACCAGCTCATCGAAGCGGGCCGCGCCCTCGACCTGCCGCTCGAGGAACTGGGCGACGCGTTGCAGCGAGCGACGCTCCAGCGCGCGATGTGCCTTCGTCAACAGCTCGTCGGGGATGAACGGCTTGGTGACGTAGTCCTCGGCACCGAGCCGCATGGCCTCGACCGCGGTCTCCACGGTCGGGAAGGCCGTGATCATCAGGACGGCGAGGTCAGGGTGGATCGCGCGCGCGCGACGCAGGAGCTCGACCCCGTCCATGCCCGGCATGCGGATGTCCAACACGAGGAGGTCCCAGTTATCGGCCTCCAGGCAGCGCAGCCCTTCGTGGGCGTCCGAGATGCACTCGATCGTCGCCCCGGGGAGTGCCTCGAGCGTGTCGCGGCACACCTCGAGCATGCCGATCTCGTCGTCGATCACCAGAATGCGGGACGGCTCCATCAGCCGTCATGATCGGTGCGCGGGATCGGGAATGACACTCGAAACGATGTGCCGACCCCCTCCGCACTGGACACCTCGATCACGGCGTCGTGGTCGCGTGCGATCCCGTGACAGATCGAGAGCCCGAGGCCCGTGCCCTCGCCCTCTCCCCTCGTCGTGAAGAACGGCTCGAAGATCGCCGCCTGGACGGCATCGGGGATGCCGCGCCCCGTGTCGCTGACCCGCAGGACGACGTCGCCATCGATGACCGCAGTCACGATCTCGACCCGCGCGCCGCTCGGCGTGGCGTCCAGCGCGTTGCTCGCCAGGTTGACGACGAGCTGCTGCAACTCGTTCGAGAGGCCGTGGATGCGTGGCAGGTCCGAGCCGAGATCGAGACCGATCTCGACACCGGAGCGACGAATGCGCGGTTCCAGGAAGTCGACAGCGTTGCGCACGGCGGCGTTCAGGTCCACGGCGGCCTTCGTGCCGCTGGAGCGGCGCGCGAACGTCAGGAGGCCGCCCGTGATGCCGGCGATTCGGTCCGCGTACTGAATGATCTTCGCGAGGTCCTCGCGCACTTTCTCGGGCATCTCCGAGGGTCCGAAGCGTTGCAGCAGCAGTCGCGCCTTGGCGCTGATGACTCCCACCGGGTTGTTCACCTCGTGCGCGACGTTTCCCGCGAGTTCGCCGATCGCCGCGAGCTTGCTCGTCTGCAGGAGGGCCGACTCCGCCGTGCGGCGTGCCGTCACGTCCTGGACGAGCAGCGCGACGTGCGGCGATCCCGCGCCCTCGACGGGGCGCGCCGTGAGATGGAGATGCAGGCGCATCCGGGAGTCGAGGGCGATCGCAACCTCGTGCTCTTGGACGACGCCCGTGGCCAGGGCCGCGGCAGCGAGATCGGCCGGCGCGGGAGTCTCCGCGCTCTGCTCGGACGCGGCCAGTTGCTGCAGCCAGTCCTCCGCGCGCTCGTTGCGCCAATCGACGCTCCCGTCCGCGCTCACGATCGCGAGGCCGGCGCCGGACGCCTCGACGACGCCCTCGAGACGCTGCTTCTCGGCGATGGCCTCCCTGGCCATCGCGAGCCGTTGCCGCTCGGTCCGGCGAAGCCGTTCGGAGAGGAGCGTCGTGAAGTAGGTCGTGCAGAGGAGCAGGAGCGACATCACGACGACGTGGCTCGCGACGAAGCCCCAGTCGAGGGAGGAGTGGATCTCCTCCGCGTCGGCGACGAGGTCCGCGCTCGCGGCGTGCGGGTGCAGGGAGAGCGTGTAGTGGCCGACAATCCCGGAGAGCTCGAGCGCGGCCAGGCTCGCGAACATCGCCGAAGCGGAGACGGCGACCGCGTACGCCGCCGTGCGGGACAGCAGGATGCCGGCGAGGATGACATGGAAGATGTACACCGAGCCGAGCGGGTTCTCGAGGCCGCCCGAGAAGTGGAGCAGCATCGTCAGGATCGCGAGATCGCAGACGATCTGCAGGACGAGGAACCCGGTGCGATCGCCGAATCGCGGCAGCACGCGGGTGTACAGGACGTTCGACCCGGCGAGGGTCAGCGTCAGCAGGATGAGCGGCCCGCGAACCTCGTGCGGCAGGATGCCGATCACCGGGCCGGTCGTGACGACGGCTGCGGCGATGACCGCGACGGCGAACCATCGCAGGGCGATGAACCAGGCGGCGCTGTGGGCGGTCTGCGTCGGATCCTCCGCCGCGAGCGGGTAGGGGTCCTCGGTCGGCCGACTCCACGGGACGTCGTGGTGGCGATGAACGACGACGGCCACCGCGAGCGCGGCGACGAGTCCCTGCACCGCGTGGAGCACGTGCACCGTCTCCATGGCCACGCGATCGGCGATCCGCATCTCGATGGCCTGCGCGAGCGCGAAGACGACGAGCGTCACGATCAGGCACTTCGCCGCGAGGGTCCATACGCGCGCGGATGAGATCTGCGCGGCCGGGGGGGGGGTGGGCGTCGGTCGCTCGCCGCTCATGGACATCCGGTCCTCCGTTCGCCAGCGTGGGAGGTCCCACAATGATCCGACACGCGGCGCGACGCAAGCGGCGGACCCGCGCCGTCCGCTCGCCGTGCGTGCTCACCGCGTTCACATCCCCGTGATCGGCGGCGTGGAATTCACGCTGTCGAGACAGCCCCCGCACGCCGAACACCGCATTCGAGCCTGGGCTGCGCCCCGCGAACGCCTCCTCCGCATGGGCACGGGCAGTGCGACTCCTCGTTCGCCGGGACGGTGCCGCCCGGTCAGGAGGTGACGGATGACATGCCATCGGCTCACGATCGTGATGCTGGGACTGGCCCT
>JAJFFG010000112.1 GCA_021776825.1 Planctomycetota bacterium
TTGTGCACCGTGCAGAGCAGGGTCCACGTCCCACGGACGAAAGACCGTCTCACTCATGCCCAGATCATCGTCCACGGCGACGACGCTCTGGTGCCCGGCGGGGGTCTAACTAGCAGCCTGTCGCGCCGGCGGTCTCTCGCATGGCGACGACGAAACTCCGACGGGCTGCTAGCGGCCGATCTCGTCGAGCAGCGCCTCCACCGAGGCCAGCAACTGCTCGTCGATGCCCTGCGCCACCTTGACCGGATCGGTCAGGACCAGCACGTCCGGCTCGAGGGTCTGGTTCTCCAGGTACTCGCCCTTCAGATCGACCATGCCGACCTGGGGGATGCCGAAGTAGAGCGTCGGGTCGATGAGGGTCTCCCACCAGACGGCAGTGCCGGTGCCCGCGACGGGCGCGCCGACGAGCTTGCCGACCCCGTGCTCGCGATACGCGAACGGGAACATGTGCGCGTCGGAGTAGTTGCCCTCGCTCATCACGACGCACGACGGACGGTGCCAACGAAACTGCGGCTCGGAGCCGAGGGCGCCGAGCTTCTTCCCGCGGGGCTGGAAGTCGATGTAGCGCTTGCCGTTCAGGAAGACGACGAGGTCGTCGTGCAGCCAGCCGCCACCGTTGAAGCGCGTGTCGACGACGAGCGCCTCCTTGTCGGCGTTGCGACCGAGCGTCTCCTTGTAGACCTCGCGGAAGCTCGTGTCGTTCATGCTGCGAACGTGCACGTATCCGATGCGGCCGCCGGAGGCCTGCTCGACGACGGCGCGCCGACGCTCGATCAGCCGGTCGTAAAGGAGCCCGCGCACGCGCCCCGGCGGGACGGGACGCAGCACCTCGTCGTACGACGCACCGGAGGCATCGCGCAACGTCACGCGCAGTCGCTTGCCCGCCTTGCGGTTCAGCAGGCCCCAGGGGTTGACGTCGGCGGCGAGCGCGGTGCCCGCGATGTGCGTCAGCACGTGACCCGCCGCGATCTTGGAGTCGGCGCGATCGGCCGGCCCGCCGCGTAGCACCTCGGCAACGCGCAGGCCGTCCTGCTCCCACGTCGTGTCGTAGAGCAGACCGAGGTCCGCGGTCGCATCGCCGTCCGGGAACTTCGGACGATGGCCCGACCCGGTGTGCGACGCGTTCAACTCGCCGAGCATCTCGCTCATCAACTCGGCGAAGTCGTAGTTGTTCTCGATGTCGGGAAGCGCCGCGGCGTGCGACGCACCGATGGCATCCCAGTCCACGCCGTGTAGCGCCGGGTCGTAGAACTTCTGCTGCGCCTGGCGCCAGATGTGCTCGTACAGGTGGCGCCGCTCGGCGCGCAGGTCGATGCGGGCCTCGGCGGCGTAGCCGATCGGCTTCAGCTCGACGTTGCCGCCTCCGCCGCCCCCGCCGCCGCCGCCACGTCGTCCCTTGCCGCCGCCCAGTGCCCCGCCGACGTCGGCCTTCGCGAGCCGGCCGTCACCGCGCCGCACGTAAAGCGTCTTCCCGTCCTTCGAGAGTTCCAGCTCGCCGGCCTGGTCCTCGCCGAGGCGGATCAGCTTGCGCGTCTCGCCCTCGCGCGGCTTCGAGAGCCAGACGTCCCACTTGCCGTCGACGCGTCCGAAGAACAGCAGGGACTCGCCGTCGGGTGTGATCGCGTAGTCGGCGATGCGCGACGAGTGACGCGTCAGGCGACGCAGCCGCTTGTCGATCCGCGACTCCTCGATCTTCACCTCGGGCGCGGGCTCGTCCTTCTCCTCGGCGTCGTCGCCGTCCTGCTTGCCCTTCTCGTGGCCCTTCTTGCCCTTCTTCTTGCTCTTCTCTTCCGACTCGACGAGCCGCTCGAACTCCTCCTTCGGAAGTCGCGCACGGTCGAAGGCGTCCCGGGTCAGATAGACCGCCAACACGTCGTCGTCACTGCCCCACGAGCCGTGCGCGCGCTGACCGTGTCGATCGGAGATGAACAGAAGCGAGCGCCCGTCCGGTGACCACTGGGGCTGGACCTCGTAGTAGCCGCTCTGCGTCACGTCGAGCACGCGGCCGGTCGCGACCTCGACGACGCCGATCTGCTCGATCCACGACTTGTTCGGGAGGAACGGCACGGAGAGCCACTTCGAGTCCGGTGACCAGCTGAAGCGGATGTCGCCGTCGGCGTACGAGTAGTTGCGGTCGGCCGGGATCATCGTGCGCGACGTCGATGTGGCGACATCGAAGACCGCCAGCTCGTCGCGGTTGCGCAGGAACGCGACCTGCTTTCCGTCGGGCGACACGAGCGGCGCGAACTGCTCGTCGGGGCCGGCGAGAACCGCCGTCTCGGCGAACGCCGTCGCTCGGAAGAAGCGCTCGTCGGCGGGATGCTTCAGCCGCGCGGCATAGAGATTCCAGGAGGGCCGGGGGCTGTCGGCGAAGCGACGCTCGCCGGCGTAGTAGAGGACCTCGCCCTTCGGGCCCCAGGAGACGCTGCGCTCCTGCTCCGGCGTCGCCGTCACGGCGACCGTCGTCCCGTGCTCGATCGACGCGACGTACACGTCACCGCGCACGACGAACGCGATCTCGTCGCCGTTGGGCGAGACGGCCATCTCGGTCGCGCCCTTGCGGAAGCTCTTGACGAGGATGTCGTTGCGCCGCTCGGAAGCGGGGGGACGGATCGGCAGCCACCGGCTCGCGTCCTCCGCGAACCCACGCAGGTAGACGCCGCCGCGGAAGCCGTAGCAGAGCGTGCCGTCGTCCGACGCGGAGAGGAAGCGGACCGGCGAGCCCGCGTGCTCCGTCAGCGGTGCGGGGAAGTCGAGGTCGGCCCCGGCAAGCCAGACGTTGAAGCTGCCGCCGCGCTCGCTGAGCCAGGCCATGCGGCCCTCCGGCAGCGGCGTCGGGTTCCGGTCCTCCTCCACCCAGTCGGTCAACTGCTTGTGCGAACCGTCGGCGCGATCCCAGACCCAGAGGTCACGCGTGACCGGCGAGGTGTGGTGCTTGCGCCAGTCGTTCTCGTAGCCGTCGCGATCCTCGTAGACGACGCGCGACGTGCCCGGGATGACGCGTGCCCACTGCGCGGGCGTGGTCAGCTCCTGCTGAGCGCGACCGCCGGTGACGGGGATCGACCAGAGCTCGGGGCGGCGCGAGCTCGCCAGCAACGCACCGGGGGCGTCCTGCCGCGTGCTGCTGAAGAGCACCCGGCTGTCGCCCGCATCGAAGTCCGACGGCATGTCGTGCGCGGAGTGCTCGGTGAGCCGCGTGGACGGTCCGCCTGCGGCTGGCACGACGAAGACGTCGAAGTTGCCGTGGCGGTCGGACGCGAACGCGATGCTCTTGCTGTCACGCGACCAGACGGGGCGTGTCTCGTACGCCTGATGGGTCGTCAGCGGCCGCTCGTTGCCGCCGGCGGCATCGACGAGCCAGACGTCACCGCGGAAGCAGAACGCCACGGTCTGGCCGTCCGGCGAGATCGCCGGATAGCGGACCCAGACGGCGTCTTCGACGCCCTGCGCCTCGACCGTGGTCACCAACAGTGCGGCCAGTCCGGCCACCAGAAGAGCTCGACGCATCCGTTCCTCCCGGCCGGCACCGTTCTTCTCGACAGGCGAAGGGCACCGGCAAGCCAGGGAAGGTAACGCACCGATGGTGATCGCGGTCCCTCCCGTCGGATTCGCCGCCGTGGCGCGCTCGCGGAATCGACCTAGACTGGACTGGACTGGGTTTGATGAGGGATCGGAAGAGGAGGACCGGGATGCGGATCACCACGTGCCTTGCTGTCATCGTTGCTGTCGGTGCAGCGAGTGGGATCGACACGCGACCGGCCCAGGCCGAGGCGCGTCTGAACGGGCGTTGGTACGTCACGCTCCAGACCGCTCTTGACCTCGCGCAGCCCGGCGACACGATCGTCATCTCGCACACGGACGAGGACGTTCCGATCGAGATGACGACACCGGTCGATCGTCTGACGATCAAGGGCAACGCATCGCTGCGCGCTGGCCTGACGCTGCGCGGCGACGGAATTCGCGTCGAGGGCATCGGCGTGGACGGCACGCTCACCATCGAGGGAGAACGAGCAACCGTCTCGGGCTGCACGCTCATCGGTTGGGGCGGACCGTCTCTGCGGATCTCTGGCTCACGTGCGACGGTGCGCGACTGCGAGCTCGCAGGTGATCTGACGTCGGTGATCACCGGCGCCCGAGCCCGCGTCGAACGCAACGAGATCTATGGCACGCACGGCATCGAGATCCGTGGCGACCGCGCTCGCGTCCGCCGCAATGCGTCGCGGATGGAGTACGCCCACCGCGCTTCTCGTCCCGGAGCCGCGGCATCGATCGTGCACGTGGTCGGTGACTCCGCGCGCATCGAACGCAACGAGCTCGAGTGGAGGTACGTGGACGCCAGCAGCGCGCGCGAGATCGAGCGCGCGATGTCGGAGTCCTGGCGGAATCCCGAGATCGTGGACCCGACGCTCCTGACCGGCACGGCCGTCTCCGTCGACGGCGACCGCGCGCGAGTCAGCCGCAATGTCATCTCAGGCGCGGCGTTCGGGATCGGCGTCGTCGGGAACGACGCGCGCATCGAGAGCAACACGGTGGATCACGTCGATGTCGCCGTGCAGTCCCGTGGCGACGCTGCCCGTATCGCGCGCAACGACATTCGCGGGGCACTGCTCGGCGTCGATGTCGAGGGCTCGACGTTCCGTGTGGATCGCAACGACATGACAGTCGGCCGCCGCGGTCTTCCGACCGTGACGTCGGAGGTCGTCCAAGGCGCGAAGGGAGACGGTCCCCTCGTGGCCCGAACGGTCTGGTCCGTCTCGGGCGTCGGGAGCGTGCTCGACGGTTGCCCGGCCGTGCGCGCCAACACCGACGAGGACGGGGCGTCCATCACACGCAACGACGTAGAGCTCCCGATCGGCGGGGTCGGCATCGACCTCACGACGCGCGGCGCAACGGTCCATCGCAACGAGGTGGTCGGGAGCCTCGACGGCGAGGTCTCGCTCTCGATCACCGGAGACGACAACCGGGTCTCGACAAATTCGATCGAGGACTTCGGCACGCACGGCCTCGTCGTCATCGGCGACGGCAACCGCATCACGAACACTGTGACGACGAATGGCAGTGGTGACGCGATCACGGTCGAGGGGCACGGCAACCTCGTGGACGGTGCCAGGATCGACGGCTCGGCCGGGATCGGCGTTCACATCGAAGGCGACGAGAACCGCGTGCAGGATGTCGGAGTCACGGACGCCCGCGACGACGCCATTTGCATCCGCGGCTCGAGCAACGTCATCACCGACTCGCAGGTCGTGGCGACGTGGGACGACGCTGTCGTCATCGTCGGTGACAACAACCGGCTGGATCAGATCGAGGCCGGCAGCGCCAACGGCGCCGGGTTCCTCGTGGCCACGGGTGCGGACAACGTGCTGACGCACTGCACGGCCGAGAACTGCGGTGCAACCGGGCTCGACAACCGCGCGACGGGGACCATCGTCACGAGTTCGTCGTTCACCGGCAACGGCGTCGATCTGAGCGACACGGGCTCGTTCCAGTCGTTCGACCGCAACGTCGTGGGACTGACGCGCTGATCCGCAGTCGCTGCGGCACGGCGCTCGACGCCCGATGCAGACCTGACGAGAGCGCCGCGCGAAACGCGGCGCTCTCTGTCATGACGGAACTGTCGTGACGGACGTTCGCTAGGAGGCGGGACCGGCGGGCTTCGGCGCGCTGGCCTTCTTCGCTGGCTTCCGGGACGTCTTCTTCGCGGCGGTCTTCTTCGCGGTGGTCTTCTTGGAGGCAGGCTTCCTTGTCGTTTTCTTGGCAGCCGTCTTCTTGGCGGCGGGCTTCGCTGCCTTCGCGGCCGTCTTCTTCGCGGCGGGCTTGCGAGTCGCCTTCTTACGCGCCGGCTTGCGCTTGGTGGCAGCGCCGCCCTGCATTCCCGCGATCGTCTTCGTCAGTTCATCGATCCGCGCCTTCAGCGAGTCGACCTCGCTCTGGGACGACACACCGAGCTTGCCCATGGCGCCCGAGACCGTTTCCTCGACGGCGTCGCCGATCTTCTCGAACGACTCGCTCACGCGCTCGGCGCCCGCCTCGGCCTTCTTCTTGGCAGCCCCGGCGGTCTCACCCGCCTTCTCGCGGGCGCGGTCGATGTGCGGCTGAACCCGCTTCTCCATCTCCTCGCCCCTCTTGAGCAGGGAGCGGAGCAGTTTGCCGCCCTCCTCCTCTGCGACGGCGAACGCGCCGAGACCGGCGAGCCACACCTTGTGGGCAGACTTCTGGACTTCCTTCGCCACGGCCTTCGCACGCGTCGACTGCTTCTTCTGCGACTTCGTCTTCGTCTTCTTCTTCTTCTTGGCCATGGAGCCCCTCCGTTCGGGTCGGTGACGCCCCTGGGCGACCACCTTCGAACCGGTTCGTGTACCTGAGGTTCTGATTCGAGATCGAGACGTGTGGGCGCGGTGCTCCGCTACTTCCACTTCTGGGCGAACGTGAACAGCGCCTCGCGGAACGCGTCGTGGTCGAAACCCTCCCACGCGTCGGCCGCCAGTTTCGGGCGTCCGGTCTCACGAAGCACGCGAAGGTAGGTCTCGTACGCGCTTCTGTACGGCTTCGCGCGCTTCTCGTGACGCAGGTACCAGTGGATGACCCACAGCTCGTACGCCGCGCGCCCCTTGTCCGCGACCTCGTGCCACGCGAGTGGGAACCAGTGGTCGAGACGATGGATGGTCCCGGCCACCTCCCGCCCCTTGTTGACGGCCCACTTCTTCGGGCGCTCGACCCGACCGCCGCTCTCGACGCCGATCCACGTGTAGTTCGCGAGTCCGGTCATGACCCACATGGGGGCGTTCCCGCCGAAGTGCTGGAACGTCGCCTGCAGCGCGACACCGAGGCGGATGCCGTCCCAGAAGGTCTCGTTGGCATCCTTCTTGGGCTGTTCGCGCGTCGCGTCGATGGCGAGGTAGCGCTCCCTGATCAAGAATGCAGCGCGGAGCTCGGGGTCGCCGCCGGCTCCACTGACCGCGAGTCGGTACTGCTGCTCGTTTCGGAAGACACGGATCACGGGAACGGAGTCGTCGAAGGGCTCGCCGCCCAGTGCTTCGAGCGCGATCTTGCGCGCGAGCACCGCCTCGCGCACGTAGGACGCCTCGCGGGACTTCGAGCCGAGCGCCGTCTGGAGCCGGAAGCCCTTGGCCTCGCGCTCGGTGAATCCAGGAGGCAGAGGGGACGGAGCCTCCGGCCTCGGAACGCGCGCGCTGCCGATGAGGTCCATCCCGACGGACTTCGTGGCCTCGTAGTCGGTGGATCCGATCTGAACGACGATCGCGTAGACGCGGCCCTTGCGCTCGAGGGCGCGCCGCCACTCGAGCCACGGTCCCTTGCGGTTGTGCGTCGCGATCTGCGTGAACGTGGCGCCCTCGATCCGGCTGCCTTCGATCTCGTCTTCCTGAGTCCGCTCGTACGGGACCTCGAGTGCCAGCTCGGCCCGCGCGTACTCGCGATATCGCTGCGCAAAGACGACGCACCACGTCGACGTGCCGCCGACGTCGACGTTGCCGCGCCAGGCCGCCATGCCTCCGTAGAGCGTTGCCTGGAGCTCGGGGTCCTGCGCGAACCCAGGCGGGAGATCGATGGCGACGACACCGGCGTCATCGGTCACGGTCTGCTTCTCGACGTCCTGAGCCGTCGCGGGCGCGGCGGCGGCGAGCAGGATGAGCGCAGTGGAGAGAACGCGATGCATGGGACTCGGAATCTACTCCGAATCGGCGGCTGGTCGGGCGGGACGTCGCATCAGCACGTGCGGGATATCGTCCTCGGGGAACACGTCGCCCTCCGCGGCGAAGCCGTGCACGGCGTAGAACGCGCGGAGGTGATCCTGAGCATGCAGCCACGAGGACTCGTCGCCGACGACCTCGAGGCACGCTCGCATGATGTCGTGACCGAGCCCCATCCCGCGCACGCTCGACGAGGTCACGACGCGACCGATGCGCCCCCCGTCCGGTGAGTCCTCGATGCGCGCGTACGCCACCAGCGTCCCGCCACGCCGACCGAGAACATGCCAAGCCGCGGCATCCAAGCCGTCGGGATCGAGGAACGCGCAGTCCTGCTCGACGACGAAGATCGCCGCTCGCAGTTGCAGCAGCTCGTAGACCTCGGTGCCGGTGAGCTCGACGAAGCGTTTGACGACGACGTCCATTCGGCCGCCTACTTCGCGAGTCCCATCCAAGCTGGCAAGCCGGGACGGGAGCCGTCCTTCGAGGGCTCACAGGCCAGAACGATCGCCCACGTCGCCGTCATCCAGACCTCGCCCACCGACACGTCGCTGTTGCTGCCGATCGAGAGCGTCTCGTGCCATGGGCGCGGCTGGAACGAGCCGTCCGGGGCGCGTGACAGCGAGAGTTCCGACGTGTGCGTCGCCCAGAAGCGCTTCCGCGCCTCGCCGCCCTGTGCGTGGGCCGCGACGCCGGACAGGAAGACGTGCTGCTGCAGACTCGCGTGGCCGCCCATCGACTCACCGGCGTGACTGCGGCAGTACTTCTCCATCTTCTTCGCGAGCTTGCCGCCGCCGAGTCCGAGCGCCTTGAAGCCAAGCCAGGCCCCCGCGGTGCGGCCGATGTTGCCCTGTCCGCGCTGCCCGGACTTGTGCGAGTACGCCACGCCCCCGTCGCCGCCGCCCGAGTCGCTCAGGTACGCCGCCGCCTTGATGATGACGTCCTCCGGCACCTCGTAGCCGGCTTGACCAGCCATGCCGATCCCGCAGAGCGCGAGCCCCGTCACGATGTTCAGCTCGAGGTACCCGAGGGCGTTGGCGCCGCCCGGTCCATGTGCCCAGCCGCCGCTCGCCTCCTGTCGCTCCGCCAGCGAACGACCGCACTCGATGAGCTTGTCCTTCACCCCGTCGTCTGGGGAGCGCTGCTGCAACTCTCCGAGGAAGATGGCCGCGTGCGCGTAGCCCCAGTTGGTCTGGTCCCACGAGGGCCCTTTCGGCGCGTCCGACGTGCCGCCCCCACGACCACCAAGCCCGCTCCCCACACCGACCGTGCGAGACACGAACTCCGCGGCGCCCGCGACGTGGCTCTTGTACGGCCCCTGCGTGAGGTCGCTGCCGCCGGCGAGCCACGCCAGACCGGCAAGCGAGGTCTGGACCACGGCGCCGTTCGCGCCGCACAGCGTCTCGGGGAACCCGCCGTCGGCGTTCTGATGGTCGGCGAGCCAGTTCAATGACGCGTCGACGATCGCCTGGCGGTGCGGGTCCTCCATGGGCTTCGCCGCCGGCTTGCCGCCCTGCGGGATCTCGACCGGCACCTTGAGGGTGCCCTTCTCGCCGGCGCGCTCGACCCGCAGTGTGAGGATGCCCTTGCTCTTGCCGGACTCGGTCTTGAGTAGCGCGGCGACGATCGGAGCGAGCGAGCCGTCCTTGAACGCCTTCGGGGCGCCGACGATCACGTCACCGACCTGGAGCCCCGCCTTGTCGCCGGGACCGTCCGGCAGCAGCAATTCGACGAACAGTCGATTGGGCCCCTCGTCCGCCATCGGACCGGCGTCGGTAGCCGACGCACTCCGACGCCCCGTCTCGAACTTCCGATCCGCCGATCGCGCTGGATCGCGGACCTTCACTCCGAGAAGCCCGAGGTTGTAGAGGTCCTTCCCTCGGAACCCGCCCTGGCCGCCGAAGGGCCAACCTCCCTTGTCGTCCTGTGCTTGGACGGGCTGTGCTTGGACGGGCTGCGCTTGGACGGGCTGTGCTTGGACCGGCCGTGCTTGGACCGGGACCAGCAGAGCCGCGACGAGGACGGGAGCGATGAGCAGTACGGGACGGACTCGCATGGCGCGGACGATACCAGCCGAGCCGCCGCCAAAGACAAGCCCCCCGGCGACAAGCCCTGCCGTAACGAACTAACCTGCGGCCTCGACTCTCGTCCGACGACCCCCGACTCCGCGCGCTGCGGGACTGAGTCGGAGCGGAGTTGGCCTCGGAAGTTACTTAGTTGGGGCAGGGCTTGGGGAGGGGAGAGGGCGGGCCCACTCGAGCGCCATCGCGACCGTGGCCTGCGTGACCCGCCGCAGGAACACGTAGTCGAGGGTGTCCGGCGTGTCCGACGCCTTGTGGTAGTGCGGGTTCCGGAAGTTGGCGGTGTCGGTCAGCATCATGGCGTGGATGCCGGCGTCCCAGTACGGCTTGTGGTCGCTGCGGGCGGCATCGCCGAAGAAGCCGCCAAGGCGGTTCAGGCTGTACCACTTCAGGTCCGGGACGTAGCGGTCCGCAGCTTTCTCCCAGGCGTTCCCGATCCAGCCCGACGGGATGTTCCCGACGACGGCGACAAAGTCCCCGACACGGGGTGGTGAGAGAAGCACCGGGATGCGCAGCGGCGCCTTCTGCGAGTTCGGCTCCGTGGTCGTGTAGCCGATCATCTCGAGCGAGATGAAGCCGTCGATCGGCGCCTCGAGCGCGGCGACGTGGGCACGACTGCCGTCGAGGCCGTCCTCCTCCTGTGCGAAGAACAGGAAGCGCAGGGTGCGCTCGCACCGAATGCCGCGCAGGGCGCGCGCGATCTCGAGCAGGCCGGCGACCGCGCTGGCGTTGTCGTCCGCACCGGGTGAGTCGCGCACCGTGTCGTAGTGGGCGCCGATCTCGAAGATGCGCTCCGGGTGCGTCGCCCCGGGGATCTCGACGACGAGGTTCACGTGCTCGCGCTGCTCGGTGTGACGCGTGCGGGAGCCGTCCGTCGCCCACCCCCAGACGGTGGTGTCGGACTCGAACGTCTCGCGAGTGGCAGTGTGACCGGCCTCGCGCAGGACGTCCGTCATGAGGTCGAGGACTCGGTCGATGGCAGCGCTGTCGAAGCCGGGCCGTGGGCCGCTCCCCGCCAGGGCCTCGACATCGCGACGCAGTCGTACTTCGTCCACCGAGTCCACGCGGGCGGAGATCTCGGGCGAGGTCATGGAGCGGCACCCTCCGGCGAGGAGTAAGGCGAGCACGGCGACGGCCAGGCTTGTGAGCGACGTCACGTCTGACGAGCATCGCGCAAGTCGTCGAACGTGCCCAGCGCGATCCCGCCGGGTACCCTCGGTCCTCCGAGGAGGAGACGACCGTGAACGGCGACAACCAGGGCATTTGGGTACGCGCGTGGCTCGACGACGGCTCCCAGGTCATGGGGTTCGCGATCGGCGCCGAGTCCCCGAACGACTTCTGGTCGAAGTTCCGGACGCAGCTCGTGCGGCTCGAGGAGGCGCGGATCACGCGCGCCGACGGCGAGGCCAAGGAGCAGGGAGCGCTCTACTTGAATCGCGACCGCATCGTGATGGTCAAGGTCGCCGACGAGGCGAGCTGAGCCGCCGCGCCCACTACTCGTAGCGCAGCGCCTGGATCGGGTCGAGGTGGCTGGCGCGCCACGCCGGGAACAATCCCGACAGGATGCCGACACCGCAGGAGACGAGCAGGGCCCAGAGTGCGACGTCGAGCGTGAACTTGGCCTCCCAGCCGGTCCACCACTCCATCGCCGCCACGCCGGCCTGACCGAGCGCGACGCCGAGCACGCCGCCGGCCAACGACAGGATCACGGTCTCCAGCAGGAACTGGATCATGACGTGATGCCGCTTGGCGCCGATGGCGCGGCGGATGCCGATCTCGCGCGTTCTCTCGGTGACGGTCGCCAGCATGATGTTGGCGATGCCGATGCCGCCGACGAGCAACGAGATGCCGGCGATGAGTAGCAGCACGACGTTGAAGACCGCCGCGTACCGACGGCGCTGCTCCAGGAGTTCGATCGGGACGATCAGCTCGTAGTCACGCTCTTCGTGAAGCTTCTCGAGCAGCGTGCGCAGCATGTGCGCGACGGGCACCACGTGGCCCTGCTGTTCGACCTCGACGATGATCTGGTTCAGCTCGATGTCCGTCGCCTGAAAGCTACCGCTCGCGCGCGTGTACGAACGCGTCCCGATGCGCGTGAGCACGGTCGAGTACGGGACGAGCACCTCGTTCTCGGCGCGCGCTGGGGCTGACAGAGCCTTCCGCATCAGGCCGCGGAACTCCTCGTCCTCGAGCACGCCCACGACCTCGTAGAGCTGATCGCCGACGCGCAGCGTGAAGCCGAGCGGGTCGCCGTAGTGTCCGAGGGACCGCACGAGCTGCTGGTGCACAACCGCCACAGGACGCCGCTCGCGCTCATCGTCGGCGGAGATCCCGCGGCCTCGCGCGATGCCCGTCTTCGTCGCCACGAAGTAGTCGGGTGTGACGCCCTTGACCAGGACGTCCTCCTTGCGACTGCCCTCCCACGCGCGCTCGGTGTACGAGTGGACCGGCAGCGCGTGGAGGATGCCGGGAACCGTCTCCTCGATCTGGATCTGGTCGTTGAACGTCAGGCCGTACGACGAGACCCAGTTGCGCGTCTCGTTGGCACTCTTGCTCGCGGGCGGCTTCACGCTGTTCAGGATCACGTTGGTGATCCCGAGTTTGTCGATCTCGCGCAGGATCTCGTCCTCGGCCCCACGCCCGAGCGCCATCATCGTGACGACCGACGCAATGCCGAACACGACGCCCAGCGTCGTCAGCAGCGATCGCAGCAGGTAGCCGCGGAGGTTGCGCAGGGCGAGTCCCGCCAGTTCGAGGAAGTGCACGACCACGTCAGATCCCCCGCGTCGACTGGTCGAGGACGATCTCGCCGTCCTTGATGGTCACGAGTCGCGGAGCGTGCTTCGCCACGGCGAGGTCGTGCGTGATCAGCAGGATCGTGCGCCCCTCCGCGTGGATCTCGTCGATCAGCGCGAGGATCGCCTTGCCGGTCTCCGAGTCGAGATTGCCCGTCGGTTCGTCGGCGAGGAGCAGAGGCGGATCGTGAACGAGCGCGCGCGCGATCGCGGAGCGCTGCTGCTCGCCGCCGGAGAGCTGCGTCGGGCGGTGGCTCAGTCGGTGACCGAGCCCCACGCGCTCGAGCGCGGCCTTCGCGCGGGCGTGGCGTTCACGCCGCGGCACTCCGGCGTAGAAGAGCGGCACCTCGACGTTCTCGAGGGTCGAGAGCTGCGGGATCAGCTGGAACGACTGGAAGACGAAGCCGATCTCGCGCAACCGCACCTCGCTGATGTGGTCGTCCCGCAACGAGAGGACGTCCCGACCGCCCAGTCGGTACGTGCCCTGACCCGGTCGATCGAGGCAGCCGAGGATCGAGAGGAGCGTGCTCTTGCCGGAACCGGAGGCGCCGACGATCGCCACGTACTCGCCGCGCTGGACCAACAGGTCGACGCCGCGCAGCACCTCGACGCGGGCCTCGCCCTCGCCGTACCAGCGATGGACGTCGCGGGCCTCGATCAGAAGTTCTCCAGAGTCGCTCACCGCGCGCGTGACCTCGGCCCGGCCTCAGGGCCGACCGTTCCCGGAGCCGCCCTGCTTGGGGGTCGGCACGGGCGGCGTACCGGAACCGGACTCGGCAGCCCGCTCCGGGTTGTAGAGGGCGACCTCGTCGCCGTCGGACAGGCCCGAGCTGATGACGGCGTACTGAGCGTTTCCTGGCCGGATCTCGACGGGTGTGCGCTTGTAGCCATTGGCGCCGCGCTTGAAGACCCAGTACTCGCCGCGCTCGGCGAACACGCACTGCACGGGCACGGCGAGCACGCCCTTCATCTCCTCGACCAGGATCTCGACGCGTGAGGTCAGCCCGGGCTTCATCTCGAGCGCCTCGAGGTCGCCCCGCAGCGAGACCTCGACCTCGAAGCGCTTCGTGTCGTCGCTCCAACGGCGCCTGGATGCGTTCGGCACGAGGGCCACCCGCGTGACCTCGGCCTCGATGGTCCGGTCGCGGGCCGTCTCGACGACCACGAACGCGCGCTGCCCGACCTTCACGCGCGAGATGTCGGCCTCGTGCACAGCGAGCACGACCTGCATCTCGCTGAGATCCGGAAGCGTGAGAAACGCCTGCTTGCGGTAGACGTTCTCGCCGACCTTGACCTCGCGGTCCTCCCAGGGGTTGCGCGCGTCGCCGTAGACGACGATGCCCGGGCCCGGCGCGAGGATCACCATGTTCGACAGCACCTCGCGGCGCTCGGCCAGGCGGGCCTGGACGTTCACGAGCTCGCGACGCTGACGGTCGAGGTCGGCGCGCTTCTGCGCCTCCCGTGCGGAGCCCCGCTTCTGCACGCGACCGACCTGGAGGCCGGCGTTGCGGACGTCGGCCTCGCGCTGCTGCCGCTCCATCGGCGCCGTGTACGTGAGGTACGTCGAGAGTTCGAGACGCGCCGCGTCGAGATCGCTCTGCGCATTCACCTTGCGGATGCGCTCTTCCTCGACCGCCTCCGGCGTGACGAAGCCCTCTTCGAGGAGCGCGGGCATCTGCTCGTACTTGCGCGTCACCGTCGCGAGCGTGGACTCGGCCGTCTCGCCGCGCGTCTCGCGTCGCGACTTCTCCAGGACGAACTCGCCCTTCTCGAAACGCTCCTCCTCGATCTTCGCGAAGCGCAGTTCCAGCTCCGCGTCGCGCAGGTCCGCCTCGTTCTGGCTGAGCTGGATCTCGAGCTCGGCGTCGGCCGCCGTGACCTGGCCTTGCAAGCCGATCACGCGGTTCTCGAGCTCACCGATCTCCTTGATAACGTCGGTGTCGTCGAGGCGCGCGAGCTCGTCGCCGGTGACGACGACCGTGCCCTCGTCGATGAGCGACATGATCTTCGCCTGACCGGGGATGGCCGGGCGGATCAGGATCTGACGCGCTGCCTTCAGCGCGCCCTTCTCGCTGACGCTGACGCGGATCTCGCGCGGTGAGACCGTGAACGCGGCGACGTCGGGCACGCTCTGCGCGCCATCGTCGGCACAGCCCGCAAGCAGCGCGAGCGCCAACAACGCCGCGTGTCGCAGTACGACCGGGGGGTTCACTCGCGCCACGTTCCATCCTCCTCGATGACCAGCACGCCCGCGTCCCGCAGGAGCTGCAGACGTGTGGTCTCGACGTTCACCTTCTCGCGCACCAGTCGGTCGCGCGCATCTGCCAGCCTGTTCAGCGCGTCCGTCAGATCCCGGTTGCCGATCTCACCCTGCTCGAACCGCAGCCGCGTCACCTTGGCGTTCTTCTCTTCACTCGCGACGATCTGCTCCTGAATGGCCAGACTGTTCCGGGCCGACTTCAGGTTCCGTACCGATTGACGAACCTGGAGGATCACGTTGTCCTCGTCGAGCGCGAGCGAGCGCCGGGCACGGTCCAGATCGATCCGGGCGCGCCGCAGGGCGCCGCGCTCACGAACGCGGTCGAACGGGAGTTCGACGGCCACACCGACCGAGTAGGTGTCGCGATCGGGACGCAGGTCGCCGACCCGCCGGCGGCCGAGGTCATCGCGCGAGGCCACGGCGTCGAGAGTCACGTCGGGGAGCAGGTCCCGCTCCGCGATTCGGACGCGGCGTTCGGCATCCTCCACGAGGTCGCGGTCGGTCATCAGGTCGAGCCGGTTGGCGAGAGCCACGTCGATCCCGCGGCGCAGATCGAGATCGAGCTCACGTGGCTCGGGGATCGCGTCGACCACGTCGAGCGCCTGCGTCGTCGGGAGTCCGAGCAGGATCTTGAAGCGGTCGAGGCGCGCTTCCAGCTCCTGCCGCGCGTCGACGAGGTCGTTCTCGGCGGAGAGCAGCTCGCGGCGCGATCGGAACATGTCGACTTCTGACGAGCGGCCGACCTCGAACAGGGCCTCGGAGCGGTTCTTCAGGAACTCGAAGCTCACCAAGCTGGCGTCGCGGTTCGCGATGACCGTCTTCTGGCTCACGAGACCGTAGAAGTCGCTCTGCACGCGCAGGGCCAGGTCCTGGCGCGACAGGTCGAAATCCCGCACGTCGTAGAGGGCCTGACGCTCGGCGTTGGTGAGCGACTCGTGTGAAGACTCGTAGCCGGCATTGCGCAACAGGGGCTGCGACAGACGCGCGGACATGGTTCCGGAGGCCGCCGAGGTCAGGACATCGCCGCGACCGTGGTTGCGCGCGACATCGCCGGACAGGGTGAACTCGCCACCTGTCGGCAGCAGGTCGGTCAGGCTGAGCGCCGCGGAGTCGTCGCGACGGGTCTCGGCGTCCTCGTCACCCCGAAGCAGGTACGAGACCGAGCCCGCGACGCGCAGCCCCACGTCACGCCGCGCGTTGCGCAGGGACACGGCCGAGAGGATCAGTCCCTCGCGATCGTTGGCCAGGCCGCGGTTCCCGGCGGCGGAGATCTGAAGGGCGTCCTCGAGGGTGAGCTGCTCGGGCACGTGGATCTCAGGCTCGGGGGCAACCTCCTGGGCCTCCATCGTGGCCTTCGCGATCTCGAGTGCGGCGGCGCGCTCCGCGGTCACCTGAGCATCGAGTCCCGCCAGGATGGCGTCCGTCTCGCGCTCGGAGAGTTCGAGCATCGGCGCGGCGCACGCGGGCAGCGCCAAGAGGGCCGCCGAGGCCAGAATGAGGACTGAGAGGGGGCGGACCGCCGACATCCCCACATTGGACGGGGCGGCCGGGTGAACCCACGCAGGATTCCGATACCAGGCCGGTCGCGGCGGAGGAGCACCGGCGGCGTGAATTCCCGAACCGCGCGGGGTCGCCTTGGCGCCGGCCGCGGCATCGCCGATGCTCGGGGCATGCATGAGCTTCTGATTCGAAGGGAACACGTGCGGGCGATCTCCCGCGGCCACCCCTGGGTCTATCGCCAGGCGGTGCGCGCGCGCCCCCGGGACCGGCGCCCTGGCAGCGCGGTCGACGTCTCATGCGAGAAGAGCGGGTTCATCGGCCGCGGGATCTTCGATCCGGACGCTCCGATCGCGGTCCGCATGTGGACGCTCCGCCGCGATGAGGTCATCGACGAGGGGCTGTTCGCGCGGCGCTTCCGCGAGGCTCGACTCATTCGGAAGGCGGCGGGCGTCCGGCAGCGAACCGACGCGTATCGCGAGGTCAACGCCGAGGGCGATCGCATGCCCGGCGTGCTCGTCGATCGCTGGGGCGAGTGGCTCACCATGACGCTGCAAACGCCCTCGCTCGAACCTTGGAGCAGCCGACTCGTGGAGGCCCTAGCCGAGACCATGGAGTGCCGCGGGATCTACCTCCGCACCGACGACGGCTGCGCGCTGGTGCACGGCGAGGGAGCCGAGGAGCCGCTCGTCGTCTACGAACCGACGGCCCGCGTCCGCGCGTTCCCCGCCGCCGCCGCGAAATCCGGGCTCTTCACCGACATGCGGGAAGCCCGTGCGCTCGTCGCGCCGATGCTCGCCGGACGCCGCTTCCTGAACCTCTTCGCGCACACCGGTGCCTGGAGCGCGGCTGCCGCCCGAGCGGGAGCCGAGGAGGTGGTCTCGGTCGATCTCTCCGGTGCCTACCTGGCCGTCGCTCGCGAGAACGTCGAGCTCTCGGCTCCGGGGTACGGCACGCACACGACGACCAAGGCCGACGCCTTCGAGGCCCTGCGTGACTACGCGGCCGCCGGTCGAACCTTCGACGCCATCATGATCGATCCCCCGAGCTTCTCGTCGAAGGGCGGCGCCGGGACCTTCACCGTGAAGGACGGCTACCGGCCGCTCGTCCGCGCTGCGCTGCGCGTGCTCGAGCCGCGCGGGGTGCTGGTGTGCGCCACGAACTTCCGGGGCGTCTCACGTGATGACTTCATGCACATGATCCAGGACGCGGGCCAGGCCGAGGAGGCCGATGTCCGTGTCCTGTCCGTTCTCGGGCAGCCGGTCGACCACCCGATCGTCCCCTCCTTCCCGGAGAGTGCGTACCTCCACGTCGCGGTCTGTACCCAAGCCGCGCCTCCACGGGTAGCATGGAGACCGTGATGAAGGAGACTCGACGGAGCGCCGCGAAGCGGTGCGGTTCGATCCGACGGACCGGATGGTTCGCGGCCGCGGTGTTCGCGTTCGTCTGCGCTGTCGCGACGGGCGGTGTGCAGCTCGTCGACGGCCAGGGCGTCCCCTACATGTGGGACCTCGACTCGGCGCAGCCGAACGTGATCAACGGCAAGGTCACGTTCTATCTCGACCCGGCGGGCACCGAGGACATCGTCACCGGAGCGAAGCAGGACCTCGAGGCGCTGCGCGACGGCATCGCGAGCTGGGAGATCGGCTCGTCCCGCCTCCGGTTCCAGGAGGACGCGACGCGCACCGCCACCGGCAAGAACGGCACGGACCGCGTGAACTGGGTCGGCTTCGTGAGGAGCGGCCTCGGCCGGCTGACATTCGCCGCGACGTTTCCGACGCGCGACGGCTCGCGTCTGCTCGACATGGACGTCCTGTTCAACGACGCAGATTTCGACTGGGACACGCGTACGCCGGGCACGCTCGGTGTCGGTGACATCCAGGGCCTGGTCACCCACGAGTGGGGCCATGCGATCGGCTTCGATCACGTGCCGTTGCGCGCGTCGACCATGTACTTCTCGGCCGGCGCCGGAAGCCTCTACTTCCGATCCCAGCAGCCCGACGACCTCGCGATGGTCGGGTCGATCTACCCGAACGACGCGTTCCGACAGACGACCGGATCGATCAGCGGGACGGTCACGCGCCCGGGCGCCACGGATCATCGCTCGATCCACGTCACCGCGCTCTCGCTCGTGGACGGGGAGCCGGCCGGTTCCACGCTGTCACAGCCCGACGGGTCGTACACGATCTCCGGCCTGCCCCGGGGCGCCTACCACGTCATCGCTGCGCCGACCGTTCCGCTGGGCGGCGCGATGAACGAGTTCTGGCGCAGCGGCACGACGGAGTTCGTTCCGGCGGTACACGGCACGTCGACGGCAACGCCCACGCCGCTCTCCACCGTCGTGGTCACGGCCGATCAGACGACGCAGCTCTCCGCGTTCAGCGTGACGACCGCCGCCGAGCCGTTCGAGGACGATGACACCTCCGGTCGCGCGACGCTGCTGTCGCTCGGCGAGGGCGTCGGCGCGCGTCTCGAGTCCGGCAGCGACGTCGACTGGTACGCGTTCGATGGAGTAGCGGGGCAGAAGGTCTCGATCTGGATCAGCGCTTGGCACATCGGGAGCCAGGCGAACCCCTCGCTGCAGCTGCTCGGTCCGACGCTCCAGATCGTGGCGGAGCAGGACGACGTCCGCAGCGACGCGCTCTTCGGCCGTCGCGAGGAGGGCCCGGACCTCGACGCGCGCCTGACCGCCGTCGAGCTCACGAGCACCGGTCGTCACTTCGTGAAGGTCGAGAATGAGAGCTTCTCGACTTCGGCCGACGCGTACTACGCGCTGCTCGTGAACACCGCATCCGACGCGCCGAGCGCTGCGCTCACGGCCGTGGTCGCTGCTCCCGCACGGCTCGACGCGGACGGCGTCTCGCAGACGACGATCACCGTCACACCCGTGAAGGGCACCGGCGAAGGGGTCGGTCCGGGTGCCACGGTCACACTGCAGCACGATGGCGCCGGAGCGGCCGGGGCCGTCATGGACGAGGGCGACGGCACCTACACCCTCGACGTCACGGCTCCCGCCGTCGCGGACGACGATCGCTTCACGTTCACCGTGACGACCGGCGATGGCACCGCGGTCATCCCCGACGCCGTGATCCTCGTGTACCTCGGCGACGTCAACGGCCCGACGTCGTCGTTCTCGGTGATGCCGCGCCGCATCGCGGCCGACGCCGTGGCCCAGGCAGAGGTCAGCCTGATCCCCCGCGACGCCCGCAGCGAGTCCCTGGGCGCGGGGCGCTCGGTGGGCTTCGTCGCGCCGGGCGCCAGCGTCGGTGTGGCCAACGATGCCGGTGACGGCTCGTACTCGGCGTCGGTGACCTCACCGGCCGCTCCCGGCGCCGGGACGCTGGACGTGTCGGTCCAGGTGGACGGGACGGGCACCGGCACGCTGGGGACCCTCCTGCTGGGGTTCCCGGTTGCGGACGTCGTCGACCAGGCCGCGCTGGACGTCGCCGGCTACCGGCTGATCGCGGGCCTGCCGTCGAAGGCGGGCAAGCAGTTCAAGGGCGCCGAGAAGCAGATCCTGAAAGCTCAGAAGGGCTCGGCGGCTCCCGAGCCCGTCCTGAAGAAGGTCCTCGCGCAGATGAACGCCGCGGTCGGAAAGCTCGTGAAGGGCTTCGACAAGTCCGGTGGCACGGCGTGGGACCTCGGAACCGCGAGCGAGCTCGCGCAGTCCGTCCGGCAGCAGGCCACCGACGCGATCGCCGCCGCGGCGATCGTCAAGGAGAAGGACGCGAAGAAGAAGTCCCAGGCCGAAGCCGCTCTCGCGGCCGGCGACAACTTCCGCGCCGTGGGCGACCTGAAGAACGCCTCGAAGCAGTATCTGAAGGCGTGGAAGAAGGTCATCAAGCTCGTGGGGTAGGGTCACGGCGATCGCAGGGCGGTGTGCCGATGGGCACCGTCCGGGGCATGTGGCAATCGCCGCGCCTCCTGTTGTTGCTGGTGTGTGCTCGGTCTCGTCACCTCTCCCTCGAGAGCCACCGCGCCGGCCGCACCCTTGCGTTGCCTCATCTCCCGCGTCACGGCGCTTGCGCTGACGCGCAACCGCCGCGCCCCGGGTGGGGGTCCGGATGCGGTTGGCCCCCTCCGATCCAACGGGCTCGCTGTGTCAACGGCGCCGTAGGGGCGGACCCCCTGGTCCGCCCCGCCCGCTGGGATCGCGCGTGCGATCCGGGTCCGATGGCGCTCGGCGGACGACCCTTGTGATGCGCACGGTCATCGGTCGACCGAGTCTCGCCTCGGCAACCGGCACCACCGTCGTTCGTGCGCATCGCCGACGTTCCCCAGCCACCTCCGTCGCACGCGCGACCCGTCGTCGGCGCGGGTGGGTGAGGGGACCCACCCCTACGGCGCCGTCGACATTGCGGATCCCCCCGTACGGGCGGATCTCCTGATCCGCCCCGCCCGCTGGGGTGCGCTCGGGCGATGCCGGTCCGATGGCGCTCCGCGAACGTCCCCCGT
>JAJFFG010000113.1 GCA_021776825.1 Planctomycetota bacterium
CCAGCGGCCACGCGGGCCGGCAGGGCGAGAGGATGGCTGGGCAGCGGGATCGACCGGCGAACTGCGGTGCGGAGGACGCGCGCGACGAGCTCCTCGTACGCGGGGTTGTCCGCGTGCCGTTGGGCGTGGCGGCGCAACGCGGCGTGGACGGTTGACCTCGAGACGCCGCTGATGTGCGCCGTCTGCTGCATCGTCAGTCCGGCCGCGTGATGCAGCAGCGCGATGCGGAGATCTCTAGCGGACGACCGCCGCCCAGTGACACCAGTCGTCGACCCGGCGACCCGTGAACCGCCCCCGGAACAGCGGGCCGTCCCGCTTGCGGCTGCGGTTGAACCACCGAACGAAGGGGTTCACGATGCGGCGGACGGCCTCGGAGATCTCGCCCTCGACGCTGCGCGCGAGCAGGCGGAAGTGTGTCGTCAGGAACGAGAACGCGTGCACCTCGAGGAGCCCGAGCGGGACGACGATTCCGATGGCATCGAGGAACCGCTCGACGTCGAGCGCGGTCTCGAACACCGGCCGCTTTGCGATGCCGCGGTTGGTGAGATGCCACCAAGCCCCGGCATGGTCGTCTCGTCGCGGTCGCACGGCGTCCCTCCCTCACAAGAAGGACGCGCGGGAGAGGCGGAGGTGACACGCGGCCCTGCCGCGTCGAGGAGCTGCCGCACGACGCCAAGGGGGGCTGATCGGTCGAGTCTGTTCGGGGTACTCCGACGAACGGTTCCTGACACGGTAGTGCGCTACTCTGTCTCGTGACGATCGCGGCTCCGTTGGTCTACGTCGCGAAGTGGTGGAGCCAGGGGCGAGCGGAACTGCCAATCCGGATTCTGTCGGAGCATACGTACGAACTGGCGACCGCTCGGTAGCGCCGCGAGGTCACGGAGGAGGGCGCAGTCGTTGTCCACGAGGATCTCGTCGTCGTCGACTAGGGCGATCAGTACGTCGCGCGCCAGCTGCTCCGCCGCCCGCGATCTATCGATCGCCCCCGTCATGTCGAGCTGGATGAGATGCGGCCGACGGAACCGTGTCCGAAGAAGCGTCACCTCGTGAGGCTCGAACTCGGCGAGTCCCTCGCCCTCATCGGACAAGTTGACGGATGCGCTCCCGCGCGAGATCGTCATGTCTCCGCGGCGATCGCCTACGACGGACAGAGCGCTCGGCAGCCGAGCCAGGACGGTGGGCGCGCGCGAGTGTTCGACGAAGAGGTGAACGGTGTGCATCAGTCGGGTCGAACGACCTCGAGGAGAAGATCGATGTCGTCAGTCGCCAGGCCATGGGCCGCCTCGATGGACTGTCGCACGTGAGGACCCATTTCCGGTGCGTACGCGATTACCGGGGTATCTCCGAGGAACTTCCTCGCCGAATTGGGCCTGGTACGGTATGGCGGGGTACTCCGACGAACGGTTCCTGACACGGTATTGCACGCCGCGCTACGCCGACGTCGTCGCCCGCGCGATCCAGAACGCCGTACGGCGCGCGCTCCCCGCCCCGTCGCATCCTCTCGAGTTGCCCCGCGTCATCGCGCGATGACCCGCCGCCAACGCAACCCGGAGCCTGATACGAAGTGGAGCGGTCAGACCGCCGAATTGGGCCTGGTACGGTATGGCGCAGCGGACCGAGGCGCTGCTCGCGTGCAACGTACTCAATCGGATGATCGAGATCGCGCGACCGGACTCATACCCGATCGGTCCGTAGGCGGCGCCGGATTCTAGGACGAGACCGGCCGATGCGGAGTCATGCACCAACGCCGCTGCTTCGCCCAGCCAGCGCGGCCCCAATGCACCTTGTCATTGACAGCAGCGGACTGTCGTTCGTCGGCGAGGGCGAGTGGGCTGCGGCGAAGCACGGTGCACGTGGGAAGCGAGGCTGGCGCAAGCTCCATCTCGGTGTCGATGCGGCCGGCGTGATCGTCGCGCAGACGCTCACCGACGGCAACGCCGACGATGCGACGGCGGGCATCCAACTCATCGACGAGGTCACGGACGACATCGAGCGGATCACCGCTGACGCGGCGTACGACACGCTGGCGTTCTACGATGCCGCCGCGGTCCGAGGCGCAGACGTCGTCGTTCCGCCGACAAGGAACGCAGCCGTCTCGCAGCGCAGGAAGTCACGTTGGGTTGCACGCGATCGAACCGTCCGGCGCGTGAAGGAGCTCGGTCGCCGAAGGTGGAAGCGCGACTCCGGCTACTACCGTCAGGCCCGCGTGGAGAACGCCTTCTTTCGGTACAAGACGATCATCGGTTCACGGCTGCGGGCGCGCGATGGACGAGCGCAGGCAGTTGAGGCGCTGCTCGCGTGCAACGTGCTGAATCGGATGACCGAAATCGCGCCGCCGGATTCGTTCCCGGTTCGTGTGTAGGAGACGACCCCTGTGGAGAGAGATCGGCGAAGTTCGATCCATGCACCAACGCCAGACCAATGGCTGAACGGATAGAGCGCCAGGACAAGCTGGCGGAGGACAGAGGATGAAAGAGCCTGACGAGGAAGGTGTAGCGCGCCACCTCGGCCCCGAGTCATGCGCCGGTCGTCGCGAGGCGGCAGGTGAAGCGTTGACAGG
>JAJFFG010000114.1 GCA_021776825.1 Planctomycetota bacterium
TTGTGCACCGTGCAGAGCAGGGTCCACGTCCCACGGACGAAAGACCGTCTCACTCATGCCCAGATCATCGTCCACGGCGACGACGCTCTGGTGCCCGGCGGGGGTCTAACTAGCAGCCTGTCGCGCCGGCGGTCTCTCGCAGGGCGACGACGAAACTCCGACGGGCTGCTAGGCTCGGAGGGTGCCGGGAAGGGCCAGGCGCAGACGTGAGCGGGATCTGAAAAGGGGCTCTTATGTCGTTGCTGGGACGGATGTTGGGTGTGGTCGCCGGTTGTGGTCTGGCCGTCGTCGTCGGCACGCTCGGCACGCTCGGCACCGTCGGGCTTTCCGGGACCGATGCGCGTGCCGCTGGTCCAGCCGGCCTGCGCGTCGTCTCGATCGACGTCACGGGACGCTCGTCCGTCGCGTTGAACGAGGAGATCACGATCCGCTTCAACGCACCGGTCACCGGGGCGTCGCTCACGAACGGCGCGATCTCGATCTTCGCACGCGACGAGGCCGGCGAGCCGATCGGAGACGCCCGTCCCGGCCGCTTCCGCCGGAAGGGCAACACGGTCCGCTTTGTGCCGACACTGCCGACCCACGCGCGCAACCCGTCCGACCCGACACTCGACTTCTTCGCGCCCGGCACGCCGCAGGACGACGCCTTCGAGAACGGTAGTTTCCGCGCGGCGACCGACTACCTGCTGATCGTTGCCGGTGGCCGCGCAAGGCCGCCGGCTCGTAGCGCGTCGGTGGGGGCGCTGCGTCGTACCGCGACGGCCGACTTCACGACGACTGACGGCGTGGTTGCGCCGCTCTTCCTCGAAGAGGCGACCGTCGATAGCCCGCCGCCACTCGTGCGCTTCACGAACCCCCTCGATCGGGTGTCGTCCGCGATCGATGGCTACGTGCGTCCGGGCGGCACGCCGGACGTTGCGATCGGGACCGACGTGACCGTGTTCCTGACCGGGCTGCCGCTTGACCCCGCCACGGTGCGCGCGCCCGGTGCCGTGCAGTTGACGTTGGTCGAACGGCTCGGCGCGCTCGAGACGCCGACGGACGTACCCGGTGACGCACTCATCGAGCAGGATCGCAATCGCTCGATCCTCGTGTTCCGTCCGCGTGAGCCGCTCGAGCCGCACTGCACGTACGCCCTGCGGATCGATCGCGACGTGAAGGACATCCGTGGCCAGTTCGAGCTTGCACACCACGCGGAGCGACTCCGCCTCCGTTCCATCCATGACTTCCTCACCGCCGTGAGGCGCTTCGATCCGGACCTGCCGATCGAACTCCTCCCGGACCCGCTGGCGTCAGACATCTTCGACTGGCCGTCTCAGGTCGAGTTCGAACGGCGCGGAGAGATCAAGCGCAACGTGTTCGCCCTCGGCAACACGCGCCCGTGGGAAATCGACCCGCGCGTCTTCGCGGTCTTCACGACCGGGGCTGCCGACACGCCAACTCTCACCACGCCGACATTCGCCGAGCCGCGCGGTGGCTCGCTGGCTCGCGTAACCCGCATCGACACGCCGCTCGGGCTGCAGGGCGCGGCCGGCGCCGGGAGCGCGGTCGTGATCCCGTTCGCCTTGGCGCAGCGTCGCAGCCGCCCGGCGTTCATCCAGGCGGAGTACGGCATCGACCTGAACGCCGACGGCGCGATCGACGAGTCCGAGTACCTCCCCGCCACGCTCGACATCCGAGATGGTCGTCACTCCGGCGAGACACAGAAGATCCGCTCGCGGCGCAAGAAGACCGTTCACCAGTACGAGACCGCTCCCGACACCGGACGCTCGAACGCGCTGGTGTGGAATTCGACGCTCGACGTCCGGCGCTCGATCTTCACGTCACGCCTCACCGTGTACACGCCGCAGGGCCGCACGGTCCCGGACCCGAACAACCCTGGACGGGTACTGCGGCTCGACGGACCGGGCGGCGCGGTGTTCCGTGTTCGGACCAGGCGCGGAGCTCGTCGCGCGAGCGACTGGGCCGTGACCGGACGGTTCGACCTGAGTGCTGCGTCCACGCCCGACCTGACGCTCGACGACGTCACGTCCGGAGCGCCGACGCTCATCGCCTGGACGGCGATCCACCCGGACTCTGAGGACTTCAACGACAACGACGTCCTCGATCCGCTCATCGGTGAGGACATGAACGGCAACGGAGTCCTCGACGAGGTGCCGATCGCCGCGGCGTTCGACTACTACGTGCTCGGCGTCGACGAGGATCCCCAGGAGCTGGACGCGATCGAGCTCGCGACCCTCGACTGGCAGCCGTGCACACGTTCGTCGGACGTCGGTGATGCGGATGTCGACGTCACGAGCTCTGCAAACGGCATCGCGAACATCTTCGCCTGGGACGTCGCTACCGACGCACCCGGCGACGGCGCCCAGGTCATCTTCCGCGCGCGCGCCTTCGACGGCGTCCAGACCGGGGGCAGGTGGGTCTACCGCACCGATCCGGTGACGATCGTCGACTGAGTAGAACTGCTACTCTGTGGGTGTGTCGGGGGGCACCGGGCGCGTTGACGGAGATTCGAGGGAAGCCCAGATGCGTCCTCGGAAGCGAGTGTCGGTCGTCGCGACGACCACCGCCCTGTTCGTGGCGGCCCTGTTCGTGGCGGCGCTGTTCGTGGCGGCGCTGTTCGCCGCGAGCGTCGTCGGTGGTACCGGCGCGTACGCCGCACGTTCCGCCTCCGGACTGCGTGTCGTCTCGATCAGCGCGGGTGGAATCGAAGTGGATGGGCTCGACCTGGATGGGCTCGATCAGGATGGGCTCGATCAGGTCGCGCTCAACCAGGTCATCGAGATCCGCTTCGACGCCCGCGTCGCGCCGTCGTCCCTATCGAACGGCGCCATTGCGATCCACGCACTCGGTGACGATGGCGAGCCGATCGGTGACCCGCGTCCCGGTGTGCTGCGCCGCAAGGGCAACGTGGTGCGCTTCGTGCCAACGCTCCCGACACATGCACGGGATCCGGCGGGGGACTTCTTCCCACCCGGTTCACCCCGAGACGACGCCTTCGAGAACGGCAGTTTTCGGTCGGGCACGGACTACCGCGTGACCGTGTCCGGAGGCCGCGCGAAGCCGGCCGTGCGGGGTGCCGTGCTCGGCCGCCTGCGGCGCACGACCAACGTCGACTTCCGTACCGCCGACGGGACGACCGCAGATCCGCTCTTCCTGCCGGAGGAGTACCCCGGTCGCCTCCTCCCGGACGAGCTCTCCGGGTCGCCCGCGCCGCGCGTGCGGTTCGCGGTCCCTACGAGCGACGCGGCGTCGTCCGCGGATGGCTATGCGCGGTTCGGGGGCGCACCTTCGACCCCGGTGGATAGCGAGGTCACGCTCTTCCTGAATGGCATCCCTCTGGACCCAGCGTCCGTGCGCGCGGACGGTGCCGTCACGCTGACGCTCGTCGAACGTCTCGCGACGGGTGAGCCGCCAATCATCGTTCCCGGGGACGCGTTCCTCGAGCAGGACCGCAACCGCACTCTGCTCGTGTTTCGTCCGCGAGAAGCACTTCTGCCGCAAAGCACCTACGCGTTGCGCATCGCCGGCGACGTGACCGACCTGACGGGTGCGCGAGAGGTCGACGATCATCTCGGGCGTCGCGGTGTGCGCGACATCTACGACGGGCTCGCCGCGGCGCGCGCGGCAGCGCCGGGAACTCCTCCGGAGTTCCTGCCGGATCCACCGAACGAACTGATCCTCAACTGGCCGCCGTCGTCGGACGCCGCCGCGCGTGGCGAGCTCAAGCGCAACGTCCTCGCGCTCGGCGACACGCGACCGTGGGAGGCAGACCCGCGCGTCTTCGCGTTGTTCACGACGCGGCGGGACCTGCGACTCTCGCCGCCGACACCGGCTGCGCCCGACGCACGCCGCCGTCGTGACACGCTGGCCCGGATCACGCGCGTGGTGACGCCCATCGGCCTGCAGGGCAACGATGGCGCCGGCAACGAGGTCGTTCTGCCGTTCGAACTGAGCCAGCGACGTGGGCGCGATGCGTTCGTCGAGTTGCAGTACGGAGCCGACTTCGATGACGACGGCGCGATCGACGAATCCGAGTTCCGGCGGGCGACGATCGACAGCAGAGACGTGCGAACCTCCGGCGATACGCGCCGGACACGCGACCGCGGAACTCGTCGGCTGTTCGAGTTTGCGTCGACCGCGGGAACCGCACGCTCGAACGCCATCACTTGGAACTCGACGGCGGACCTGGAGCCGACTCCGTACCTCCTCCTGCAAGACACGTATGCGCCCGACGGACGCGAGATCGAGGACCCGAGTGCTCCCCGCACGACGCTCCGCGTTCCCGGCCGGGGCGGCGTTGTGCTGCGGCTCCGCTCCGTGCGCGTGGGACGCCGCGCGAGCGAGTGGGTCGCGACCGCCCCGTTCGAGTTGAACAACAACGTGCCGCCGACGCTGGCGCTCCACACCGTCACACCGGGAGATCCGACCCTCGTTCTCTGGACTCCGTACGACGACGACTCGGAGGACAAGAACGGCAACGGCAACTCGATCCGTTGGATCTCGAGGATCGCAACGGCAACGGTCTCCTCGACGTGGCGCCGCTCTCCATCGTGTTCGACTACCACGTCATCGGGCCCGATGACGACGTCGAGGACCTGCGCGGCCTCAACGTCACCGGGCTGGCGTCGCTGGACTGGCTCCCCTGCACGCACGCGGCAGGCATCGGCGATCCAGACGAGGGCGTCCCGAGCGTCCCGCCAGACACCATCCCGACCAACGGGCCGGGGACCCTGGAGCGCACGTTCGCGTGGGACGTCGCCGCCGACGGCCTCGACCCCGACGCTCCCGTCATCCTCCGCGCACGAACGTTCACCACAGTCGGCGACAACCACGGTCCGTGGATCTATCGACTGGCCCCGATCACGATCGGCGACTGACGGCGCGACCGGTGTGCGTTCGACAGTGGTAGGCGCGCCAGGACTCGCACCGAGCGCAGCGAGGACGCCGAGACGCCTCAGCGTCGAAGGCAACCGTAGGAGAGAGTCCTGTGCGAGGGCGCGCGGACTTGTCCAAGTGGTAGGCGCGCCAGGACTCGAACCTGGGACCAAGGGATTATGAGTCCCTTGGGAGCGGTCGTAACCCCCCTGATTCCAGGCAGTTGAGATTCCGGACCCCCAAGCGGACCCCTACGTTAGGTACCGCTCGAGCCCGGCGTCGTCGCCTTTGCCCCTCAGGCCGGAGCAGAAGTAGCACTCGCCGGCGGGCTTGTCGGCGCTCGTGGTCGTCATGCGCCGTTCGGCGTAGTACTTGATCAAGGACGCGGGCGCACGGAGACCGGTGATCGCGAACATGAACTCGGTCACGGCCAGCGAGGCGACGACCCCGTTCAGCGAGACAACCGACGGACCCGACTCGTCCAACGCCCGCTTCCGGACGCCGTAGATCGCGTCCGCGTCCTCCCGGAGGTCCGCCGAGGCGAAGTACGCCTGTACGTCGCCGTGATCGAGTTCGCCGAGGCAGACGAGGCACGGGGGGCCGTGCCACATCGTGCACACGCGACCACCGAGCGAGAGAGGGTCCGTCGACGCGACGTCCGTGGCGATGTCGACGTACGGCTTCTCGAACGCGGCGCAGAACTCGGTCAGGATCTGGCGGGGACCGTCGCCATCGACGCAGCCGAACACGACGTCGGCGTCGTGCAGAGCCGCGTACGCCCCCGCACTCGGGAACGGAGCCTTCACCATCGTGACCTTGATCGTGGGGTCGATCCGTTCGACGAGCCGCTTGCCGAGCACGACCTTGTCGCTCCCGGGGATCGGGTCCGTGGCGTCGGCGGTGACGTACCGGTTCCTGTTCGTCTTCTTCAGCTCGCCGGGTTCGACGATCTGAAGGCCGGCTACGCGAAGGTAGGCGAGCTGCTGGAGCACGTGCCCACCCACACCGCCAGCGCCCACCACCGCGACGGTGCAGGCGCGGATGAGCTTCTGGCCCTCTTGCCCGAGGAGCTGCTCGGTCCGATGAAGGTCAGGGGCGTTCACCAGGTTCCTCCCCGAGACCACGCGGTCTCGCTGCGTCCTGTCGGGTGGAGGCGCTGGCCGTCCGCGACGATGGCCGCGAGGACGGAGGGCTCGGCCTCGTTGTCGGCCCACGCGAGCGCGTCGAAGGACCCTGGCGCTACCACCACGGCGGCGTACGGCGCGCCGCGGAGTCGCCAACGCACATGCGGCACGAGCTCTCGCAGTCCGGTGATGTCGCTGGGCGACATCCCGGCCACGTCCTGGAACGGATGCGAATGCAGCTCGACGGGAGCGGCTCCCAAGTCGTGCGCCCTCTTGATCATCGCGGCCCGCTCGTCGTCTGTCAGCTCGATGAAGTAGGCGCTCTTCACAGCGAACCCGCTCTCGGGCACGAGACGGTGTTCGACGTGGACGAGGCGGTGGTCATCCCCGAGTTGGACGTGGCGCGCGAAGATGAACGCCGCCTCCTCCTCGCCCTCGGAGTGGCCGAGAAGGTGATCCCAGATGCGCTCGAGCGCGACCCTCGGTACGTGGAGTTCGACCCCCGCCATCACGCACCCCCCTGGAAGCGCTGCCCGATTCCGATGGCCCAGTTCAGGAGATTGGACCCCTTGCTGGCCGGGACCTTGGGCTGCCACGCGTCCTCGGTCGTCCAGGACAGCAGGCCCCACGGCCCGCCGAAGGGCGGCGCGGTCTTCGCCGGCTCCGTGTAGTTGCCCGGCACGGCCTCCTCGAAACGCAGTCCGGATCGGACATAGATCCCGTACGGGGCTGCGGCCGGATGGTTGGCCTGGATCTGGAAGGCGACGTCGTCCCGCTCGCGATTCCAGCCGTTGGCGAACGGATAGGCGGGCAGCTTCACCCAGCGCCCGTTCGGCTCGTAGACCATGTCCGGGAAGCGGGACCTCAGGAGCGCGAGCTCCTCTTCGATGCGTTCGTCCACCGCATCAACCCCGCTTGAACTTCACCTTCTTGGCGAAGCCGTGCCCGGGCTTGAGCTCGATGACCTCACCTGGCTGCAGGGTCCGTTCGACGTTGTGCTTGTCGATTTCGATGACGCCCTGCGACGGCTCCCAGCCGCCCAGCTCGATGATCTGCTCCGTCGTGATCGTGGGCGCGTCCCACTGGTGGATAGTGCCCTCGGTGTTCACGAGGTACGTCTTGCCGCATCGCGGTTTTTCGGCCTGCTTCATCTGACAATCTCCGGTGATGAAAGAGTGGGTGGGCTGCCTCGGGCGATTGCCCTTGGCGTCTCTGCCCTACTCCTCGTCACAGGCGGACCGGCGTGCGACAGAAACCGAGAATCTCGGCTATCAGCCGTCGTCGGGCGTCAGCAACGTGACGACGCGTCCCGTCGCACCGAGCGGCATCACTTCTTCCCACACCCAGGATCCCCGGGGGCGCTCGAACCAACGGTGCGCTTCGGTGCGTCGGCCTGTGATCGCCAACGACTCGCCGGCGGCAATGCGGCGCCACACCTCCGCGGTGACGGTGTCGTCCGGCACGGCCGCGCCGAACTCCACGTAGCTCATGCCGCGGGAGCGCATGTCGTATGAGGCGACGGCCCAGGCGATGCCGTCCGCGTCGGTGAAGACTGCCGTGCACGCCTCGATATCGCTGTTGCAGTAGCGCAGGATCGTGCTCGTGAGCGACGTCTCAAGGCGCGTCGCGAGCGCACACAGGTCCTTGAGATCGCAGACGCTCTGTCGGAACCGCCGGACCGCAGACACGAACAACGGACCCGGCATGAGCAGCTCCGACGCGAACGTGTCGGCCTGTCGCTCGCGCTCCGTGTGCGAGTGGAAGTTGGCGATGCAGTTACTCGTAACTCCGGCGCGCAAGGCAGCGCGGTGTTCCGGGATGTAGAAGTGACCAAGCTCATGCGCGAGCGAGAAGCGGACTCGGCCGTGCGGCCGGCCAGGGCCCTCTCCGTTGTGGAAGATCCCGAAACCGCTCTCACTGGCGAAGTACTCGATTCGGGCGTCGAACGATGGGCCGTACACCCCAGCAGCGATGACGATGCCCTCGGCCTGGGCGATCGCTCGCGGATCGACCGGTAGCCGCCAGAGCCCGTGGGCCTTGAGCACCTCGTGTGCCAGGTCCGCGATGCGGTCAGGCATCGTCGTCGGACTCGCCCTGCTCCCGCAGTTGCCGGCGGATCTCCTCGCGTTGGAGTTCCAGCTCACGCCGCGTCTCGTCGTCGATCTCCTCTGCACGGTTCAACCCAGAGTTCGCCAACTCCGGCTCGCTGCTCGGGGATCGGACCGTGCGGCCGACGGGAGACTCGGGCTCCTCGTAGGGCTCGTCGGATCGACTGAGAAGTTGCTGCACCAGGTCGGTGCCGAGGCTGCCCAGCGCCGCACAGTCGTCGTCCGACAGCTCGATCAGGTCGTCTTCCGACGGCACCTCGGGGAGCGGCCGTCGGATCTGCGAGGCGATGAGCGCGTCCAGCGCCCTTCGCTCTCGTTCGTTGCGGTCCTTGGTTCCCATGGCTACTCCTTGCCGAGAAAGTCGAAGCCGCGCTGCGTCAAGCGCCGCATCAACCGGCGTCGGGCCTCGTGCCACCCGCTCTTGACAGTCACGACGTTCTCGTCGTTGCCGGATTCTCGACTGACGGCACGCGCCAACAGCCTGTAGTCCGGAGCCTCCTGCAACTTCTCGAACAGTGCGACGAACGCGACCGCGATCTGCCGCTGCCTCTCGGGCAGCGCGAGGATCTCGTCGTGGAGCGCTCGGCGGAATTCGCGCCACACGACCGGGTCCAGGTACTTCCAGCGTCGGCCGAGGTCAGTGCCCTTGAGGTCGGCCGCGACCAGTTGGAGGATCGCCTCCGGATCGGCGTCGAAGTCGTACGGCCTCTTCCGTCGCAAGAAGTCGATCGCCCGGCTCTTCGCGATGTGGAAGACCAGCCTGAGCGGGCGTGATGGGTCGAACCCAGGCCTGCGTACGGCGCGAACGAAGTCCAGTAGGGTGGACTGGTACAGGTCAGCGAGGTCGGCGGCGTTGATGCCGAGCACTTTGCTCTTTATGAATCGGGCGATGCGTCCCCTGAATTCCTCGTCCAGGAGTTCGAGGGCAACCTCGGGGTCCTCTCTAAACGCTTCCTCGAGTTCGGCTTCTGTCACGCGCTGCTCTAAACGGGAAAGGGCACGGTGCCCTACCACGCACCTCGGTTGAAACGGCCGAGCGTGCGACAGATTCTCAAAGAAACTCTGCGCGCAGCCCGAGGCGGGGGCAAGTCACTTCTAGGTAGTGGCTTATGAGTGGTAGGCCCGCCAGGACTCGAACCTGGGACCAAGGAATTATGAGTTCCCTGCTCTAACCAACTGAGCTACGGGCCCACCGATCTACGCAGCGTACCGCAGGCTGCGTCGAGGCTGGTAGCGCCGCCGCTGGCAGAATCCAAGCGAGCGCGACGGACTGCCGTTAGCCGTCGCCGTCCAAGAGGTCGGCGGCTCGCTGTGCGACGTCGCCGGGTGCGTGGCGCGCATAGCGCATCGTCATCTGGATGCTCGCGTGGCCGAGGATCTTGGCGAGGTCCGGGATCGGGACACCGCGACGTGCGGCGTAGCTGCCGAACACGTGTCGCAAGCCGTGGAAGTTCATGCTCTCGAGGCCTGCTCGATGGCAGGCCTCACTGACCCAGCGGGCGAGGGGGCCCGGGTGACCGTCCTCCGTGAACTCGGGGAACACACGATCGGTCTGTCGTCGCCTCCCCTCGGTTGCATGGGGGCGACGGGAGAGCACGTCACGAGCCCTCCCCGTCAGCGGAACCGATCGGGGCATCTTGGCCTTGGTCTTCGGGACCGTGATCGTGCGCTGCTCCTCGTCGATGTCGCCCCAGCGCAGACGGAGCAACTCTCCCTGGCGCATGCCCGATGCCAGCGCAAGGGCGACGAGATCACGGATGCGCTCCGAGCAGGCCGCAACTAGGGCGGACTGCTGATCTAGATCGAGGTACGGAACGGACTTCAACTCCTCCTTCTGTCGTTCGTATCCCTTCACGGGATTCGTGTCTGTCATGCCGAGCTTGATCGCGCGGCGGAAGAGCCTTGAGAGCACGGAGGCGTGACGGTTGATCGTGGCAGGCTTGACCCCGTCGAGCCGGGCACGGTCGTCGAAGTAGGTCTCGACTTCTGCGTGCGTGATGTCGCACAGGTAGAGATCACCGAGCCTCGGCACGAACACGTTGCGGATCATGTTCCTCTCACCCGTGAACGTCGTCGGGGAGTGAGCCCGCTCGAGCCACTGGATGTGGCGCTCAGCGAAGTCTCGGAACAGGACTCTTGGTGTGTTGGGGCAGTCCCGCGTCCTCCCACTCTTCATACTTCCTGAGAATCCTCGCCAGCAGACGAACGGCCGACTGCTTGGTGTTGCCGGCCTTGCGGTCGATCTGGAACGGACCGCGTCGGATCCGGACGTAGTAGCCAGGACGGCACTTCTCATCGCTGTCGTCAGGCACTCTGGCGCCGTCGCTTGCGCGGCGGCGGTAGATGCTGCCGAACTCGCGTCGCTTGGGTGCCATGTGATGTCTCGCTCTTCAAGGGTGGGGCCGGTGAGCGCCGCGGCTACCACTGCACGCCCGGCTTGTCGGCCACGCCTTCGATGTGCTCGATGAGGGTGGACGTCTCACTACGGGTCAGCTTCGTGCAGGGGCGACCGAAGAGACTCTCCGACAGATCGTTGACCCCCTCGAGTGAGTAGTCGTTGTCCCGGGCAGCCTGCTTGAGCTTCCGGATCTGCTTGTCCGTTCGGTCGATTCCGCCTCGTCGTGCGGGACGCGAGGTGGCCTTGCTCCGCCCGGCTCGGTTGCGTTTCGGCTCCACGGCCGCGGCCTCGAAGACCGGCGCGCCTGCTTCCTGTAGCTCCCGAGACCACTCGTCGCATCCGGCCTCCAGCCGGGTGCGCTCAACCATCAGCAACGCCAGGGCCGCGTCGATGAGTTCGATCCCGATCCAGGGGTTGCCGACGGTGTCCTCGCCAATCGGAAGTGTGAGCGTGACGGCGAGACCGGAGTTGGGGTCTTCGTAGGTGCACGCATGTGCGTTGTCGTTCTGCATGTCTGAGTCCTGTCGTGGTTACGTGGTCGTGCGCGACTGGCGAGCGGACGGACGCCGCGCCGAAGGCGTGTGTGAAGGAGAGCGGAGGGCCGATGCCTTCGTTGGCTCGGCCCGATCGACAATCGACCGGAGCTCGGAACTCCGCCCCGAGGCTGCGTAGGCCGTGTCGGGCGCGGGCCAACTGAACGAGACCCTGTGGGTGGTCGGCGCTCGGCCGTGACCAAGCGGCGCCGAACCGCTCGGACTCGTCGATCTCCGACCGAGTCGTCCACGCGAACTCCGGGAGTCCGCCGCGCGCGTTCGCCGACTTCGCCTTCTTGGTCCCGGAGGAGGAGGGTCGATCCGCAGCCTTCGGAACGTTCGTGGGGTTGCCGTATCGGGGTACACGCCGGACTCGCCGTCGGCTTTCGGCGGTCGTGCGACCAGAGTGAGCCGAGTGCGAACGTCGGAGTGCGTGACACCAAAGGTGCGGAACTGCGCGACGTGAGTCTGCGTGTCGTAGAGCTCGCCGAGGTAGAGCGCCGCGATGTAGCCGTTGCGGTGTGCGTGGGCGTGCACCTTGGGGCGTTCGCCATTCCAGAGGTACCAATCCAACTCGGTCCCGTCGCGAAGGCCGACGATCCCACTCGATGCCACTGCGCCACTCTTCTGCGTCCCGGGGTGCACGACGAAGTGCTCCGCGCCGCGGATGCGACGCCGGTTCCAGCGGCGATCGGTTCCGCCCTGAGCGGATGGCGATCGGGCCTCCCCAAGGGATCGCGGCCACGCATCGCGTTTCGTCGAACGCAGTTCCTGGACGTAGACCCGGATCCCCTCCGGGAGGTCCCAGAACCGCTTGTTGAGATAGGCCGAGATCGCCTTGACGTCGCCCTGGCCTTCCTTCCCAACGAACGTGTCCTCGGTACCTGCATCGCCAAGGCAAACGACGACCGTGCCGGTGTCGCCAAGCCAGTCCGGCTTGACGTCCGCCCACTCGCCGAACGGCTGAACGCACTCGTCGAACTCGCCGTCGTCCGTCTCGAACTTCCGCGCCCCGTACTCTCCGGAGACCGGGTCGCGCATGAGCCAGATCATCGCGCCCTCGGGGTTGCTCTCCGTCCACGACATGGCGACAACGCCGTGTCGGTTCCACGGCAGCAGCGAGGTCTTCGCGCCAACGCCGAAGTTCTCGTGCTCCTCGCCGATCGGCTTACCGCCGCCGCCGAACGTGTTGAGAAACCGCAAGAGGTCCTTTGGCTCCATGCCACGACCGTTGTCGGCGACCATCAGGCGGTAGACGTCGTCTCGCTCGACGGCCCGCCATTCGGGGCCGAACTCGATACGGGTCGCGTCGGCCTCGATGGCATTGCGCAGGAGTTCCCGCAGGTACTGCAGCGCGCCGCTCTCCCGGTAGGCGCGATCGACCAGGTTGCGGACGCCGGCGACCTTCATCGGAGTGATGGTGGTCTGTGTCATCTGCGCCTCCTGTCCTCGCCTGGGCGGCCTGTCCGCTCGGTGCAATCGGAGTTTCGCAATGGGTGTGCCACGGCGCCGTAGCCTCGAAATCGGCCTCGTGCCATAAGGGGCTTCGCACGAAGCGCAAGATTCCTTGTAGCGTGAGACGGTGAAGACGCTCGTCACCTGGATCGGGATGGCCGACCTCCGCGCCGCAGAGCGCGGAGGGGACGATGGTCTCGGGCCGATTGGCCAGGCGACCGCCAGCCGCGAGTTCGACTCGATCGCGCTGCTGCACGACTTCGAGACCGACATCGTCGCTGCCTACGTCGAGTGGCTGAGACCGTCTACTTCGGCGCCCATTCGCGAGTTCCCCTGCCCGTTGGATCGTCCCACGGACTACGCCGGGATCTACCGCGCGGCTGTTGGTGTCCTTGAGGGCCTCGAGGCCGAGTCGCACGGCCCAACCTCGTGGGTCTTTCACCTGAGCCCCGGCACACCCGCGATGGCCGCGATCTGGCTGTTGCTGGGCAAGACCAGGTTCCCTGCGGAGTTCCTGCAGTCATCGCGAGAAGACGGGGTGGTCACGGCCGACGTGCCGTTCGACCTGGCTGTCGATGTTCTCCCAGACCTGCTGGAAGGACCCGATCAGCGCCTCTTGGAACTCAGCCAAGGGCTGCCCCCCGACGCGCCGGAGTTCGCCGACATCGTGCACCGCAGCACCGCGATGCGCCGTGTCATCGCGATGGCTCGGAAAGTCGCGCCCAGATCCGTGCCCGTCTTGATCCAGGGCGAGTCGGGCACGGGTAAGGAGCTCTTCGCGAGGGCCATCCACCGCGCGTCGCCGCGCCGTGAGGGCCCCTTCGTTCCCGTGAACTGCGGGGCGATCTCGCCGGAGCTTGTCGAGTCTGAGCTCTTCGGGCACGAGAAGGGGGCGTTCACCGGCGCAGCGCGTGAGCGCGTCGGCTACTTCGAGGCCGCGAGCCGTGGCACGCTGTTCCTCGACGAGATCGGCGACCTGCCAGGTGCAGCGCAGGTGAAGCTCCTGCGTGTCCTGCAGGAGAAGGAAGTCACTCGAGTCGGCGCGACGAGTCCGATCCCGGTGGATGTCCGGATCGTCGCGGCGACTCACCGCGTGCTGACAAGTGAGATCGCTGGCGGCAGATTCCGCGAGGACTTGTTCTACCGGCTCGCAGTCGCCGTGCTCACGCTGCCGCCGCTAAGAGAGCGGCGCGGAGACGTCGGGCTCCTGATCGACGCTCTCCTCAGCCGGATCAACATGGAGAGCGCTGATGAGCCCGGCTTCGTGCAGAAGAAGGTTTCTGCCTCCGCAAGAAACCTTCTTCTGAGGCATCCGTGGCCTGGCAACGTTCGGGAACTCCACAATACGCTTCAGCGAGCGGCAATCTGGTCAGCGAAGGACACGATCGGAGCGGGCGACATCCGGGACGCCTTGATCGTTGCCGCAGCGCCGACCGGGGGCGTTCTAGACCGTCCGCTGGGCGAGGATCTGAGCCTGCCCGACCTCATGGCGACTGTCGCCCAACACTATCTCACGCGAGCGCTGGAAGAGGCGCGCGGGAACAAGACCCGAGCCGCGAAGCTGGTCGGTCTCCCGAGCTACCAAACGCTCTCGAATTGGATCAAGCGCTATGAGGTAACGACGTGATGGCACGACCGTTGCTCCATGGCTCCTTCAGATGCAGGACAGGGATCTCACAGTGACACCTCACGAGACGGAGGCCGATGCTCGGATCGTCATCGACGAACTGCTCCGGGCAGCCGGCTGGGACCCGATGGACAAGTCGATGGTACGGACCGAGGTTGTCACGCGGGGCGCGGTGCCAGCGTCTCGCGTCGTCGAGCGCTCACACGCCCGCCCATTCGACACGCACGCTCCCGTCTACGACCTGACGGCAGCAGCGGGTGCGTTCGGGCCGGACCAGGCCGTGGGTGGCGGTGTCGACGAGATCGGGTGGCTCCCGACGCCGGAGACCGTCCGACTGTCGGAGGATCACTTCGTAGTCCGGGTTGTCGGCCAGTCGATGGAGCCGACCATCCCAGACCGCTCGTACTGCTTGTTCGAGACGCCGCGAGGCGGAAGCCGAGACGGGCGACTCGTGCTGGTCTGGCATCGGGGGTGCACCGACCCGGCGCTCGGTGGGGAGTTCTCCGTCAAGAGGTACACAAGCGTCAGGGACGAAGCCTCTGACGGCACGTGGAGCCATCGTGAGATCCGACTGCAACCCCTGAACTCGGCCCCAGCGTACAGAGACCTCGTGTTCGACCCAGCCGCAGAAGGCGACCTACGCGTGATCGGCGACTTCGTTTGTGTCGTGGCGGCCGTCGAGCCGTCGACGCCGACTCAGGGTCGCGCCGACTACGTTCTCAGCGCTCAGAACGGGCGCCCACTGGCGGTCATTGAGGCGAAGAAGAACGCCATCAATCCGTACGTGGCGAAGCAGCAGGCGCTCCCCTATGCGAAGGCCATCGGGGCGCCGTTCGTCTTCTTGACCAATGGCGAGCTGATCTACTTCTGGGACTACCAGAATGACGACGCGCGAATCGTGGCGTCGTTCTTCTCGCGCCGCGACCTTGAGCGCATGGTCGAGATGCGATCGACCCGCACGGCGCTCGCAACCATCGAAGTTCCGGAGCACTACGTTCGCCAGGGGGAGAGCCGCACAGTGCGGCCCTACCAGATCGACGCGATGCGGGCGATGGACCACGCCTTCGAGTTGGGCAAGCGTCGCTTTCTCCTCGAACTCCCGACGGGTACCGGCAAGACGGACTGCGTCATGCTGTACCTCAAGCGGTTGTTCCAGGCTGGCTGGGCAGAGCGCGTCCTGATCCTCGTCGACCGAGACCAGTTGGCTAAGCAGGCCCTCGAGGCAGTCCAGGACGTCCTGAGCGACTACAGCAGCTACTGGCTTCGGGCAGGCATGACACGGCAAGAGCAGCAGATCACGGTGTGCCTGTTGCAGACCATGGTCGGCCGCGTCGACGAGTACACCGCAGGCTATTTCGACGTCGTCGTCATGGACGAGTCGCACCGCTCAATCTACGGCGCCTGGCAGACCGCGCTCACGCACTTCGACGCAATTCACGTCGGTCTCACCGCCACGCCGGCCAACTACATCGAGCGCAACACCTACGAGTTCTACCAGTGCCGTAAGGACGAAGACGGTCGAGCTCAGCCCGATTTCTCGTACCCGATCCAGGATGCCTTCGCGGCGGGGTTCCTAGCTCCCTACAAGTTCGCGGAGGGCGTCACAGCACTCATCGCCGACGGTGCGGATGTGGACGAGGAGCACTACGACCCAGCACAGTTCGAGCGGCAGTGGACCAACGAGAAGACGAACAGGCTGATGATGGAGGAGTTCGACCGCCTCGCGTGGGAGAACTACCGTGAGCTGGCACCTCGCCAGGAGGTCGGTCCCGGTAAGGCGATCGTCTTCGCCATCACCAAGCACCACGCTGCACGGTTGACGGAGTACCTCAACGGCCTGCACCCAGAGTTCAACGGCCGTTACGCGCAGGTCATCACGTCGGACGTCGCCGACGCCGACGCACTCATCCGGGACTTCAAGCGCGAGACCTACCCGATGGTGGTCGTTAGCGTCGGCATGCTTGACACTGGATTCGACTGCAGAGAAGTGCTGCACATCGTCATGTGTCGCAGGGTTCGCAGTGCCATCCTCTACCAACAGATGCGCGGCCGCGGAACGCGAACAGCACCGCACATCTCCAAGAAGAAGTTCGTCATCTACGACTTCTTCCGCAATCACGAGTACTTCAACGACAGTGACGCAGACCCGGTCAGTGGTGGTGGCGATCACGGTCGCTCACCTGGAGGCGGCGGCGACGGACCTGATACCGGGCCCGGTGAGATGGTCGAGCTCGGACTACAAGACGAGTGGCTTCACGCCGTCTCCTACGTTGAGGTCGGTCCCGAGGGCGAGCGCGTCGACAAGAAGGACTACCTAACGAACTGGGAGAAGACGGTCCGGTCGCAGGCGGCGGACGATGCAATCTTGAAGAAGGTCAAGGAGGACGAAGGCCTCACGGAGGCCGAGGAGCGCGCTCTTGCGACGCGGCTCAATCAGCCAAGACACTACTTCAACGAGGAGAACCTCCGACGCGCCTACCGCAACCCGGGCGGAAACCTCATCGACTTCATCCGCCATGCCCTTGGGCTGCTCAAGCTCAAGAGCAGAAACGAGATCCTAGAAGAGGGTTTCCGCGCTTGGCTGGTGGGCAAGAATCTCAGTGCTGAGCAGGCCGAGTACCTGTCGCTACTGAAGAACCGAGGAATCGCGACAGGGAGGCTGGCGGTCGGCGACCTGTTCCAGCCGCCGCTCTCCATCCTCAACGTTGCTGGCGTCGGGGTGGAGCTCTTCGGCGAGATGCGGCTCAAAAACATCATCGAGGACCTCGATGAGCGCGTCTTCCAGCCGACGCAAGCAGCGGAAGGCGCAGCATGAACCAGGGCATTCGCAGCAAGCTTGACCGCATCACGAACATCCTCTTCTCCGGGGGCGTGACGAACCCAGTCACGTACATCGAGCAAATCAGCTACCTCATATTCCTCAAGCTTCTCGACGAGAAGGAGGATGACCGAGCTCTGGCCACACGCCTCGGCGGGGGCGGCAACGACCTGCTCTTCCCTGGCCAAGCCGAACGGTATCGATGGCAGAAGTGGCGCTTCAAGAGCGGCCGCGAGCTGCGGGACTTCGTACGGGACGACGTATTCCCCTACATGGGATCACTCGCGCGTGACGCTCCCCAGGTCGCTGAATATTTTCGCGACGCCGTCCTCGAGATCGTCGACCCAAACGTGCTGAAGCAGGTCGTGGATGAGATCGACACAATCGCGTTCTCCCGACTCGGTCCTGACGTGAAGGGCGACATTTACGAGTACCTGCTCACATACCTCGGACGGATTGACTCGAAGACTCTGGGCCAGTTCCGTACTCCGAGGCAGATTCGTGCGTTCATGGTCGAGATGCTCGACCCCGATATGGCCGACACCATCTACGATCCGGCTTGTGGGACCGGTGGCTTCCTCGTGGACTGCGTCGATTACCTGCTCGCCAAATACAGTGCGGAGCCCACCGAACTGCCGATCTACGGCGAGGAGTGGCTCTCCGAGCGCGATCTGACCATCGAAGCTGCGAAAGAGCAGAATCCTCGCCTGCAGACCTACAAGAAGGGCGCTGGCGAGCGTATCCCTGATTGGCGCCTGCTTGAGCGGTCCATCTTCGGTTTGGATGTCTCTCGCCAGATGATGCGGATCTCCATGATGAACATGGTGCTGCACGGTGTTGAGAACGCCCACCTCAAGCGCGCCAACGCGCTCTCGGAGATGGGCGGCTTGACAGAGGACGACCTCAAGCGCCGTTACGACGTGATTCTCGCCAACCCGCCGTTCGCAGGTGCGCTCCCGAAGGAGTCAGTGCGGTCGGACCTGCCAACGACCTCTCGAAAGAGCGAGTTGCTGTTCTTGGCGTTGATGATGAAGTCGCTTGCACCAGGCGGCCGTTGTGCAGTCGTTGTGCCGGAGGGCGCGGTCTTCGGCTCGACCCGAGCGCACACGGAACTTCGCCAGAAGCTCTGCACCGAGTTCGAGGTGCGGGCTGTGATCTCCCTGCCAGCCGGCATGTTCCGGCCGTACGCGGGAGTGAAGACGTCTGTGCTGGTGTTCCGCCGCCCTGTGAGCCCCCCCGAGAACGGCACATCTGCCTCTGGGAGAGTGTGGTTTTACAACATCACCAATGATGGCTACGACCCGGACCGGATACAGTCGAATGGACGTCCCGAGACACCGGAACAGAATGACATCCCAGAGATGCTCAAAGCGTGGCACGCCTATAGAGACTCGGGGTTCAAGAAGCCGCCTGGAGACGATGCGAGCGCGGTGATTGCGGCTGGCGGGGAGGAGCCCGTCTGCTGGTGGGCCGATATCGATACGATTTGTGCGATGGGGTTCAATCTCTCTGCGAAGCGCTATCGGCCGCGCGTCGTGCAAGAGACGCCCAAGGACAACCCAGTCGACCTCATTGAAGGGCTCCTTGGCCTCGAGCGCGAATTGGCGAGTGGGCTGGAGGCATTGCTCGCAGATGTTCGTGAGGCGGGTCAATGACGTGGCGCACTGTTCGACTCGGCGAGATCTTCGAAATTGCACGCGGTGGATCGCCGAGGCCGATCGACGAGTACATCTCCGATGCCGCGGATGCCGTCAACTGGATCTCGATCAAGGACGCTACCGAGAGCTCCAAGTACATTCGTAAGACGAAACTGAAGATTCGACCGGACGGAGTCTCAAAGTCGAGACTTGTTGGCCCGGGTGACCTTCTCTTGACGAACTCCATGAGCTTCGGGCGCCCGTACATCATGGCGACAACCGGTTGCATCCACGACGGGTGGCTCATGCTCACCGATCGGTCGGGGATGGTTGATGCGAACTTCTTCTTCCACCTGCTTGGTAGCGAACTCGTCTACGCGCAGTTCTCGCGCTTGGCCGCCGGGGCGGTCGTGAAGAACTTGAACATCGACCTCGTGAAGACGGTCGAGGTTCCGCTTCCTCCGCTCTCTGAGCAGCGGCGGATCGCGCGGGTTCTTGACGAGGCCGATCGATTGCGACGACTCCGGGCGACAGCGCGAGCACGCTCGCAGCGCGTCGCGCCGGCACTATTCATCTCGATGTTCGGCGAGCCTTCGACATGGCGAAGTTCGGGTATCAGCCTCGGAGACTGTGTTCAGCTCCGATCTGGATCAACGCCGAGCAAGAAAGAACCTGACTACTGGAACGGCGGCGTTCCGTGGGTGTCTCCGAAAGACATGAAGCGCCCTGTCATAAGTTCGACGATCGACTCGGTGTCGGCGGAGTCTCTAGATCGCACGGCGCTCCGCCTGCTGCCGGCTGGGACCACGCTCCTGGTCGTGAGAGGGATGATACTGGCGCGAACTGTGCCTGTGGCGCGCTTGGGTGTGCCTGCCACCATCAACCAGGATATGAAGGGCCTGTTTCCGCGGTCTTCGAGCGTGAGCCACCAGTTCATCTACGGAGCACTCGTGGCGGCAAGAATGCAGTTGCTGCGTCTGGTTCGCACCGCAGGACACGGAACGAAGAAGTTGAACACCGACGACCTTCTGAGCTTCCCAGTACCGGAACCGACGGTCGACCTCGTCTCGGCATTCACGAGCGCGCTTGAGCGCCTTGATGCGTACGAGGGCGCGGTGAGCGATAGTACGCCGGCGCTCGACTCCCTGTTCCTCGTCCTGCGGCACCGCGGCTGCAATGGCGAGCTGACCGCGGGATGGCGGCGAGCCCATGTGTCAGACCTGCATGACGAGATTGCCGACCAGTCCTTGGCGTTGCGCCACTTGGAGGTCGCACCATGATTCGCGCGCTGTATATCGGAAATTTCAAGGCCTTCGGTCCCACTCAGCGCGTACCCATCAAGCCCATCACGCTTGTGTTCGGTCCAAACAGTGCCGGGAAGTCGAGCTTGATTCATAGTATTGCACTGGCCCACGAGGCTGAGCTCACCGGGGACCTCGACGTCGTTCGCACGGGAATTGGCGGGCGAGCCATCGATCTCGGCGGCTTCCGTCAATACGTCCATCGTCGCCGGGCGTCGAATCGCGTTACCTGGGGTGTCGACCTGGAGTTGCGTGAGTCTCCGACTGAGGGACGCAGCGCGGTCGCGTCTGTCAGGACTGTGAGCCTGCAACTCACCATTGGTATCCCGCTTGACGATCAAGAGCGGCCGCTCCCGGGGGCGACTCCGCACGTGACCAGCTGCGAGTTCGTCGCAGATGAGCAGGTGCTGATGCGGATGAGTCGGCGGACAAGTCGGAGAATGGTCGTGGATCGCATCGAGGTCGATCATCCGATCATTCGCGGGCTGATCGAGGGGGGGGCTCGCGTTCTCAACGACCACTTCCTCGGTTACCGACGCGGACCTTGAGGCTGCCTCTACTGTGATCGACGAGTTGATCCCGAAGTTGAGAGTGGATTGGGGGGGGCTGTTCCCGAAGCGCGTGTTCACGACAGACGACGACGTCGATGACGATGAGCAACCACAGCTGTTCCCGGTCAGTAAGGGCAATCGCATCGAGGATCTGAAGAACGCTATGCGGTTCTTCCTTCCCCGCTCCATCGGGGCGTTGGTGACCAGAGTTGGCGCCGCTGCGCGCCATAGTCTTGACCGCTTGGACTACCTCGGTCCGTTGCGCTCCTACCCCGCGAGGCACCTGGCCTTCGTCGACGAGGACGATGCCAACTGGTACGCGGGAGGCGGCTACGCGTGGGACGTGGTTCGCCGAGACCCGGACGTGCGTCAGGCGGTGAACGAATGGCTTGGGGCCGACGATCGGATGCACACGAAGTACGAGCTCGTCGTCCGCGAGCTTGTCGTGCTTGAGCAAACGACGGACGTTCTACGTGATGAACTCCAGCGGCTTGACGATGAAGGCCTTGATCTCGGTGTCGAGGAGGATGGGCAGTACCCGTTCATCAAGGACGTCGACCAGGAGGCTGACAACTTTCGCGAGGCCATTTCCAATTCCGATGTCGATCGTGTCCCGGAGCTTGTCCTTCTCGACCGCCGGACGAACACCGTGGTGAGTCATCGGGACGTGGGGATCGGTGTGAGCCAGATACTTCCCGTGCTCGTGCGCGCGTTCGGCTCACAGGACCGCCTCATCGCAATCGAGCAGCCGGAGATCCACATCCATCCTGCGCTGCAGGCTGAGCTTGGAGATGTCTTCGTCGAGTCCGCTCTCGGTCGGCGCGGGAACACGTTCCTGATCGAGACCCACAGCGAACACCTGCTGCTGCGCATCATGCGTCGCATGCGGGAGACGGCGACGGGCAGCCTGCCCGATGGCGTCACCGGGGTCCAACCAGAGGACGTGATGGTGCTCTTCGTCGAGCCCGATGGGACGAAGAGCATCGTGCGCGAGATGCCACTGAACGAGCACGGCGATCTCGTGAAGGCGTGGCCTGGAGGCTTCTTCGAGGAGGGGTTGCGGGAGATTTTCTGATGTCCCTCCTCACCGACTATGCCGTCACCCCCGACGTATTCGACGAGACGTCGTATTCGAGCGCGGAACTGTGCCTAGCGCGCCTTGACGTTCTTCGAGAGGTGTTGCTGAACGAGGGGCTAGTGCGGGACCTGCGCGAGGGCGAGTGGCGACAGGTGTTTGCAGCGCAAGATCGATCGTGGCATCGGCGAGGTCGCGAGCTCCTGCGGAAGCTAGCGTCACAGGGGCGACTTGTTCGGTTCGCGCCAGCGTTGAGTACCGCTCCAACCGATGACGAGCGATGGTGCGCGGAGGCTGTCGGCACGCATCAGGACACGCGGTTCAGGGGGGGCGTGATTGTCACCGAGCCGGTCAAGGCGGCGTTCGCGGCTGAGCCGATCGTGGCACGCGTCGACCGCTTGGGAAACGCGCAGTGGTGGGCTGGGCGGAGTTCGTCGGTGAAGTTGCCTCGGAGCCTTGCGGCATACCGCGAGGAACTCGCGCCAGTGCTCTCCTGCGCGACGTCCATCATGTTCATCGACCCCCACCTGGATCCTGCGAAACCCGGGTATCGAGACTTCCCCGCCCTGCTCGCCGTCGCGGGAGGGCGCGCACCGCGTCCTCGGATCGAGCTTCATCGTGTCTGCTACGAGGGTTCCGGACCTGCGCGGCGATTTCCGACGAGGGATGATCCGGGCTATTTCGAGCGACGTTTCCGGAGCAAGTTGGAGGCGATGGCACGTGACAGGGAGCTCAGCGTCGATGTCTTCATCTGGGACGAGTTCCACGATCGCCACCTGATAAGCAACCTCGTTGGCGTGCTGATGGCAAACGGGTTCGACACGACCACAAACGCGAACAGCCTCACGCGGTGGGGGCGCCTTGGACGATCTGATCGCGACGACGTGCAGCGCGAGTTTGACGTCGCGAGCAAGCGGCACGTCTTGCGCTCGCAGTTCACGATCGCGTGACGTTCACACTCATAGGGGCGGACCCCCGAGGGGGCCCCTTTCGGCGTCGTCGCTTGCAGCTCCGAGCCTCGCTCGCAGGTGCATGGATCCGCACGGATGCGCTCACGGACGAGCCTGAAGGGCTCTCGTCCGTGAGGCTGTCGAGGATTATGAGTCCCCTGCTCTGACCAACTGAGCTACGCGCCCGCCGTGGCTGAGATCGTAGCCAGGACTCGCACCGAGAGAGCGCAGCGAACGAGGTCGGCGAGCACGCGAAGCACGCGGAGCCCCGTGCGCAGCGAGGGCAAGGCGGCTTGCCGCCGCAGCAACCTGGGACCAAGCGATGCGGTGTCTCGTTCGCTCTAACCGAGTGAGCTACGCGCCCGCCGCGGGGCAGCAGGGTAGTTCGGGGTGCGCCGCGCGGGTCGAGGTGTCGACACCGTGGGGGGGGGGGGCACGTGGCCCAGGCAGCAGGGCGGCGACGTGAACGCGTCGCGGTGTGCGCGACGACAGCCGTGGCTGTACGCTGCCGCGACATGGAACTTGGCACCACTCTCGGCTGCTCAGCGACAACTACACTTGTGCATGGACGACACGCCGCAACTCTGGGCTTGACGCCGGGCACTCGGCCCCGGAGTTCCCCCGCCGATGCGCAGCTCCGCGTAGCCGGGGGAACTCCAGAACGCGCCGGCCCGGTACCGCGACTCGATGCTCGAGACCGGACCGACCTACCGTGGCGTGGAGCCGGCTCGGAGAGTGACTCGCCCCCGACTCCGTGGCGTCACCAGCCCGGATCGTTCATCACGGCGGCGCGGTGCCGCCTTGCCCCTATCGGCGCCCGATGAAGAGCGTGTGCTGCGCGCCACGCCCGGCACGCTCGCGGGTGCGGACGACCTCCGGCTTGAACCCAGCCTTCTTCAGAGCGCGCACGAATGGCGGGTACTGGTACGCGGACCACACCACCAACGCGCCGCCCGGCCGGAGCAGGTCCCGGAGCAGCGCGAGCCCCTGGCGGTCGTACAGTCGTCCGTTGCCCTTGGAGGTGAGCGCGTCAGGCGAGGAGTCCACGTCGAGCAGGAGCGCGTCGAAGGGCTCCGGTCGCGAGCGGAGGTAGGCCACGAGGTCGCCGACCTCCACGACCACGCGCGGATCGTCCAGCGGGTGGTCGGCCAGGTGGCCGACGTGCGATCGGTTCCAGTCGACGACGGCGTCGAGCAGTTCGGAGACGACAACCGTTGCGCGAGGTCCGACCGCGTCCAGCGCCGCACGCAGCGTGTACCCCAGGCCGAGACCGCCGACGAGCACGCGTGCGTCGCGCCGTCGACGCAGCCCCTTGCAACCGATCGTCGCCATGAGGTCCTCGGAGTGGTGCGCGCCGCTCGACATCAGCACCGTGCCGTCCACGTGCACCACGAAGTAGCCGGAGTGCCGCGTGAGCCGGATCAGTTCCCCGGCCGGGGTGCGCGCTTCGTCGATGAACTCGGGTGTCTCCATGCACCCAGGATGGACCGCGTCGCGGCGGCGGGCCAGTCTGAGACCGGCGTACCGCTCGATAGCACCGTTGCTTCCGTCGACCCCGCGACCCGTCAGTCGATGCTCACGAACCTGCGCGTGAACCGCGAGATCATCGCCGCGTGGGCTGAACGCGGCGCCGGCGCCGACGCCGACGACGACGCCGACGACGACTGAACGCGCTCGATCGCGCATCGTGGATCCCACACGAGTTACGCCGACGAGTGTTCGCCAGCGTCCGCTGATCGAACCGTGAGAGTCCGGGCGTGCCCCGTGATCGGCCGCCAAGCGCCGGGCGGACGACGTGGTGGAGCGAAGCCGCCGAGGCTCCGGCGACGGCGGGTGCTGGCACCGGTGCCCTCTCGCGGATCCCGAGGGTGCATCCGGCCACAGCCGCCGCGGCTTGGCCTGCTCGGATCGTGGCCACCACCGGCCCGTTCACGGGCGCCGCGGGGTCACGCCGACACGCTCCTAGAGACGGTCGATGGTGCGCGGACACGGACCATCGTGTTGCTGCTCTCGGGCCGGCCGTGACGCCCCGAACGGCGTCTCACTCCGCGCGATCAGGAGCCAGCGCGGCGACGGCCTGGACCTCGACCCGCCCGCCCTCCTCGACGAAGCCGGCGATTTCCACCAGCGCCATCGCGGGGTAGTTGCGGCCCATCACCTCGCGCCACACCCGGCCGACTGCGTCCAGCGAGGAGAGGTAGTCCTCCCGGCCCGTCACGAACACCGTCATGCTGATGACGTCCTCGGGGCCGCCCCCGGCCTCGGCGACGACCGCCAGCACGTTGCGCAGGGCCTGCCCGAATTGGGGGACGAATCCGCCCTCGACCATCTTCTCCTCGGCATCCCACCCGACCATGCCGCCGGTGAAGACGAGATCGCGGCCGGCGGGAACGCGGAAGCCGTTCGAGTAGCCGCGGGGGCGGGGCCAACTAGGGGGCTGAAGGGGCTGAAGGGGCGCAAGGGTCATCGGTCACCTCCGTGTCGCGCGCGCGGCGCGTTGCGAGCTCGCAGTCCGAGCACGATGGACGAGTGCATGCCGTCCTACGCCTCGCCCGCGTCGCGGGCCCGCAGGGCCTCGACGATCTTCTCCGGCGTGATCGGGAGGTCGCGGATGCGGATTCCGATCGCGTCGTAGATGGCGTTGGCGATAGCGGGCGCCGTCGGGACCAGTCCCGGCTCGCCGACGCCCTTGGCGCCGAACGGGCCGGAGGGTTCGTCGGTCTCCACGAACACGAGTTCGATGGGGAAGTCCATGTCCGGCGCTGTCGCGATCTTGTAGTCGGTGAAGTTGGGGTTGAGGATCCGGCCGCCGTCCGTGTGGATCTCCTCGTGCAGCGCGTACCCGAGACCCTGCGCCAGGGCACCGTAGATCTGACCCTTGAGCGCCGTGGGGTTGAGAACGCGGCCGACGTCGTGCGCCGCGACCATGCGCACGATGCGCACCTGGCCGGTCTCCACGTCCACCTCGACCTCCGCCCCCTGCGTTCCGTACGCGTAGTTGGCGGACATGTTCCCGTAGCCCTTCTCCCAGTCGGGCAGGTCGGTGTCGGGCTCGTAGAACGCCTCCTCCACGAACATCGTCCCGCGGTCGCGGAAGTGGATCGCGCGGAGCAGGCGGCCGAACTCGACGCGGAGCCACGGCTCGTCCGGGGCGCTCGTGAGGAACAGCCAGCCGTCGGCGAGGTCGAAGTTCTCCGCCTTGCACGCGGACTCGAGGTCGAAGGGCGGCGGCGCGAACGCCGGGTCCTTGCGCCGGAGCTTCTTCAGGTTGGCGCGCACTTCCTCGGGGAAGACCCGCTCGGCCCAGGTGAACAGGCGCGCGCGCAACTTGTCCGCGGCCAGGATCGTCGCGTTGAGCGCCATGAACGCCCCGCGGCTCGCGTGGGTTCCGACGTCCCAGGGACAGGTGGACGTGTCGGTGCGGTTCACGACCACGTTCTCCGGGCGGACGCCGAGCGCCTCGGCGACTCCCTGGCGCAGGACGGCGTGCAGCCCTTGTCCCATCTCGACGCCTCCGTAGGAGACGTAGACGGTTCCGAAGTCGTCCACCTTCAGGATGATCCCGCTCCCGTCGGAACGGTAGATCTTGCCGCCGCCGCCCACGTGCACCAGCGACGCCATTCCGACCCCGCGGCGGACCGCTTTGCCCTTGCCCCGCTTGGCGCCCCAGTCGAGCCGCTCCGCGGTCGCCTCGAGACAGGCGTCCAGCCCGCAGGTGGTGATCTTCAGCCCCATGGGCGTCAGTTCCCCGGCCTCGTTGCAGTTGATGCGCCGGAGGTCGTAGGGGTCGATCCCCGCCTGCTCCGCCAGGTGGTCGAGGCTGCTCTCGATGGGCCACGTGACTTCCGGATTGCCGTAGCCGCGCATGGCCTGGCAGTAGGGGTTGTTCGTGTAGACGAGACGTGCGTCGAAGCGGACGTTCGGCACCTTGTAGAGGGACGTCGCGGGCAGCAACATCACGCTCGGATACGTGGCGCCCCACGCGGCGTACGCGCCGTTGTCCTGGACCACGTCCAGACGGCGGAACGTGAGCCGGCCCTCGCCGTCGCAGCCCTGGACGACGCGCGTCCGCGACGACTGGCGCGGGGACAGGTGCGCGAATTCGTCGTGGCGGTCGTACAGCACCCTCACGGGCCGGCCGGACCGCCAGGCGAGCAGGATGGCGACGTACTCGTAGCAATGGGTGTCCAGCCCCGTGCCGAAGCCGCCACCGAGGACAGGCACGATGACGCGCACGTTGCGGCCCGGGAGCCCCATGGCCGCCAAGGCGCGGGTGAAGTCGCGTTGCGCCAGGAACGGGATCTGGGTCTTGGCGCGCATGGTCAGGTTGCCGGCGCTGTCGAACTCCGCGATGCACCCGGCCGTGCCCATGCAGCTCTGCTGGATCAGCGGCGTGGAGTAGACGCCCTCGTCCACGTACTTCGCAGCGCGCATCCCGGCTTCCAGGTCGCCGGAGTCGTGGTGGAACGTGAGCGGCAGGGCGTTGTCCGTTCGCGGCGACCCGTCGGGGGCGACTTCGTGCACGAGCGGTGCGCCCTCGGCCATCGCCTCGTCGGGAGAGAACACACCTGGGAGCGGCTCGTACTCGACGCGGATCAGGTCCACGGCCTCGGCCGCGGCGTCGGCATCGGTTGCGGCCACGGCGGCGACCTCGTCGCGGAACTGCCGGACCTTGTCGCGCTTCAGCACCACGTTGTCGCGCAGGAACCCCATGCGCAGCTTCGGCGTGTTGAAGCCCGTCACGACCGCGCGCACGCCCGGGACCCGCTCGGCCCTGGACGTGTCGACGCTCACGATGCGCGCGTGGGCGTGCTCGCTGAACTTGATCATCCCGTGGAGCATCCCCGGACGGACGGTGTCGTGGATGTACTCGGCGCGGCCGGCGGCCTTGTCCGGGCCGTCGGGCCGCGCCACCTCCTTGCCGACGAAGCGGAACCGGCGCCCGGTCATCGGACGTCCCCGGCGGCACGCGACGCGGCGTGCTGGATCGACTCGATGATCTGCACGTACCCGGTGCAGCGGCAGAGGTTGCCGGAGAGCGCCCGGGCGATCCGATCGCGCGGAGGTTCGGGGTCGCCGTCGAGCAGCGCCTTCGCCGAGAGGATCATCCCGGGAGTGCAGAACCCGCACTGGATGCCGCCTCCGTCGACGAACGCCCGCTGCAGCGTGGAGAGCCCGTTCTCGGGGCCCTCGAGCCCCTCGATCGTCGTCACCACGCGCCCGCCGACCTCGACGGCCGGGTAGAGGCAGGCGTTCACCGCGCGGCCGTCCACGATCACGGTGCACGCGCCGCACTCGCCGTGCCCGCAGCCCTCCTTGGTGCCCGTACGCCCGAGTTGGTCGCGGAGCACGTCCACGAGGCGCGCGCCGGGGGCGACGTCCACCTCGACCGCGTGAGCGTTCAGCGCGAACGCCACTCGGCGTGGCCCCCGCAGGGCGTCGCCGCGGCTCGGCGCGGGCGCCGTCGGCGGCGCCGGCACGCGATGCGGCAGACGGGCTGCGTCGCACTCGCCCGCGAGGATGCGGTCGAGCGCCCGGGCCACGAAGACGCCGATCAGGTGGCGCCGGTAGTCCGCGCCGGCGCGCACGTCCGTGATCGGCTGCACGGCGGCGACGGCGGCCGCCCGGGCACGGGCGATGGTCTCCTTGTCGAGAGTGCTGCCGACGAGGACCGCTTCCGCGGCGCGCAAGCGAACGGGCGTGGGCGCCACGGCGCCGGCGGCGATGCGCGCCGCCGTGCAGGTCCGACCGTCGAGCCCGATCGCCACGGCTGCGCTCGCCAACGAGAGGTCCACGCTCACCCGACCCTGCCGCTGGTAGATGGCCCGCGTGCCGGGCGCGGGCCGGTCGACGAGGACCGCCGCCAGAAGTTCGCCAGGCGCGAGGGACGTGCGCCCCGGCTCGACGAAGAGGGCCTCGAGGGCAATCTCGCGCGACGCGCCGGGCGAGCGGATCTCCGCGCGCGCGCCGTACGCCAGCAACGGGGGCGGGAGGTCCGCGCAAGGCGACGCGTTGCAGAGGTTGCCGCCGATCGTGGCGACGTTGCGGATCTGGGGCGTGCCGAGGACGCCGGCCGCGCGCGCCAGCGCCGGGAGGCTACTGCGGACGTCCTCGTCGTCGGCGATGTCCTGCACCGTGGTCATGGCGCCGATACGGAACGTGTCGCCGGCCTCGATCCCCACGAGTTCCGCGATCGAGCGCAGTGAGATCACGGCGTCCGGACGCTCGGGCCGCGCGCAGAACTGCACGTACACGTCGGTGCCGCCGCCGACGAAGCGGGTCCGGGAGGAGTCCGCGGCCAGACGCAACGCCTCCTCGAGAGAACCGGGCCGCAGGTAGTCGTGGCGTGCCCCCGTCATGCGATGACTCCGTCGTCCCGCAGCCGCGAGACGTCCTCTGGGGCGATCCCCGCCTCGGCGAGGATCGCGTCGGTCTGCTCTCCGTACCCGGGCGGGAACGGGAGCTCGCCGTCGTGGGCCGCGAGGAAGTCCGTCGGCACCGCTGGCGGCGGCAGGCGCACGACGCTGCCGTCCGGAGCGACGGTCCGCAGCGCCGACTCCCGTACGAAGTCCAGGTCCCACACGGCCTCGATGGGGGAGATGGGGGCGTGCGGGATGCGCGCGTCCCGCAGGGTTGCCGCCACGTCCTCGGACGAGTGGCGGGCCGTGATCTCCGCGATGCCGCGGTGCAGGTCGTCCTTGTGCGAGCGCCGGCTCTCGTTCGTGTGGAAGCGCTCTTGGTCGAGCGCAGCGAACGTCGGATGACTCGCGAACCGCCGCCACTGGGCGTCGCTGCCGATGGCGACGTACACGAAACCGTCGGCGGTCGGGTAGGCGTTCACGGGGATGAACTGGCGGTGCTCGTTACCGCTGCGCCGGATCTCGTCCGGCGGGCTGCCCATGTCGAGCATCGGCAGGAACGTGTGCAGCCACGACACGGCCACCTGCGCCATGGACACGTCGATCACGCGTCCGCGGCCCGTCTCCCGGCGGTCCAACAGCGCGAGGGCGACCTGCGCGAACACCTCGTCGCCGGCCTTGAGGTCGATCAGCGGCGGACCGCACTGCATGGGCGGCCCGTCGGGGTCGCCGGTCAGGTCCATGTAGCCGCACAGGGCCTGGATCATCGGGTCGTAGCCCGGCACCTCGGGACGCGCGGTCCCCATGGCCGAGACGCCCGCCCAGATCAGCTCCGGGTGATCGCGGGTCAGAGTGGGTGCGTCGATGCCCAGCGCCTCGTGGTGCGCTGGCAGCGTGTTGGTGCAGAACACATCCACCTGCAACTCGCGAAGGAGACGGTGTAGGACGTCGCGACCCGCGGACTCCTTGAGGTTCAGCGCGATGGCTTCCTTGCCCGCGTTGGGCGAGACGTAGTAGCTGTGGCGGTCCTCTCCGCCGACCGGCCGCCCGATGTAACGGTTGGGGTCGCCCCGCGACGTGCGGCCGGGGATCGGCGTGGGTTCCACGCGGATGACGCGCCAGCCCAGGTGCACGAAGCGCTGCGTGGCGTAGGGCATGGCGAGAGCCTGCTCCACGGCCAGCACCGTGCGGCGCGCGGGTGCGTCCGCGTGGCTCAGAATCGGATCGGCTCCTTGCACGTCCCGAGCACGCCCTTGAGGACACCGCACACCTCGCCCACGGACGCGTAGGCCTCCACCGCGTCCATCGCGGCCGGCATGACGTTCTCGCCCGCCGCGCAGGCCCGCCGGAGTTCCTCCAGGGTCCGTTCCACGGCCGCGGCGTCGCGCTCCCGGCGGATCGTCTCCAGTCGCTCGATCTGCTTGCGTGCCTCGTCGTCGCGGTGGGGGTGGAACTCCACCTCGTGGGCCTCTTCCTCGGCCACGAAACAGTTGACCCCGACCTTCGGGATCTCGCCGGACTGGGTGCGCTTCTCCAACTCGTACGCCGACCGGTTCACCGCCGCCTGGATGCGTCCTTCAGCGATGCCCTGGACGATCCCGCCCTCGCGCTCCACGTCCTCCATCTTGGCCACGATCAGCCGCTCCATCTCGTTCGTCGTGGACTCCACGAAGTAGGAGCCGGCCAGAGGATCGACCGTGTCGCAGAGCCCGATCTCGTGCATCAGGATCTGCATGGTGCGGAGCGAGATGGTCGCCGCGTGCTGGCTGGGGATGGTGTACGCCTCGTCGTACGAGCAGAGTGCCATGGTCTGCGTCCCGGAGAGCGCGCTGACGAGCGCGTAGTACGCGCCGCGGACGATGTTGTTCTCCGGCTGCTGGATGGTCAGACCTCCGCCGCCTCCGCCCGCGATCATGCGCAACTGCATGGAGCGCGGGTTCTTCGCGCCGTAGCGATCGCGGAGGATCTTGGCCCACAGGCGCCGGCCGGCCCGGAACTTGGCCACCTGCTCCCACAGGTTTCCGTGGATGTCGAAGTTGAACGAGAGGCCGCGCGCGAAGTCGTCGATGTCCAGGCCCCGCTCCAGCACGTGATCGATGTACGCGCACGCGATGGAGAGTGCGTACGCCATCTCTTGCGCGGGGTTCGCGCCCGACTCGCGGATGTGGTAACCGCACACGCTCACGGCGCTGTAGCGCGGGACGTTGTGCGCGCAGAACTCGATCGTGTCCCCGACGAGTTTCAGCGAGGCGTCCACCGGCATGATCCACGTGCCCCGCCCGATGAACTCCTTGAGGATGTCGTTCTGCGCCGTGCCCCGCAGCTCCGCCAGGTCGTAGCCGCGCTTGCGCGCCATGGCGAAGTACATGGCCATGATGGGGACCGCGGCGCCGTTGATGGTGAGCGAGACGGTGATCTCGTTCAGGTCGATGTCGGCGAACGCCTCCTCCATGTCCGCCAGCGTGTCCACGGCCATCCCGACGCGTCCGACCTCCCCCTCCGCCATCGGGTCGTCGGAGTCGAGGCCGCACTGCGTGGGCAGGTCGAACGCCACGTTCAGCCCCGTCTGTCCGTTGCGGATGAGGTAGACGAAACGCTCGTGGGTCTCGGCGGCGGTGCCGAAGCCGGAGTACTGCCGCATGGTCCAGGGACGCTTGCGGTACATGAACGGGTGAATGCCGCGGGTGTACGGGGCACGGCCCGGCGTTCCCACGTCGTCGGTGCCGCCGCTCGCCTCGAGTTCGGCAGGGCCGTAGACGGGCTCGATTTCGAGTCCCGATTCCCACACGACGGCCGGGAGTCCGTCGTCCCGGATGCCTGGCGTTCGGTGGGTCACGTTGGTTGCTCCTCCGCGTGTCCCACGCGCTCGCGGATGAACGCGACGATGTCCTCGAAGCGCGTTCCGGTGGGGAACACGCCGTGCACGCCGATCTCTTCGAGCGCGGCGCGGTCCGCGGCCCGCACGTTGCCGCCGACGATCCAGAGCAGGTCCGCGAGCCCGCGCTTCCGCAGCTCGTCGGCCACCTTGCGGCACAGCGTCAGGTGCGCGCCCGAGAGGATCGACAGTCCGACGACGTGGACCCGGTTGCGCTCCGCCGCCTCCGCGATCGCCAGCGGCGACTGACGGAGTCCGGAGTAGATGGGCTCCATCCCCGCGTCGGCCAGCGCGCGGCAGACCACCTTCGCTCCCACGTCGTGTCCGTCGAGGCCCGGCTTGGCGACCAGCACGCGGATGCGCTCGCCGACTGCTCGGGTGCTGGCGCTCATCGCGTCAGCCCCTTGGCGATGTTCACCTTGAGGATCTCCGAAGTGCCCCCGCCGATCAGCGTGAACCGCACGTCGCGCAGCAGACGCTCCACCGCGTACTCCTTGGCGTACCCGTAGCTGGCGTGGACACGCGAAGACGCCTCGCAAACGCGCAGCGCCGCTTCCGACGCGCCGAGTTTCGCGATGCTCGCCTCATGATCGTTGGGCAGACCCTGATCGCTGCGCCACGCTGCCCAGTACGTCAGGCGCCGCGCGCACTCCAGGTCCACGGCCATCTCGGCCAGGTGCATCTGCACCGCCTGGAACCGGTTGATGGGCTTGCCGAACTGGCAGCGCTCATTCGAGTACGCGATCGCCTCGTCGAGCGCCGTCCGGGCGACGCCGAGCGCCAGCGCCGCGGTCACCACGCGGATCTCCGCCAGGACCTCTCGCAACCCCGCGATGCCTCCGCCGCGCTCGCCCAGCAGGCAGGTGGCCGGCACGTCGTCGAAGGCGACCTCCGACGTGATGGATGCGCGCACGCCCATCTTCTCGATGTTGCGGCCCACCGTGAGGCCCGGCGCGCCCTTCTCCACGAGGAAGAACGAAAGCTCCTTCTCCCCCGTGCGTGCGAGCACCGTGAACATGTCGGCCACCGGCGCCGACGTGATCCACGTCTTCTGGCCGGTGATCCGCCAGACGCCGTCCCGCTCCTCGGCCCGCGTAGTGAGTCCCAGGAGGTCGCTCCCGGCGTCCGGCTCGGTCATGCAGATCGTGCCCAAGACTTCGCCGGTCAGCGCGCCCGGGAGCAGCCGCTCGCGCACGTCGCCGCGGGCGAACCTGTGCACGAAGTACGTTCCCATCAGCGACTGCATCGTGCAGGCCGCGGCCACCGAGAGGCTTGCTGCGGCGATCTCCTCGATGGCGAGGACGTACGACATCACGTCCATCCCGAGGCCGTCCGGTTCGGGATAGCGCATGGCGAAGAGGCCCAGTTCGCCGGCGCCGAGGAGCAGTTCCCGGGGGAACCGGGGCTCGCGGTCGAGTTCCGCCGCCACCGGCGCGATCTCCCGCGCCGCGAACGAGCGGAACGTGTCCTGGATGGCGCTCTGCTCGTCCGTCGGGGAGAAGTCCATGGGCCGGGCCTACGCCCCTCCGCCCCCGCGGAGGATCGCGGTCGCCGCCGCGTCGACCTCGAACGAGATGGGATCGACGACCACGCCGTACGCGCTCCGCGCGACCGCGGCGGAGACTACTCCGTTGCGCACCTCGCGCCGCACCGTCTCTGCGGACCGCTTCTTCGGGTCGCCGTACCCGCCGCCGCCACCAGCGTGTTGCACGTACTCCGTTCCCGCAGGCACGCCGGGGACCAGGTCCTTGCTCGTCGTGTCGTAGACGTCCCCGCCCGGGTACGAGAGCGTGATCCTGTTGAGTGATCCGTCCCCGCCGCCGAACAGCCCGAACGCCGGCTCCACGTCGCCGTCCCCGAACGTCACGATCTGTGTGGCGTCGGCCCCCACGCGGTACACGGTCTCGACGCCGAGTCCCCCGCGGAACTCACCCGGGCCCGCCGAGTCGCACAGGTACTCGTGGCGCACGAGCGTGTGCGGCGTCTGCTGCTCGAACATCTCGTAGTCCTGGTCGAGGATCCCGCCGGACGCGTCGATCATGCCGATGTGGTCGTAGCCGTCGCACGCCGACATGGCCCCGGAACCGCCCTTGAGCCCCATGAACAGGATGTCGACGTACGCGTCGCCCTTGCGCGGATCGGGGCCCGTGGAAAGCGAGCACAGGAGTTGGTTCCATCCGGCCGTGACGCGGTCGGGGATCGCCTCCGCGAGCGCTCGGATGATCGCGTCCGCGTTGGGCGGGCAGAGGTGGTTGCCGAAGGTGGTGGCCGCGGGGTAGGCAGCGTTCAGGATCGTGCCCTCCGGAATGATGATCTCGACGGGCTGCACCATCCCGTGGTTGTGCGGGATGTCCGGGTTCACCAGTTGCAGGAACGTGAGGATCGTGGCGGACGCGCTCGACGTGTACGTGCCGTTCACGAACCCGTTGGTCTGCGGGTCGGTCTCCGAGTAGTCGAAGACGATGCGTTCGTCCTCGACGGTGATCCGCACGCGGATGCGGTACTCGGAGCCCGGGTTCTTGCCGTCGAAGTAGACGGTGGACTCGCCCGTGTAGACCCCGTTGGGTACCGAGCGGATCTCGGCCTCCATCATCTTGCGGGTGGCGGCGAAGAGGTGCTTCTTGTGCGCGTCGAAGCGCTCGGCGCCGTACTTCTCGATCAGCTCGACCAGGCGTCGCTCGCCGACCGTGCAACTGCCGATCTCGGCGAGCATGTCCTGCTCGACGATGTCGAGGCGGATGTTGGCGAAGATCAGGTCCCATACGTCCTGGCGCCGCTCGCCCTTCTCGATGACCTTCACGGCCGGGATGCGCAACGCCTCCTGCCAGACCTCCGTGGCGTTGGGGTTGTAGCCCCCGCGGACTGCCCCGCCGATGTCGGCCTGATGCCCCTTGCACGCCGCCCACGCCACGAGTTCTCCGTCCACGAAGATGGGCTTGAACGCCGCGACGTCGTTGTTCTGGTTGCCGAGCGTGAAGACGTCGTTGTGGAAGAACACGTCGCCCGGGTGGACGTTGCCGCGGAACTTCTCGGCGATGTGCGCGCACACCGGACTCAACGAGAAACTCAGGATGGGCAGGTTCTCCGTCTGCTCCAGCATGCGTCCTTCGGCGTCGTACAGCCCGGTGACGTAGTCGCGCGCCTCGCAGAGGATGGGCGAGCGCGTGGTCTTCTCCATGCACAGGCTCATCTCGTCGGTGATCGCCTTGAGCGCGCGGGCGATGATCGCCACGAGCACCTGATCGATGGTCGTGTCACTCATGGCCGCTGCTCCCCGTGTTCGCGCGGATGAGGCAACTGCCGACCTCGTCGATCGCGGCCGTGAAGCCGCTGCTCACGAAGATCGTCGTGTCCGTGCGCTCGATCAGCGCGGGCCCGGCCAGCCGGTTGCCCGCCAACAGGCGGTGGCCGTCGTAGACCATCGCCTCCCCGAACGCCTCGTCCTCCGGGACGAACACCCGCCGCGATCCCTTGATGGCGGCGCTCGCATCCGCGCTCCCGTCGGCTAGCCGCGGGAGCTGCGGTTTCTCCGTGAGCCCCATCGACCGGACACGCACGCTGATGAGCTCGATGCCGGTGCCGTCCGCGGCCAGGTCGTAGCCGTAGAGGCGGTTGTGGCGTGCGTGGAACGCGGTGGCCGCGGCCATCGCGTCGCGGCCTTCGAGCGCGTCGCGCCCGACGGGGACAGTGACCTCGTGGTACTGCTTGAGATAGCGGAGGTCGAGCGCCACGTCGTGACGCACCCGGTCCTCGGGAATGCCCTCCTGGGCGAGTTGCCGTCCGCCGTCCGCGACCATGGACGCGACGCAGTCGTCCAGGAGGTCCCAGTCCAGGTCCGCGAGCGGTGTGATCATCGAACGCACGAAGTCGTGCAGCAAGTCGCTCATCAGCATCCCGGCGGCGCAGAGGATCGACGCGGTGGGCGGCACCAGCAGGAGCGGGATATCCAGCTCCCGCGCGATCATGCACGCGTGGAGGGCTCCCGCGCCGCCCGCCACCACCATCGGAAACTCGCGCGGGTCGAGGCCGCGCTTGGTCGTGATCTCGCGGACGCCGTGAGCCATGTTCGCGTTGATCACGCGGTACATTCCCGCCGCGGCCTCCTCGACGGACAGGCCCAGGGGGCGCCCGATCTCGGTCTCGATGGCGCTGCGAGCACGCTCCACGTCGAGAGGCAACTTGCCGCCGGCGAAGTACCGCGGGTCCAGGTACCCGAGCACCAGGTCCGCGTCGGTGCAGGCCGGCTGCTCGCCGCCGCGTCCGTAGCATGCCGGCCCAGGGAGCGCCCCGGCGGATTGCGGGCCCATGCGCAGGAGACTGCCCTCGTCCACCCAGCCGATGCTGCCGCCGCCCGCGCCGATGGTCGTGATCGCGAGCATCGGGAGTGCGATGCGAAGCCGGTCGATGTCCCCCTCCGGGGTCAGCGCGGCGGAGCCGTCCTGTACGAGCGAGGCATCGAAACTCGTGCCCCCCATGTCCATGACGATTGCGTCGTTGCGTCCGTGCTCGCGGGTGTACGCCACCGCCGCCACGGGACCCGCGGCGGGCCCGCTGAGCAGCGTCCCCGCCGCGCGCTGCGCCGTCACCTCCGGCAGCGCGACGCCGCCGTTGGACTGCATGATGAGCAGGACCCCTTCGAAGCCCACGCCGTCGAGCTTCTCCGCGAGACTCTCCAGGTACGCGCCGAGGACGGGACTCACGTAGGCGTTGAGGACCGTCGTCGAGATGCGGTTGTAGAATCGCACGGTGGGGAGCACGTTCGCGGAGACGCTGAGGTGCACCTGCGGGAGCACTCCCCGCACGATGTCCGCCGCGGCGCGCTCGTGCTCCGGATTGGCGAAACTGTTCAGGAAGCAGATCGCCACCGCTTCGCAGCCCTCGCGGCCGAGCAGTTCGGCGCCGGCGCGCACGTCCTCCTCGTCCAGGGAGCGCAGCTCGTCGCCCTTGTAGTCGATCCGCTCTCGCACCGGCCGGCGCAGGTACCGGGGAACCAGCGGGACGACGTTCGTGCAACGGTTGTCGTACTGCCGTTCCCGGATGCCGCGGCGCATCTCGAGGGCGTCGCGCACGCCGTCGGTGGTCAGCAGCCCGACGCGGGCGCCGCCGCGCGTCAACACCGCGTTCGTCGTGACCGTCGTGCCGTGCACGATGCAATCGATCTGGTCGACGAGGTCGGGCACCGCGAGCCCGCGCGCCTCGGCGATGACGGCGAGCCCGCTCATCACGCCGAGGGACGAGTCCTCTGGCGTCGAGAGCACCTTGAACCCCTCGACCTCGCCGTCCTCGCTCCACAGGAACAGGTCCGTGAAGGTGCCGCCGACGTCGACTCCGATCCTGTACGTCATGATGGCACCCGGCCTCCGCGGACCGCCTCCGCCCCGAGGTCGAACGCTCGCCGGTTGGTCTTGCTGTGCACCTTGCCGTAGCGGCGCTCGATCGCGCTGTGCACGGCTGTCTCGTCCAGCGACAGGGCGCCGCTGCCCAGCAGCGCGCCGAGCATCGCAGCGTTGAGCGCGCGGGGGTCGCCGGCCTCCGCGGCCAGGCGCGGCCCGTCGATCGGGACGACATGCGCGACGGCCTCCCGCAGCCGCGCGACGATCTGGCCCGTGTCGGGGTACTCACGGGACTGTTGGGCCAGCGCGAACGGCGGGATGCAGCCGGTGCTGACGAGCACCCGCGCGTGCGGACCGGCCCGGTGAATCGCGCGCAGGGTCTCCAGCGGCTCAAACCCCACGAGCACGTCGGCCTCGCCAGGTCCGATGAAGGCTGTGTTCCCAGGGCCGAAGACGACCGTGGACTCGACGCTCCCGCCCCGTTGGGACATGCCGTGGAGCTGGCCGACGTTCACGGGCATCCCCGCCGCGGTCGCCGCCTCTCCCAGAACCTCCGCCGCTGTCAACACACCCTGGCCGCCGACCCCCACGAGGAGGACCCTCAGGCGCGCGTGCGGATCGCGTGCGGCCATCGTTCTCTACACCGCCGCCGGCTTCGGCACGATCGCCTCGTTGGGGCACAGCTCGGCGCAGACGCCGCAGCCGTTGCACAGTTCCGGGTCGATCTCGATCTCGCCGTCCCGCACGACGAAGGCCGGACATCCGAAGGTGTCGATGCACGCGCGGCAGTTGCCGCACTGCCCGCAGATCATGCAACGGGCGGCCTCCGCGCGCGCCTGCGACTCGGACAGCGTGCCCGCGACCTCGGCGAACCCGTCGAGACACGCGTCGAGTGCACGCTCGGGCGCGTCGGTGCGGTCCTCGCGGTCCGCGCGCGTCACCCCGGCGCGCGAGTCATCGGCGCGTAGCACGTCCCGCGAGGCGCAATGCGGCGGCGGAGCGCGCCGGTCCGCGCTCTCCGCGCCCCGCAGGGCGGTGTCGATGCCCCACGCCGCGCGCAGCCCAGCGGCGATGGACCCCGTCACGGAGCCGGCGCCGGCGGCGAGGTCGCCGCCGGCGAACACGTGCGGGTGGGACGTGGCCAGCGTGTCGGGATCCACGACGAGGTCGCCGGACTCCGTCCACGCGAGGTCCGGGTCGCCGGCGGTCAGGAAGGACCGATCGGGGCGCTGTCCGATGGCGACGATCACCAGGTCGGCCTCGAGGCGCGCCTCGGTCCCGGCCGTCGGTCGGATGCCGTCCAACCGGAAACGCTCGCCGTCGAGCTCCACCCTCACGCACTCCAGACCGCCGGAGACGAGCTTCGCCGCCGACGTCCGGGTCCGGATGTCGATGCCCTCGCGCCGCGCGTGGGCCACCTCGTCGGCGATCGCCGGCATCTCCTCGAGGGTCTCGACGCACACGACGACCACCGAGTCCGCGCCGCGTCTGCGGGCGGTGCGCGCGGCGTCGATGGCGGCGTTGCCTCCCCCGAGCACCACGACGCGCCGCGCGGCGGGCGCCTCGGCGCACGTCGCGACCGCGGCGAGATACGCGAGCGCGTCCATCATCTGTGGTGCGCCGTCGCCCTCGCTCGGGAGGTCCAGACGTCGTGGCTCACCCGCGCCCACGGCCAGGTACACGGCGTCGAAGCCGTCCTCGATCAACTCGGCCAGCCGCACGTCCTTCCCGAGTCGCATCCGGCCCTCGAACCGGACGCCGAGGGCAAGGACACGCCCCACGTCGCGATCGAGTGCGTCCGCCGGAAGCCGGTAGCGGGGGATGCCGTAGCGCAGCAGGCCCCCGGGCTGCTCGCGCGCGTCGTACAGCGTGACCTCGTAGCCGCGGACGGCGAGATCGTGTGCCGCCGACAGTCCGGCCGGCCCGGCGCCGACGACTGCGACCCGGTGTCCGTGAGGCGGCTCGCAGCGCTGCTTGCGGGAGACCTCGGGCCGATCCGCCGCCCAGTCCACCACGAAGCGCTTGAGGTCGTTGATGGCCACGGCGCCGTCGATGGGGCGCCGGACGCAGACGTCCTCGCACGGGCGGTCGCAGACCCGGCAGACGCTCTCGGGAAGCGGGAGCCGCTCGAGGATCAGCTCCAGCGCCTCGGCGTAGTGCCCGGTCGCGATGTGGGCCGCGTAGCCCTGGACGCAGAGGTCCAGCGGGCAGCGTGACGCGCAGGGCGCCACGTCCGGGAGACGCCGGCACGAGTTCGGCTCCTGGACCATCTCGAGGGAACGGCTGCGGGCCATCTGGCGGGAGAACGGCTCGGTGGCCTCCTGGGAACAGCGCGTCCCGGTGCAGTCCTTGCCGCACGTGCGGCATCGCGCGTCGTCGATCTCGAACACGGGCGCTCCGGCCAGATCGCCTGTGGCGCGCTGCAGGAAGATCGGGCAGGCGCGCTCCGCGATGACGACGCCGACTCCCTCGGCCTCGTGCGCCTGCCGGAACGCCGTGATCGCCGCCGGGAGGTCGTGCGGATCGACTCGTGCCACAAACGGCGCGCCGAGAGCCCGGACGACGTTCTCGATCGAGGTGGTTCGCCGGACCCCGCCGGTCTCTACGTGCACGGTGGGGCTCTCTTGGAACCCCGTCATGGCCGTGACCTCGTTGTCGAGGACCACCGCCACCATGTCCACGCCCTCCTTGATGGCGTTCAAGAGTGCGGGCATGCCCGAGTGGAAGAACGTGGAGTCGCCCACCATCCCGACGGTCTTCTCGCCGGTGACGCGGGCGACCGCCGAGGCCAGCGTGAACCCGGCGCCCATGCAGAGCAGGGCGTCGGAGGCGCGCAGCGGCGGGGCGCCGCCCAGCGTGTAGCAGCCGATGTCGTTGAAGTAGAGCTGGTCCTCGTCGAATGCGGCGCGCGCGGCGAACAACGTGGAACGGTGCGGGCAGCCCGGGCAGAGGATCGGCGGGCGCGGGGGAACGTCGGCCGCGGGAGCCGACGTCGCCACCGGTTCCCCGAGGCCGAGGGCGGCGCGGAGGGCGTTCCGGATCACGGGCGGCTCGTACTCGAACTCCTCCGGCGCGTGACCCGTGCGCTTGCCGAGGATCTCGAGCGTGATCCCGCGCCGCCCGCAGAGGGCGGTCACGGCGTCTTCGAGGAACGGCGAGAGTTCCTCGAGCACGAGCAGACGGTCGAGTCCCTCGAACGCCGCGACCAACCGATCCTCGGGCAGGGGGTACGCCACGCTCGTCGAGATCAGCACCACCGCGTCGTCCAGGCCCCGCTCGCGGAGGATGTCCGCACAGGTCGCGGCGGGTGCCCCGATGGCCAGTATCCCCGACCGACCGGATCCCTCGCGCCGGACCAGTCCGGCCTCCGCGATCATCCGCCGTGCGGTCTCCACTCGTTCCTTGAGCTCGACGCGCATGCGTCGGGCGTTCACGGGGGTGGGGTTGAATCGCGCGGGATCGCGCCGGAACCCCTCCACGCGGGCCTCCCGCCGTGGACCGAACCGCACGCGACCGCGTGTGTGGCACACCCGAGTCGTGGGTCTCAGGATGACCGGCAGACGGCTCGCCTCCGACAGATCGAACGCGAACCGCGTGAGGTCGGCGGCTTCCTGGGGCGTGGAGGGGTCCAGCATGGGGACGCGGAGCATCGGTGCCAGGTAGCGCTGGTCCTGCTCGTTGGGACTGGTGCGGCAGGAGGGATCGCCCGCGCTCACGATCACGAGCCCCGCGACGGTCCCGATGTACGGCATCGTTCCGAGCGGATCGCCGGCGTACATGAGCCCCAGGTGCTTCATGGCGCAGATGGACCGCGCCCCGGCCAGGCACGCCCCGAAGGCCATCTCGACGGCGATCTTCTCGTTGACCGAGTACTCGAACGTGATCCCGGCCTGCTCCGCCAGCTGGGCGAAGCCGTCGGTGATCTCGGAGGAGGGCGTCCCCGGATAGCCGCTCGCGAACGCGACACCGGCCTCGAGCGCGCCCCGGACGATGGCTTCATTGCCCAGTAGCGTTGCAACGTCTCCCTCGGCTCGGGTGAGCAGAGGGTGTCCGCTAGGTTGCGTCGTGTCCGCCTCGATCGTCATGGTGGCAAGCCCATGGTCGATCCGTCCGGAGGGGCTCCGTATGAGGATGGTCACTCGCCGGCTGCGCTTTCTTGCCCGACAGCCCGCGATCCGGGCGGAAACCGAACGGCTTGCCCGGTCGGACGCGACCCTGGGAACTTGGCACCCCCTCGGAGGACAAACCATGGCGTTCGACAACTCGTTCATCCCGTACCGGGCCTACTGGAGCAGCCCCTTCTGTCGCTGGCAGGGCAAGCTGAGCGGCAGCCACTCCCTGGAACTGGCCGCGGGCACCGCGCGTCGCTTCCTGGAGGCACGCGAGATCCCCGGCGAGGCGCTCGACGGCTTGGTGCTGGGCATGACCGTTCCCCAGCGGCGCGCCTTCTACGGTGCTCCGTGGATGGCCGGCCTGATCGGCGTTCCGGGGCTCACGGGACCGACCGTCTCGCAGGCGTGCGCCACGTCGGCTCGCGGTCTCTTGGCGGCGGCGGCCGACATCGAGGTGGGCGCGCGGCAGAGTGTGCTGGTGGTCGCGTGCGACCGCACGAGCAACGGCCCGCACGTGTACTACCCGAATCCGGCCGGCATCGGCGGCCGCGGCGAGTCGGAGGAGTGGGTCTGGGACAACTTCAACCTCGACCCCTGGGCCGGCGGCGCCATGCTCGCCACGGCGGAGAACGTCGCGAAGCGGGCCGGAATCTCCAAGGAGGAGCAGGACGCGGCGACTCTCGTCCGCCACGCGCAGTACGCCGACGGACTGGCGGACGAGCGGGCGTTCCAGAAGCGCTACATGTTCCCGGTGGAGGTCCGGAAGGGCCGCAAGAAGGTCGAGTTGGTCGAGCAGGACGACGGCGTGTTCCCGACCACCGAGGAGGGCCTCGCCCGCCTGCGCCCGGCCGTGGAGGGGGGCACGGTCTCCTTCGGCACCCAGACCTTCCCCGCCGACGGCAACGCCGGAATGGTGGTTTGCTCCCGCGACCGCGCAGCGGAACTGGGCAAGGACCCGGCCGTGAACATTCAGATCCTGGGAGTCGGCGACGCTCGCGTGGAGAAGGCCCACATGCCGATGGCTGTCGTGCCGGCCGCCCGCCGGGCCCTCGAGCAGGCCGGGATCGACTTCGCCGACTGCAAGGCGATCAAGACGCACAACCCGTTTGCGGTGAACGACGTGCTCTTCAGCCGCGAGTCCGGAGTCGCCGTCGAGGACTTCAACCGCTTCGGGTCCCCGCTCATCTACGGACACCCGCAGGGGCCCACCGGGCTGCGCGCCACCGCCGAGCTCATCGAGGAACTCGTGGCAGCCGGCGGCGGTTGGGGACTGTTCGCGGGTTGCGCGGCGGGAGATACGGCCATGGCGATCGTGCTGAAGGTGGACTGAGACCTCCGCGACCGGCCCGCGCGTCTCCAGGCCGATCCAACCGGCCATGCAGCGGGCGTCGTCGGTACGCCGGACGTTCGAGAGGGCGCGCGGCGCGAGCGCGAGCCGTGGGATGAGAACGTCGGCCGCGTTGTCGGATCGCCGCAGCAGCGGTCCGACGGCTTCAGTTCCCGCCCTTCTGCATGCTCTGTTCGAGAACCGCGGACAACTCGCCGGCCTGCTTCTCATCGAAACAGTCGACCGTGAACGTCTCGCCCTGGCTCTCGACGGTCACCTTCAGCACCTTCAGCAGCCGTTTCTCCATCCGGACGCCGGTCTGGACGCGTTCCACGTTGCGCGTCATGACCGGTCCCTCCCTGCGCTGGCCGTGGCCGGGGCAGCACGCTCTGCCGGACTCGCGACATCCCGCCGCGGAAGGACGAAGACCTGCCTCGCCTCCGCGCAGTCCACGATCTCCGGCGCGGTCCAGGAGTTTCGCGCGCTGGGCTCCTCGTCTGTGCGCCGCTGCGTCACACGGGCCGGAACCGTGGCGGCGGCAACGGCGGAGGTGTCGGGCCGGAGTCTTGGGCGACGTTCCGGTCAGGCGTCGGGACGCGCGGCGTCGTCGTGCAGGTCGTCGAGGAACGTGGCCAGGTTGGTGGACGCGCGGAGGTCGTCGCCGGCTGGCTTCGTCGTCTTCGAAATGAGCACGCGGCGGTTCGCTCCGATCAGATCCGCGACGTGGTCGAGACGGTGCATGTCGGCAGGGCTCGGTGAGGTCGTGAGCTTGACCTCGATCGCCCAGACCTCGCCGCGCATCTCGAGGACCAAGTCGATCTCGTACTGGTCGGAGGTTCGGAGGTAGTAGGCACCGTGCGGGATGCCGTGCGCCGACAGGTGTCCGAGGACCTGGTCGATGACGAAGCCCTCCCAACTGGCACCGACCCAGGGCTGGGACAGAAGCGTGGAGCGATCGGGGACGTTCAGCACGGAGTGCAGGAGGCCGCTATCGCGCCAGTACACCTTGGGCGACTTGACGACGCGCTTCTTCAAGTTCGCGTGATACGCCGGGAGGCGGCGGATGAGGAACCCGCCCTCGAGGTAGTCCAAGTACATGTTCACAGTGTGGTACGAGAGTCCGAGGCTCTTGCCGATCTGCGATGCATTCCACGTCTGGCCGTGCACGGCCGCGAGCATGCGAAGCAGGCGCTCGGTCACCTGTGGTCGCGCGAGCAGTCCCCAGTTGGGCAGGTCTCGTCCGACCAGCAACCGCAGGTAGTCGCTCTGCCACGTTGGGAACGCACGAGGGCGCAGGACGCCGCCGTCCGGGAAGCCGCCCGTCAGCCACAGCCGTTCCGCGGAGGCCTTCGTCGTCAGCTCGCTCAGCAGCAGCGGCGTCAGCTCGACCAGCGCGAGTCGACCGGCCAGCGACTCGGAGACTTGGGTCATCAGAGACGGCGACACCGAGCCTAGTAGTAGGAAGCGCCCATTGCGTGAGCGGTCGGCGTCGATCGCCCCGCGTAACCGCGGGAACACCTCAGGCCACGACTGCGCCTCGTCCAGGACGACGACCTCGCGACTCGCGACGACTCGTTCCCATTCGAGATCGAGGCGCAAACGCTCGGACTCCTGTTCGAGGTCGAAGTAGACCAGCCCGAGCGTGCAGGCGAGCGTCGTCTTGCCGCATTGCCTCGGTCCGACGATCGCGGCCGCCGGTTGGGCGTCCAGGCGATCGGTCACGGTGTTGGCGGCAAGTCGCGCGAGCATGTCTTGCAGAATAGCATTGTATTTCTAATCTGCAATTCGCGTGGCGAGCTCAGCGCCGGTGTCCAGCGCTGCACAGCGCGCGTTCCCGGCAGCGTGGGCTGAGCACAGCGAGGTAGCGCCCGTCGTCTGCACCCGCCCCGCGAAATCACGACAGGTCCGCTCGCGTCCCTGATCTAACCCGCCGTCCGCCATTCGGCGACGCTCCTTCGCTGGGGCCGAAATCCCACACCAAGGACCGTCTGCTTGCACTCCGCGCCACCCGTATCGACGTCGCCACTTGCGACCGGCGGCTTCGCCCGTCTGAAGACCGAGGTGCTCTCCGGACTGACCGTGGCGATGGCCCTGGTTCCCGAGGCGATTGCGTTCGCGTTCGTGGCGGGCGTGGAGCCGCTCGTCGGTCTCTACTCGGCGTTCATCGTCGGGCTGATCACCGCGTTGTTCGGCGGACGCCCCGGCATGATCTCGGGGGCGACCGGCGCGCTCGCCGTCGTGCTCGTCTCGCTCGTGGCGGCGCACGGTGTCGAGTACCTGTTTGCCGCCGTCGTGTTGATGGGTCTGCTGCAGCTCGGCGCCGGACTCCTGCACCTCGGCAAGTTCATCCGGCTCGTTCCGTATCCCGTGATGCTCGGGTTCGTCAACGGCCTGGCGATCGTCATCTTCCTGGCGCAGGTCGGGCAGTTCCAGATGGACGACGGTGAGGGCGGGCGGACGTGGCTCGCGATCCCTGATCTGCTACTCGTGCTCGGCCTCGCCGTGTTCACGATGCTCGTGATCTGGGGCGCCGGCAAACTCACGAAGGCGGTGCCCGCGCCGCTGGTCGGAATCGTGGTGACGACGCTCGTGGTTCTTGGACTCGGACTGCCCGTCCGGAACGTGGGCGACATGGCATCGATCGCGGGCGGTCTCCCGTCGTTCCACATCCCGGCCGTGCCGCTCACGTTCGAGACGCTCCGGATCGTGTTTCCGTACGCCGTGATCCTGGCCCTCATCGGACTGATCGAGAGTCTGTTGACACTCAACCTCGTGGCCGAGATGACCGAGACGCACGGGAAGGCGAGCAAGGAGTGCCTGGCTCAGGGCGCGGCCAACGTCGTGACCGGCTTCTTCGGCGGGATGGGCGGCTGCGCCATGATCGGCCAGAGCATGATCAACGTGGAGTCCGGCGGACGGACGCGCGTGGCCGGCGTGTCGTCGGCGCTCTTCCTGCTCGCGTTCGTGCTGTTCGCGTCGCGCTGGATCGAGATGATCCCGCTCTCCGCGCTCGTCGGCGTGATGTTCGTCGTGGTGATCGGCACGTTCGCGTGGTCGAGCTTGCGGATCATGCACAAGATCCCCAAGAGCGACGCGTTCGTGCTCGTGCTCGTGTCGGCCGTCACGGTGGTGAGTGACCTCGCCGTTGCCGTTGCCGTGGGCGTGATCGTGTCCGCGCTCGTACTCGCGTGGAAGGCCAGCCAGCGCATCGCGGTGCGCACCGACGTTGGCCCGAACCACGAGAAGATCTACGCCCTGAACGGCACGCTCTTCTTCGCGTCGGTCGAGAGTTTCGCCGCGCTGTTCAACCCGAAGGAGGATCCCGACGACGTCATCGTCGACTTCTGGGAGACGCGCGTCCTCGACCACAGTGGCCTGAACGCCATCGACGCCCTGGCCGAGAAGTACAAGCGCGCCGGCAAGAACCTCCACCTGCGCCACCTGAGCCCCGACTGCCGCGCCCTGCTCAAGAAGGCCGGCGACCTCGTGGAGGTCAGCGTGATCGAAGACCCGAAGTACGGCCTCGCGGTGGACTACGGCGCGCGCTTCGACGGCGAAGTCCCGAAGTAGCGCAGCAGTTCGTCCCACCTCGCGTCGTTCACGCGGCGTCCCCCGTTCGAGCAGGCGTACCGACACAGCCTGTCGCGTCGTGCGGGGCAAACGCAGAGCCTGTACCGTGGCGCGGCATGAAACCCGGCGCCGCCCTCGGCCCCTACCGCATCGACCGGGAAGTCGGCTCGGGCGGAATGGGCAAGGTGTACGCGGCGACGTCAGACGCGTCGGCGCGCGCGGTGGGTCCCGGCGTGACGGTGGCGCTGAAGGTCGTCCATCCACACCTGCTGGAGGCACCGGGGTTCTTCAAGCCGTTCCTGCGCGAGGGCGAGATCGGGCAGGCCGTGCGGCACCCGAACGTCGCACGGACGTTCGACTGCGACCAGGTCGTTCTCGGCGGAGCGGCTCACGCGTTCCTCGTCATGGAGTACGTCGAGGGGCAGACGCTCCGCGAACTGCTCGATGAGCTGAGACGCGTTCCCGAGGAACTCTGTCGGCACATCGGGCGCGAGGTGTCCAAGGGGCTCGCCGCGAACCTCTGCTGTCCGCCGCGCTTGCGCGTGCGCTTCGGCGTCCAGAAGTCGATGGCCTCCTGCGAGATCCAGACCGTCAGGTCACCGCGGTCAACGAGGCCCCGGTCGTATTCGGTCCAGTTGCCGACGCGGTACTTCGTCTTGAACTTGGGGTGAACCCTCGATCGCTTGCTCGACATGGCCGGCCTCCCTCGTGACGGGAGGCTCGCCCATGGAGACCGACGGATCACGAGGGGTTCATGCACCAACGCCCTCACGAGCAATGGCTGAACGGATAGAGCGCCAGGACAAGCTGGCGGAGGACAGAGGATGAAAGAGCCTGACGAGGAAGGTGTAGCGCGCCACCTCGGCCCCGAGTCATGCGCCGGTCGTCGCGAGGCGGCAGGTGAAGCGTTGACAGG
>JAJFFG010000115.1 GCA_021776825.1 Planctomycetota bacterium
CCTGTCAACGCTTCACCTGCCGCCTCGCGACGACCGGCGCATGACTCGGGGCCGAGGTGGCGCGCTACACCTTCCTCGTCAGGCTCTTTCATCCTCTGTCCTCCGCCAGCTTGTCCTGGCGCTCTATCCGTTCAGCCATTGACCCGACCTCGGCTCATCCCACGAGCCGCTCTGCTCATTGCCGCGGAACTCCCCGAGCGAGGTTAATTCCCCCTCATTAGCCGGATTGCGCGAAGGCCGCCGCGGTCTGCTTACCGATCCATGATTGGCAGCGATCCGCCGGAGGAGGTGCACGATGCGCATTGCAATGAAGATGGGTCTAGGCACTCTGGTCCCGGTGGCGCTGATCTGGTGCGTCGGCATTTACTCCCTCAATGTCGGGCGCGACAGCCTGAGACTGGACATCGAGAGGTCATCCGCCGATCGCGCCTCCGACGTGCTCGACGAGCTGGATCGGCTTCTGTTCCAGCGCACCGTTGAGTGGCAGAGCTATGCGCGCCACCCGTTGCTGCAGCGGACCCTGCGGGCATCGAATAACGAAATGGACGGCCTGGATGACGTGCGTGAGCACGTCGATCGGATTGATCGGGCCTGGCGCGGCGAAGAGGGCGATGCGCCCCTCGCCCTCCTCGAACAACTCCGCTCCAACGAACTGTCCGTGGAACTCCGGTCGCGCCTGGACGACCTGTCCCAGGAGTACGGCCACTCCGTGTTTGGCGAGGTCTTCGTTACCAACCGACACGGAGTGAACGTGGCGCAGACGAGTCGCACATCTGACTACCGTCAGGACGACGAAGAGTGGTGGCAGGAGGCGCGTGAGCACTCGTTGTTCGTGGGTGACGTGGAGTACGACTCCAGCGCCGAGATCTACTCGTGCGACATCTGCGTCCGCGTGGACGACGACGCGGGGCGTTTCGCGGGAGTGATCAAGGCGGTCTTCGATGTGGCCGAAGTGATCGATCTCCTCCACGAGCGCGCGTCGTCGCGCGACGCTGGTGGGACGGTCACGTACACGCTGCTCACCGCGGATCTGCGCGTGATTTGTGGGACCAACTACTCCGGGATCCCGCTTGAGAGGCGGAGCGAGCTCATCGCCGGCATCGACGTGGGCGAGCGCGGTGAGGTTGTCATCGCGCAGCGTGCGACGCACGATGGAGCGCGCGAGACGCTCTCCGCGCTGGCTCGATCACATGGGCTCGGCTCCGTTCGCGGACTCGGTTGGTTGCTGCTGGCGGAGCGCGATGCACGGCTGGCGTTCGCGCCCCTGGACGACCTTCAGAGCCAAGTCGTGTGGGCGGCGGCGCTGGCCTCCGTACTCTCCATACTGCTGACCGGCGGAATTGCGACGGGGTTCGCTCGGCGTTTGATCGCCATGACCGCGATGGTCCAGACGATGAGGGACGGCGAGGCCGGGACTCGCGTCGATGCGCGCGGCGGCGATGAACTCGCTCAACTCGGCTTCTGCTTCAACGGAATGGCGGCGGCGATCGAGCAGGCTGCGCTGGAACTCGAAGACCGAGCCGCCTCGCTGGAAGATCGCAACCGTGAGCTGGCGCGGGAGGTCCAGATCCGTCGCGACGCGGAGACCGAACTCGTCGATGCGCGTAAGCGCGCGGAGGAAGCGACGCGGCTCAAGAGCGAGTTCCTAGCGAACATGAGCCACGAGCTCCGCACGCCCCTCAACGGCGTCATCGGTACCACGGAGCTGGCTCTGGACACGGAGCTCACGCCACCGCAGCGCGAACTACTCGAAACGTGCAAGACGTCGGCGGACCTGCTGCTCAGCGTCATCAACGACATCCTGGACTTCTCCAAGATCGAGGCCGGGAAACTCGATCTCATCGTCGAGCCGTTTGACCTACGGAAGGCACTCGGAGCGACTCTCAGGACCGTCGCCCATGTTGCCGAACGCAAGGGGCTCGAGCTCACGCTAGATGTTGCCCCCGCGGTCCCCGACTACGTCTCGGGCGACTGTGGTCGCTTTCGCCAGGTCGTCATGAACCTCGTGGGCAACGCTCTCAAGTTCACCGCGTCGGGCGAAGTCGGCGTGCGAGTCACGCCCGAATCCATGACCTCCGAGGGCGTGACTCTTCACGTTCAGATCGTCGACACGGGAATCGGGATCCCGGAGGAGAAACAGGACTTGATCTTCCGCGCGTTCGCACAGGCTGACGGGACGATCACGCGCGAGCACGGTGGTACCGGGCTCGGTCTCTCCATCTCGCGGCAACTCGTTGGCCTGATGCAAGGACGGATCTGGCTTGAGAGCAGCGCGGGCGAAGGAAGCAACTTCCAGTTCACCGCTCGATTCGGCGTCGCCGCGGCGCCCGTGACCGCCGTCTCGCGAGGTGAACTCACGGGTGTGCGGGTTCTCGTGGTGGATGACAACGCAACGAACCGCGTCGTGCTCGACGGACTCCTCGCGGGGTTCGGTATGCGGCCTCTCTGCGTCGCAGGTGGCATTCAAGGACTGGATGAACTGGATCGGGCGGAGCGCGACGAGGAGGAGTATGAGCTCGTTCTCCTCGACGCCATGATGCCGGAACTCGACGGGTTCGGCGTCGCAGCTGAGATCCAGCGTCGTGACTTCCGAAGCCGCCCGGTTGTCATGATGCTCTCCTCGGCGTGTCTGACTTCCGACGTCTTGCGGTGTGAGCAAGTTGGCATTTCCGCATACCTCACCAAGCCTGTTCTACGGGCGCCGCTTCGGGAGGCGCTCATGCGCGCACTCGGCGTAGCCAGACAGAACGCGGCAGCGCCAGCGGTGATCGCGCCGCGCACCGTCCCCACGGCTTCACGGGTGCTTGTGGCCGAGGACAACCTGGTGAATCAACTGGTCGCCAGGCGCTTCCTGGAGTCAGCAGGGTATGAGGTCGAGGTCGTGTCGGATGGCCGACAAGCGGTCGAGGCCGTGATTGACGGGCGATTCGAAATCGTATTCATGGACGTTCAGATGCCGGAACTCGACGGGCTCAAGGCGACGGCCGAGATCCGCCGTCGGGAGTCACGCGGAGCCCGCCGAACGCACATCATCGCGATGACGGCGCACGCCCTTGCAGGGGACAAAGAGAGATGCATCGCAGCCGGCATGGACAGTTATGTCTCGAAGCCGGTCCGACGGGCTGAGCTCTTGCACGCAATCGAGGCGGTGGTGCGCTCGGGCACGGCCCCGGTCGGGGATCGGTAGCCGCGTCGCTCGCCGACCTCGCCTGTCCGCCAGCGCAGCTCGCGGGACGGCTCTGCTCAAGCGATCGGCCATCCGACACGCACCATTAGGGAGGGGAACTTGGACAGGATTGCAACACCGACCGAATCTCCACGCCCCGCGAAACGCGGCCCGCACGCGAATCGTCTCCGTGCACGCCGCGACATTCTCAGTCTTGGGCTAGGAGTCGCCGTCCTCTGGGCCTTGCTCGCGTCGAACGACGTCGTCGAGAGCTTCTTCGCTTGGTCCCGCGCCCACGAAGAGTGGCAGGCGGACGAGTTGCTCGCGTGCGCGGCTGTCTTGACCGCAGCGATCGCGGCGTTCGCGGCGCGACGGTGGGCGGACGCCACTCGCGAGTCTGCACAACGCCGGCGTGCCGAGGCCCGACTGCAAGAGATTGTTGAGCACATCCCAGAGGGAGTCGTTCGCGACGATCTCGACGGCCGCGTCGTCTTTGCGAACAACCGGTTCGTCGAGATGTTCGGGCTGGATCGAACGGAGCTTCCCGATGCGACGATCGCGACCTACGTCGCCCCGCAGTGGCGGGAACAGCTGCGCGACCGACACGATCGCCGCATGCGCGGCGAGGACGTCGCGACGCTCTTCGAGTACGAGGGGCAGCGGAAGGACGGGACTCAATTCCCGGCTGAGGCCGACGTGGTCGCTGTTCTCGATGCCGATGGGAATCGAATTGGGACGCAGTCGATCATCCGCGACCTCACGGAGCGCAAGCGCAGAGAGGCGCACAGCACGCGACTCGCGGAACTCATCGACAAGAGCCTGAACGAGATCTACGTCTTCGACACCGAGACCCTGCGCTTCGAGTACGTGAACGAAGGAGGGCGACGCAACCTCGGATACACCGCGGCCGCTCTCCGCAGCATGACTCCGTTGGACCTCAAGCCAGATCTCGATGCCAACGCGCTTGCGAAGTTGCTCCACCCGTTGCGCCAGCGCACTCAGGACGAGGTGACCTTCGAGACCGACCATCTTCGGTGCGACGGCAGTCGCTACCCGGTCCGCGCGCACTTGCAGCTGACGGAGCACGGCGGACGTACCTCGTTCGTGGCACTGATCCTCGACATCACCGAGAGCAGGCGTGCTGCGGGGGAGCGAGCTGAACTGGAGGACAGTCTCCGACAGGCCCAGAAGATGGACGCTGTCGGGCGCCTGGCGGGCGGCGTGGCCCATGACTTCAACAACCTCCTGACAGTCATCTCAGTCTGTGGACGAATGCTGCAGCGGCGGCTGCCCCCTGACGAGAAGTTGACTGTTCAGCTCGATCGCATTCTTGAGGCCTCTGCGCGCGCGGCCCGCCTCACGGCGCAGCTGCTGGCATTCAGTCGCCAGCAGGTAATCCAGCCGAGGGCCCTGGATCTCGGAGCGTCCGTGACCGCGACGATCCGCCTCCTTGAGCGCGTGATCGGCGAGGACATCCAGATGGTGACCGATCTGTCGTCGGGACTCGGCCGCGTCGTCGCCGATCCGGGGCAGATCGATCAGGTGCTCATGAATCTGGCGGTGAATGCCCGCGACGCAATGGCATCGGACGGCACCCTGACGTTCGCTACGCGCAACTTCGAGATGGACCCCGACTTCGTAGCCACTCATCCCGGTTCGCGCGCCGGTCGTTACGTGCTGCTCTCGGTCTCGGACACCGGGCACGGCATGTCACCCGAAGTCGTTTCGCGAGCCTTCGAGCCATTCTTCACGACCAAGAGCGAGGGCAACGGCACTGGACTGGGGCTGGCGATGGTCTACGGGATCGTGAAGCAGCACGACGGGTACATCGAAGTCGTGAGTGAGCCGCTTCAGGGCTCCTCGTTTCTCGTCTATCTGCCGCGACTCGACGCCCTCGGCGACGTGCCGTGCTCGCCGGTGGTGGAAACGCTCTCGGAGCCGTCATCCTCTGCCGCCGCAGTGCGGGGCGTCGAGACGGTCCTTGTCGCCGAGGACGAGGGACCGCTCCTCGAACTCGTGGTCGAGATCATGACAGAGGCGGGATACCGAGTGCTTCACGGACCGAGCCCGCAGGATTCTCTCGACGCCGCTCGCACGCACGATGGGCAGATCGACCTGCTGCTGACTGATGTCGTCATGCCGGGGCTCAACGGCCCGGCGCTGGCCGAGAAGGTGCGTGAGCGGCATCCCGACATTCGCGTGCTCTTCATGTCCGGCTATTCCGGGCAACTGCTCAGCAACCAGGGCGTTGTGGCCCCAGATGTGGCGATCCTGACGAAGCCGTTTGAGGGCGAGGAACTACTACGTCGCGTGCGGGGGACGCTCGACGTGGCGCAGCAGTTCGCCCGGCCCAGACCCGCGACAGAGAAGCGGGACCGTGAGAGCCTCACTTGGACTGCTTGCGGAGATCACGAAGAGGATTCCTGGTAGACAGCCCTGCGGAAGCGGTCACCTCGTGGCAACGACTCACGGGGCAGTCAGACTCTAGTCTGGACGGGCGACGGCATGAGCGGCGCACATCTCGACGCCGGACGCAAGATGGGGTCAACCGAACGCTCACGTCGAGGCGTTGGTGCATGAATGCCCTCCGGACTTCCGATCGAGCCTGAGCGCCGGAGCGCTCGGGCGCCCTCTCACCTGTGGTCCAAGCTCGGGACGGCGGTCAGGTCGTATTCATGCACCAACGCCCCCGAAGGCGGGGAGCGGCGACTGGATCGACCTACGCCAGGCGGGCGCGGCCCGCCTGGCGTGGCTTCGCGAGAGGCGGAGTGACGGTTGACCCGACGACCACCCCTCCCTCGCTGGCCGGCGGGAGCCCCTCGTCGAGATCCGGCGCTCGTGGGAGCTGGCGCTCAAGGCCGCCGGGCTGGACGGGTGCGAGGGGCTCCGGCCGCAGACCTTGAGGCACTCGCGACACGAACGGCCGGGAGGAGCAGCAGTGCGATCTGAATCGCGCTCAGCAAGCTCCCGAAGGGGAGGTACCACAGACCGGCGATCGCGCAGGACATCATCGAGTGCCAGGCCCAACCCAGCCGGAGCGCGAAGCACCCGATCACGACCACCCACGTCCCGCCGAGTCCGACGTGGACGCCCTTCACCAGGACAGAGCGGGCGTCGATCCCGAGACCGCGCCACAGGTGCGACCACGGGCCGAGCTGGCCAGCGTACTCACCCGACCGTGGCGTGACGTAGTCCCCGGTTGCGAACGCGTGGAGACCGTCGAACAGAAGCCACCCGCCCTCGAGTAGGGCGAGCGCGATCACGATCCACCTCATGTACCGCATTGTCCGCGATGCTACTCAGTCGGCCGCCTCGCCGTCGGGACTGGCGAGAACGACAACGTAGCCATCGGGGTCGCGCATCCAGACCTCCGATGGTTCGGGGCGGGGTTCACATGGGGATCCAGGCGTAGCTCGGCGCCCGGAGTCCTCGCCTGCTGAGCAGCCGCGCCGGCCGGCACTTATGCGCCAACGCCGCAGTGCGCCCCGCATGCAGTAGGGCCGGGGACGGAGAGGCTCGTCCGATGCGCCGCTTGGTCTGCGTTCATCGGACACGCGTTTCTGACAGCCGAGACCTCGTCTCCTCAGGCCTCTGGATTGCAGCGACCGCTCGACGCTGGTTGAGCTTGAGCCAGCGTGCCGGCATCCCTGGTGATGGAACCGAGTCCCGCGGGGCGACACGCAGATGCTCGGCTCGTCAGGGGGTTGCGACCGGGACAGGCTCCAGCGAGAGTGCCAGCGGCTGCGGCTGCGCATCGAACAGTTGCTCGACGGCGCCAAGACCGACTCCACCGCGCGCGTGCGTCACATCGCTGGGTCGACGCTGCCGGTGTAGGGCAACTCGTAGTAGCTGAACACGGGGCAGGCGTCTGGCAGCGACCACGTCTCGGCCTCACTCGGGCGGGCAGGCTACAGTCAAGGGTATGCAGCGACCTGCAATCGTTGGACTGGTCGTCGGCCTGCTCGGCGGATTCGTCCTCGGGCGAGTGACCGCAGAAGGCATGTCAAACGCCGGATCCGCAGTCGACGACAACGCGACCCATCGCAACGAGCGACCTGCACCCGCGCCGGAGGCGACGCGGCGACGCGTCGCGAAGTCTCACGTGGCGGACGAGATGTCGCGTGCCGGTCCCGCCGTCGCTCAGCAGCCGAGTCCCGCCGTCGTCGCCAAGGGCGGGCAGGCGAGCCCTGGCTACTCCGACTGGACGAAGGGAGAGTTCCTCGCATACTTCCGTCTCGCTGCGTCCGGGTCCAAGGACGTCAACGTCCACGGGTTGGTGCTGGCGATGCACACGCACCTCGGTCTGACTCACGTTCCGCTCGACGTCGTGCTTGGGATGATCAGATCGGGGCACCTATTCGACTCACGCAGTTTGGTCAGCGCGGCAACCGACGCTGAGCTTCGTACGGTCGTCCGCAGTGCGACGAGCGCCGAAGTCGCGCGGAAGGACTCGTGGAGCCTCGCGCACCACGCGGCGATGGAGATCCGGAAGCGTCGGCTCGACGTAGACGCGCATACCATCGCGACGCTGCTCGACCACGAGTGGGACATCATGCGCGGAGTAGGCATTGTTCTCGCCGGCTCTGCCGCCGCGTTTTCCCCGCGCATGCTCGAACTCGGAACGGATGAGCGCAACGACGATGTGCGTGCAGCGGCCATCGACGCGCTCTTCGAAGGCGCCGGTACGCGCGTACCCCTGCCGCCCGGGGCGAGCGGCGTGCTGCGGCGCGCACTCGAAAACGGGAGCTCGCATCTACGGCGACAGATTGCACATTTCCTCCCAAAGACGGGCGCAGAGGGCGGCGAGCTGGCGGCCGAACTCCTCGCTCAAGCATGGGTATCGGGCTGAGTACGGTGCGGACGACGCGCCCTGGAGGCGGCCCACGACGCCTTGGCCGGCGAGCCTGGGATCGACGTGTGTGGCCTCCGCACTCCGTACTCGGTGGCGCGTCAGCACGGCTGACCGTACTC
>JAJFFG010000116.1 GCA_021776825.1 Planctomycetota bacterium
CACCCTGAGCAAGGACAGATCGTCGAGATCAAGGCGCGCCGACGACTGCGACGCCGTTCCGTCTCGGAGGAGGCGCAACGCCGAGATCGGCGGTCTGGACCGCTCAGGTGTGTGAGTCGTCATGAATAGTCCGGGCTAGCCTGCCGGGCTCGGATCAGCGTTCGTCGCCGGGTGTGGTCTCGGCCGGTCCCGTCCGCGTCGACAACGCGGCTTCGATGGCGCTGAGCCGTGCGTCGTGTGCGAGTCGCGTCTCGTCGAGCTGTCGACGGAGCTCCGCGTTCTCTGCGGCGAGTGCGTTGATCTGGGCGTCCTTCTCGGCGCGCAGTTCGCGCAGCGCCGCGACGACGAGAGCGGTCGCACCCTTCGGTGCGACGTACTTGAATCCGTCCCGCTCGCCGACCCAGTCGGGGAACACCTCTTCCACCTCTTGCGCGATGAAGCCCGTTTGACGGCCGGCAACCTGCCCGATCGCCTCGGGGTGCTTGTACGCAAACTCGACGCTGCGCAGGGCCCCGAGGCGCTCGAGCGCGCCCTCGACGTCCTCGATGTCCTTCTTGAGACGGGCATCCGAGATCACGCCCCACTCGCCTCCGCCGGGCTTCAACGCATCGCCCACGAACAGGCCCATGCCGTCCTGTTCCACGAGCAGCACCGAGTCCCCCTCGAACGTCTGGCAACTCAGGATGTCGTCGTCGTTGTCTGCCGCGGAGACCTCGACCGTGACGTTCCCGAAGTAGGGCCCGTTGATGTTCAGTCGGCCGGCGCCGCCCTGGGCGGCGATGTCGATCGCGGTCGGTGAGAACCCGTTGCCGACGCTCAGAATGCCCGTGCCGTCGTTGGTCACGGTCAGCGCGATGTTCGACGTGTCAGTCGACACCTCCAACCCGCCGCCGAGCGTCATTCCGGAGTTGAAGAAACCCCTCCCGACGGTGTCGATGCGCGCCTGCTCGACGCCGCCAGCGCGAAACACGGCGATGTTGCCTGCGGCTCCGTCGTGGTCGCAGCGCAACGTCGTCGCGAACAGTCCGGTGGTGCGGGCCCAGATGCCGGTGCCGCCCTCCGACTGGGAGAGCCCGAACAAGCCGGTGCCGCCGCCGGAGAGAGCGTTGTCTTCGCCCTGCACGCCGACGCCACCGAGGCCGCCGCGCCCGATCACTCCCCAGCCGGCCGAGGCGCCCTGTACGAGCCCGAGCACTCCGGTGCCCTCCGTGCTCATCGTCACTCCGGTGATGCCCGAGGTGAACCCGGTCGAGGTGGTGTTCACACCGCGTACTCCCGAGGCGACCGGCGCACTCGTGGTCCCGACGATCCCGTGCCCGATCGTCGAGTCGAAGTCATTGCCGGCGAGCCGGTATGTCTGGCGATACGTGAACGCGGCGAGACACGCATCGCCCTTCTTCGGCGAGAGGACGAGCGTGTAGCTGCCGGGATCGAGATCGACCGGGAGTGCGATGCTGAGCTGACTCGACGACTTGTCCAGCAGCGTGACCACGCCCGCGTCCGCGCCCTCAGCGTCGCGCAGTTCGATCGTCTTGAACTTCGAGACCTTGTTGCCGATCACGCGCAGGACGCCGCGTTCGGCCAAGGTGTCTTCGGCTTCGATGACGGCCACGACCGTCGACTTCCCGGAGTCGGCCTCGGCGGGCGAGAAGACAAGGAAGCTCGCGAGTCCGAGCGCGAGGGCGGCGCCAATGGCTCGAGGCGACGTGATCGATGACATCTGTACTCTCCAGATCGATGTTCAAGAGGCGCGACCGTGCGGCGGCCGCAGCGTAGGCGACGCGGGGTGCGATGGGAACGCCGAGATGCCCGCTTCGCGCGGAGCGCGCTCACTCGTCGCCCGAGGCGTCCTCGACCGCCTGGAGTTCCGCGAGCCGCTCGGCGACCTGGACGTCGTCCGGGACGGCGTCGCGGTAGACGAGGTAGTCCGCCTTCGCGGCGTCGAACTCGCCGAGCGCCTGGTACGCGATGCCGCGGTTGTAGTACGAACCGGGTTCGCCCGGCAGTTCCTCGATCGCCTCCGTGAAGCGCTCGATCGCCGTCGGCCAGTCCTCGGTCTCGAACGCCTTGCCGCCCGCCTCGAACGCCTCCCAACCGCTTGCGGTGCCAGCGCGAGTGCCGAGTACGAGCCCTACGGCGCAGACGACGAGTACGGCAATCGACGCCATGACCCCACGCCGTGTGCGATCGATCGCCGGAGTCGCGACCTCATCGAGTTCGTCGGCGTCCTGGGACAACGGGCGGATGAACAGCCAGCCCACGAGGAACCCGGTGGCGAGGCCGCCGAGGTGCGCGGCGTTGTCGATGCCGGTGTTCAAGAACCCGTAGGCCACGTTGTAGAGGACGAAGAACGCGCCGCTCTTCCGGATGCGCTGGAACGACTTCCCGGGCACCTCGGCTCCGCCGAGCTTCGCGAACGCCAGTAACGCGCCGTACACGCCGAACACCGCTCCCGATGCACCGGCCGACGCGACCTCCGGGTGCCACGCAACACTGACTGCGGCGCCGCCGAGGCCGGAGAGCAGATAGAGCGTCGCGAACGCCGTGTTGCCGTACAGACGCTCCGTCAGCCGACCGGCGTCCCAGAGCACCCACATGTTCAGCGCGAGGTGAATGACGCCGTAGTGCAGGAACGTCGCGGTGAGCAGACGCCACGGCTGACCGTCGGTCGTCAGCGGTCCCCAGCTGACACCCCACGGGAACAACTGATCCGGAGTGGGCTCGATCGGGTCGACGCCGCTCAGGACCATCACGCCGAACACGAGCACGTTGAGCGCGACGATCGTGGTGGTGACGAACACTCGCGGCGTCGTCCGCTTCAGCATTCGCTGGAACGCGCCCTCGTCCGCGACGTCGGCCGCGGTGCCCGAGCGCGGGGCCCGGCGTTTGAAGCGGCGCTGCTCGGGCTCACGGTTCCGCTCGGAGTCTATCGACGCTGGATCTTCCGACTCGTCGGTCATCTCGCCCCTCCTGTGGCACATCGTAGGAGCCCGCGTGGTCGCGTGCTCGGACTAGGCGGAGATCGAATTGTCGGCGCACTCGCTCGTCACGCCGATCCGACAGGACCTCGCGGATGGACGACGACGTGGCGTCCCGATCGCGGGTGGAACGCCATCTGTTGCACCGTGATGGACATGCGGACCGCTGGGTCGGACAGGAGGTCGATGCACCGCTCGAGCGTTTCCGGTCGTTCGGACAGAAGCTCGCCGATTCGCTCGTATCTGCGGCACGAGGTCGCGAGCAGTTCGCCCGCGGCGACGCCGGTGTCGGCGTCGATCCGGCGGTAGTCGTTCGTGGCGCACACCGCGCCCGCGTCGGGCGGACGCGTCGCGGAATTCGTCGGGGTCCGCTCGATGACACACATCTCGCCGGCGTCGACCCCGGTCACGAGGAGCAGGCAGTCGCTTGCGATTGGCGTCTCGGCCAGACGGCGTACCGCGTGGTCGTACGTGGGGCACGTCTCCAACACGTCGCGCACGAGGAACACGACGGGCATCGCGATCTCCGGCGGCTCGATGCTGAGAGCGGCGTTGAGACTGACCGAGAAGCGGCCGGGCGCGATCGCGGAGAGCGCACCGACGAAGCTCGGCCAACCCACCGTCGCGAACGGGGAGGTCGAGAGCGGCGGCGAGCCCGCTGATCTCTGCCAGGTAGGTCGGCGGAACGACCTCGTCCGCCGCAGCCGCGATGAGGTCAGCGGTGTCGCCGTCGATCTGCAGGTCCCGGAGGTAGACCGAAACGAGCGCCCGCGCGTCGTCCCGTTGTCGCGGCGAGAGCTCCCAGCGCAGCTCCGGCGGACGGGAGAGATCGACCGTCTGGTGGTGCATGTCGATCTCCGTGCGTTTCTCGCCGGCGAGTCCTCGGACGAGGGCGGGGTACGGGCCGCCTCCCGTGCCTGCGCGATCCGAGCGTCGGGCTACAGCTGGTCGTACTTGTCGGCCCGTCCGCGTGACTTCTCGACCGGATACTTCAGCGCATTCTCTGCGAGTTTTCGGAGCGCGACGGCGTGGAGGTCCACACCGATACGGTCCGCTGCGGACACGAGGAGCAGCAGCACGTCGGCGAGCTCGTCCTCGACCGCGCGACGTTTCGTCGGGTCGGCGAGCGCGGTCTCCACCTCGGCGGGCGTCTTCCACTGGAAGTGCTCGAGGAGCTCCGCCGCCTCGATCGAGATCGAGACCGCCAGGTCCTTCGGCGTGTGGAAGCGCGCCCAGTCGCGTTCGTCGCGGAAGCGGCGGACGGCGCTCTCGATCGTGTCTAGGTCGCGGAGCGGTTCGGCCATGGCGTTCTCCGTGGGAGACTGCCGCCCATTCAGCCGCACAGGACGTCCCGCGTCGAGGACGATCGGCGCGCGCTGCCGGAGACCGACATGTCCGCCGACTCGACCCGTGTCACAGAGCGCCACTTCGACTACATCCGTGAGCGCACAACGCCGGAGGGGCCGCTCCTCGCAGACCTCAAGACGGCCGCCGCAGCGGCGGGCATCCCCGCGATCTGGATCTCGCCGGAGCAGGCGGCGTTCATGCAGATCCTCCTGCGCCTCGCCGGCGCCCGCGAGGTCGTCGAGGTCGGCACGCTCGCGGGCTACTCGGCCATCGCGATGGCGCGAGCGCTGCCGGAGGACGGTCGCGTGCGGACGCTCGAGCTGATGGATGCTCACGCGGACTTCGCCGAAGACTGGGTCGCTCGCTCCGACGTCGCCGGGCGCGTCGAGGTGCACCGCGGCGATGCGCGTGCCGTGCTGCCGTCCTTGGCGGATGACTCGGCGGACGCGTGCTTTCTCGATGCCGACAAGTCGGAGTATCCCGAGTACCTGCGTGAGTGCCTGCGCATCGTGCGTCCCGGCGGGTTGTTCATGGTCGACAACGCGTTCGCCTTCGGACAGCTGTTCGACGAGAACCCGACCGATCGGGAGGCGCCCGCCGTCAAGGCGTTCAACGAGCAGATGGCGCGCGTGCCGGAGCTTCAGAGTGTGATCGTGCCGATGGGCGACGGCGTGTGGGTGGGCGTGAGCACGTAGCAGCCGGTCGGAGTTCGGGCCTCGCCGTGCGAGAGTCCGACGGCGCGACAGGCTGCTAGTTAGCGGGGCGCGCAGCGCTGCACGTGACCACCGGGAACGACGCGCAGCGCGCCCTCGTGTCCCGTCGAACGAGCCGTCGGCACGTCGGTGGGAGCCGTGGCCGGTGTGCTCGCGATCCAAGTCGTCGCGCCGAGCCGTCTCGCCAAAGCGATCTGCGGGCCGACGTCGCCGCGTCCGTGGTGGGGCAGTAGGAGCACGTCCGCGCGTGGAAGCGTTCTGTCGGCTGCCAGTGCAGCGAGAGGCAGTCCCTCGAGATCGCCTGGCAGCAGCAGCGTGAGATCTCGCGGGCTCGCCCGAACCACGGCGTGCAGGACTAACGAGCCCTCGTTCCCGGCCGGACCCGGAGCGTCCTGTGGAGGATGGAGAGCACGCAGGGTCACGTGCCCGCGCGACCACGTGTCGCCGCGGCCGAGATGTCGTACCGGGACGCCCGCATCGCGCGCCCCCGCCAGCGCTCTCCGGGCAGCGGGGTCCCCTCCGAAGCCCCACGGCACAAGGACCTCGTCCACGTCGACTCTCGCGAGCACGCCAGCCGCGGCGCCGCAGTGATCCGCGTCCTCGTGACTGAGCACGAGCGCTGCGAGTCGTCGGACGTGGAGCGCGCGGAGGCCATCGACGATCACGCGCTCGGCAGCGCCCGGAGTGAGGCCGCCGGCATCGACCAGCACGGCGGTGCCCGCGCCGTCACGGACCACCACGGCCAGCCCGTGGCCGACGTCGAGGACGATGGCATCCGGCCCCGCCGTCGGGGCGGCTGAGCCCGTCGGCCACAGCGACAAGATCGCGATTGCGGCGACGGGAACGAGCAAGTGGCGCGCACGCCACGGGCGTACGGCCGCTCCCACGACGAGCACGGCTGCGGCGGTGAGGGCCGCGGCGACGGGTACCGGACCTGTCTCGACGACGGCGCCGGGCAACGCTGCCGTGACGCGTGCCACCACGACCAAGAGCCGACACAGGACGTCGACTGGGGCACCGATGACCGCGCCCATCCCGGACCCGCAGCATGCGAGGAGGGCCGCGGGCGGAAGGAGCGCGGCGACAAGAGGAATGGCGATCAGGTTCGCGAACGGCGCGAACGGATGGAGCCGCCCGAAGGTCATCGCGACCACCGGTGCCGTTCCGAGCTGAGCGCCGAGCGTGGCGGAGAGTGCGCGCGCCCCGCCGAGCACGAGCAGCCTCTGCCACCGAGGCCAGGCCTCCGGGAAGCGGCGCATCGGTTCCAGTCGGGCGAAGAGCGCCTCGTGCAACCGCGGCGCTAGACCGGCGAGGCCGAGCACGGCGCTGAACGACATCTGGAACCCTGGCTCCGCTGCCTGGCCCGGGTCCGCCGCGAGGATCGCGACGGCGGCCACTGCGGCATGGTCGGCGAACGTCGTTCGTCGTCCGCCGGCCCGCGCCAGGCAGGCGACGCCGACGAACACGGCCGCCCGAGTCACGGGTGTGGCGAGGCGGCACGCGAGGGCGTATCCCCCGGCCACCAGCAGCGTCAGCGCGACGATCGTGCGGCGCTGCGCCACGGGGCGCGAGCCGCCGCGTAGCGCGCGGGTCGCGATGGTTGCGGCTGTCCCCGACAGGAGCACAAGGTGGAGACCGCTCACGACGAGCAGATGCGCGAGACCCGCCGTGCGGAAGTCGTCCCGGAGCTCGCGCGAGACGGAACTCCGTTCGCCGAGCAGCAGGCACGGCAGTAGTTCGCGCGCGGTCGGGTGCCGTGCGCAGGCGGCGTCCAGTCGCCGCAAGAGAGTCTTCCGAACTCGATGCGCTGCCCGGGCGATGCCAAGGCGTCCACCGAGCGCCGGTGGCCCGCGAACTCGCAGGGCCGCCGCATCGGGTACCCGCGCCTCGAGGACGACTCCACGACGTCGCGCCGCCGCGCGTCGGTCGCGCTCCCCGGGATTCGTCGCGCGTCGCGGCGGCTCGAAGCGACCGAGAATCTCCAGCCGATCTCCCGGTCGGAGATCGGGCGGCGCCTCGCCGTTCTCGACGGCCACGCGGACTCGAACGCGGCCGACGCCTTCGGTGAGCTCCGCCGGGAAGACCGCATCGTCGCGTCGCCGGTCGCCAGCGCCCAGGCCGCGAACCGGCCCCTCCGGCGCCCCGAGAACCACGACCTTCACACTCCCCGGAGAGCGCGCCGCGTCGTCCGGCACCGGAGGGGGGAGCGCGGCGCCCCCTCTCAGCAAGCCAACGGCAGCCGCGACCATCACGAGCCCGCTCCAGCGGCCGCGGCGGCGTCGACGTCCCGTCACGAGGAGCACACCGGAGCCCGCTACGGCGAGCACGGCGACGGCCTCCGCGATGGGGATCGGAGTCGCCGTTGCCACGAGGCAGCCGATGAACAGGCCGGCTGCCAGGGACCATGCGGCAGGGAGACGAGGTGCGTTCACCGAAGAGGGACGCCTGGCGCACCCCGAAGGTGACACGGACCGTTCGCGAGGGGCACTTCGCGTGGGGAAACGGCGGCGGAGGTCACCAACGCTTCGGGGCCCGTGATGGCGGAAGTAGACTCCGCGCTCCGGGAGGACGGCATGCGACGGCGAGCGGTGGGACTTCGATGCGTGGCGGCGGGATCGCTCCTGCTGGTCGCTGCCTCCGCGTTCGCGCAGGACGCGCCTGTCCGACGCCCGGCCGATCCGTCGGACCCGGACTTCGTGGGCGCCGTGCTGGGCGACAGCTTCTCCGGCCCGAAGATCGGCGACGAGCGCGTGATCTACGCCGTCGGCGGCCGCGGCCAGCCCGTCTGGATCCGCCAGCCGGGCTTCGAGCTGCGTTGCGAGAGCGTCGTCATCTGGGGCACGGCCGACGAGGAGCGCCTGATGGACGCGCTACAGCGTCGCGAGGTCTCCCCGGATGACGCTGTCGTCGCCGACGCCGAGTCGTCAGCTCAGCGCATCCTGGGGCCCGTGCTTCACGCGGTCTACGCCGAGGGCGAGGTCTTCCTGAAGCGGGGCCGGCAGACGATCCGCGCGGAGCGCGTGCTGGTCGACTTCCAGAAGGGCCATGCGTTCATGGTCGATGCCGAACTCTCTGGCGCCTTCGGGCGGGCTGGAGGCAAAGAGATCCCGCTCAGCGTGCGGGCCGGCGTGGTCCGCGGCGTCGCTGAGAACCGCTATCGGGCTGAGGACGCTACGTTCACGACCGTCACCCAGGGCCGACCGCACTGGGCGTTCTCGACGAGCTCGCTCGAGGTCGACTTCACGCAGGAGTACGTGGGCTTCGAGACCGGCTGGTGGCCGCAGGTGCGCGCGTCGACGCTCGTCGGAGACGACACCCCGATCCTCGTCCTGCCCAAGATGCTCGGGCGCACGTTCGAGGTCCGTCCGTTGCGGGACATCGACATCGGTAGCTCGAGCCGCTTCGGCACCAAGGTCGGGCTCATCTGGGGCGATGACCTGAAGAACGCCGACGACGAGAAGGTCGGCTCCTGGCGCCTCCACACCGATCACCTCACCCGTCGCGGAAACGGGATCGGCACCGAACTGCGCTTCGAGGGTGACCCGGCCGGTCCGCGTGATGCGACCGACGAGGCGTGGATCGACGCCTTCTACCAGCACGACACGGCGGGCTCCGACGGCTACAGCGAGCGCCCGTTCGACGGTCTCGTCGGTGGCGGTACGCCGGACGACCGCGGTCGGATCGGTGCGGGCTTCCGCTACCACGGCCGCGACGGCGGGCTCGTCCCGGAGGGCTGGCGCCTCGACGGCCAGCTCGGCTACTGGAGCGACCGGGGCTACATCCCCGAATACGAGCGCGCGCTCGCGACCACCAAGAAGCAGCAGGAGACGTTCCTCAGTGCCCGTCGCATCTGGGGCAACGAGGGCGTCAGCATTCTCGCGTCGTACCGACTCAACGGCGAGACGGCGGCGCTCGCTCGCGATCCGATCGACCTGATCCAGACGGACTACGCAGTGGAGAGCGAGTACCTGCCGTCGGTCACGTACCACGTCATCAACGAGCCCATCCTCGGCGTCGAGGACACGGGGTTCGCGCCGCTCAATCTGTCCGTTCAGGCGAGCGCGGCGCAGGCCCGACTCCGATACGACGACCTGACGCTCTCGGTGCTGGACCGCGCGATCGGATACCGCCCGGAACGCATCCTGCGCGGCGACGTCGAGACGCGCGTCACCGCTCCGTTCGACCTCGGTCCCGTGCACGTCAACCCTGCGTTCGGCGGGTCGTTCATGGGGGTCGACGAGACGAACGGCTTCGCGACGGGCAGCCGCTTCGTGGACGACGACGGCTCCGAGGATCGCTACTCCGGTTTCTGGGGCCTGCGCCTCGGCAGTGAGGTCCACCGGCTCTACGACGTGAACAACACGACGCTCGGGTTGAACGGTCTGCGTCACGTGATCTCGGCCGACACGCAGTACTTCGATCGCTTCGAGGTGAGTGACGTCGACGGCACGTTCCAGGTGAACGACCTGATCGACGAACTCGACGAGGTGCAGATCGGGACCGTGCGTCTGCGCAACCGCCTGCAGACCAAGCGCGACGGCGAGATCGTCGATTGGATCGACGTCGAGACCCGCTTCCTGCACTTCTTCGACGAGTTCCGCGCACAGCCCACGCCGCTGTCGCTGCGCCAGGATCTGCCCATGCCGCTGCAGCGGCTCGACTTCCCGGGTGAGGATCGCTTCGCGGGCCAGATTCGCGACGGCGCGTCGTACCACCAGCACCGAGTCCGTTGGCGCGTTCTGCCCGAGCTCTGGCTCGTGGGCGAGGGCGACTACGACATGCAGGATCGCGCCTGGGAGACCACTCTCGGCGGCGCACGCTGGTTCATGAGCGAGCGGCTCTCCGTGTACGTCGGGCGTCGCACGATCGTGAAGGACTCACGGATCTGGACGCTGCGCGGCGACTACCAGCTCTCGAACAAGTGGGCGGTCTCGGTCCAGCAGCAGGAGAACACGCGCAACGACGAGCGCTTCGACACGCGCGTCACTCTGCGGCGCCGGGCGCACGACTACACGATCGCGTTGGAGCTCGACAGCGACAACCAACTCGACGAGACGTCGATCTCGTTCGCGCTCTACCCGTCGCTCTGGCTCGGCTCGAAGAAGGACGCGATCGCTGTCAAGCCGCTCGATTACGCCGCCAAGCGGTGGTACCGGTGAGGCACGCTCTCTACCCCGGCACGTTCGATCCGCTGACGTTCGGTCACCTTGATCTCATCGAACGCGGCGCGCGGTTGTTCGACCGTCTCACCGTCGGCGTCGCCACGAACTCGCAGAAGACACCGCTGTTCACGGCGGACGAGCGTGTCGCGATGCTCGCGCGCCACACGGCGTCGCTCGCGAATGTCGACGTCGTGTCGTTCGGCGGACTCGTCGTCGACTACGCGCGCAAGAACGGCTGCGGCGCTCTGCTGCGCGGCCTGCGCACGGTCACGGACTTTGAGAACGAGTACCAGATGGCGCTCACGAACCGCGCCCTCGAGCCGGACGTCGACACGGTCTTCGTCATGCCGTCCCAGGAGTACGCGTTCCTCTCGAGCTCGCTGATCAAGGAGGTCATCCGCAACGGCGGCGATGCCTCCCGGTGGTTGCCGGCCGACGTGAACGACGCGGTCGTGGCGCGGCTCCGCACGCCGTAGGTCCGCGACGCGCGACGGACTGCCCGGGACACCGTACGGGCGGATCTCCCGATCCGCCCCGCGAGGCGGTCACGTCGATTGCTAGCGGTTGGTTGGTGACGCGCATCGGGGGATGCGGCAATCGCCGTGCCTCGCATGTTTCTGGTCGGCTCCGCGGCTGCGTCAGCTCTCACGCGAGGGCCGCCCCCTCGGTCGCAGCCTTGCGTGGGCCTCATTCCCCCGCGTCACGGCGCTTGCGCTGACGCGCAACCGCCGCGCCCCGGGGTCACGTCGATGGCTGGTCGTAGGTTGGTGACGCATATCGGGACATGCGGCAATCGCCGCGCCTCCCATGTCTCTGGTCGGCTCCGCGGCTGTGGCCCCCGGTCTAGCGAGAGCGCATCCCCTCGGTCACAGCCTTGCGTGGCCTCGTTCCCCGCGTCACGGCGCTTGCGCTGACGCGCAACCGCCGCGCCCCGGGTGAGGATCCGGGTGGGTGTCGTCTCCTCCGATCCAACGGGTCGGCTTCGTCAACGGCGCCGTAGGGGCGGGGCCCCTGGCCCGCCCGCGCCGGCGCGGTTCCGCTCGATCCCACCGCATCGTCGGCGCTCTGCGGACGGGCACGGTGGATCGGGCGGCCACGGGCGAGGGCCGTCGATGCCGGGGGAGGTTCTTCGGGAGACGCCGGTCTTCGGGAGGTCACGGAACTCGTCCGGTGACTGACCGCATGACCAGGGTCGTTCGCGGTGCGCCATCGGACCCGCCGTGAGCGCGCGCAACCCAGTCGGCGCGGGCGGATCAGGAGATCCGCCCCTACGAGCAGAAGGGAGGAGACGAGGACTACTCGTCCTCGTCCCCACCCTTCTGCCGCCGATCGATGACGGCCTTCGGGTCGGCTGCGTCGCGCAGGCCGTCGCCGAGGAAGTTGAAGGCCATCACGGCGAGGAAGATGAAGAAGCCGGGGGCGATGACCCAGGGCTGCTCGACGAGGTAGGACGTCTCCTGCGCGTCGCGCAGAAGGTTGCCCCACGAGGCCTCGGGGTCCTGGATGCCCAGGCCGAGGAACGAGAGCGCGACCTCGCCGAGGATGTAGTACGGGATGCTCAGCGTGGCCGTGACGATCGCGAACGAGAACGTGTTCGGCAGGATGTGGCGCACCACGATCTGGAGCGTCGGCACGCCGCATGCGCGCGCAGCCACGACGTACTCGTTCTCCTTGATCGAGAGCCCCATGCCACGGATCACGCGGCTGATGGACGCCCAGTAGACGAACGCCAGCACCATGACGATCATCAGGTAGATCTCGCTGCTCGAGAGGGGACTGCCGTCTGCGTGTTCGATGCCGCGCAGCACTCCCCCGACGACGATGATCAGGTAGAGCCCCGGGACCGCGAGGATCACCTCGACGATGCGCTGGAAGACAAAGTCGAACCAGCCTCCGAAGTAGCCGCTCAGGCCGCCGAAGAGCATGCCGAGCGACATGGAGATCAGCACGCCGATGAGACCCACGGAGAGGCTGATCTGTCCGCCGAACAGCAGACGTGAGAGCAGATCGCGTCCCTGCGCGTCGCTCCCGAAGAGGAACACGTGCGCGGTGCCGTCGAGGTCCGGCGGGGTGTCCACGCCGAACAGGTGCCAGCGGCTCTCGATGGGCAGCACGCCGAGCAGACTGAACACCTCGTGCGGTGTCTCCGACTGCACGAAGAACTTCACCGGCAGACTGATGTCGCGGTCTTCGGCACGCATGTACGTGCGCTCGCCATACTCGTCGCGGAACTCGATCTCGACGAGCGGGTGAACGTGCGGACGGAGCGTGAAGTCGCCTTCCTGATCGTGGAAGTGCACGCCGCCCTCGAGCCACGTCCACTGGCGCTCGAGGATCGTGACGGTCTGCTCCGGGCGGACCTTTGACGGCATCTCTCGCTCGGAAGCCGTGTAGCCGCCGAGGACCATGGGGGCGGCTCGGCTCGCATCGCGGTCGCCGGCGTCGTACTCGTACGGCGACAGGAAGCCAGCGAAGCACGAGATGGAGTAGAGGATCACGAGGATCACGAGACCCACGACCGCTACGCGGTTGTGCAGCAGCCGGATCCACAGCATGTGCCATGGGCCAGGGCTCTTCTTCAGACTCGCGGGCGCGCTCACTCGAGCCGGATCCTCGGGTCGGCCCACGCCAGCAGGATGTCCGCGATCAGGTTGCCCATGACGAGCATCAGCGCGGCCACGAGTACCGCGGCCATCACAAGCGGTTCGTCACGGGCGAACACGGCATCGACCACGACTCGGGCGAGCCCGGGCCAGTTCATGACGACCTCGACGAGGAACGAGCCGGAGAGCAGGCCTGCGATGCTGAACCCGAGCAACGTGAGCAGCGGGTTGATCGCATTGCGGAGCGCGTGCTTGTAGATGACGGTGCGGTTGGAGAGTCCCTTGGCGCGCGCCGTGCGCACGTAGTCGGCCGACAGCGTCTCGACCATCTGTCCGCGCATCTGTCGCATGTAGCCGGCGAGGCCGCGCAGCCCGACGACCGACGCCGGGAGCGCCAGGTGGTGCAGACGGTCTACGGTCTTCCCCCAGAACGTCATCTCGTCCCACTTGACGAGATCACGCATGCCGCCGACGGGGAACCACCCGCTGTAGTAGGCGAAGAGCATCGCGAGCAGCGCCAGGAACACCGATGGGATCGACAGGCCGAGGTAGGCGACGCCGCCGCAGATGTAGTCGATCATGCTGTTCGGCCGGACGCCGCTCCACACGCCGAGCGGGATCGAGAGCCCCCACGCGATGAGCAGCGCGATCAGCGACAACGTGAGCGTGTTCGACATCCGGTCGAAGATCACGGAGCGCACGCTGGCCTTGTACTGGAAGCTCTCGCCGAGGTCGCCGACACAGACGTTCCCCACCCAAGCGAAGAAGCCGCGTACCCAACCGACCCAGCGGTACACCTCGCCGCGCTCGGTGATCGTGTACTGGTCTCCGCTGCCGACAGGCCACTCGAAGCGCTTCAGATCCTGCTGGAACTCGACCGCGCTCGCCGGGGCGCCACCGACGACGAGCGTCCCCGCGGCGTCGAAGGAGTAGTCGGTGCCACCCAGCGTGAACGTACCGAAGCGGTCCTCGCGCTTCTCCGCCTTGACCGGGATCACGCGTCCGGCGCTCGCACGCAGACTCATCACGTAGTCCTGCGAGACCTTCGGGTCCTCCTCGAGGCGCGTGAAGTAGTCACCGCCCGAGAGATGCAGGAGCGCGAACGTGAAGAAGCTGATCACCAGCAGGAGCGGTGGCAGCGAGAGCAGCCGACGGAGCAGGAACGTGAGCACGGCGGTCTACCTGCCGTCGATCCAGATCTCCTCGACGTTGTGCCACGTGTTCGGGCGCAACAGGCTGGGCTTCAGGTTCCGCAGAGTGGGCTTCGACGCCGCGTACGCATTCGCACTGTAGAGGTAGAGGATCGGCAGCCCGGCCGCGTGGTGGTCCAGGTACTTCTTCCAGATCGGCGCTCGCTTCTCGTCGAGCGGCTGGCCGGCCATCTCGTCGAGCAGCGCGTCGGCGATGCGCTCCCACTCGTTCGCGGGCTCCGGCTGCATCGGATACCAGACGTGCAGGCGCCCCTTCGACAGGTGGATGTTCTTGCCGTAGAGCGGGTCGGGCGGCACGGCCGAGCCCCAACCGAGGAGCATGACCTCCCACCCGTGGCCGTCCTCGAGCTCGTGCACGAGTTCCTGGAAGTTCACCGGCTTGGTGTTCGCCTCGATGCCCACCGCGGCCCAGTCGGCCTTCAACTGACCGAGCACCTTCACGCGCGTCGGGTTCTCGACGTTCGTCGTCAGCTCGATAATCACGCGTTGGCCGTTCGGCGTCTCGCGCTTGCCGTCACCGTCGGTGTCCTTCAGGCCGATCTGGTCCAGCAGGGCGTTCGCCTTGTCGACGTCGTACTCGGTCCGTTCGTGGTCCTGGAACCACTGCTCGTTGCCGGGGCTCGTCGGGCCGTAGATCGCCTCCCCGCGCCCGTTCAGCATGAGCTTCACGAGGTTCTCGCGGTCCGTTGCGTGGCTCATGGCGCGCCGGAAGCGCACGTCCTGGAACAGCTTCGCCTTGTACGGCTCGACGTACGGCGTTCCGTCCTCCGCCTTGCCCGGGTGCTGGTTGAACGAGATCCAGTTCGTGTTGAGCGAGAGCCCGAGACGGTGCACGACGAAGTCGCCCTTCGTCTCGCCCTCCTTCAGCCGGTCGTAGTCCGCCGGCGGGATGTCGGTGACGGTGTCGAAGTCGCCATTGAGGAACGAGAGAGTGCGCGTGGACAGGTCCTTGTAGAGCAGCACCATGGCGCGATCGACGTAGGGCAGCCGCACACCGTTCGTGTCCTCGACCCAGTAGTAGGGGTTGCGCTCGTACACGATGCGCTCTGCGCCCGCGTACTCGACGACGTTGAACGGTCCGCAGCCGACGACCTCCGTCAGGTCGCCGTTGGCGGCCATGGCCCGGTTGTACGAGGGGTCGTCACCCGACACCGAGTCGGCCCACTTGTGCTTCGGCACGATGAAGATGCCGCCGCAGTACGTCAAGAGCAGCGCGTTCACGACGGGCAGTTCCATGCGCACGGTGTGGTCGTCGAGCGCCGTCACAGTCGGGAACGGCGTGTCGCCGATGCGGAACCCGTCCTTGTCACTGCTCCTGATCTTGTCGTTGAACAGGACGTCCATGAACGTGAAGACCACGTCGTGGGCCGTCAGCGGCGCGCCATCGCTCCACTTCAGCCCCTTGCGCATGTGGAACGTCCAGGTCAGGTAGTCGTCGCTGACCTCCCACTTGTGGGCGAGCGCGGGGCCCATCTCCCACTTGTGGTTGTCGTACGTGACGAGCCCAGAGAAGCAGAGGGAGACCAGCTCGTTCTCGGTCGCGGTGTTCGAGACGGTCGGGTTGAACGTCGCCACCTCGCCGACGGAGGCCCAGGTCAGCGTGCCGCCGTACTTGCCGGTGACGTCCGAGACGTCAGGCGGTTCGACCGTCAGGGGCTGAATCGCCACCTTGGGCGTCCCCGCGTCGCTCTTCGCCACTGCCGGCGTCGAGTCTCCTTCTCCCGTATCGACGTGTCGTCGGCTCGCCGGATCCTGCGTGCTGCTGGGAGTCGAGGGCGTCGACTTCCCGGAGTCATCTGTGGTCGAGCCCGAGTCACCGCACGAGGCGGCCCCCAAGACGGGGAGCAGGGCGGCGAGCAGCGCGGCGGCGCGAACGAGGCAGCGTGCGGACATCGGGCTCTCCAGGGGGCATGACAGGTCCGGAACGCGCGACTGTACACGCCCTGGTGTGCCAGTTCGCAGGCTGGAGGGAGGGCCGGGAACAGGCGCGCTCCGGGGTCGCCCGTTCGCTATCCTTGCGACCCCGACCCGGCGGAGTCTCCGTCGGGCGACGTGACCTGTACGGAAGGACGTCTTCATGGCCGGAGATCAGCCGCTCCTCGAGCTGCGGAACCTCAGAACGTGGTTCTACACCGACGAGGGCGTGGCCAAGGCCGTGGACGGCGTCAGCTACGAGATCCTGCCCGGCAAGACGCTGGGCGTGGTGGGGGAGTCGGGCTGCGGCAAGAGCGTGACGGCGCTCTCGATCATGCGCCTCATCCCGGACCCGCCCGGGAAGATCGTCGACGGCCAGATCGAACTGCTCGGCGAGGATCTGACCAAGATCCCCGAGGACGCGATGCGCAAGGTCCGGGGGAACCGGATCGGCATGATCTTCCAGGAGCCCATGACCTCGCTGAACCCCGTGTTCACGGTGGGCGACCAGATCATGGAGGCCGTGCTGCTCCACCAGGGCTGCACCAAGTCCGAGGCCCGCGAGCGGGCGATCGAAATGCTGCGCCTCGTGCGCATCCCGAGCCCCGAGCAGCGCGTCGACGAGTATCCGCACCAGATGTCCGGCGGCATGCGCCAGCGCGTGATGATCGCCATGGCGCTCTCATGCGACCCCGAGCTCCTGATCGCCGACGAGCCGACGACCGCGCTCGACGTCACGATCCAGGCGCAGATCCTGACGCTCATCCGCGAGTTGCAGGAGAGCATGGGCATGTCCGTGCTGCTCATCACCCACGACCTGGGTGTGGTCGCACAGACCTGCCACCACGTCTGCGTGATGTACGCGGGCAAGGTGGTCGAACGCGCCGCCACGCGCGAGCTGTTCCACCACCCGAAGCACCCGTACACGGTGGGCCTGTTCCGCTCGATCCCGAAGCTCGGACACCGCGCCGAGCGCCTCGACGTGATCCCCGGCATGGTCCCGAGTGCGCTCGAGTTCCCGAAGGGCTGTCGGTTCAACAATCGCTGCCCGTTCGTTACGGACGAGTGCGTCACCGACGAGCCTCCGCTGCGTGAGATCGGAACGCCCGAGGAACCACATCAGGTGGCCTGCCATCACGCCGAGAAGGTCACCGCCGAGGAGTGGCATCGCTTGAACGAGATCAAGCTGCGCGAACTGGGAGAGCTCGTATGAGCGCGACCGAGGCGTCGCCCACGAAGTCGGGCCCCGACTACTCGAAGGTCGTCCTGTCGGTGAAGGGTCTGAAGAAGTGGTTCCCGATCAAGAAGGGGCTCTTCTCGCGCGTCGTCGGTCAGGTGAAGGCCGTCGATGGCGTCGAGTTCGACATTCACGCCGGCGAGACCCTCGGGCTCGTGGGCGAGTCGGGCTGCGGGAAGACGACCGTCGGTCGCACGATCCTGCGCCTGCTCGATCCGGTCACCGCCGGCGTCGCCGAGTTCCAGGGTCAGGACGTGTTCAACATCCAGGGTGGCGATCTGCGCGCGCTGCGGCGCCGCATGCAGATCATCTTCCAGGACCCGTACTCGTCGCTGAACCCGCGCATGACCGTCGAGTCGATCGTCGGCGAGGCGTTGACCGTCCACGGGATGGTGAGCGGCCGGAAGGAGCGCCGCGAACGCGTGCAGGAACTCCTGGCGAAGGTCGGACTCGACCCGATCCGTCACATCTCGCGTTATCCGCACGAGTTCTCCGGCGGCCAGCGCCAGCGCATCGGCATCGCGCGCGCCATCGCGCTCGAGCCCGAACTGATCATCTGCGATGAGCCCGTCTCGGCCCTCGACGTGTCGATCCAGGCGCAGATCATCAACCTGCTCCAGAAGCTCCAGGAGGAGCTGAACATCTCCTACCTGTTCATCGCGCACGGGCTGTCCGTCGTCGAGCACATCAGCCACCGCGTGGCCGTGATGTACCTCGGCCGCATTGCCGAGATCGCGGACTGCGACTCGCTCTTCGGCAACCCGGTCCATCCGTACACCCGTGCACTGCTGTCGGCGATCCCGAACCCGGACCCCGATGCGCCGCTCAATCCCGAGCCGCTCCCGGGCGAGGTGCCGACTCCCATCAACCCGCCGGCCGGCTGTCGCTTCCACACGCGGTGCAAGTACGCGGAGGCGCGTTGCAAGTCGAACGACATCCCGATCCCGATCTACGAGATCGAGCCGGGGCATCGCGTGGCCTGCATCCTGGGTGAGAGCGTCGACGGCGCGACGCGAGTCGGCGAGCAGGTCCACGGCGACGACGAAAATCTCTAGGCCGCCGCGGTCGCTCTCGTGACCGGCGGACCCGCAGCGGAGGCTTCGATGCGAACGCGATCCCCCCTTCTCGCCGGCACGCTCGTGTGTGCGGCGCTCTTCCTCACTCCCGGTTGCGGGGATGACGGCACGACCCCTGCGTCCGACGGAGCCGGCCCGACTGCTGGACAGGACGATGGTTCGGCGGGCGGAGACGACTCCTCCGGCGGCGACGATGGAGGCGAGCGCGTCCACGTCGGTGACGGCGGGCGGCCGAGCGGCGGCGACGGCACGTCGACGTCAGCGATCCCGCGCGAGGGCGAGGCGCTGAAGGGGTTCGACTGGAGCACGCTGTTCCCTGCGGGGGACGGTTGGAAGCAGTTCCCCCAGGAACTCGTCTTCAACAACGGCGCCGAGCCGGACACGCTCGATCCGCACATCATGACCGGCGTGCCCGAGCACCGCATCACGATGGCGATGTTCGAGGGCCTGACCGGACATCACCCGCGCACGCTCGAGGCGGTCCCCGCGGTCGCCGAGTGGTGGGAGATCTCGGACGACGGGCTGACGTACACGTTCCACCTCCGCGAGGGGCTGACGTGGAGCAACGGCGACCCGTTGACCGCCGAGGACCTGCGTTGGTCGTGGGAGCGTGCGATGGCGCCGACGACGGCGAGCCAGTACGCGTACCAGTTCTACGCCATCAAGAACGGGCGTGAGTTCTCGGACGGGACCATCAAGGACTTCGCGCAGGTCGGCGCGAAGGTCATCGACCCGCTGACCTTCGAGGTCACGCTCCACTCGCCGACGGCGTACTTCCTGGAGCTCACGAGCTTCGAGACGCTCTTCCCGATCCACCGCGGCTCGTTCGAGAAGCACGGCATCCAGTGGACGCGGCCCGAGAACTTCGTCTGCAACGGACCGTTCGTGCTGTCCGAGTGGCGGCCGCGCGACGCGATCGTGATGGTGCCGAACGAGAACTACTGGAACCGCAACATGGTGCGGTTGACGAAGATCGTCGCCAAGCCGTTCGATGACCTGAACACGGCCTACAACGAGTACATCGCGGGGAAGATGGACTGGCTGCCGGATGTGCCGCAGAAGCGCATCGACGAGGTCATGCTCGACCCGGACTACTACGCGTGGCCCTGGCTCGGCGCGTACTTCTACCGCTTCAACACCACGAAGGCTCCGTTCGACGATCTGCGCGTCCGTCAGGCGCTGAACCTCTCGATCGACAAACAGTCGCTCTGTCTCGACACGCTGAAGAGCGGCGAGACGCCCGCCACGGTGTACGTGCCGCGCGCGGTCCGTGACTACGTCGACTACCCGACGCTCGAGGGACCGGCGTACGATCCGGCGAAGGCGAAACAGCTGCTCGCCGACGCCGGGTTCCCGGGCGGCGAGGGCTTCCCCGACATCGACCTCACCTTCAACACGAGCGAGCGCCACAAGCAGATCGCCGAGGTGTTGTCGTCGATGTGGCGCGAGAACCTGGGCATCAACGTCAAGCTGCGCAATATGGAGTGGAAGGTCTACCTCGAGCAGGTGAGGTCGATGGACTACCAGATGGCGCGCGCGGGCTGGATCGGCGACTACGTCGACCCGAACACGTTCCTCGACATGTTCGTCACGGACGGTGGCAACAACAACACGGGGTTCGCGAGCGCGGAGTACGACGCGCTGATCAAGTCGGCGAGCAGCGAACCGGATCTCGCGAAGCGCGGGCAGATGCTGCACGAGGCCGAGAAGATCCTCTGCCTCGAACACCTGCCGATCATGCCCATCTACGACTACGTGAAGCAGGGCGTGCGCCGGTCTCGTCTGCAGGGACTGCAGGAGAACATCCGCGCGACGCATCCCTTCCAGTGGATGTACATGGACGGTCCGCCGGCCCAGGGCCGGTAGCCGACCGGAGCGACTCCCGTGGGACGCTATCTGCTGCGGCGGCTCGTCACGCTGCCGATCGTGCTGCTCGTCATGGTGACGGTCAGCTTCTTCATCATGCGGATGGCGCCCGGCAATCCGTTCTCGGCCGAGCGCACGCTGCCGCCCGAGATCCAGCAGAGTCTCGACGAGAAGTACGGCTACGACGCGCCGCTGCTGGTGCAGTACGGGCGCTATCTCGGGCGCGCGGTTCAGGGTGATCTCGGGCCGTCCACGAAGTTCAAGGACCGCACGGTCAACGAGATCCTCGCCGACCACATCGGACCGACGATCGTCATCGGTCTGGGCGCGCTGATCCTGTCTCTCTCGATCGGGTTGATGGCCGGGATCATTGGGGCGATTCGGCAAAACAGCATGCTCGATTACTCCAGCATGTCCGTCGCGATGTTCGGGATGAGCGTGCCCCGATTCGTCACGGGTCCGGTCCTCGTGCTCTTGTTCGCCCTCCACTGGAAGGTGTTCCCAGTCTCCGGCTATGAGGCGTCGTTCCACACGTGGCCGTGGGCGATCGGCGGGCTCGGAGTGCTGTTCGTCGCGTGGCGTCTTCGTGAGTGGAAGCGCTCCGGTGCGCCGGGGTCGGCGAACTTCGACCCGGGCCAGGAGATCGCCGCGTTCTGGATCGCGATGCTCGTCATTGCGACGTCGCTGATCGTCCTGTTGCTCGTCACCAACGAGACGCTGATCCTCCCGTCGCTTGTCCTCGCGTTGCCGTTCGCCAGCCGCATCGCGCGACTCATGCGCGCCGGCATGCTCGAGGTCATCCACCAGGACTACATCCGCACGGCGCGCGCGAAGGGTCTGACCGAAACCGCCGTGATCGTGCGCCACGCGCTGAAGGGCGGCATGCTGCCGGTTGTGTCGTTCCTCGGCCCGGCGATCGCGGCGCTGCTGACCGGTGGACTCGTCGTCGAGAAGATCTTCGCGGTGCCCGGCATCGCACGTGAGTTCATCGAGTCGGCGCTGAACCGCGACTACTGGATGGCCCTCGGCACGGTCGTGCTCTACGGCACCGTGCTCGTCGTCCTGAACCTCATCGTCGACGTCGCGTACGGCTTCCTCGATCCGCGGATCCGGTACGACTGATGGAGCGCCCATCCAACCGCACGCCGGAAGGCATCGTGGCGGCGTCGCACGGCCGCCGGGCCCTGCAGGGCGAGAGCCTGTCGCAGGACGCGTGGCGCCGTCTGAAGAAGAACAAGATGGCCATGGCCGGGTTCTGGATCTCGGTGGTGATGAGCCTCTCGGCGCTCCTCGCCGACGTCATCAGCCCGTACAGCCCGGAGGAGCAGCAGCGTTGGCTGGGGGCACTGCCGCCCCTGACCGAAGTGCTCTCGCTCCGCAACGAGATGCGCTTCACCGTCGGCGAGCGGCCGACGGAGTCTGAGGTGCCACAGGCCTGTGCCGACGCGCTCGGCGACGAGGAGTCGCACGAACTGCTGTTCGAGGTTCAGGACGAGGCCATCACTCCGGTGCGCCTGGTCTTGGATGGCGACACCGTCGAGTCGATCGATCTGCGGCCGCCGGGTCGTGGTGTCGTGCGTCCCGACGCGCTCGACGTAGAGGAGCAGGACTTCCTGCGCATCCCGGACACGGGCGAGCGCGTGGCGGTCGCTCGCATCGCGAAGCGCGACGCCGCACCCGATGTGCTGCGCGGTGGCGAGGGGCGGCGCGTCGCGGTACTCGAACTCGTACGTCGCTCGCCCGAGGATCGGTATCGGTTGACGGTCGGGTTCAGCGGCGACGGGACGGTGAGTGCGATCGACCGTGCCGGCACGGACGCTGGTCCGTCGCTGACGCTGAAACCGGGCTACGTCGTCGACGTCGTGCTCGACGGCAACCCGCTGCGTCACACGCACATCCTGGGCACCGATCAGGAGGGACGTGACTCCCTCAGCCGTCTCATCTACGGCGGTCGCATCAGTCTGCTTGTCGGTCTGACCGCCACGCTCGTGAGCTTGTTGGTCGGTGTGCTCTACGGAGCGTTCAGCGGTTACATGGGCGGTCGCATCGACGGGATGATGATGCGCATCGTCGATGTGCTCTACGCGATCCCGTACCTGTTCCTGGTGATCCTGCTCCTCGTCGCGTTCGGCCGCAGCATCATCATCCTCTTCGTCGCGCTCGGCCTCGTGCAGTGGCTCACGATGGCGCGCATCGTGCGCGGCCAGGTGCTGGGTTTGAAGGAGAAGGAGTTCGTCGACGCTGCCGTGACGGTCGGCGCCGGCTGGTGGCAGGTGCTGACGCGCCACCTCATTCCGAACACGCTCGGCGTGGTCGTCGTGTACACGACGCTCACGGTCCCGCAGGTGATCCTGCAGGAGTCGTTCCTCGCGTTCATCGGCCTCACGGTCGAGATGGACGGACGTCCGCTCGAGAGCTGGGGCGCGCTCGTGAACTACGGCCGTGAGGCGCTCGGCGCCAACGGCGAGTTCTGGTGGCTGCTGCTCTGGCCGTCCATCGCGATGAGCGTCACGCTGTTCAGCTTGAACTTCCTCGGGGATGGCTTGCGCGACGCCCTCGATCCGCAGCAGCGAGGGAGGACCTGATGCCCGCCGGATCATCCGAGCAGCCGCTGCTCGACGTGCGGGCGCTCGAGACGCACTTCAAGACCGACAAGGGGCTCGTGAAGGCCGTCGACGGCGTGAACTTCTCGCTCAGTCCGGGCGAGAGCGTGGGCATCGTCGGTGAATCCGGATCGGGCAAGAGCGTGACGAGCCTCTCGCTCATGCAGCTCGTGCCGACGCCGCCGGGTGTCCACGCGGGTGAGGTGCTCTGGCGCGGCGAGAACGTCTTCGACTGGTCCTCGCAGCGCGTGCGTCAGTTCCGCGGCGGCGAGTGCGCGATGATCTTCCAGGACCCGATGACGAGCTTGAACCCGTTCCTCCGGATCGGCGTGCAGCTCACCGAGTCGATCCAGCTCCATCTCTCGATGAACCGGCGCGAGGCGCGCGAACGCGCTGCGGAGATGCTCGAGCGCGTCGGCATCCCAGCGGCTGCGTCGCGGCTCGATGCCTATCCGCATCAGTTCTCCGGCGGCATGCGGCAGCGCGTGATGATCGCCATCGCGCTCTCGTGCAACCCGGCGCTGCTCATCGCAGACGAACCGACGACAGCGCTCGACGTGACGATCCAGGCCCAGATCCTGGAACTGATCGACGCGCAACGCAACCGTGACGGCACGGCGCTGATGCTCATCACGCACGACCTCGGCGTCGTCGCCGGCATGTGCGATCGAACGATCGTGATGTACGCGGGGCGAGTCGTCGAGGAGGGGCCGACCGAGGACGTCTTCGCGGATCCGCGCATGCCCTACACGGTGGGTCTCCTGCACAGCATCCCGCGTCTCGACGGCGAGCAGACCGAGCGCCTGGAGCCCATCCCGGGTTCCCCCCCGAACCCCGCTGATCTGCCGAGCGGTTGTCCGTTCCGGGTGCGCTGCGCCTGGTCCGCCGATCGCTGCGCGACGGAGCGGCCGGAGCTGCGCGAGATCTCCGCGCCTGGCGAGCCGGTGCGACGTGTCGCGTGTCACTTCGACATCCACGAGATCGAACCCCACGCGGTCGAGGAGATCCCCGGATGAGCGAGCAGCCGCTCCTGTCCGTCGAGGATCTCGAGGTCCACTTCCCGATCGAACGGGGTCTCCTGTTCAAGCGGCAGGTCGGCGCGGTGCGCGCGGTGGACGGCCTGAACTTCACCGTGAACGCCGGCGAGACGCTGGGTCTGGTGGGGGAGTCGGGTTGCGGCAAGAGCACGACGGCCCGCGCGATCATCCGTCTCGAAGATCCGACCGGTGGTCGCGTGATGTTCGACGGCCGCGACCTGGCCGACCTCTCGCGCACCGAGATGCGTGAAGCTCGCCAGGATCTGCAGATGATCTTCCAGGACCCGTACGCGAGCTTGAACCCGCGCATGACGGTTCTGAACCTCATCGGCGAGCCGTTCCGGAACTACGGCATCGCGTCCGGCTCCGAGCTGACCGAACGCGTGTGCGACCTTCTCGAGGTTGTGGGTCTGTCGGCCTCGTGGCGCAACCGGTATCCGCACGAGTTCTCCGGAGGTCAGCGGCAGCGCATCGGTGTCGCGCGTGCTCTCGCTCTCGAACCGAAGATGATCCTCTGCGATGAGCCTGTCAGCGCGCTCGACGTGTCGATCCAGGCGCAGGTCATCAACCTGCTGCAGGACCTCCAGAACAAGCTCGGCCTGACCTACCTGTTCATTGCGCACGATCTGGCGGTCGTGCGGCACATCTCCGATCGCGTGGCGGTGATGTACCTGGGGCGTATCGTCGAGGTCGCCCCCGCGAACGAGATCTACACGAAGCCGCTGCACCCCTACTCCGTGGCGCTCCTCTCCGCGATTCCGATCCCGGATCCGAAGCTCCAGCGCGCACGCAAACGCATCGCGCTCGAAGGCGAGATCCCGACTCCGACGATGGCCTACAAGGGCTGTCGCTTCGTCGACCGTTGCCCGGCCCGCATCGCGCGGTGCCACGACGAGGACCCGCCGCTCGTCGAGCACCGCCCCGACCACTTCGCCGCGTGCTGGGTCACCGGCGAGGACGGCCTGCCTGCCGGCGCGATGGGCGTCTGACAACGACGAGCCCGGATCGTTCACGAGGGCGCCGCGTGATCGCAGCGAGATCGCTGATCGGCGTGCGCTTCTCGGCGGTGTGACACGCGGTGGCCCTCACGCATCTCGACCTCCCAGGCGACTCAACCGGCGCCGCGTGAGTTCCTCAACACGCTGCTCGCAGGATCGCGCGCACGCTAGCTTGTTGGCGTGACTTCGCGAGCGAGGCTCTCAGTGGCGGCGATGGTAGTGGCGGCGATGGTGGTCGTGGCGGCGATCGTCAGCGGTGCGCTGACAACGTGCGGCCCAAGTGGCCGAGACTCTCAGGACCAGGCGAACGCGGGGCGGGCCGTGGTGGACTCAGGGACTCCCCGGCTTGCGTCCACCCCCGAGCGCCACCGGCGCTCTCGTCTCGGGAAGCCCGGCGACACGCCCGACACGTCGCGTCGGTCCGACAAGGGCCTCGAGACGCGCGGCGGAGTCGTGGTCACTCCGAACGGCGAGCCCGTGCCAGGTGCATTCGTCGCATTCGGCGACCTGGACCAGTCCGACCACACGACCGTGACGGGGCCCGCCGGCCGATTCAGTTTCGAGATCCGGGCGCCGGTCGCGGTCGTCTTCGCCGTCGCCGAGCGGGGCAACGCGATCTGGCACGGCGAGGCGCGGGCCGACGGCTGGCCCCCGGACCTCACCGTCACCGTGCGACCTCCCGCGCCGAGTGACCGCGTGGTCCTGGTGCGGGTGGTCGGCCACGACGGTGGCGAGGTCCACTCGGCAACGGCAAGCCCGGTCCACGCGGAGTTCTGGGACCGCACGGGCTTCTACGAGGAGATCCGCGTGGCGGGCGGCGCGTTCCCGGTGGCTGAGCGGCGTTGGGGTAGCCAGGACGAGCCCGTGTTCATCGTCGGCGATGCCAGGAGTGCCGCGGGCGTCCCGCTCCCCTACGGCAGCGCGCTGGTGGCGGTCGATCCGCGCGGACCGCCGGTCACCGAGGTCCGGCTGCCGCCCGGGTCGTCCATCTCCGGGCGTGTCGTGAAGCCCGATGGCAGCCCCGCTGAGCGTGTGAACGTCTATCTGCGCGCCCGTCCGGACGGATACGACGCGGACCACATGGAGAACGTGGACCGCCGTGCGCGGACGGGCGGCGATGGCGCGTTCACGTTCACAGGCGTCCGTGAAGGCAGGGCAACGCTGTTCACCGAGCGGGATCGCCACGTCGGCGCGTCGCACGTCTCGGTGGAGGCCGGCGGTCCGGACGTGACGATCCCGTTGCGCCGCCGGGTCTCGGTGACGGTGCGCGTGACGGACCAGAGTGGAGCGCCATTGGGGACGGCGCGAGTGATGGTCTACGCCACCCACGGCGATCCCGAGGTCAGGGGTGTCCTCATGGGCGAGGGAACGAAGACGGACGACAGCGGCATGTGCGTGGAAAGCGGCGTGCCCGAGAAGACGCCTCTGACCGTCTCCGTCTGGGCCCCGGGATTCGTCGGTTACCGCGGCGACGACCTTTCGCAGACCGGAGCCGAGATCCCGGTGGTCCTGCAGCGCGAAGGGCTCATCCGCGGACGCGTGATGGCGCCGGACGGGACGTCGTTGTCCCACGTGCCCCTCTTCGTGCGACCGAACGGCACGTCCTACGTGACGTGGGACCGCACCGGCGACGAGTTCGAAGTCCACGACTTGCCGCGCGGACAGAGGGTCACGCTCGCCTTGATGGATGGGCACCGCGTCGTGGCCGAGACAGAGGCCACCGCCGGCGACGCGAACGTCGTCGTCAGGTGGCCCGACGAGGAGTACCTGACACTGGTCCTCGCCGACGAGAGGGACACAGGGCATGCAGACTGGCCGGGGCCGGTGGTCCTCCTGTCGGGTGGTGGCCCCGTCGCCTCGAACGACTCCGCCGAACCGGTCGTTACGTTCCCCTCGTCGCACCTGCCGCCGACCGTGGACATTCAGGTCGGTCCCATCGCGGACGGGCGCTACGCGTTCGTGCGGGAGGTGAAGTCTCGCGGTGTGCGCGTGGTGGCCCTGTCCCCCGGCGAACGCATCGCCGGCCGGATCACGCTCCCCGGCGGGATGAACCCCGGCTTCGTCGAGTGTGAGGTCCGGGCCAAGAGCGGGTTCGCCGCCTCGTTCGAGACCTCGATCGATGGGTCGTTCTCGTTCAAGGGGCTCCCTCGCGGGATCTACGAGCTGTCCGCGTCGGGCCCGGACGGGAGGAGGGCGATGGCGACGGTCAGCGCACCGTCCGAAGGCATTGGCGTCGAACTTGTCGATGAGTGACCGCTGCGCCCGGCCGGCGAGGGCCTACTCTCCGACGCGGGCGACGCAGTCGACTTCGACGAGGACGTCCTTCGGGAGGCGCGACACTTCGACCGTGGCGCGGGCCGGCGGGTCGTCGGTGAAGAACGTGGCGTACTCCTCGTTGATCGCGCCGAAGTGGTCCATGTCCTTCACGTACACGGTGCACTTCACGGCGTCGGCGAGGTCCGCACCCGCGGCGCGGAGCACCGCGCGGAGGTTGGTGAGAACCTGACGCGTCTGCGCGCGGGCCGCGTGCTCACCGTCCCCGCCACCCACGATCACGCCCGTGGCCGGGTCGAGGGCGATCTGACCGGAGCACCAGAGCCAGCCGTCCGACAGGACGGCCTGGGAGTACGGCCCGATGGCGGCGGGCGCGTCGTCGCTACGAATGATCCTGCGCATGCGCCGAGGCTATCCGCCGTCGTCCCGATTGCGCGAGGTCCCGCTCCGTCGACGGACGTCAGGCGTGCGGATGAACGCGAGCGGCGCGCACCGGACTGATCCGATGCGCGCCGAGGTCTGCACTACGACTGGCTACTGACTACCTGTTGATCTCGTTGCGGAGAACGATGGCGTCGACGGCCTTCGAGTACGCCTTCATGTTGCGCAGGATGCCCTTGCGCAACAGACGACGGCGACGCTTGACGTCGTGCGTGTCGCGGGCGAACTGGATCCAACGTGCGGAGCGATCCAGGTCCCGTTCGGCCTTCTCCCGCAGCTTCGCGATCTTGCGCTCGCGTCGCGAGGGCTTCGCCGACGTGCCGCCGATGCCCAGCGCCGTCACCGCGAGCTGAGTCGATGCGTCGGTCAGGTCGTCGACGATCGCCTGGACGAACGGTCCGAAGGTGGCCCGTTCGCTGAAGGTGAGCGCAGCCTGCGCATCGGTGGCCAACGTGGCGGCCCGAGCGATGTGCAGGAAGATGTCCTGGATCTCCTGATCGTCCGGGATGCTCGCGTTGAGCGCGCCCGTCCGCAGGTACGCGGGGGAGAGGTGCAGCAACTCGCCGAACGCGTCGGCCAGGAAGGCGCGCGCCTGGAGGTTCTCGACCGCCGGTACGCGGTTGATGTCCAGCAGGGCATCGAGGCCCTCGACGGCGTCCGAGGCCAGGTCGAACGGTGCGGTGCCTCCACCGCCAGTGCCTCCACCGCCTGTGCCGCCGCCACCCGTGCCACCTCCGCCAGTGCCGCCTCCGCCGGTGCCGCCTCCGCCGGTCCCGCCGCCACCCGTGCCGCCGCCGCCAGTTCCACCACCGCCGGTACCGCCACCACCGGTCCCGCCGCCACCGCCACCCGGATCGACCGGAGGCTCGGGCTCACCCGGGCCGGTGCCCGGGCCCGTTGCTTCGCCGCCGCCGGTGCTGCTGGCGTTACGGAAGAAGAAGAGACCGCGCGTGCCGCCGACGATGACGTCGAGCGCACCGCTCCCGTCGTTGTCCCAGTTGGCCAGCGCGAGGGCGCGGCTGATCTGGTTGACGGTGGGCGCGTCGAAGCGGCTCGGCGGCGCGTTCGAATTCGAGTCGAAGCACGTGACGACGAGCGACGTGTTCGCGCCCGTCATCACCAATTCGTCGATGCCGTCGCCGGTCAGGTCGGCGAACTCGAGGCCGAAGATCTCACCCAGGGTGAGCGAGGTCTGGTCGCCCAGGACGTCCTCCGCGAACGAGAAGTTCTGGAGGGGGAGGTCCAAGCGTCCGAAGCCGAGAGGCGGCGTGAAGCCGGTCGCTCCGTAGACGTAGGCACGCTGCCAACTGCCGAACGCGAGATCGCCCACGTCGCTGACGGCGGGGGAGTAGCCGAAGTCGAAGCGCACCCCGGCGAGGTCAGGCAGCGACTTCTGCTGGAACGTCGCCTGCAAGCCGAGACTCGCGATGCTCTCGTAGATCGCGATCGGGAACGTCGCGAACGCCGACTTGTTGCCGACGACGAGGTCGTTGTCGCCGTCGCCGTCGAGATCCATGATCCGCGTGCGATGCGCGTACATCGGTGCGAGCTGCTGGAGCACGATGTGACCCTCAGCGAGAGGACCACCATCGAACTGTGAGACGGGCTCGCCCGGCGGCACGACGATGTAGCCGAACGGCAGTCCTCCGGGGTTCGTCCCGAGGAAGTCGTTGACGACGAAGTCGGCCGCCGGGGCCACCACGATCTGGCGCCGGTTCGATCCGCTCGGAGGCGCGGTCGACCCAGCAAGAGTTCGATACGGCACCGCCAGCGTGGCCTGTGAGAAGCCATGCGTGAACAGCACGTCGATGTCGAACAGACCAGTCCCGTCGTTCGTCGCCAGGATCACGTCGTCCTCGTCACCGAGGACGAGGTCGAGGTCGCCATCGCCATCCATGTCGAGCGCACCGCCGCCCGCGCTGAACGCGACGGGAAGAGTCTGCACTCGCTCGAACTGCGGCACGCCGAAGGCGTTGTTGCCGCGGTTGAGCAGGATCTGTGCCCCGAAGGGCGTGACGTTGACGAGATCCATCACCGTGTCGGCATCGAGCCGGGCTGCGATGAGGTAGTTCGTCTGACCCGCGTCGAACGTGGCCACGGGGGCCGCTCCGGTGTCCAGGATCTGGACGGGAGGATCGGTGGCGGGAGAGCCGCTCGCGTCAGCGTCCTGTGTACCGGGAATCAGTGACAAGAGTACGAGGGCGAGCGCCGCGGACCGTAGGCCGGGCGCAGTAGCACGTGGGGTGCTCATCAGAAACCTCTGCAAGCCGGCGCTCTGGCCGGAAATCGGGCGGACAACGATTTGGACGGTTGCAGCCGGTCACCCGGAGGCCATGCCGAGGATCCACTCGACCAGAGAAGCGCTAGAGCGCGCCCGCCTTCCTCTGGCTAGGAGTTCCTCTGCATCTTGCCCCTGGGGGTCGACGCAAACAGCATCATGGCGTCCCCACATGGGGTGATGCCATGTGTTTTCTCGAAAAGTTTCGGGGGCTCTCAGCCATCCCCGCGGGCGAGAGCGAGGCCCTGGAGGGCCTTCTTGTACGCCCGACGGTTCCGCAGGATGCCGCGCTTCACGAGCCGCCCGCTCTGTCGCGGAGACTCGCGTCGCGACGCCTTCTCGAACAGCCCCTCGGCGCGCTCGATCTCGCGTTCCGCCGATGCGCGGAAGCGAGCTACGCGTCGCTCGCGGCGACTCGGCTTGGCCGGTGCCACCACCGGGACAAGGCCGAGCGCGTCCTCTGCAAGCGCCGACGAGGCCGCGCTGAGAGCGTCGATGACGCTCTGCAGCTCGGCGCCGAACTGGCCCTGCTGCACGGCGTCGAGGGCCGCCAGCGCGTTCGACGTCAGGTTCGCTGCGTGGGCGAGATGGAAGAACACCTCGAGTGCCTGGTCGCTCTCCGGTGTGCCCAGCGTGAACGCGCCGGCCGTGAGATACGTCGGCTGGATCATGTGGAGCTCGGCGAGCGCCTGAGCGAGCAGGGTCCGCGCCGCGGGGTTCGCGAACGGCGGGTCCCGTGTCGGATCGAGCAGCGTCAGAAGGTCGGTCGTGGCGCCGAGCGCGAGCTCCTCCGGCGTGGGGCCAGCCGGCCCCGGGTCACCACCGCCCGGATCACCACCCCCCGGATCGCCACCGCCGGGATCTCCACCACCGGGGTCGCCGCCGCCTGGATCCCCACCACCGGGATCTCCGCCCGGGTCGCCGCCGCTCGTGTTGCGGAAGAAGAAGACGCCACGCGCGCCGCCGACGAGTACGTCGTTCACGCCGAGGACGTCGTTGTCCCAGTTGGCGACGGCCAGCGACGTGCTCTTCTGCTGGATCGACGGTGCCTCGAAGCGGTTCGTCGGGTCGTTGGGGTCGGTGTCGATGCACGCCATCACGAGTGACGTGAAGGCACCGGTCATCAGGATCTCGTCGCCTGGGTTGCCGTCCATGTCAGCGAACGCCAGTCCGTGCACCTCTCCCGAGATGGCGGAGGTCGTGTCGCCGTCGATGAACAGTGGGCCGGTGAACGCGATATCCGGTTGATCGAGGACGGTGTTTCCCGCGAGGAGCGTCCCGGTCAGAGAGCGACGCGAGAGCAGGTACGCGCCCTGCCAACTGCCGAACCCGATGTCGCCCGCGCTGCTGACGGCCGGCTGGAAGCCGAAGGGGAACGACACGGGGCCGAGCACGGGAGACGGCGCCGGCGCCAGAAGAGTGGTTCCGTCCTGTACTGCCCGGCCGGTCAGCACCACGACAGGTGATGCTCCGCTTGCCGAGCGCGAGCCGATCACGATGTCCGTGTCACCGTCCGCGTCCGCATCGCCCACGGACATGCGGTCCGCGGCGACCGCAGGGAGCTGCTGCAGCACGATCTCGCCGTTCGGCCCGGGTGTCGGGTCCGAGGGGCCCGTCGGCTGGCCAGGAGGCACGACGACGTAGCCGAAGGGCATGCCGCCCGGGTTCGAGCCGAGCAGGTCGCCGAACACGAACGACGCCGCGGGGGCGACCACGATCTGGATGCGGTCCTGCTGCGTCGTAGGCGTGCCCGGGAACGACGGGGTCACGACGCGGTACGGCGTCGCCACGGTCGGCTGGGCGAACCCGTGAGTGAACAGGGTCGAGACCGTGAACGTCCCGGAACCGTTGTTGGTCCCGAGCACGACCTTCGACTCCGAACCGAGCACGAGGTCCGGGCGATCGTCGTTGTTCATGTCGAACAGGCCGCCGCCGTGGCTCGACGGGAGCTGGAAGACCTGCACCTCCTCGAAGATGGGCACGCCGAACTCGTCCGGGCCGCGATTGAGCAGCACGTGCACGTTGTTGGGCGTGACGTTCACGAGATCCGTGTCGGTGTCGCCGTCGAGGTCCGCCGAGAGCAGGTAGTTGGTCCCGTCGGCGTTCGACGTGGCCCCCGGTGCCGCGCCCGTGTCAATGATCTGCACTGGGGCATCGGTGGAGAGCGTGCCGGATGCACCTGCGTGCGGCGCGGCAGCGAGAAGGAGTGCGAACAAGGCAGCGGCGGCGTGAGACGAGCCACGCCCACGCAGAATGCAGTGGAGCATCGGGGACCTCGGCAGCCCCGGCACGTGGCCGGGAATCGGTTGAACGGCGATCTGGACGGATGCCTGGGGGTTTCGAGAGCACCAGGGAACGCGACGTCATGACCGCGCTGAAGCGCAGCCCGCCCGCCGGACGTCGGCCTTCCCTACGCCGCGCTGAAGCGCGACGCGCTGCCCATGATGGACTCCCGGCCGCTCGATGACGTGGGCTTTTCGGCGTTCGCGCGCAGTCAGAGGCTGCGGAAACCGAAGTCGCTGCGGAGGATCGTCGACAGGTCGTGGAAGTTCGCGATCTCGTAGTCCGGCGCGACGATCCCGTCCCGCGCGGCGTGCTTGCCGCCCTGCCATCGGTGTCGCACCGTCACCATCCCGATCTCGTGCGCGGCGGCGATGTCGTTCTCGGGGTGATCGCCGACGTGCATCGCCTCGGTCGGCTCCACGCCGATCGCTCCGCAGGCGCGCTGGTAGAGCTTCGTGTTCGGCTTCGAGATCCCGATCTGGTCGGAGATGAAGATGGCCGTCCGGTCGAGCCAGTCCACGACGCCGAGACGCACGAGCTTCTCTGCCTGCTTCAGTTCGAGCCCGTCCGTGATCACGCCCACAACGAGGTCCGTGTTCTCGTGGAGGCTGCGCAGTACCTCGGGGACATGCCGGAACGGGAACAGGCTGCGGTACTTCGTGTCGTGGTACGCGCTGACCGCGGCCGCGACGAGGATGGCGCGGTTCCCGGGGGGAAGTCGCGACTCGGGGAGGCGCTTGAGCAGCCGGTCGTAGTGGAAGGGGTAGTTCGAGCCGAACTCCGCGATGACCTCGTAGAGCTCGGCCATCGCCTCTTCGATCGGTAGGTCCAGGCCGTGACCGATCATCGCTTCCATGGCATTGCGTCGGGCGACGGCCGCGAACTCGCTCGTGGAGTAGAGCGTGTCGTCGATGTCGAGGAAGAGCGCCTTGAGGGTTCGCATGCAGTCCTCAGCATGGCTCGCGAACCGCCGATTCGCAACGGGAGTTCTCGTCGGCTTCTCAGATGCTGATCGAGCCCAAGAGGTCGTCCGCGCAAGGGCGACCATCACCTGGGGCCGCGGGCAGCCACCTGCACCACCACGACGGTCGGCACAGGGCCCATCACTCGGCGCCATCCGTCAGAAGGATGCGAGGGCCCGGTGGGGGCCCTGCCGTGGGCGAGCGCGCCCCGGCGGCCGGCCCTCGGAATCGAAGACGCCCCGGCCTCGCGAGGAGACCGGGGCGCCAGAATGCACTCGGTGAGGAACTAGCGGCGCAAGCGCGCTTCCTGCTCCGACAGATCAGTGATGGTCGCCTTGACGATGACCATCAGGTTCGACAGCTCCTCGGAGGAGCCCTTCCGGCCGAAGAAGAAGGCCGCGAAGGGGATGCTCGAGACCCAAGGGGTCTCGGACTTGAGGTCCTGCTGGCTGATGTTCTTCAGGCCACCGAGCAGGAGCGTGCCGCCGTCCGGTACGCGGACGGTGGTGGCAGCGCGCTGCACCTGCAGCTCCGGGATCTGGATCGTCACCGGAGTCGTGAACGCGCCGAGCGACGTGGTGAACGTCGGGATGGGGCGCACGAGGTTGGCGATCGTCGGGCGGAGCTGAAGCGTGATGTACTTGCGATCGTGGCTGACCGTCGGCTGCACGTCGAGGACGAGGCCGTCCTGGATGAACGTCAACTGGTTGATCAGTGTGATGTTCGCGCGCTGGGTGTTGAACACCGTCACGCTCGGGGCCTGAAGGACACGGCCCTCCTGGCTCTTCTCGACCGCGCGCATGATCAGCGCCACGTTGGTGTCGCCCACGAACGTGTACTGGATCGCGGCGCCGCCCACATTCGTGATGTTCGTGCCGAGCGCCTGGTCGAAGATGTTCTCGGTCCTGGCGCGGTAGTCACCATCGGAGCCGTTGTTGAAGAACGCGCCGGCGGATGGCTTGCCGCTGGCGTTCGCCGGGAGACCGATGCCGCTGTTGTCGAAGCCCGCGGAGGCGTTGTTGCTCAGTCCGTTCGTGACGTCGTCGAGCGCGACGAGCGTGCCCGGCGAGAGGCCGCCGGTGCCCCGGATGTCGATGCCGACATCGCGCAGGAAGTTGTCGGTGACGGTGAGGAAGCGCGTCTCGATCGTGACCACCAGGCCGGCGAAGGCGCGGAGATCGTCGAGGAACGCAGCCACCTCACGCTGAGCGTTCGGCTCGGCGACCACAACGAGCTTGTCCTCGCCGGAGGCCGCGATGCTGACGCCTTCCTCGGTCCAGTAGTCGGGGTTGGCGACGTTGTTCTGGACGAGGCTGATCAGGTCCTCGGCGCCACCGAAGGACGCGACGCCCTCCGAGGCCAGACCGAAGCGCGGGTTCTCCTCGTCCTCCTCCGCACCGGCCGGCAGAAGCTGCAGGTTCGGGGCGATGAAGTTCGTGAGCGCCACGGTCAGGTCGCCGACCGAGTGCACCTGGACGATGGGCTCTTCGCGGGCGAACTCGGGGCGTGTGATGAACACGACCGAGCCACGGACCACGTAGGTGAGGCCACCGGCGATGCGGTTGAGCGTGTTGAGGGCGTCGTCCACCGTCACGTCCGACAGGGTCAGCGTGATCGGGACGGCCTCGAGGTCGGGAGCGACCTGCGGGTCGATGACGACGTTCAGCTGACGCGTATCGGCGATGTAGCCGATCACCTCGGTGAACTCAGCACCCTGGAACTGGAAGCTGACGCGCTCACCGCGCAGCTTGTTGCGCGTCGCGGCCGTCTCCGGGGAGTCCGGCTCGGGTGCATCGATGATGCCCGCGTTCGCACGCAGCTCGGTGATGCGATCCCAGTGGTCCTGCGACGGCCAGTTGAGGATGTCGTGGTAGGGGACCGTGGTCTCCCTCATGTCGAGGCGCCACTCGCGGAAGCGCTCGCGCTGCGTGCGGAGTGAGTCCTCGGAGGCGCGCTCGTGCTTGGCGCGACGCGCGGTCGAGATCAACTGCTGGGCGTTGCGATCGCCCGGCACCAACTCGATGTAGTCCTGGAGGAGCGTCTCGGCGCGAGCGTACTGCTCGTTCTCGAAGGCCTCCATCGCGGCCTCGAAGAGCGTGTTGCGCTTCTCGACGTCGGCGAGGCGACGACGAGCCTCCTCTTCCTTGACCGCGCGGTAGGCCTCGCGAGCTGCGCGAGCGCGGGCGGTCTTGTCGGAGGCGGCCTTCAACTTGCGAACGGCGGCGAGCTCGGACTTGACGTCGCTGTCGAGCGGCGCCCAGTTGATGCCCGTCGGGTCGTTCTGGATGATCGCCATCGCGAGCTCGAGGCTCTGCTCGGCGCCCTCGTAGTCCTCGTTCGCCTTGGCCTTGCGGGCCGCGTCCATGTAGCGGTTGGCCTGGAACTGGGCCTGTTCACGCTTCACGGTCTTCGACTGGGTGAGAAGGGTCGAGAGGCTGGCGATCTCGGCGTCGCGATGACCCATGGCCGAACGCGCCGTGCGGAGCAGGCCCTCGGCCTCCCCGTTGTCGTGATCCAGCTCGAGTGCCTTCGAGGACCACTCGGCGGTTGCCTGGTGGTCGAAGTCCTTCGCCGAGCGACGGGCGTGCGAGAGGTAGTCCGCGACGAGGATCGCGTTCTTCTGACGCTCGAGCTCCAGCTCCTTCAGACGCATCTTCAGGAGGCGATCGGCCTCGGTCTGCGCGCTGGCGACGGCGCGCTTCGGGGTCGTGGGCTTGGCAGCTGTGGGCTTCGGGGCCGGCTTCGGACGCTTCCCGGCCGTGGGCTTGGGCGCGGGCTTCGGACGCTTGGCCACGGTCGGCTTGGGCGCGGCCTTCGGAGACGGCTTGGGCGGCTTGGCCGCAGTCGGCCGGGGCGCGGGCTTCGGCGGCTTGGTGGCCGTCGGCCTCGGAGCCGGCTTGGGCGCAGGCTTCGTCGCGGTCGGCCTCGGAGCCGGCTTCGGCGCAGGCTTCGCGGCGGTGGGCTTGGTCCCACGCGGCGAGACCGGCGGAGGAAGCGGAGCACCGGGCTTCGGCGGAACGACCGGGCCGTCCCTCTTCGCGCCTGGCTTCGGAGAGGCCTTCGCTGCCGTCGGGCCGGTTGCACCCGGCATCGCCGTGGTCTTGTCGCCCTTGGCGAGAGCCGGTCCGGTCGTCTTGCTCGACGAGTCGGACGTCTTCTCAGCCGGTCCGGTGCACGACGCTGCGGAAATCAGCACGCCGAGCGTCGCGAGAGTCGCGGCGAGCGTGAGGTTCCGAGTCCGGGAGTCCGTCATAGGTCCTTGCCTTCCCCGTGTGGGTCCTCCGACGAGGCGAGACCGATGTCCGCACCTCGTGGAGATCGCAGTCCATGCCCCGGACCACGATGCCCTTCCTTCTAGCCTAGAGTCTGCCCATGCCCAGTCCGTACCAGCCCCAACAGGCTCAGCACGATGTGCCCAGGCCGCGGATGCTAGCCAGGGCTCGGAGCGCAGGTCAACCAAACATTCGAAGGGTTATGGCCCTTCGAGGTCACCCATCTGTCATGCTGAGGTGACGGTACGAAACCCCTGCGCCGAACGCGGTTTGCGACGAGTCACCGAAGCCTCTGTTCGAGCTCCAGGATGGCTTCGGTGAGCTTGGGCGTTGCAGGCTCGCCACGAGCGTGTTCGAGCGCTCGGCGCGCGCCGGCGGCGTCGCCCTTCTCGTGGAGCAGGTAGGCCTCGAGCACGAACGCCTTCCCGACCTGCGGCACGCCCTTGCCGCGCGCCTCGGCGAGAAACGCGAGTCCGGCCGCGATCTCGTCGCGTCGTCCACCCTCGACGGCGGCGCTGGAGGCCTGGAGAGCCTTCACGACGCAGTCGGAGTGCGTCCAGCCGAGGGCGAAGGCGTGGCGATAGGCCGACGCGGCGTCGTCCGGGGCTTCCGATGCCAGGAGCGAGCGAGCCCGCCAGCGTGCCGCCTGCGGGTTGGCAGCATCCTGCTGCATGGCCTCGGCGAACGTGGCGGCAGCCGCCTTGGCCCTCCCTGCGGCGAGCTCGGCCCGGCCGCGATCGAGCAGCGCGAGCACGCTCATGCGGTCGTAGGGACTCGGCAGGCGGGCGTTGCGATCAGGTGCCAGGGCCCCGGCCCCCGACGTCGTGGCGGTCCAGTAGGAGCCGCCGCTCAGGCCGTCAGGAAGCGACTCGGGCGCGGCGAGCGGCGAGAGACCCGCGACGCGTCGTAGCTGCTCACGTCGCTCGGCCCAGGGCGAGGGGACCGCTTCGGCGGACGGCAAGCGCGGGGTCTGAGTCTCTCGCGGGTCCGCTGCTAGGTCCGCCGTGTGCAGCGTGGCTCCGTCATCCACGAGTTTCTCGTCGCCGATGCGGAGAGCGAATACCTGCGCCCAGCGCGAGCCCTCCCAGCCGTAGAGCGTCTCGGCGTAGGGCGCGCGCTCCATCCGATCCTTGCCGCCGGCGAAGAGCGGCCGGCCGTCCATGGTCGTGGGGATCCCCAGACCGGCGAGCGAGACCAGCGTCGGAGCGATGTCGATGACCGAGCTCGGGTCGGTGCGCCGCGCGCCGTCGGCCACCAGGCCCGGCGCGCGGATAATCAGCGGCACGTGGAGCGTGGCCTCGTGGAGCAGGTGCCCGTGCGTGGCCTCCCCGTGCTCCCCGAGTCCCTCGCCGTGATCCGACGTGACGACGAGGATGGGATCGTGTCCGCGGCTCTCGAGGCCGTCCATCAGACGACCGATCGCGTCGTCGGCGTAGCGCACCTCTCCGTCGTAGCCCGTCGCATCCGTCGCGTGTGCCGCACCGGCGCCCCAGGGCGGCGGCGCGTCGTACGGCGCGTGCGGATCGAACAGGTGAACCCAGAGGAAGAAGCGTCCGTCGGTCCCCTCGACCCACTCGAGGGCGGCGTCGACCGTGTCGTGCCCGGGACGTTCGGCGTCGTGGAGGCTCCCGACCGCGGCCGGCGGCACCTCGTCGTAGACCTGAAATCCCGCATCGAGGCCCGTCCGATCCGCGCGGAGGACGGACGCGGAGATGAACGCCCCGGTGCTCCACCCGCCTCCGCGCAGCACCTCGGCCACCGTGCCGTAGGGACGAAGCGCTGCGGGAGGGAGCCGTCGCCCGCTCGTGTTCGTGCGGATGCCGTGAAGTGGCGGAACGAGGCCCGTCAGCATGCTGACGTGGGCTGGCACCGTCAGCGGCGCCGTGGTCCAGCAGCGATCGAAGACGACGCCCGTGGCCGCCAACGCGTCGAGCCGGGGCGTGAGCCCGGACGTCGAACCGTAGGCCCCGAGCCGGTCGGCGCGCAGCGTGTCCACCGTGACGAGCACGATCGGCCGCGGTCCGCGACCGGTCCGCATCCAGAGGCTCAGCACGGCGAGGAACACGCCGGCGCCCACGATGGCGAGGACGACGGCGGCTCCGGTCTTCTTGGGCACGTTGGCGGGAACCTATCACGGCGCCTGCCACCGTTCTGTCAACGGCGGGACGGTAGGGCGTCGAGAGACAGCGCGGCCATCTTGGTTCCCGTGAAGGTGACGTTCTCGATGTCCGCAGCGAGGAACGCGTCGATGGCGCGCACGACGTCCCCGGTGTTGACGCGCGAGTCGGCGTCGACCTCCGCGCGGATCAGGGACGGATCGCCGCCGTTTTCGACGTGTCGCGTCCGCATGGTGCGGACGGTCTCGGAGAGGGTCGTCCACGTCGACTCCGCGCTCGCGGGGCCGAGGGGGCGGCTCTCCAGCACGACCTGCGTCGGCTGTGCGGCGACGCGCTTCAGGCGCGCGAGAACGCGCACGGTGTTGCAGATGGGCGCTGGCCCACGTGCCAGTCCCATCGGCGGGAGCTGGGCCTCGATCTTCATGTCGAGCGTCTTGAACTTCATCGACACGAGGAAGAAGATCAGCAGTTGGAACACCACGTCGATCATCGGCGTCATGTTGGGCTTCGGTATGGCCTGGTCGTTCATCGGAGGTCATCTCCTCTTGGGGTGGGGGGCACGGGTCTGGAACTGGATGCGGTACAGGTCCACATCGGGTTGCGCGCAGGCTGCGAGTACGGCCTGAACGTGGAACCACGGAGCGGAGCGGTCGGCGCGGATCAAGACGGCAGTCTCGCCAAACCTGTCCGGATCGCGCGCCGCGCGGGCGAGTGAGCGGAACGCCGTCGCGAGTTGCTGCGGGGCGAGTCGCTTCCCGCCGAGACGGAGATGCGGCGCGCCCGTTGCCGACCGCGGCGCCGGCACGGTGACGTTGATCAGCGGTGTGTGTGCGCCGCAGCAGCTCTCGACGCCCGGGAAGGCGGCGATGGGCAGGTCCACGCCGGGGGCGCGCTTGCTCGGCAGGTCGCTCGCGAGCAACGCCGCGCCCGTCACGAGGATCGCCACGGCCGCGAGCGGTGCAACGCGTGCGCGTGCCCACGCCGCGACCGCTGCGCCGGGCGAACGGATCGAGCGCGGGAGTCGTTGCACCTTCATCGCCCGGACCCCGTGTGCGCATCCTCCGCGAGATCCGACTCGGCGTCCGGCGCTCGCGTCGCGAACTGGATGCGCACGATGCGGATCCGTTCGTCCGCACACGCCTGCATCACGAGCTGCACGTGCCGCCAGGGGGCGTCGCGATCCGCGCGCACGAGCACTCCTGCTCGCGAGACGGCAGCCGGATCGAGCGGTGGCCGATGCAGATCGGCCACGGTCTGGAGCAACCGCGCCATCTCACGCAGCTGCACCGTCAGCCCGCCGATGCGCACGCGGGGGGAGTCCGCGGGCGTGGCCTGCGCCAGGACGTTGACGGTGACGATGCCCTCATCCGCTTCGATCTCGGTCGCATGCTCGGCGACCGGAAGCGTGACGTCCTCCGTGACCTTCGCACTCACGTCGTTGATGACGAGCAGGAACACGAGCAACTGGAACGTGACGTCGATGAGCGGGGTCATCTCGACGCTTGCCCCGCCTTCGACAGCCGCGCCCAACTCAGACGTCGGTCTGCGGTCGCGTCGCTTCATAGCTCCGTCTCCTTCTACGATTCCCCCCAATGGGATTCGGTGTGGGGGGGGCTCGGAGGGACGGACAGGCGGATCGGGTGCGCGCCGGGTGCGGCCGGCGACTCCCGCAGGGTCGGGATCTGGTCTGGTCAGGGTCTCGGATCGTCTGCGCGCGCCGTTGGGGGCTCCCCCCTCAGGCCTCCGAGCGGTGCCCCGGCCGAAGCCGGGGCACCAGCGCAAGTGGATGTCGAACGTCTAGCGGACGCCCGCCTCCTTCTGAGCACTCGTGAAGATCTCGTCGAGCGTGGAGCCCGGCGGGGGAGTGCCGATGAAGGTGACGTCCTGAATGTTGGCGGCGATGAGGGCATCGACGGCCCGCACGACGTCCCCAGTGGGAACGAGGGGTGCGGCGTCGACCTCTCCGGCCACGTCAGCGGGGTCTCCCCCGTTGGCGACGTGTCGGGCGAGGACCTCAATCGCCTTGTTGGTCAGGATCTCCCAGACCGCTTCGTCGTTGGCGAGGCCGATGCGCTGGTTCTGAACCTTCACGCGAGTGGCCGGCTCCAACACTGCCCCGACGCGCTTGCGCTTCAGGACCGCCGTGATCTTGGGCTTCTCTTCGAGCTTGGTGATGGTCGCTGCGAGGCCCTTGTCCTTCGGAAGGAAGGCCTCGATCTTCATGTCGAGCGTCTTGAACTTCATCGACACGAGGAAGAAGATCAGCAACTGGAACACCACGTCGATCATCGGAGTCATGTTCGGCTTCGGAATGGCTTCGTCGTCCATGTCTCCTCCTTCCTAGTTCCCGCCCTGAGACGTGGCCGTGCCATCCGCCTTGCGGGTCGTCGCGAACTGCATCTTGTAGATCATGACCGTTGGCTGGGCGCACACCTGCATCACGTACTGGACGTGCTGCCAGGGGACCTCCTTGTCGGCGCGTACGAGAACGTACACGGCGCTCGGAGTGCCAGGCCCGTCGCCTTCACGATCGAGATCAGCCATGGTGCGCATGTAGCGCGCCAGGTTCTTGAGGTCGTATTCCTTCCCCTTGACCTTGACCAGCGGGATCTTCGGTGGGGCTGCAGGATCGTCGGGCTTGAGGATATTGACGATGACGCGGGTTTCCTTTTCCTGCGCCAGGTCTTCCTCGCCGTAGAGCGCCTGCGGGAGCTTGAGCTCCTCCACTTCTTTCCGCGTGAGGTCGTTGGCCACCAGGAAGAAAATGACGAGCTGGAACACGATATCGATCATGGGGGTCAGGTCCGGTTCGGCCCCGCCCTCGACATCCGCTCCGAGCACTCTGCGCTTCTTTCTTCTGGCCATGGGGCGTTCCTAGCGCGCCTGCGGGCGGAAGCGCTCGATGAGGTCCTCACCGATCGCCTTGAACTCGTAGGTGATGCGGACGACCTTGTTCCGGAAGATGAAGTAGAACGCGATGGCGGGGATGGCGACCACGAGGCCGAACAGCGTCGTGATGAGCGCCTTCTGAACGCCGTTCGCGAGGTCCTTCGGCGTGACGGCCGGGCCGAGACGCACGATCTCGTTGAACGCGCCGACCATGCCGAACACCGTGCCGAAGAGGCCGAGCATCGGGGCCAGGTTGGCGATGAGCGACAGGTAGCTGATCTTCACATGCAGCTTGGTCGACTCGAGGGCGTGGGCCTCGCTCAGGTGCTCTTCCATCGTGTCGAAGCCGGCGTTCAGCTTCGGCAGCGCGGCCGCGAGCATGTTCGTGACGAAGTTCGGCTCGGACTCGCAGAGTTCCAGGGCCTCCTGGTACTCCTCCTCCTCGAACAGCGCCTCGATCTCGTCGATCATCTCCGGCGGAACGAGCTTGTCCCGCTTGATCGAGACGAAGTGCTCGATGACCAGCGCCACCATGGCGATCGACATCAGGATGACGACGCCGCCCACGATGCCGCCCCATGCGAGGACCTTGCCGATCGTGACATTGGCATCATCGTCTCCCGCCGACTCGGCGCCCTGTGCGAGGGCGGGGACGGCCGGGAGCAGCGCCATGAACGCTGCTGCGGCGACGACGGTCGCCGTGTTCTTCCACTTGCGCATAGCTCGTTCTCCTTCGAACGTTCGTTCCGGAGCCGGAAGGTGAGAGGCGCTCGCCGCCTCTAGTTCACCTTCCGGGCCCATTCGGACTTGGGGTAGTACTGCTTGAGATCGCGGATCCGCGCGCCCTTTTGCTCCGTGTCGCCGAGCTGATCCCAGGCCTGCGCCTGGTAGTAGAGCGAACGCGCCACCTCGGAGGAAACCGAGAAGTAGAGGACCTCGGACTTCTGGAAGTGCTCCAGGGCGGCGTGTGCATCGCCACCTGAGAGCTTGATCACACCCATGGCGTTCTCCACGGCGGAGAGGATCTCCGGGACCTTGCCGAACTTGGCCGGCAGGCCTTGGAAGAACAACCGCGCCTTGTCGAAGTCCGCGGAGGACTTGGACGCGAGCGCCGTGTCGAGAAGTACCCAACCACCAGCGGCTGCAGCCGTACGGCGGATGGACTCGAAGCGTGTGCGATCGGCCGGGTTCTTGGCCGAACCCGCCTGCTGCGCCGCGAGGCGCTCGGCATCGGCGTACGCCTGGCTTGCACCAGACGCGTTGCCGCCTGCCGTGTGGACCTTGGCGCGGAGGAAGTACGCATCGAGCTCCCACGACGGACGACGGGCCTTCTTGCCCTCGCCCAGGAGCCGATCGGCGTGCTTCAGTGCGTCCGGACCCTTCTTCGCGGCCAGAGCCGCCTCGGCCAGACCCTTGAGGGCACGATCGAGCAGGAGGCTCTTCGCGTTCGCCTTCAGGCCGAGCTCGAATGCCGCGGAGGCCTTCGACAGGTTGGCGGAGTCCTGTGCCGCCAGCATCAGGTAGGCCTCGCCGAGCCCGATGTTGGCGTACTCCTTGACCCAGTCGCGCTCGACGACTCCGGCGGCCAGCGCGCCGAGGCACGCGTCGAAGTTGCGGCGAGCCGCCTCTCCGTCGCGGGCGTTGAGCGAGCGCCAGGCCGGTCCGTACTCCCGCGGGGCGTCACCCCACTGGATCTCGAGGATCTGAGTGCCCGACATGGTGGACGAGCGTCCCCCTGCCTTGAACTTCACCTCGTCGTACGTCGCGGAGTCGATGACGACGCCGGCGCGCGTCTTCCGCGCTCCGCCGTCCACGTACACGATCGTGTCCGTGGGGGCATCCTGGGCCGCGCACGCCGTCGGCGCGAGAGGCAGCGCGAGCACCGTCGCAGCCAGCGTGGCCACGCCGAGCGCCATCGGGACGCGTTGACGGGAGATGGATGACATTCCGTACCTCATGTGAGGGCCTAGCGGTTCTTCGACGCGTTGAGGAGCTCGGTGAGCTTCTGCTTCGAGCCCGGGACCCTCTCGCCGTACGTCTCGAGGAGGCCGGGCGTGACGATGCCGTTCTGGATCAACTTGACGACGTTCTTGAAGGCGTCCGGCTGCCCGTAGTCGACGCCGAACTTGAAGTACGCACTCGCGAGGCGGACCGTGTACTCGATGTACTTCACGTCGTGCTTCTCGTCCTTCGGGTGCGCGAAGCGCAGGAGCCCGCAGAGGTTGATGCAGCGGACGAGATCCTTGTCGTCGCGTGCCGCCTGGAGATACGCCCGCGAGAGGACGTCGAGAACACGGCGGTTCTTCGACATCTTCGTCTGGGTCATCTTCTTGACCTCGACGTTCGTCAGTTGGTCGTCGCGACCGAGTCGCTCGAGGATGCCCGCGCGATCGGCTTCCACCGGCACCAGCAGTGCCTCCAGGTCCGTGATGGCCTCGGCGAACTTGCCCTGATCGATGAGCAGGCCGATCAGCTCGACGAGGAGCGCGCGCGCCTGGTCCTCGTTGCCGGCTGCGACGTAGCCCGCTTGGGCCAGGCGCAGGTACTCCTCGGCCTTGGCGAAGTCGCCGGCCTCGCGGAACGTGTTGCCCAGCGAGACGAACGCGCCCGGGCTGGGCGTGACGCCCTTGCGCTTTGCCGGCTCCAGCACCGCGTACTCGCGGAGTCGTGCGCAGCGCAGCATGAGGTTCTGGTAGCCCGTGGTGTCGCCCTTCTCGAGGCGGACCTTGGCTTCCTTCTCCAGCGCGTTCGCGACGATTGCCGCGAGGAACGGGCCGTTCACGCTCTCGGGCGACTCGCGGATGTTCTTCGAGGCGAGCTCGTCGGCCTTCGAGACCTCACCGGTGCCGATGAGCGCCTCGACGCGCCACTGGTCCAGCGTGAGCTGACCGCGCGACACGACGTCGAGGAACTGTGCACCCCACTTGTCGATTGCCTTGATCAGGTCCGCGTACGCGACCTTCTTGGCCGGCGCGTCGGCGGTCATGTCCGGGATGAGTGCGTAGCCCTTGAGGAGGCTGACGAGGCAGAGGTTCTTGCCGGTGGCGCGTGCGCGACGCACGCCGCTGTCCACGACGGGCTTGCGCTGAACGGCGAGCCACTTGATGAAGCCGTCGACCGCGGCGTTCATCTTGGCGGCGTCCTTCGACATCCGCGCGAGGTAGAAGTCGCACTCGATGGACTGGGCGTCCACCAGGTCGATCGACGTGCTCGTGCGGTCGATCGACTTCAACTCGGACTGCGCAGCCGAGAACTTGGACTGCGCGGCCGCGGTGTCGCCAGCGCGGAGCAACTGCTTCGCCTCCTTGAGGATGCCGGCGGCCTTCGCGAGGTCAGCACCCACGTTGCGGGGGCTGTTCGGGTGGCGCTCGGTGAACTCCTCGACGAGGCGCTTCGAGAGGTCCGCGTAGTGCTTGGCGCGGGCCTTGTCCGTCGTCCGGCGCGCGAGTTGATCGATCGTGGCGGCGCGGGAGAAACCCGTCTCGTCCGTCATCTCGATCAGCTTCTCGTTCGTCTGGTCGGACATGAAGCCCTGCTCGATCATGTCGAACGCAAGGTACGCCTCGTACCAGCGCTCCTGCAGGCCGTAGCAGCGGCCGATCATGTCCCACGCGTCCCAACCGAAATCGTTCATGCGCTTGGAGTCGCCGGTCGAGGCCTGGATGACCGACTGGTACGCGCGGATGGCGCCGCTGTAGTCGGCGTCGGACCACTTCGACTTGGCGATCGTCTTGAGGAGCGCCGGGTCGAGGTCGGCACCGGAGCCGCCGTGACTGAGCATCTCACCCAGGACGGTGCCCGCGGGCCGATCCATGTAGGTGGTGTTCTCCTTGGCCTTCTTGATGACCTTCTGCACGAGCGAGATCGCCTCGTCGCTGCGACCGGTGTGGTCCAGCACGCGGGCATGCGCCAGCGCGGCCATCTGCCCGAAGCGGTCTTCCATGAAGCTCGGCCAGGCGCTCGGGAGCTTGTCGAAGGCCTTCAGGGCCGTGCCGATGTACTCGTCGCCGTGACGGTTCGCGGCGTCGATCGCGATCGTCGCCATGTAGTCGTACGACATCATGGTGATCGGTCGGCCAGCGGGAACCCCGTCACCCTCGGTCAGTGCGGTCGCGGCGTCGCGGATATCGCGCATCGCGTCCTTCGGCTTGTCGAGCTTCCAGTTCGCGAGTCCGCTGTAGTGGAACGCCCAGAGGCCTCGGACCGTGCCGTCGAACAGCCACATGAACTCGTCGATCTCGGCGAGAACCTGGTTGAGCGCAGCGATGCCGGACGTATCGCCCGGGGGCAGTGCGGCGCCCTTGCCGTAGAGCGCGGCGATGCGGGAGAGCCAGACCAGGCCGAGCTCGTCCTCGGCGGTGCGGTACTCAGGCGTCCCGGGCGAGCAGCGCTCGAGCTTGGAGCGCGCCGGGTCCTCGAGCGCCTTCAGGAGGTCGATGGACGTGTCGAAGCCCTCGGCGACCTGCTTGCGCAGATCGGCCTCGGTCACATCGCCGGGGACCCAGCCGTTCCGGATCGACTTGTTGATGTACTCGGCGCGCTCGCTGATCAGCTTCGAGCGATCGAGCTTGGCTTCCAGGATGCGAGCGTGGGTCGGATTGCCCGTGATGAACGACGCGAGCGAGTCCTCAGCCTGCTGGAAGATCGCCAGGACGTCGCCCAACTTCTTGCGCAGCTTCTCGCGCTCCTCGCGGGCGGCGAGCACGGCGTCGCGGCGCTTGAGCAGCGCGAGGCCGTAGGTCCCCTCGGCCTTCTCCGACGCTTTGCGCTTCGGATCGCTGAGGATCTTCTGGAACTGCTCCTCGGCGAGATCCGAGTAACCGCGGCCGGCGAGGGCCTGCGCGAACTCGAAGTCGTCGTCCTCGGCGTGACCGAAGCCGGCGAAGAGCAGGAGGCCGGCAAGGGCGAGGCCCTTGCTCAGACTGCCCGCACGCAGAATGGGTGTGCGATGTGACATTCTCACCTCGTCGAAGTGCGTTCCGGGGACGTGACGACCGGAGTCTCGGCGCTGGCCCGACGCGCCCTGGGTCGTGGCTGCGGTGGAACGTCCGGATGCCCGTCCGGGCGTTCCAGCCGAGACCGGTCGGAACGGGGCGGAATCGTAGTCGCGACCCGGGGCGGAGGCAAACTTCGCCGGGTTGACGAGCGGGTCGAGATCAGGGAATAGCGGCGCAGCCAGTCGGCGCGCGGCGGTGAGGAGGAGATGTCTCATGGCGCGGGGAGCCCTTTCGTGGAAACGGGTATCAGGGCCCCGCGCGGGGACAGGTAGGCAACCGCGAAGATACCGGCGAGTGGCAGGGCGTCAAGGTCACAGCGATTGCGGGCGGGAACTGTGCGGAGGGCCAGGCTCGACGGAGGGGGTGGCTCGATCGATTTGATCGGTGTCGCCGGACGCGCAATCGCCGCGCCCTTGGTTGTTCCTGGTGTGTGCTCGGTCTCGTCACCCGTCTCGCGAGAGCCACCGGCGCCGGTCGAGGACCTGCGCGCACACATTCCCGCGTCACGCTGCTTGCGCTCGGGCGCAACCAGCGCGCCCCGGGTCGGGATCCGGACGGCCATTGGTCGACGACGTCACGGCTCGGCCAGCGGCATCGTCATCCGTCGTGCGCATCACGGTCACCGC
>JAJFFG010000117.1 GCA_021776825.1 Planctomycetota bacterium
CACCCTGAGCAAGGACAGATCGTCGAGATCAAGGCGCGCCGACGACTGCGACGCCGTTCCGTCTCGGAGGAGGCGCAACGCCGAGATCGGCGGTCTGGACCGCTCAGGTGTGTGAGTCGTCATGAATAGTCCGGGCTAGCCCCGCACCCGCGCCCCGAGAACCACGCGGTTGGGAGCCAGACGGCAACCCGTTAGGCTGCCGGGGCGAGGCGTTACCACGCGCGAGCCCGGACGGGATCCCGACCGGCCCCCCTGGTCCCTCACGGCTCGCCGGAGGTGAGCATGTCGAGCCGAGGTCTCGTCGAGATGCTGGGCGCCCTCGCGCTGGTCGCTGTGGCGTTTCCCTCGATGGCGCGCGCGGACGCGTTCCTGCTGAAGGGCGGCGGGCGCGTCTACGGCACGATCGAGTCGGAGTACACCGACGAGCACAAGACGAAGTGGGTGCGCGTGCGGACCGGGTTCGGCACGGTCAGCTTCCACAAGTCCGAGCTGAAGCGGAAGGTGCCGACGAAGGGCAGTCGCGACACGCTCTACCTCGAGGAGATGCGCGTCATCCACCTCTCGGGCGATGTGCAGCGGTCGTCGGACGCCGGGAAGACCTGGATCGGCCTGCGCATGCCGTCCAAGGAGGACGACACGGGCGAGCCGGTGTGGCCGGCGATCGATCCCGGCGATCGCGTGAAGACCGGTGACGACGGGAAGGTCGAGCTCGATATCGGGATCGGCATCGTGCGCGTCGACGTCGCGAGCGAGGTCGGGTTCGGCGCGGCGGGCGGCGCGACGATGAGCGTGCTGAAGGGGCGCATGGGCACCGACGTCGAGCCACCGAAGGGCAAGCGCGAGTTCCGTGTCGAGACCCCGCAGGCGTCGATGGGCGTGCGCGGCACGCGCTTCCTGGTGGAGGTAGGCGATGCCACCCGGGTTGCCGTCGCAGACGGCGTCGTGGACGTGGGCGGGACCCTCGTCGAGGCAGACGACGCGCTCAGGGTCACCGGCCCCGACGCGAGCGAGATCGACGCGCTCTCCGACCCGGAGCGCACCTGGCTGGATGAGCTCGCGCGCGGCATCGAGTTCCCCGACGTCGACTGGATCGTGCTGCCGCCGGGCAAGTTCAAGATGGGCAGCGACGTCGCACCCAGGCCGCAGTCGGCGCACCTGGCGGCGAGCCCGATGCACACCGTCTCCGTCCGAGGGCTGCTCGTGAGCCGGACCGAGGTGACGTGGGAGCAGTACGACGTCTTCGCGGCTTGGCGGGCCCGCTACGGCGATGCGGCTCTCTCGCAGCGTACGCACGACTCGCTGAAACGGCGCGGCCCACAAGGCAACGAGTACGGCCGCAAGATCGCGCGAGCGGACGATCGCCAGCCGGCGATCGCGGCGTGGCAGAACGCGTGGGCGTTCTCGTTCTGGATCGGCGGGCGCCTGCCGTCGGAGGCCGAGTGGGAGTACGCCGCACGGGGGGGCACGACGAGCTCGTACTATTTCGGCGACGAGATGCACGACATCGTGGACCACGAGTGGGTCCTCTTCAACTCGGGCGACAAGCCCGTGCCGTGGATCGAGGAGTGGGATCGGGACGGCGCCTCCGGTGCAGCCCCCAAGTACGCGCAGGACGCGGCGTGTCGACCTCACGTCGTCGCGACGAAGTCCGCCAATCGGTTCGGTCTCTACGACATGCTCGGGAACGCGTCGGAGTGGTGCGAGGACACGGCCCACGATGGGTACGACGGCGCGCCGACCGACGGATCGGCGTGGGTCGATCCACCCTTCGAACGACGTGTGATGCGCGGCGGGAACTTCAACAGCATCGGCTACATGGAGGCCTACGTGCGGACGGGCATGCACAAGGGGGGCACCATTGGTATCCGACTGGCGCGAGATCCGATCGGCGCCGATCGATGACAACGGATCTGGGCGAAGGCCCGGCGCACGCTGGCTCGCGGGAACTCGCGGGATCGTCGGCCGTCCTGGCCCGCATCGTTCACGAGGACGCCACGCCTGACGGTCCCGAGCACGCGATCTCCCGCCCCGCATCCGCTTCACAACCGCATCTAGAGGGTGCATGCGCGGCTCCGGAACGAGACCTCACGCACTCGGAGCCGCCAGGACACCTCACGACGGGCGAACACGCAACGTCACGCGGTTCACCCACGCCGTTCCTCGATCCCGCCGCGTCCGCGCGACGCCCTCGTGAACGATCCGGGCTCGGGGGCATGACTCACCTGCGCCACGTTCGAACGCTCGCTCCGGTCCTCGTTCTCGGCCTGGCCGCGTGCGCGACACCGACGGACGAGCCGCGGGAGCCCGATGCCGTGCCGCCTGTCGTCGTCGCGACTCCGGCCCCGGTTCCGGCTCCGATCGTTCGCTCGCAGACGCCCGAGGCTGTGGGTCCGACCGCGATGGTCGCGGCGGTCTCACTCCAGGATCAGATGAGCGCCGAGGAGATCAACGCGCTCCTCGCCGCCCACGGCGTCGAACTCGGTGGCCTCGCCGGGGGCGGATCGCTGGCGTTCGCCGTGCCGGAGTCCCAGGTGGCGTTCGCCACGGAGCTTCTCCGTCGCGAGGGGCCGAAGCAGGGGAACTGGGTGCTCACCCAGCTCGAGCACGGCGTCGATGCTCAGCCCGCGACAGTGCCGCCGGAGATCGAGTGGCCCCTCCTCGCGTCCGATCTCCCGTTCGATGAAGCCCTCGAGCGGTTCCCGGCGACGACCCCGGCCGGTGCGCTGCTCCGGCATCCGGTGCTCGCGGCCTGGGCGCGCGCCACGCCCCAGGTGAAGTCACTGAGTGCCTACGCGCGCAACTACCGCGACGCCGATCTCGCGTCGCACGAGGGACTCGTCGGGAAGATCGAACTCGGCGACGGGACGCGCAGCGTCGGGAGCTTCCTGGGACTCTTCCAAGCCTGGGAGGACGGAACGCGGGTCGAACTGCTGTGGTGGCCGATGAGGGCGGTCTCCGACACCGGGCCGGCGGCCGATGCGGACCTTGTGCCGATCGTCGGCACCAATGTCATGAGCCCGACGCCCGTCGAGTGGATGCTCGGAGCCCTCGCGGACGCCGGCATCGTCGTGTTCCCGCTTCCCGGCACCCCGCGCCCCGCCGACCAGGCGTACACGCTGTTCGGCGTGGCCTCGTCCGACGCCGACCGCGCGCGAGCGCTGCTCCGCTCGGCGATGCCGGAGTGGGCGAGGCTGGACGTGATCGAGGACTGACGCGCGACCGCCTCAGCGCAGCTCGAACCAGAGTCGGCGGCGCAGGCTCGGGAGACAGCCACGGGCAGCTCGGACGGCGGCGAGGTCCGACTCCTCCAGCCCGTCGACGCCGGTGATGAGGACGTACGGCTCGGACTGACCGCTGACGAGCATCGCCGTGCGATGTATCGCGCCGTCGCAGGTGCGCACCTCGACGGGTAGCAGATCCTCGAACTGCAACCGCGGTCGTAGGAACTCCATCGTCGGCCCCGACAGCTCGACTCGCGACGCCGGCCCCGCGTCTCCGGGGCGCTGTGGGACCAGCTCGATGTGGGCGTCCGGTAGTTCGAGAGAGCCGAGGAACTCATCGATCAGCTTGGCGGCCTCCGGCGGGAACTCCGCCGAGACCAGCCGCGATGGGTGGCGCGACAGGAGTGTCATCAGAGCCGCCCGCTGGAGCTGCGGGTCCGGCGTCGCGTGCGCCATCGTGTTCACGACGACGCCAAGGCTCTCCAGCGACGCGCGCGTGAGCTGGTGGTCGGAGAACAGGATGTCCATCTGCGGGTCCCCGGAGCGCGGCACTCGGTGCACGGAACGAGGGCCCCGAACTTGAGATTCCCGCACGAGAGGCAGAGAGCCGTTGTCATCGAGACAGCAGTCTACCGACCCACCAGTCGGAGCTCGTCCCGACGGATGGATCGGCGGGCGCGGAGAGTCGCTACTCGAGCGGGACCTTCTTGCGCTGCACGGTGTGCTGCTTGCCCGTGGAGTCCGTGAGCTCGGCGCACTCGGCGTCGGCAGCGGCCTTGTGCGGGAAGCGGAAGACGCTGACCTCGCCGCCCTTCGGGCCGCAGACCGCCCAGACGACCATCATGCGCGCCGGCGCCTTGACGGCTCGGGTCCGCTTCACGGCCTTCTTCGCCGTCTTCTTCGCGGGCTTCTTCGCGGGCGCCGCGGCCTTCGCCTTGCGCTTCTCTTCCTTCTCGCGCTCGGTGATCTCTGCCTCGGCTTGCAGGCGCTCCAACCGGCCGCTCGTCGACTGTTTGCGTGCCATGGGGTCCTTGTCTTCCTGCCCGACCGGGGAATGCGGCGCGGTGGACGACCACCGGTTCGCGAGCGAGTGCGCGGGACAGCCTCACATTGTGGGTCAGACGGCGCGTGGCGCCGCGGAATGCGGTGCCCGAGGGTGGTCTCGTTCTCTCCGCAGCGTGAGTTCGGAGCCGATCGCGGTCGTTGCGTCGCAGAGATCCGGGTCCTGATCAGGCTCGATCGGGCGGTCGGATCGACGGGGAACCTCTGGTTGTGGACCGTGTCCAAGGAGGCAAGGGAGGCTCCGATGCCAGGACGATCCGGACCGACGCGGCGACTACGGGGGCTCGTTCTGGTGGTGGCTGGGATCGTGACCGCCGTCGTCTTCGGCCTCGGATGTGCCTCCTCGTCGTCGTCCGGGGCGTCTTCCGCTGTCATTCCCGAGGCACTGCCCGCGGTGGCGGCGGTGCCGCGTGACCTGCATGTCGACGTCACACTCGTCGGTGGGGAGCGCATCCCGGGCAGCGGGGCAGACCAGATGATCACGTTCTTCACCCGCGAAGGTCGCAGCGTCATCCCGCTCTCGAGCGTGCGAGCGATCGATGCCAACGGCGATCAGGAGACCGTCACCGTCCGCACGGCCGATGCGATCGAGCGTCGCGGGGTCCTGGAGACGGAGACGATCGAGCTCGTGGCCACGGGATCGACCGTGCCGCGGGTGATCGACGTCGCCGACGTGCAGGCTCTGCGCGTCACCCCACGCATCCGCATCGCGGGCTCCGGCGATGCGTGGTGGGAGGTCTCGTTCGTCCACGCGCATGGCTTCGAAGTCGAAAACGACGACGGCCGACTCACCGTGCGGAACATCGATCCGGCGGTCATGAACGCGGGCAGTCACGGGCCCTGGAGCACGGTGAACCTGTCCCGCGACATCGATCCGCTCGTCGACTTCGAGCTCGAGGCACGCATGGCGTGGGATGCGGACGGGGCCGGTCGGTACGCGATGCAGAACCTGTTCGTGACGCTCTTCGACGCCGAAGGGACCGAGATCGTCAGCGCGGGGCATCACGATGCTTGGACCGGGTCGACGGGTAGTCGGTACTCGCGCGTCTCTGACGTGCAGCAGGAGTCCGGCTACGGGACCCAGCCGGCCACGGGCTGCGCCGACGTGCGGATCGTCCGCGAGGGTGGACGGCTGCGGGTGCTCTGGGACGGTGACGAGGTGCGGGCGCACGCTGCTCCCGCCGCGATCGTCCGGGTCGTGGTGCAGGTCGACTTCTACGCGTACCGTGGCAGTTACGGTGAGTCGGTGTTCGGGACCGCGTCGCTCGATCGGCTCGAGATCCGGGCCCCGAGCGCTGTCGCGAAGACCGGAGGGACGAAGTGACGCGACGTCGACGCATCGGATCAGCTCTGGCCGGCGCCATTCTGGCGTGGGGCGCTCTGGGCGCATGCTCGAGCCCGGACGCCGCCGACTCGCTCCCAAGCGAGGTCTGGGTCCGACGCGCTGCGATCGCGCGCATTGGGCCCTTACAGAAGATCGACGCCCGGCTCGCGCCGGCCGGAGACATCGCGGAGCTCCGTCTCCCGACTCTCTCCGTCGACGCCCCCAGCGGCATGGTCAACACCGGTGGAGGCTCCTCGCGCAATCCGACTGCCGGCGAGGCAGCGCGCGACGCGGCGTTGACCGTCAACGAGCCGGCCCTCGAGAGCTTCTACGTCACCGCCCGCGACGGCGGCTCGGTGCCACTCCGGATGGGACCCACGCGCTCCACCGTCGACGAGATCCGCTACGGCCTGACCGGGCGCACCTCGGACATCGAGGGCCAGACCTGGTGGGAGTTCCGCCGGCTCCCTCGCTAGCCCTCTCACCACTCCATACCGTCCCAGGGTCAATCCGCCGGCTTGCTCCGGTCATCCTGACCCAGGGTCGACGTGACGTGCTGAGACCGGCGGATTGACCCTGGGACGGTATGACCGGTCTCCCGCCGGAGTCCACTCGGTGAAGAAATCGGGAGTTCGCTGTCGATCCGGGGAGTCGTCGTTCGTCAGGAGGTCGGAAGCGATGATCTTCACGGCTGAAATGAAGGAGAGACGACGATGAAGTACCTGTTCCTGATCTACGAGGACGAGGCGGCGATGGCTACCAAGAGTGAGCAGGAGATGGGCGCCATCTTCGGGGCCTACGGCGCGCTCGAGGGCGAGCTGGGTCCGACCGGCAAGCGGCTCGGTGGCGAGGCGCTGCAGCCGACCGCCACGGCGACGTCCGTGCGCGTTCGGAACGGCGAGGCGTCCATCACGGACGGTCCGTTCGCCGAGACCAAGGAACAGCTCGGCGGCTTCTACCTGATCGAGTGCGAGAACCTCGACGAGGCCATCCAGTGGGCCCAGAAGATCCCCGGTTCCCACGACGGGACCGTCGAGATCCGCCCGGTGCTCGATCTGTCGAACCTGACGTAGGCAGACCGGCGGACGCGTCGCGGTGCGGTGTACCTTGCCGGCTTGACCGACACGGCCCGCACCGTCGAACGCGTCTTCCGCGAAGAGCATGGCCGCGTGCTCGCGTCGTTGATCCGCGTGCTGGGCGACTTCGACCTGGCGGAGGACAGCCTGTCGGATGCGCTCTCGCGCGCACTCGAGTTGTGGCCGGCGCAGGGCGTCCCCGAGCGCCCGGCGGCGTGGATCACGACGACGGCTCGCAATCGCGCGATCGATCGCCTGCGGCACGACCGCATGCGCCGTGACAAGGCCGGGGCTCTGCGCAGACTCACCGAGCTGCGCACCGACGCGGCAGCAGAGCCGTCCGCGGTGGGAGAGTTCCCCGACGAGCGACTGCGGCTCGTCTTCACGTGCTGCCACCCGGCGCTCGATCGCGCGTCGCAGGTTGCGCTCACTCTTCGCACGCTCGGCGGCCTGACGACCCCGGAGATCGCGCGCGCGTTCCTCGTGAACGAGACCACGATGGCCCAGCGCATCGTTCGCGTGAAGCGCAAGATCCGCGACGCCGCGATCCCGTACGCCGTGCCCGATCCCGAGCGCCTGGCGTCGCGCACCGCAGCGGTGCTCGAAGTCGTGTACCTCGTGTTCAACGAGGGCTACGCCGCCACGGCGGGCGACGCCCTGGTGCGACGTGAACTCTGCGAAGAGGCGATCCGCCTGGCGCGTCTTCTCGTGCAACTGCTTCCGGGTGACACGGAGGTCGAGGGCCTGCTCGCGCTGATGCTCTTGCACGACGCGCGTCGCGACGCGCGCACGGACGCAGATGGCCAGCTTCTCACGCTGGAGAATCAGGATCGTGCGCTCTGGAACCGAGAGCGCATCACGGAGGGCGTCGCGATCCTCGATCACGCGCTGGCGCGCGGGAGCGCGGGGCCGTACCAGATCCAGGCCGCCGTCAGCGCTCTGCACAACCAGGCGACTGAGGCCGCCGAGACCGACTGGAGCCAGATCGCCGGGTTGTACGGTGCGCTGCTGCGACTGCGCCCGTCGCCGGTCGTGGCGCTCAACCGCGCGGTGGCCGTCGCGATGGCGGACGGACCCGAGCGCGGCCTGGCACTCCTCGAGACTCTGGCCGCCGATCCGCGCCTCCAGGCGTATCAGCCGTTCTACGCCGCGCGTGCGGATCTCCTCCGTCGGGCTGGCCGTCCGACCGACGCCGCACCGGACTATCGCCGCGCACTGGCGCTCACACAGAACGCGACCGAACGCGCGTACCTGGCGGGACGACTCGCGAGCTGCACGACACCGCTCGCGGAGCAGCACGCCGGCCGGGTCGTTGCTGGCCGCGTCGAATCCGTCCATGTCGGCCCATCGCACGAGTTCTCCAAGTGTGAGGTTCCGGAGATCGAGCTGGTTGCCGGTCGCGGTGTCGCCGGTGATGCGCACTGCGGTGAGACCGTGAAGCATCGGTCCCGCGTGGCGCGGGACCCGACTCAGCCGAACCTCCGTCAGGTGCACCTCCTCCACGCCGAGCTCTTCGATGAGCTCGCGGCGAAGGGGTTCACGATTGCAGACGGTCAGATCGGGGAGAACATCACGACGCGCGGACTCCAGCTGCTGGCCTTGCCGACCGGCGCCGAACTGCACATCGGTGCGACGGCCGTTGTGAGGGTCACCGGGCTGCGGAATCCGTGCGCGCAGCTCGATGCTCTGCAGCACGGACTGATGGCCGCCGTGCTCGATCGGACACCCGCCGGAGAACTCGTGCGGAAGTCCGGCGTGATGGGTGTCGTCGTGACAGCGGGGACCGTTAGCGCCGGCGACGCGATCCGAGTCGAACAGCCCGCTGGACCGCATCGGCCTCTGGAGCGCGTCTAGACCGGGTCGTCCACTCCATACCGTCCCAGGGTCAGGCCGCCGGACTGACTCGGTTGGTCTGACCCTGGGTCAGCGTGGCCGGAGCAAGTCGGCGGTTCGACCCTGGGACGGTATGGAGCGTTGCTCGCGTACAACCGTCACGCATCATCCACCGGACCCGTCGGAGATCCCCCCATGCTGAGCAAGAACGACGTTCGCGATTCGCTGATCCACGAGTACCAGGTCATCCAGCGGATCGTGTCCAAGCTGCCGGCGGGATGTGAGGACTACCGCATCTCGCCGACGCAGCGCTCGACGCTCGAACTGCTGCACTACCTGCTGCTCCTCGGCCCCGGCGTGATGCACGCCGCCAACGACAACGGGTTCGCCTGGTTCACCGAGAACTCTCCGAACTGCGCCTCGGTCGGGCTGGCGGACGCGCCGGTACACCTCGACGGGGCGATCGCCGAGATGAAGCACCTGTTCGACGGCTGGACCGACGACGAGTTCGCGAACCGCGCCGTCAGCATCCCGAACATGGGCGACTGGACGCTCGGGACGTGGATGCTGAACACCGCGTGCAAGTTCGTGCCGGCGTACAAGCTCCAGCTCTTCCATCACGCGAAGGCGGCCGGCAACACGGGGCTCGACACGTGGGACGCGTGGTTCGACAACGGCGAGACCGCACGCCCCCCGGCGTGACGCGCCGCGCTTGCGCCACGCCCTCGTGAACGCTCCGCGTCAGCGCTCGTTCGCGTCCGACGTCGCGCCAGCGGCCCACACGTACCAGTGCGGGTAGACGTACACCCAGTGGCCGGGCGGGAGGTCCTCGTGGCCGCTGTACGACGCTCCGGTCCAGCGGCCGTAGTTACGGAACGCGCCGTAGTAGATGTGGTCATCCGGCACCGCGATCTTGCGCAGCAGTTCGGCCGGGCCGTCGAGGACGCGGACCTTCGCGAGGGCCTCGTCCTCAGATAGCTCCTCCGGTGGCTCAGACGGAATCGGCGCGAACGGCGAGTTCGCCCCCGGCACGTAGGGAGACCAGTCCGACTCCTCGAACGTCCAGCCCGCTGGGAACTTCAAGTCGGCCCGGCCGCAGGTGGGACACGTGCGGCCAGCGTGAGGCGCCTCGGCGGTCGGTGTGGACTCGTCGATCGTCGCGTCGGTCCTTGTGGTGTCCGTCGACGTCGTGCCCGTCGACGCGCAGGCGCCGACGAGGAGACCCGGCACGAGCACCAGAGAGAGGCGGGCAATGGTTCGGATGCGCATAGCTACTCCTTGGGACGGTTCCCGACCCTCCGCTGAGCTGCGGAGACCGCGGCACCTCCACAACGATCTGTCCTCGACGCCGTCCACTCCTTCGCGCCGAGTCGCGCGACGGCGTCGCTGACTCTGAGTCTCCGGGGAAATCGCACGCCGTGGGCGCGGGTCGCCGGCCCCGACGATGCCCCGGTCGGCGCGCCGTCAGCGCGACTGCGTCAGGACGAAGTGCACCTCGAACTCGTCGGCCTCGACGTCGCTCAGATCGACCTCGCGTGGCTCGTGCTGGTAGCTCGTGTTGATGCTCAGCACCTCGATCAACTCGCGCGGCGCCCGCGTCGCGAAGCGTCCGGTGGCATCGGTCCCGAACCCGACGTATCTCCCACCGCTGAGGCTGGCCTTGCGGACGTTGCCGTCGCCTTCGTTGAGCGGCCGCAGCGAGCCGTCCTTGTCCTTCCAGAGGACCGTGCCGTGGAGCTGGATCCAGTGCGTCGGCTGAAGTCGGACATCGACCTCGAGCCGGCCGTCCTTGGCCACGAAGTCCTCCTCGAACAGCTCGTACGCGTGTTGCAGGTCCGGAATGCGCAGTCGGATCTCCGGCGCCGGCATCTCGAGTTCGAACGTCGTTTCGCTGTTCGGCTTCAGCGAGACCTGATGCTCGGTTGCGTCGTTGAACGCGTGGACGAAGATCCGGTCACGCGACACGGGCTCGCCCGTCTCGGCGTCGATCAGTCTGCCGGTGACGCGCACCGTGCCTGGCTCTGCGGCGCAACCGACGAGCAGCAGCGCCGCGGCCGCGAACGCGATGCCGAGTCCCATTGTGCGGATCATCGGTTGCCTCCTGTGCTGTCACGTGCGCGAGTGGCGCGTCAGTCGTCCTGCAGCGGCGAGAGACGCTCGAGCGCGTTCTCGCAGCAGTCGAGTAGCGAGTGGTCCTTTGGCAGGACGGTAGACCAGGTCCAGCGGACGCTGCGGATCAGGTCCAGAGAGGACGGCTCGCGGATAAGGCTGAGAGCGTAGACCGCGGAGGCCATCTCGTGGAGGCGTCGTGAAACGTCCGGTCCATCGAGCGCGTCGTTGCGATCTTCGGCGGCCTTCGCGACCGAGGCGAGCGCTGCGTTGTGCGAGTCGAGGAAGCGGATCAGCGCCGGCGCTGCTCGCTTCGAGCCGATATGACCGAGCATCTCGAGCACCAGCGTGCGGCGACTCTCGTACAGACCGGAGTCGTCGAGCAGCGCGATCAGATACGGCACCGCGGTCTCGCCGGTCGCCTCGATGGCATCGCCCGCCTCGTCGAGGCCGCAGTAGAGGACGTACGAGGCGAAGTAGGGGAGTAGGCGCTCAACGCGGCGGGCGGGGTCGGGGTCGGCGATGGCGGCCTGCACGGCCCGATGACGCAGATACGGCAGCACGCGTCCGGCCTCGTCGGGGTGCTCCTGCACGTAGAGTCGAAGCGCCGCCTCGGGGTCGTCCTGGAGGTAGAGCTCGAGGTAGCTGAGGCGCTCGAGCGGCTGGACGTCGGTCGGGTCCACGATCCCGAGCATCTCCTTCGGATCGACGACTCCCGTGCCGCCGGCGTGTCCGCGACGGAGAAGCCAGACGTGGTCCTCCCGCACGTCGTCGACCTCGTCGCGGAATCCGTGGCGCAGCGTGCTGCCGACGATCTCGATGACTCCGTCTTCGCGGTCCTGCAGATTGACGAGGTTCCCGTCCTGCGCCCACTTCCCGCCCACGCATGGCGTCAGGCCGTAGTGCAGGATCACGCGATGCTCGCCGGCGGTGAGCTCGCCCTTGATCGTCCGCTTCACCACGATCGTCACGTGGTGCTCCCAGCTCCTGCCATGGGACGGTTTCTTCGCCGTGTGCGGGACGTACTTGATCGAGCCGGGCTTGATCGTTGCCACGACGATCGCGTCCGCGCGCTCGACGACCTCTCCGTCGGCGCTGGGCGACCAGATCTCACCGTTCGCGAGTGTCGCGGCAGTCAGGAGAACGAGAGCGGAGACGAGCGTTCGCAGCATGACGGGCTCCTGGTCTGACGGGGCCGGGCGCGGTGCGGCGACCGTTCGCGCGCTCCACCGACAGCGTAAGGGACCTGCGACGGTGCGCTGTCACGCGTACGCACCTCGTGCGTCCAACGCGGGCATGGAGACCCGGCCCAACGGACGAGCGCCCGCGAACCCGCGTCGTGCGCTGCTTCGTCCGGTCGACGACGCGCTGCGTGCACGCGTACGGCGCGTTGCGATGGGCTGCGCGATCGCAGCGGTGACGGTGGGGCTCCTCGGGGCGCCGGTCGCCGAGCCGGCGAACTGTACGGGGTGGGTCGAGCGGCTCGTGTCGGCGGTCGACGTCTCGGGTGCCGCGACGCGACTCGCGAGCGCGATGTGGCCGCTGGTCGACTCGCCCGCCGGAGACCGGTGGACGACCGTTCCCTCCAATCCACCGCTCGCTCAGCGCGCAGCGCACATGCCGCCCCATGCAGCCGTACGCGTGCTGCACGCCGCCGCCGCGACGCGGTCGGCGTCGGTAATCCGTCTCGAACGCGCTGAGCGCGACGGCCTGATCCGCTACTTGGTCGTGACTCGGCGTACCGACGCGTTGCGGTTGAGAGCGAAGGCGCTGACAGTCCAGGTCCCGGGGCCTGTGACGTGGAAGGTCACGGTGCCGGTCGCCGTCGCGCGGCGGACCTCGTAGCGCTCGGCTCCGTCCCACACGCAGACATCGCAGCCGGCCACTCGACCGACCGTGATCGTGCCGGCATCCGTCGTCACCTCCGCTGCGATGGCGGTTGGCGTCGCGGCGCGCGGGTCGAGCGAGGGATCGCCGAGCAGGTTCAACTCGCACTGCACGAAGTGGTAGCCATCCGTCTTTCGCGCGTCCGGCTCCATCGCGCGCTTCGCAGCCTGGAACGCCTCGCCGAGCGTCTTGCTCTCCGTCAACGCGTTGCGCCAGAAGTGCGTCAGCGTCGCGGTCGTCCCGTCCATCTTGCCCTCGGTCATCATCAGCCGCATGTCCGAGCGCTGGTGGAACACCGGGATGCCCTCGCGCGACGGCGCGACGATGGCGATGGCTCCGCCCTTCGCACGCCGCAGCATCGACTCGCTGATCGCCGGGTCCTTGCCGCTGTCGTACTCGCCGGTCCAGCACGAGACGGTCGTGATGATCGGGTAGGCGCTCTCGTTCTTCAGTTTCTTCACCGTCTGTGCGGTGATGGTCGACCTGTCCTCGAGCACCCACAGGTTGTTGAACCCGTGGCCGTGCATGTGCATCTTCGCGACGTGGCTCCCGTTGATCATCTCGATCCAGTTGGCCGGCGTCAGGTCGTGGTCGCCGCCCGAGTCGGAGTCCCACGGAGTCTGGTTCGCGAAGTAGCGCTGCACGTCGCCGGTCGCCCACGCATCGCCGAGCGACGCGATGCTCGTGTTGAGCTTCGGGTACGCACCGGGCTCCGGACACGCATAGATCATCCGCGTCGCGAAGGCGTCGGTCGGGTAGTCCCCCTCGTAGTCGATCACCTTGGCGGTGTACGCCGCGACGTCGGCAGCGGTTCGCACCGGGATGCGCCCGATCGAGACGTCGCCGTTCGTGTACTCGACCGCCTCCATGTCGTCGCTGAAGCGACCGTAGATGCCGTCGTCGTTCGCGTCCCAATCGCCCTTGCTGAGGTAGTAGAGGTCCGTCGGGATGTTGTCGTACTTGAAGAAGTCGCGATGGTGCGTGTCGCGGTCGGGGACCTGACCGGTCCCGTCGGTTCCCGAGTCGCCGCCCAAGACGATCCAGCGCGTGTGCTGGTCGTCGATGTGTGCGAGGCAGCAGGCCCGGATCTTCTGCTGGATGTCGTCCCCCTCGAACTGTGCGGCGACCTCCGTGAGCGTCAGGATCTTCGTGGGGCGACCGGTCTGCGTCTTCCACTCGGCGAACGGCTTCCACGCCGCGGCGAGCTCGTCGCTCGAGATGAGGAGGATGTCGGCGCGATCCGCGAGGCCCGAGATCAGCGGAGCGGTCTCCGGTGGCGCGGCCACGGGCTCGTCCGAGTCCGTCGCGTATGCGAGCGAGGCCACGGCGGCCAGCCCGATCAGAAATCCCAACGACCGCTCGATCATCCCGATCTCCTCCCGCGTCCGCGCCACGTCCGGCGCGCCCTCACACTATCGCTCTCGGACGCGCGAGCGTCCTTCCGCGTTCCGTGGGGCGCATCGGTGGCTGCCCAGAACGCGCCTCAGCGTTCGAGGAGTGAACGGAAGGCGGACGCGATGTCGTCGTCGGCGACGTCCAGGACGGCCTCGCCCACGTACAGCTCGAACATCGACTGAGTGGGGAGATCTGTAGGGCGCGCCCCGCCGAAGAGCCACAGACCCGTCGCCTCGGCAACGCGATCACGCGCGACGACGGCGTCGGCCGGGGCGAGGTCGAGGACGACGTGCATCATGTTCACCTGCGGCGGGTCGGGGAGGAGATGCAGGCCCGGGATGCCCGCCAGCGCCGCCGCCAGGGAGCGTGCCCTCTCGAGGTACACCGGGAACCGCGGGAGCTGCGCATCGAGACGGCTGGCCGCCGACGCCACGTTCGGAAGCAGCGTGTAGAGGTTGCCGCCCATCCGGCGCTGCCAGACCTGCGCCTCCGCGACGAAGTCCGCCGGGCCGAGGAGCATCGCGCCCGGGAGCGCCCCGATGCCCTTGTAGAACGAGACGTAGATGGAGTCGAACAGGGCGGCGATCTCGTCGAACGGGCGGTCGTACGCAGCCTGGGCCTCCCAGATGCGAGCGCCGTCGAGGTGCAGCCGCGTGCCGCGCTCGCGGGCCAGGTCGCAGAGCGCGACGAGCTCCTCCCACGTCGGGAGCTGACCTCCGTTTTCGCGCGTCGGCAGCTCGATGAGCAGAGCGCAGAGCGGTTCCGCGATCGCGGCCAGATCCTCCGCCAGCATGACGCGGCGCGCCGGGCCGACGAGCGTCGCCCGCAGGCCGAACACGTGGCTGTAGCCTCGCTCTTCGTGGATCTCGACGTGGCTCGTCGGATGCATCCCGAAGTGTCCGCCCAGACCGCACCACGCCCGCATGGCGATGCCCTGCGCCAGGGTGCCGCTCGGGAGGAAGCGCGCGGCTTCGGTGCCGAAGAGCGTGGCGAGCCGCGTCTCAAAGCCCTCGATGAACTCGCCGGCACCGTAGACGTCCTGGCGCACCTCGTTCTCGGAGCACCATGCTGCAACATGGGCCATCTCGGCGACGGCGTCCGGAGTGCCGTGTGCGTGGAGCACGCGGCAGCGATCGCGCAGCCAGCGACGGCGGGTCGTCAGATCGTCGCTCATCGGGTCCTCGTGATCATGCGGGCAGGCTACCAGTCGGTTCGTTCGTCGGAGTCGTGTGTGGGAGTACGCGCGGCGGCGCGCGCCCCGTACGCTCTCTGTCATGTCCCGTCTCCGCCGGCTGACGCCGGTCCTCCTCTGCGCGCTGGCTCTGATCGTCGCGACGCCCGCCGGTGCCGCCGACGATCCTCAGACCGCTGCCGAGTGCACCCTGCGTGGGCGTTCGCTCGATCGCAGCCTGGACGAGGTGCTCTCTCCCGCACGCGCCGGTGCCGGCAAGCCGCGCGTGCTGCTGTTCGTGATCGATGCGTCGCCGGCACTCAAGGCCGCTGGGTTCGCTCGGTCGTTCCGTCGGGCAGTGAAGAGGGCGGGGGCGAAGCTCGACACGACGACGCTCGCCGTGCTCAACGTGAAGCCGAAGGCGCGGCCCGTCACCGGCGACTCCGCCGCTGTCTCGGCCGCCGTGGACTCTCAGCTGACGGCACCGCGACGGCAGTTCTCGGACGTCTACAATGCGACGCGCCGTGGCGCGAAGTGGCTGGCCGGCAAGCGCGGGGCCCGCGAACTCGTTCTGGTGACGCTCGAGAACGGAGACGTCGAGTCCGACGTCGAGGCCGCCGTCAGCGCGCTCCGCAAGTCGAAGGTCAGTGCCTCGGTCATCGGCGCGCAGGCGTTCCTCTCCGACACGTACTGGCGGGCGCACGCGACCGACGTCCCCCGCGGGATGGACGCCCACGGGGGCGAGGCGGCGTTCACGGAGCTGCCGTGGGGCTTCCTGTTTCAGAACGCCGTGGCCAACGAGCACACGGGCAGCGGGTTCGCGACCTACGGGCTCAGCCGCCTCGCCGCGACGTCGGGCGGGCGCGTGTACCTGTTCGACGACGGGAAGAGTCGCGCTCACAAGTGCGCCGTCCAGTTCACGACGTGCGCGTTCTGCGCAGAGGATCATCTGCCGGAAGGGACTGCGTATCAGACGGGCCGACTCGAGGGGCTGGCGCCCGTCGTCGACGCTCGTCGGAGCGCACTCGCCGTCGTCGGACGCGATCCCTACTTCCTGGCCACGCTGCGCGCGTGGGAGGAGGCCGCCGACGCGGGGCTCGTGCGGTCCATCCCATCAGTCAAGCGATCGGGATCGACGCTGAAGCTCGGCCGCGCCGGTTTCGGTTCCACGGCCGAACTCGGGCAGACGCTCTCGTTCGATCGCGAGGCGTCGAAGGCGAAGGATCTCGCCAAGACCTGCGATGCGATTGCGAAGCGACTGCGCAAGGCGATCGACGCCGTGCCGGACGCCGAGGGCGCGCCACGAATGCGGGCCAACGCCGACACCGCGTACGCGCTCCTCCGCATCACGCGTGTGAACCTCCTGGGGTTTGCTGCCTGGTGTCGCGAGATCGGTCCGTCGATGCTGAAGAGCGCCACGCGGCCGTACGACTACCCCGAGTCCAGCCCCGTCTCCCGCGGGTTCCGACCTACGGGCATCAGCTTCAGCGGCCGTTCGTTGTGTCACGGCGTACGGCCGTTCCTACGCATGCGACTCGCGGGTGGCGATGCGTTCCGGGCGGAGCTCGAGGCGCTGGCTCCGGAGCTCGACGAACTGATGGAGCGCTACGCGAACACGCCGTACGGGATGGCGATTCGCCGTAGCACCTTGGCGCGCTTCAACTTCGTGGGAGTTGGCACGGGGACCATCGTCACAGAGCGTGAGCGCCCCGACGAGGAGTCCGATGACACGACGACGGGCACGGACCGTCCGGAGCGCGGAAGCGCCGATGGCGGCGGTGATGACGGCCCGTCGACGGGGGACAAGTGAGGTCGCGCTTGATCCGGCTCGGTCTTGCGATCGCGCTGAGCGCCTTCGGTGTCGCGACGGGAGCGGCTGCACTCAGTCCTTGCGCAGCCATCGCCGCCGAGACGCCGCTCACGGAGCTGGTCGAACAGCTGGGATCTGACGAGCACAACGAGCGGTATCAGGCGTATCTCGCGCTGCGTCGGCGCGCCGACCCGAAGACTCCAGCGCTGCTGGCGACGCGACTCCCGGAGTTCCCGATCGCGTGCCACTACTACGGCGTGCTGATCCTCGACGGATTCGACGACAAGCGCGTCGAGAAGCCGCTGCGCAAACTGCTCAAGTGCCCCTCGCCGTATCTGCGCGTGTGCGCTGCGCTGCAGCTCCACGGCCGCGGCGCCAAGGGCATGGCGAAGACGATGGCGCGTGAGCTCACAGCCGAGGAACTGCCGCCGGAGATCTGGCTGAAGATCATGAAGCGATTGCGCGGGGGGCGCGTGCCGAAGGATGCGAGCGTGATGCGCGCGCTGCTCGATCCGATCGTGGTCGGATCGGACTCTGCGGCGATCCGCGAGATCGCCGCCGTCATGAATGACGCGGATGCACGTGCTGCCGTCCCGACGTTCGAGGCGCTGCTCGAGGACGAGCGAGCCGGGACGCGCGCCGTCGCCGCGGCCTTCCTGCGTGCACGAGGGCAGGATCGGGACGCCGATCTCGCGGCAGCTCTCCGTGGGACTGAGCTGGCCTCCGGCGACGTCTACATGCTCGATCAGATCCTGACGAGGCGCGACGCAGCGCCCGTGCCGCCGATCGTCGTCGAGGCGTTGATCGTGGCCTCGCGCGCCGAGGCGAATTCGTCCGCGTTGCGGGCTATCGTGCAGGTGCTCGGCCAGCTCTCCGACGAGAGTGCGCTGCCCCGGCTGCGGGAGCTGACGGCGCACAAGCACAAGAGCATCGCCAAGGCTGCGGCGAGGGCGATCGAGAAGCTCTCCGGAACGAAGACCGGCACGAGTTCGTCCGCGACGTCGTCGCTCGAACCGACCGACACCGTCGCGTTGACGAAGATGACGCAGGAGCGCGATCAGGCGGCCTTGGGCGCGTGGCTGCATGACGGAGACAGCAAGCGCCGCCTCGCCGCCGCCGACGCGCTCCGCCGCATGGACGATCACTCCGGCCTCGACGTGGTTCTCGCGGAATGCACGTCGACGGAGGTTACCGACAGACGAGAAGCAGTCCGCGCAGCCGGACAGTTCCGCGTGGACGCTGCGGTTGAAACGCTCATCACGGCGATGCTCGACGAGGACTCGACCGTGCGGAACTACGCGCGCAGCGGACTGAACGCGACGCTGCTCACCTTGCTCCCGCACCGTGGCTTCCGTCTCACGGCGCGCGGCGAGCCCGACACGCCAGAGTCCCGCACCAAGCACGTCGCCCGGCTGCGGGCGTGGTGGCCGAAAGCGCGCGACGCTGCCTGGTAGCCGCGGTCAGTCCGACTCGAACAACTGGGTGAACGTGCCCCAGTTGTCGCGGGAGAGCTCACGCAGGAGCGGCTCGTCCACGCCGAGCGTGCCGAACGCGATCGTGTGCGTGCGAACGCGCGTGTAGCGGTTGAGCGTCGTGTACCAGTGTGCGAGCAGGTCCGGGTCCGTGATGTCGCCCACTGTCGGAGTGCCGTCCGTCAGGAAGAAGATCGTGTCCGGAGAATCGCCGAGCTTGGCACTCGTCAGAGGATGGGCCTCTAGGTCGAGAGCCGCCGCCAGCGCGCCGTAGAAATTCGTCTCACCGGCCGGGGCTTGGCTGCGTACGAACGACGCGCCGCCCGCTTTGTTGGATCCGGAAGCGGGTACGAGGTTGCGCTTCCAGGTCTGCACGCGGCTGCCGAAGCTGAGCACGTTGAAGCGCGCGCGCGGGTCGAGCTGTTGGATGCTGTGTCCGATCTCGCTCCGGCAGATGTCGTTGACCGTGACGGGTTCGCCGTCGTAGTCGCCCAGCAGTCGAGACTTCGTCGATGGGTTCGGACGGAAGATGCGGTCCGTGCTCTTGCTGGTGTCGATCACGAATGCGACGCGCTGCGAGAACACGTCGATGCCGTAGTACTCGGGGACCTCTCCGCCGTACCGGCTGGGACGTTCGGGATCCGTCTCCTTCACACCGGTCGTGAACCCGCGCTCGCGGATGCTCTCGCCCTCGCGTTCCCACCAGCCCTTCCACGCCGCCGGTGCTGCACCGAAGTGCTCGCCGGAGATCTCTTCGAGTGCGTCGACGATCGCCGTGCGCACACGGCCGCTCTCTTTCTCGAGGCGCGCGATGAGAGGTTCGATCGCCTGATCGTCGCCGACCTCTTCGAGCGTCTGCGCCGCCGCGAGGCGCACCTGCCAGGCGCGGTGGTCGAGGTTCGTGCAGACGGGCGGGATGCTCTGCGGGTTCACGCGCTCGCCGAAGTAGGTGAGTGCGTCCATCGCGCCGATCCGCACCTTGGCCGCTGCGTCCGTCGTCGCCGTTCGAATGCGCGCCTGCGCGTCGAAGTCGAGGATGCGCCCGCTGGCGATGAACGACTCTGCCCGGGCGAGCCAGAACGCGTCGTCGTGCAGCGCACGCAGCGGAACGCGGGCGGCCTTCAGGCCGAGCTCTCCGCAGAGTCGCGCCGCGTGGGAACGCGTGATGCGCGACGCGTGCGTCAGGCCGGCCGTCATGATCGCCCGGTGGACGACCTCGGACCTCGCGCCTCGCAGACGCTCCGCCGCGGTCTCCCGGACGAGGTCGCTCGAACTCGTTCCGATCACGTCGAGCAACTCGCGCGCGTGCTCATCCGTTTCGGGCGTGCCGAGCGTGCGGATCTGCGATGCCAGGGCGTCTGCGTCGAGCGTTGGGTTGAGGTGCGCGGTCGCCGCGTCGGCCTCTGGCTCCGCCTTGCCGCCGTCCGGAGGGCCGAGGCGATCGCGCTTCTCCAGCAGTCGCTCGACGAAGCGCGCGTGGAACTGCTCGGGTGTGACGCCGAGGTGCTCGCGGAACGACTCGCGCTGGTCCTTCTCCCGACGCAGCGCTGCGATCAGTTTCACGAACCCCCCGCGCCACTCCTCCATGCCGAGGTGGAAGTAGCCCCACGACTGGCGACGGTCCTCGTAGTCGAGGTGACCGAGGGAGGTCTTGTCGATGAGCTCGCCGATGGGCGTGAACTTCCCCAGGGCTGCGCGCTTGCGGAGCGCACCCCACCAGTCCTTGCCGCTGCCCGACAGCTTCTGGTCCTCGCCGGAGCAGTGATAGACGTTGTCTGAGAGCTTCTCGATGCGCTTGCCGAGCCACTGACCGGCACCGACGAACGCCCACCGCGGCATCGTGCGATTGTCACCCTGGTTGCGGAGCCAGCACGTGATCAGGATGTGGCCGATCATGTGGCGCATCGCGAAGTGCATCGCGTAGTCCTCGCCGCCGTTGTTCTTCGAGGCGGAGGCGTTGCCCTTCATGCGCTCGATGGGCACGCAGAACCCATTCAGACAGAAGCCGTCGGAGATCGACGACTCACTGCGCGACGCGTAGGACGAGTAGATCATGTGGTTGCGCTCGGCGCGGAAGTACGCGGCCTGCAGCGGTCGCGCCGTCTGCATGCTGCGCGGCATGAAGATGCCCATCGGGCGTAGCAGCCGCACGCCGCCTCCGAACGCTTCGCTGAACTCGTCGAACGCGATCTCCGCGCGCTGGACCATCAGGTGCGCCCACTCGTGTCCCGTCGCCCACCGCTGCCCGCCGGACTCGTTGCGGATGCGCATGCGCTTGACGTCGGTGACGACGTAGAAGCGGCGCGAGTACACGATGACGGGCGCCTTCTTTTTGAAGTAGCGGCGCTCGACCTCCATCTGCTCGGCGATCGCTCGACGCGCCTCGTTGCGGAGCGGGTCCTTCGTGAACGGATCGGCGTGTCCTGCCTCGCCGCAGTTAGGACACGTGGCCACGCCCGGGAGGGGACAGCACTTCACGTTCTCCTGGCAGGCGCTGCACGCGAGTCGCCAACTCGCGGCGTGACGCTTCAGGAAGCAGTCGAGTCGAGAGGACGACCAGCACGCCGGGCTCCAGCCCTTGATCGGTGTCCCGCCCGAGTGTCGCTCGCGTGTCTCGCACTTCTCGCAGGAGCACGGATCGTCGGGCGGGTCGGACGGCGAGTTGAGGTAGTGCCAGCAGGCGCGACGTTTGGCGCACGTGCAGGATGGCTCGTCGCCGGCGCGGGCGCCGGCCGTGAGGAGCAGCACGGTCACGGCGATGAGCACCAGCAGCCGCGTCAAGCGCAGCACGAGAACTCGCTGCATGTGCGTTTGTCGTACCGCTGCGTCCATCCGTCGGCCATCCCACTCCTCGCGCGATCCGTAGGGTAGCCCGATCTGACGAGCAGGTTCCGGGAGCGGTTCCGTCAGTACTTGAGCGAGCTCTTCGCCGCGGCCAGGTCCGGGACGTCGAAGAACCGCACGTCGCCGAACTCGACACCGAGCGCCGCCGGAGCGGCACCCGCGTCGTACTGGCCGAGATCGATGCCCTTCAGCGAGACACTGACGCGCCCCTTGCCGTAGTCCAGCGTGATCGTCCGCGTGCCGACGGCGGTCTGCTTGAAGACCCACTTGTCCTTGCTGCGGACGAACTGGCCGCCGGGAGCCGTGAACTCGAAGAAGCCGACCGTGACGATGACGTCGGGAGCGACTTCCGGGGCCCCTGCGGAGGCATCGAACTCCCCGCGCATCTTCAGCGAATCCTTGTCGCCGAACTGGAGACGGCCCGAGAACTTGGAGAGCTGGAACGGCGGGTCAACGAGGCGGCCAGTCTTCCCGGCGGCGAAGCGATCCTGCGTCAGTTGCACCGTTCCCAGCGCGAAGAAGTCCTGGTTGCGGAACGCGAGCGAGAGCTCCCCGTCCGCCTCGACGGCGTCGGCCAGAGCGCCCTCGAGCGTGAGCTTGAATGTCACCCGGGACGAGCCGGTCTTGGACGGCGTGAGGTCCAGGCGCACGCCATCGCCGTCGAAGCGCAGCCGCTTACCCTTCGCGACGAACGCCGGGATGACGAGCGCACCGTCGTTGATGCCGAGCGCCGCCGCGCCCGCGAGCTCAATGTCCGTCGAGCCGATGTCGAACTCACCGGATGCCGTGAGCTTCGCCGGCTTCGGCTTCTTGCCCTTCGGGCGCTTGATCGCGGCCTTCCGGATGAGGATCACGGCAGGTGTCGCGGCGTCCGAGATCACGGTCCAGTCGGAGCGTCCGTGCTCACCGACCGCCGCGACTCGGTAGAGGTATGGCGTCTCCTGACGGATGCCGCGGTCCTCGAGCTCCTGTGCTCCCGGAGCCAGGTCCGCGATGGGGCGGTAGATTGCGTCGACGGCGAGGGCGCGTTGCACTTCGTACGACTGCTCGATGGTGGTGTTGTCGGTCCACCGCAGTCGGAACCGCGTCGCGGAGAGCGACTCGGCGGCGGCGTCACTCGGTGCGAACGGAGGCGTCGTGAGACAGGCCTCGGTCGTCCACTCCGACGCTCCCGCGTCGCTGATCGCGCGCACGCGGTAGGCGTACTCGCTCTCGGGCTGGGGGGTGTTGTCCGTGTACGAGGTCGTGTCCGGATCGAGCGTCGCGAGCAGCGTCCAGTCCACACCCGGACACGTGCCGCTGCGCTCCACCTCGAACCCGGTCTCGATCCCGGATGGGTCGACCCAGCGGAGCGTGACGCTCGTCCCTCCGTTGGCGGTCACCGTCGGCTCACCCGGGTCGATCGGTGGCATCGTGACGCACGCCTCGTCGGTGAACTCCGATGCGCCGGCCGCGCTGAGCGCGCGCAGTCGGTAGCTGTACGTCGTTTCCGGGAGCGCGGTGTTGTCGACGAACGAGGTCGTGTTCGCGGGCGCGGTCGTGAGGAGCGAGAAGCTGAAGCCCGGGCAACCGAACCCGCGCTCGAGGCCGAAGCCCGTCTCGTCGTCGGTGTTGTCTTGCCAGGTCAGTCGCACGCGCGTGTTGGAGAGGGCCGATGCGCTCAACCCGGCGACGGCGGACGGAGGCGTCGTGACCGCCGCTTCGTTCGAGTACCCCGAGGGGCCGATCGTGTTCGTGGCGCGGACGCGGTATGTGTAGTCGGTCCCGCCGATCACGTTGACGTCGGAGTAGCGCTTGTAGTAGTGGCCGGTGCCGGGATTGAAGAGCACGCCGTCGATCGCCATGACGTCCGACGGCGGCACGCAGAGAACGAGACCGGTCACGAGGAGCAAGGCGAGTCCCGAGCGCTTCAAGGCGACCTCCAGCCAGCGAGTGCTCCGGGCGGCGAGCCGGAGCGGTTGAGGCCGGAGCCTAGCAGACCTCGCGCGTGGTGTGCGGTGTCGCTACCGGACCGGGATCACGACGTCGAGGACCTCGCCCGCGACGGAGTCGAACTCGCCCTCGCCGACGATCTCGGCGTCGGGGTCGATCTTCGAGCGAGGCGCGGCGAAGTGGCTTTGCCACCGGACGCGGCCGGGCGGGACGTCGACGGTCACCTCGGGCCGGGCACCGTCGCGACTGACGAACCCGAACCAGTTGCCGAACGGCTCCCCGATCGCGGCGTAGCGCACGCGCACGACCCGGAGCGGCGGCGCCTCCGCGCAGCGGAACGTCACGCGTCCGAGCGCACGCAGAGTCAGTTCGGCAGCGACCTCTCCGCCGCCGGGGACGAAGACGTCGGTCGAGCCCGCGAAGCCGGGCTCCCGCATTCGGATGCGCAGGCGCCCGGCGGGCACGCCCTCGATGCGGAACGAGCCGTCGGTCTCGACCCACGTCGCGCCGATGAGCTTGGGGTCGGACTGCAGCTTGACCCACTGCGGCTTCGAACGCACGTCAGCGAGCGACAGGAAGGCCATGCGCCTCCGCGACGCGTCGGGCAGTCCTCGGACCACGCCGCGAACGACGCCCAGATGCGGGCAGCGCGCGATGACGCGCACCTCTGTCGCTCCCTTCTCGAGGACCACGCCCACACGGAGCGGGGAGTACCCCTCGGCCAGCACCCAGACGTCCCAACTTCCGGGAGGAATGCGGTCGTACGTCACCTGTCCCGCGGCGAACGTCGGTCCGGAGTGGAAGCGGCCCGGAGCATCGTTGCCCTCTCCACGCAGCAGCATGGCCTTGACCGGATCGATTGCCGTCTCCGTCGATGCGTCGCGGAGCTCGACGACCACCCGCGCCCCGGCCGGTGCGCGACGAAGTTCGACGACGACCTCTTCACCCGTGGGGACGATCGTGCGCTCGCTGGGGACGATCCAATCCGCATGTGGCCGCGGGGGGTAGATCGTCAGCTTCGTCGAGCGTCCGGCGCCGGCCTGAACATCGACGCGTCCGTCAGCGTCCGTGAACACGACCACGTTGAGCTCGAAGTCGTTCCGCAACGTGAACTGGACGCGTTCGAGGGGCTTCCCCGTCGTGTCCACCGCGCGGAGGGGCACACGAACAGCCGCGTCCATCACGAGGTCGAGGTCCTCGAGGTCGCCGCTCTCGGGAGCCTTGAACCGGTGCTCGATCTGGGCGAACCCGTCCGCGTTCGCCACCAGCCAGGCGTTGCTGGAGAGCGACACCCGGTCGATGCCGGCGACTCGGTAGAGCCCCTGGTCGTCCGCCGTCGCCTCGATTCCGCGGCACTTGACATTCGCGCCGGCGATCGGCCTCCCGTCGCGATCGCGCACGACCCCGGAGACCGACAGGAGTTGGTCGCCCGTCACGTCGATCATCAGGTTCGTCGTCTCGCCGACAGAGACGATGACGCCGTCCTGGACCGCGCGTCCTGAGCCCGGCGCCCAGACGGTGATGTCGTAGCGGCCCGACTCGCCGTTCACCGGCAGGTGAGCGAACTCGGCGGCGCCGCTCGCCGTCGTGCGGGCGATGAAGATGTCCTGGAGGTCCTCCCGTCCGATGTACAGGTCGTGGGTGCTCTTGGCCCGCGGGTCGCCGCTCACCGGCGCGAAGCGGGGGTGCACGACGACGCGCGACTCCGGCACGTGTGCCCCGTCCGGTCCGCGCACGGCGACCGAGAGTCGACCCGTCGGTGCGAGGGGGATGTCCTGATCGACGAGATCCTTGCGGCCCGCGACGACCGGCAGTGAGCGCCAACCGAACTTCCCGTCCGAGAGGGCGAACAGGGTGTGTCGGAACGCGCCAACGCCGGGGGCAACGTGTTCGAGCGTGAAGCGTCCCTCAGCGTCGGTCGTGGCGACTTCGATCGACTGTGCCGGGTGGAACCTCGGCGGCGACGACGCTCGCGTCTCGCGACAGAACAGGATCGTGGCCCCTGGCACGACGGTGCCGCTGCCGGAGATCACGCGTCCCGAGACCAACGCGCCCTCCTCGAGCGCCAGGTTGCCGAGATCGATCTCCGTCGACGTGTCACCGTGCGGCCAGCGATCCTTGATGCTGAACTCGGCTGTCGCGAAGTCCGCGTGTTCCACGACCAGGAAGCGGGAGCTCGTGTGGCGCTGCTCGGTGAGACCGGTGATCCGGACCAGGCCCTCCTCGTCGGAGATGCCCGCTGGTGCGTCGTCCTTGTAGGCGTCCTGTCGCCATCGCCCGAGTCGGACTCGCGCGCCGCGGATCCGCACCCCGGTGCGGTCCTCGATGACGCGCGCTCGCAGCGTCGTTCTGACCGTTGTCGGGGGGTCTGGAGTGGACGCGACCGCCGGAGACTGCACGCGCTGGCGACCCGTCTCCGGAAGACTCTCGGGGTCGGCGCTCTTGGTCGACGCGGTGGTGTCCTCAGGAGACTCCGGGACAGTCGCAACGACCTCCGACGCGGCCGGTTCGTCGTCGGCCTGCGCCCACCAGATCCCTCCGGCCAGGAGTAGCGCCAGCGTGGCGGCGACGACGAGCTTCTGCGTTGCGGTCATGACGATGGCCCCCACGGTGACGACACCTGCGGACGCGGACGCCGCGTGCGGCACCGCACTGATCGACGATTCCGGACCGGACAGCGCGCCGAGCAAGACGCACCAGGCCTTGCGATCGCCGTCATGCACTGCATCCAGCCGCTGGCGCAGCAGAGCGAGCCCGCGCCGCAAACGCGTGCGCACCGTCTCGAGCGGGATGCCGAGGCGCGCGGCGATCTCGGGCGGCGTGAGCCCCTCCAGGTACCGCAGGTAGACCACCGTGCGGTACGGCTCGTCCAGTTCACCGACAGCGCGCGCGACGCGTTCGGCGGCCTCGGTACGCTGGGCAATCGTCTCGGGAGACGGGACCTGTCGCTGCTCGTGAACGGCGGCCTCGCGGGCGGCTCGCCGCGAGTCGGAGAGTCGCCGGTTCGACACCACGTTGCGGAGCACCGTCGCCAGCCAGGCGCGCGGTGACCGAGGCGCGGGCTGGCCGAGCGTCCGCAGCCAGACCTCCTGCGTCAGGTCGTCTGCCGAACTGTCGTCGTCCGTCAGCGCGCGGGCGAGTCGCCGCAGCCACACACCGTGCGCGAGGAGGTCGTCGGACGCTCCATGGATCGGGGGTTGGTCGGCACTCACGATGAAGAGACAGTGTGGGCGGCGATCGGGGTTCAGGCAATTCGGCGGCATCCGGCGCCGGGACCCTTGCGGGTCTCTTGAGCCACGCGGGCAGCGACTACGATCGGGCTCCACGGGAGATCACCGTTGTCCGCACGCCCAAACCACGCCGCTCGAGTCGCGTTCCTCTCCGGCGCCGTTCTCCTCGCCGGCTGCGGATCGAAGACGTCCGGGCACACCGATGCTGCGCAGTCGCAGCGCGACCTCGCGGAAGTCGAGTCCTGGGTGAAGCCACAGCGCTGGCCCGGCTACTGGACGATCTGGGCTGATGTGCGGGACGTCGTCGGTGCCGAGCGCTGGGCTGCCCTCGACACGTCCTGGATGGAGGAGCGCGCACGTTTCGATCTCGCGGCGGTGGACAGCGAGGACGACTACGGCGACCTCTTCGTCCTCTCCGGTCTGTGGCGGCTGGATCTGCTGCGCGAGGAGGTGCTCGCGGCGTTCGCGGCACGGGAGCCCGACGTCGTGTGGCCGTTGGTGGCGGGGGAGCGCGGGCGTGGTCACGGGTGGCGGTTGCGCGTCGAACGCTGGGTCCGTGCGCAACCCGACGAGGGTCGAGACGCCGCTCTCACGGCTCGTCTCGACGAGACGTGGAACGACGCGGTCGCGGTGGCCGACCTGAGCGTCGCGGCGCGCCTGCTGGAGGCGCGCGGGACCCGGCTCCGCGGGGTCCGGGCGCCGCCAGAACTGCGAACCGCCGTGGAGCGACTCGTGCGCGCCTCACTCGACGAGTACCTCCGCGAGTTCGAGCAGGACTGGCGGGACGGCCGGCCTCCGCGCGGCGTCATCGCCCTCATGGAGCGGTTCGGCGTGCCGAGCGGTGTCGACCTCGAAGCGGTCGTCGCGGCGGCCGAGCGCTACGACCGCGAACTGACCGACGCCGTGATCCCGCTGCCGCATCCGTACGACCTGCACGTTCGCGTTCTGCGTCTGCAGCGACTCCGCGACGCCGCGCGCGACTGACGGCCCGCCGGAACTCCGTCTGCCGAGACGCGACGTCCCGCCTACCGTGACGACCATGGCCGACCCGCCCGAGCCGTTTGACCCCGAGTCCCTGCCGCTCGTCGACTGGCGGCTCGGACAGACCGACAAGACGACGGCTGGTTGCCTGTGGTTGATCATCGGAGTCGTCGCCGCGGTTGCCATCGTCCCGCTCGGCGGACTGCTCACGATGCTGCGGGGCTGGACTCCCGAGAAGGTCCTGCCCACCGAACTGTTCACGGCCTCCTACTTCTACTTCCTGGGAGCGGTCTGGTCCGTGATCGCGATGGTGCGCTACTTCAACCCCGGCAAACTCGGCTGGTGGGGCCGACTGACGCATCGGCTGATGAAAGCCCTGCCCCACGCGAAGGCGAAGCTGCGCGCCCCGACGACCGTCCTCCCCGGTGTGCGCCTCCGCGTGCGGCGGAAGGCTGTCGTGCTCTTCGCACCCCTGCGAATCGTGCTCGTCTCGCGTGGCTGGAATCCGTGGGTGCTGACCGGTGGTCTCGCGATGGCAACGCTGATGCTGGTGGTCGCCGGACCGAAGGTGTTCGTGACGCAGTCCTACTGGTTCGCGAACGCGCTCGTCGTGTTCGGCCTGGGGCGGCGCATCGCCGTGCAGTCCGTCGCGTGCATCGAGATCGAGGAGACGGCGCTGAAGGACGGGGCGCTCATCGTCACCGTGATGCGCGGGCCGCTGAACCCTCGGTTCGAGCTGAGCTGTCCGAAGGGCGCCGACACGGAGGACCTTCGGGATCGCATCGAGTCAGCGCGGGTCGATGCCGCCGCGCGCGACTCCGGCGTCGACCGCGAACTGGCCCACCTCGAGCAGACGCACGCGGACGACTGAGCCGCGCGGTCGTGGCGGTCAGCGCCGCTCGGCGACCTCGTTGCGTCGCAGGCGCTTCTGCGTCTCACGCAGCGCCGCTCGTGCGGCGTGCTCCCAGTACTCCTGGTCATTGCGCGCCAGGAACGACGTGAGGAGCGTCGCGGCGCGTTCCGTCTGGAACAGTTCCTCGTACTCCATCAGGTAGAAGCCGTTGCGGCGCGCCCCCTCGTCAAACTCCTCGTCGTCGATGGCCGCGTAGACACGGTTGCGAGCTCGCTGAAGCGCCGCGGCGTCAGCCGGGGGCCCGTTCATGTTTCCGTACGCGCTGATTGCCGCGTTCGGATAACCCGCGTCCCAGACGCGATCCATCAGCAGGAAGTCCTCTGCCGTGCCGTCCCGAACGAGCAGTTGGGCGATCTCCGAGCGCGTCCGCAGGCGCACGTCGGGATCCAGAACGGCGATGCGCAGCGCGGGCAGCGCACGGTCTTCGGCGGCCTCCATGAATGGCTCGAGGAGGTTCCGGCCGAAGTCGTGCTCACGCGCCAACTCGACGATCACCGTTGGGTCACCCGTCGCGGCCAGCCCGAACGCGGCGAGGCTGCGGAGAGAGCTGTGGCGAGACACTCGCAACTCGTCGAGGAACGCGCGTCCCTCGGTCCCTCCCGCGATACCAACGAGCTGGACGTAGCCGCCAACGGAGCCGGGGCCGTTCTCGCCACGATCGAGCTCGAAGCGGAGCCGGGCGAGCGCGGCGGCCCCGACGTCCGCGGCGGGTTCGTCGCCGAGCAGCTGCAGGAAGAACCCGTCGCGGTCGTTGACGTCGAAGCCCACGTCGTCGCTCAGCATCGCATCGAGCACCAGGCGGCGACCGGCCGCGGTGCGGCTCTCGTAGGCGACCTGCAGCAGGATGCGGACTCGGTCGGTGTCCGCGTCGGCGCGGGCGCTCTCGAGCAGTTCGGCGATGCGCGCACGTGCCTCTGCGCGCGACATGTCCAGGCCCTCGATCCGGGCCGGTGTGGGGGGACGCCACGTGGTGGTCCGTTGCGGCGCGTCCGCGTCGTGCGTCTGGCGTGCCTCGGGTGCGTCGGGAGGACGACGGGTCCGCACGCGCCTCGGCTCGGGCTCGACGTCGATGGCATGTGGCGCAGGCATCGGTTCGGCCGGACTCGCTGGCTCGTCGACCACCCCGCGCAGCGAGTACCCGACGGACCCGGCGACCAGAGCCAACACCGCCACGCCACCGATCGTCCGCACACCCATGACCCCAGCGTGGCCGGAGGCGCCCCGGGCGTCAATCCCAACACTCGTCGTCGGCGCTCACTTCGAAGCACCGGTCTCCCGCTTTAAGTTGACTGCTAGGTCAAGTTTGCGGACGGTAGGACCCAGCCATGGCTGGACGCCCACGCCTGTTCGACGAGACCGAAGCGCTGCGCGCGGCGATGGGGGCGTTCTGGAAGAACGGGTTCGCCCGTGCCTCGATGGCCGACATCGAAGAGGCCACCGGCGTGGGGCGCCAGAGTCTCTACAACGCGATCGGCTCGAAGGAGACGATCTTCACCCGCGCGCTGGAGCTCTACGCCGACGAAGAGATGGCGCCGGCGTTCGCGGCGCTGCAGGGATCGGGCACCCCCCTGGAGCGGGTCCGGGCCGCGCTCGTCGCGATGCGCGCGAGCCTCACCGAAGGCGAATGCCGAGGCTGTTTGATGATCCAGACCATCTCGGAGGTCGGCGGCTCGGACAGTCCCCTGGCCGCTCTGATCCGCGCGCGCATCCAGATGTTCGAGGGCATGTACCACGGTGTCCTCGAGGAGGCGCGCCGCGCGGGCGAGCTGCCCGACGGCACCGACACGCGGGCACTGACGCGGCTCATCATGGCGTCGACGGCCGGGATGGCTCTCCTGGCTCGTGCCGATGTCTCGGACGAGTTCCTCGACGACGTGCTCCGCGCCGCGCTCGAGCGCCTCACGTAGCCCGTCGCCTGCGACGCCGCTGAGGGCTGGCCGTCTTTTTTGCTCGATCGATCAAAATATCCATCGAGTTATTGTTCGAGTGGTCAAGTATCTCTGGCGAGCCGAGGCGGGCTGCCCCGTCGAAGAGGGGCCCCGTCGGAGAAGGAGAGGGAACGATGAACACGAACCGCACCTCGATCGCTGCGTTCGCCCTGGTGGGCGTCGCTGCGCTGGGCATCGCCGCCGACTCCGAGAACACCTCCGGCGTCGCCGTGCCGGAGACTCCCGCGTTCGACGTCGCGGATGCGGACGCCGCCGGCAAGGTGATCGCGACGCACGCCGACCTCTACGACCGTGGCTGGCGCGACGAGGTCACGCGCGGCCGGATGACGCTCTATGACGCGGGCGGTGACTCGGTCGAGCGAACGTTCTCGCGGATGGCGTACGAGCGCGCGGACGACGGCGACAAGCTGATCATCCGCTTCCTCTCGCCTGCCGAGATCAAGGGCGTTGCGGCGCTCACCTTCGAGAACCCCGGCAGCTCCGACGACAACTGGCTGTACCTGCCCGCCAACAAGCGCGTGCGCCGCGTGTCGGGGGCGAACAACACCGCGAGTTTCCAGGGCACCGAGTTCACGTATGAGGACCTCGGCGCCCTCGACCCCGTCGAGTACGAGTGGCGCTTTCTCGGAAAGACGACGCTCACGCGCGGCGAGGAGTCGATCGAGGTCTACAAGCTCGGCGCCACGCCGACGTACTCGGACACCGGGTACTCGCGGCTCGAGGTGCTCTACAGCGTGGACGGGTTCCGGCAGGAGCGCATCGACTACTACGACAAGGCCGGCAAGCACCTGAAGACGCGCGACTCGCGCGACTGGAAGCAGCTTCACGGCCGCTTCTGGCGCGCGTTCACGATCGACATGACGAACCACCAGACGGGCAAGCGCACCCTGCTCGCTCAGGAGCGCTACTTCCTGAACCTCTCGCTCTACACGAGCAAGAAGACCGGGAAGCCCCGGTCGAATCTCCCCGAGACGATGTTCACGACGCAGGCGTTGCAGAAGTGACCACGTCTCCCCACCGTTCGCTCGTCGCCGCGGGTGTGGTGTTCGCGCTGCTCGCGGGGTCGGCACACGCGCAGGACATCGACGACATCCTCGATGATCTCGAGGCCGACGTGGAGGAGCCCGCGGCCAGCCGTGCCGTGCGGGACGACATCGGGCTGGACGGTGTTGGCCCGGACGACGAGGGGCTCGGCGATCTTCTCGGCGATGTTCCGGAGAGCGCCGCGACGACGTCCACCGGGCGGACGTGGATCCGCGGGATCACCGGGTTTGTGCAGATCGAAGGCAAGCGCTACGCCCGAGAGCGACGGCGCGGACGTGACGACGAACAGTTGCTGATCAGCGCCGAGGTCGAGATCGATCTCCGACTCGGCAACGGCCTGACCGGATACGTCCGTCCGCGGCTGCTCGTCGAGGCGCTCCACGGAGAGCTCGAGCGCTTCGAGCCCTACGAGGCGTACGTCACGTTCGAGGGCGACGGCGTCGAGCTGCGCGTCGGCCAGTTCGTCGAGAACTGGGGCATCGTCGACACCTACAACCCGATCGACGTCATCAACCGGCGCGATCTCGGGAGCGACTTCCTCGATCCGGATCGGCTGGGCGAGGCGGGTGTCCGCATCCGCAAGCAGTGGGCGGGCGGCGAGACGTTCGCCGAGCCGACGCTGTCGCTGTACGCGCTGCCCGCGTTCCGCCGCACCGAGTTCCCCGAAGACGACGGTCGCTTCTCGTTCGGGACGGCGACCCAGCCGTTCCGCGCGGCGGGCGGCTTCGAGCCGAGCGGCTCAGAAGGACACTTCTGGGGCGCGCGCTTCCAGACCGTCCTGAACACAGCCGCCATCAACTCCGACACGCAGCTCGTGGTCTCGCACGGACCCGAGCGCACACCGACGTTCGCGCCGCGGCGCCGCGAGGTCGCGCCCGTGTACTACGGCGTCACGAACATCGGCGCCGGCATCCGCGGCGTCCCGAACGAGGACGTGCTCGGCGAGTTCCTGAGCAAGCTGACGCTGAAGGCCGAGGTGGTCTACAAGGACGCGTACTCGTTCTCGAACGCGCCCGTGCCGACGCCCGACGACTACCTCGCGTACGTCGGGGGCGTGGACCGTGCGTTCGACCGCGTGTTCAGCGACCTGGATCAGCTCACCGCGATGGTCGAGGTCGCCGGCGAGACCGGCGCCGACGATGCGGCGAGCCAGTTCCGGCCGTTCAAGAACGACGTCGTGCTGCGCCTGTTCTGGGAAGGCAACGACTTCGCCCGCTCGTCCGTCGAACTGCGCGCCCTCGTCGACCTCGACGAGGACGAGCGCATCTACGAGCTGATCGCCGAGCGCACGCTTCGATCGATCGATGAGGACCTGACCGCGTTCGTGAGCGCGCAGGTGTTCCACCAGCCGGACAACGGTCGCACGCTGTTCGACCTCTTCCCCAACAACACGTCCGTCTCGATCGGACTGCGTTGGGACTTCTGACCCGCCACAACGCGAAGACACGCGGAGCGCCACGATGACCCCTCTTGGAAACACCGACCGCGAGACTCGGTTCGCCGAGCTCACGTACCGCTGGCGTTGGCCATTGACACTCGCCCTGCTGGCGTTCGTGGCGCTCGTGTTTGCCTCGGGCGTGAGCCGCGTCGGGACGTTCACCGCTGGCCTGACTGGGTTGCACGATCCGTCGAACGGCTCCGGCAACGCGCCGCCGATGATGTTCGACCCGAGCATGGACATCTGGTTCGGCGAGAGCGATCCGGCGGTCGAGACCTACTACGAGATCGAGGATCGGTTCGTCGCCGAGGACTTCGTCATGGTCACCTTCCAGGAGACCGAGGACCCGCTCGGAGTGTTCGGCCGCGGCTCGCTCGAGACGATCTCCCGCCTGACCGAGCGCTTCCTGACCGTGGGCGGCGTGCGGCACGTGCGTAGCCTCACGTCGAACCCGTGGATCCGTTGGGGTGCGATCGCCGACGGTGACGCGACCGAAGACGGGCTGATCATCTCGGACCTCGTCGTCGGCGACGTCGGCGCGCTGTCCGACGACGATCTCGTCGAGCGGATGATCGCGGTGCTCGGAGCTGAACGCTCGGCGCAACGCATCGGCGAGGACCGAGTGCGGCAGGTGCTCGGACCGGGAGCGAAGTTCGACGATCACATCGGCGAACCACGGCTGCTCGGCACGATCGTCTCGGAGAACGGCGACACCACCGCGATCCAGGTGCAGGTCCTGCGTCCCCGACTCAGCGAGGCGCAACTCGAGGCGTCGTTCGGCGATGACGAGCGCGCACGTCAGGCCGGCCCCACGCTGCACTCGGTCATGGTGCAGCGCTCGTCGGTGCGCGGGCTGGAGCACTTCCTCCGCGTGGAGAAGGGACTGTCGATCACGACGCCCGAGTTCACGACGCTCGTCGCCGAGGCCGACGCCTTGCCGGACGGACCGGAGAAGCGCGCGCGACGTCTCGAACTGTTCGATCCCACGCGCAGCATGATCCGTGACGACGACGCCGCAGCGGTGCGCAAGTGGTTCGAGTACTCGCCGGTCGGCGGTGGTGGCTTTGTCGATCGCACCGATCCGATGGACGTCGTCGATGCGCCCGCCGGGTTCGCGCCCCAGGCGATCTCGCCCTACGAGTTCAAGCTCGGCGGAGTGCCGTTCTTCGAGCGCAACTTCGAAGAGGTCGGCCTCGGCGACGCGAAGTACGTCCCGATCATGTTCCTCGTCCTGCTCCTGGGACTCGCGATCGTGTTCCGCAGCTTCGCCGGGATCGCCGCTCCGCTCGGCGTCGTCTTCGGCAGCATCATGGCGATGATCGGGCTGACGTTCACCAACGGCAACCTGCTCAACAACCTGACGATGATGTCCCCGAACATGCTGACCGCCGTCGGCATCGCGGACGCCATCCACCTCGTCGCCGCATGGGTGTATCTGCGACGCGAGATCGACGACAAACGCGAGCTGATCATCGAGGTCATCCGTCGCAATGCGCTGCCGGTCTCGCTGACGTCCTTGACCACCGCCATCGGCTTCTACTCACTCACGGTGAGTGGCCTCGAACCCGTGCAGATGCTCGGCTCCATGGCTGGCCTGGGGACGATCTTCGCATTCCTGCTCTCGATGACCTTCGTGCCCGCGCTCCTGTCGCTCGTGCCGCATCACAAGCGGGCGACGGCGAAGTCCGGTGGCGTCGAACTCTTCACGAAGGAACGCTCAGCTCGTCTGGTCCGCGCGATCGTCGCGTATCGCAAGCCGATCTTGGCCGCGGCCGGCGTCGTGTTTCTCGTCTCCGCGTACGGACTCTCGCAGATCGAGATCGACTCGGACTTCCGGCGCATGTTCCCGGACGACAACAAGACGATGTCCGACTTCCACTGGATCGAGGAGCGCATGGGCGGCGTCGGCGATCTGGAGATCGTGTTCACCGGCATCGGCGCGGACGACGAGGACGTCGCCTTCACCACGAAGGACTCGGAGCAGCTCGAGGCGCTGCGCATGCGTGAGCTCGGTGCAGGCCGCTACCCGGAGGACTTCGATCCACTCGCACCCGGCGACGTCGAGACCCTGACGCAGCTCGCCGATCGGGAGAGCCGCTGGAACGCGTCGCGCATCGGTGTGTCGACCGAATTCCTCACAGCATTGGATGCCTTCGAGGCACGCCTGCGTGAAGAGATGAGCGATCCTGCGAACCCGATGTCAGCGGTGTCGGACCTGCTCAGCCCGCTCGACATCCTGCGCAAGATCCACCAGGTGCAGCACGAGAACGCCGCCGCGTTCTACCGCGTGCCCGTGGAGGGCGACGTGCCCGCCGACGTGCGGCCGGCGCGACTCTCGTACGACGAGTTCATCGAGGAGTGGTCGTACACGCCGCCGCAGACCTCGGCGCAGCTGATGGCGCAGTACTACCTGCAGTACGAGAACGGTGCCCGGCCGGGAGAGAACCTGTCCACACAGCTCTCGGCGAGCCGCACGCATTTCCGGATGCAGGGGCGCGTCCGGCAGGCGTCGTCAGCGATCCACCGAGCGGCGTTCGAGCGCATCGAGGAGATCGCGCGGACGGAGTTCCCGGTCCTGGGCGCTTCCCTCGGTCAGCCGGCCGCCGATGAGGCAGTCGCGGCAGTGACCGTGTCGGGCAAGTCGGTGCTCTTCGCACGGACGACGCACCTGTTCGCGACCGGTTTTGTCAAGTCGATGCTGCTGGCGCTCGGTCTGATCACGCTCGTGATCGGGCTGATCTTCCGGTCGCTGAGACTGGCGCTCGTGAGCCTCATCCCGAACGTGCTACCGATCATCGTGCCGATCAGCTTCTTCGGCCTCTTCGATGTCGCGCTCGACGGACCGGCGATCCTGGTGTCGTCGGTTGCGCTCGGGGTCTGCGTGGACGACACGGTGCACCTGTTCACGAAGTTCGTGCGCGCTCACCAGTCGGGCGCGACCGCAGAGGCGGCGTTGGCGGCGGCCGTGCATCGCGTCGGCGGTGCGCTCTCCCTGACGACCGTGCTGCTCGTCATCGGCTTCGGCACGCTGCTGCTCAGCGACTTTGCGCCGAACTTCCAGATGGGCGCGCTCGCTACCGTCATGATCGCCCTGGCGTGGTTCGCGGACTTCGTGCTGACGACAGCGACGCTCAGCTACTGGAAGCCCGTCGCGGCAACCCACAACCCCTGAGGGTCGGCTGCAATTCGCCGCTACTTGGGGACCGGGACCAGTGACATCTCGTCGAGGAAGACGCCCTCGTAGTACCAGCCTTCCAACCCGCCGGTCGCCGCCTCGACGATCAGCAGCACGTCGCGGCCGGCGTACTCGGAGATGTCTGACTCGAACACCTGCCATCCGTCTGCGCCCGGTGTCTTCGGTGCGCCGACGAGCCCCTCGGCGAGCCAGTGAAGCTCTCCGTCGAAGATCCCGGTCCGCACGATCGCGTCCGCTCGTTCACCCGCGTGCGCACAGCCCGCGGCTCGCACGCGGAGGACTCCGCCGGCGTCGGGAACCCGCACCTTGCGGAACGCACGGGCACTCATCCCGTCCCCTTCGCCGTTCGGATGCAGACCGAGGCACCCGAATCCACCGGGGCGCGGCACGCTGCGGTCCTTCAGTCGATTCGACTCGCCCACCCAGTACGGGTAGTGGCCGTACTGCTTGGTCATGGCGACAGTGCCGATCGAGCGCGCATCGTTGAACGTCTGTTCCCGCCGACGTGCGGTCGGCAGGTGTTCGAGCAACGTGGGTAGATCCAGTAGCTCCGGGTGCGCGAGGACGTTCGCGGACAGTTCGCGATCCGCCGCGGCGAGTGACGGCAGCACGCCCTCGGGCCACCGACCGTCGGTGTCCGCGAGCCGCGCGTACAGGCCGTGTCCTCCGCCCCAGTTCTCGACCTTGAACAGGACCCGATGCGTGCTGCCGGCCTTCATTGAGATCGGAAACGCGTACGAATCGTGACCGGGGAACTCGTGGTAGTGGAAGTCGTGGACGAGCTCGCCGTCGATCCAGAGCCGCGCGGCATCGTCGTGCCCGACCCAGAGCAGAGTCTCGACATCGCGCGTGGCGTGGAGATACGTGAACGCGTAGACGATCTGGTGATCGCCGGATCCAGCCGCGTCGCGCAAGTCGACGAAGTTGCCGGGACTCCGGAACTCCAACCACCGGCGCCCGCCCTGAGTCCCGCGGCGGCGCGGCGCTGCGCGCTCCTCGGGGATGATGGCCTTGTGCAGCAGCAAGTCGTCCGCATCGTCGAACGGACCGAGCGTGAGCCAGCGCCGGATGAACGGGACGTTGGACCGTGGGCGCACGCGCGCAGGCGCTGAGATCGGAGTCACGCCCTCGCCTGCTACGGGCGCAACGGCGCGCTCCATGGTCGTGAACGTCGCTCGGCGCAGGAACAGGAGCGCGAAGCACGTGGCGTCCAGCCGGCCCCAGCCGCCGTTCTCGTTCTGCGCCGCGACGAGGTCGAGGGCACCCTCGCGATACCAATCTCGACCGGCGATCTCGCGTCGATCCGTCAGAGCGGCGACGCGTTCGATCCCGTAGAGGTAGTACTCGTCGAACCAGTGATGGGACGCGTTCGTCAGGATCGGGTGTTCGAGTCCCGAGAAACGCTCGTCGAGATAGCTCCAGCCCTTCGCGAGAGCGGCTCTCGCGGCGGCACCGATTCGAGACTTGCGGACTGACGCCGGCGCGCGAGGGAGCGCCAACTCCAGGATCGTGATCCCGGCAGTCGTCATGCCGCCCGCTTCGCGATGTCCGGCCTCGGTCGTGTACGCGAAGCCACCGTTGCGGCGCTGATGAGCCGGGACGACTTCGAGCAGCGCGGTCCAGATCTCCGGCGACGTCTTGTGTCCATGTCGCTCGGCGGCCCACAGCCCGAGCACGGCGAACTGCGTGTTCGAGAGATCCGCGTGGATGCCGGGGTAGTCCCACAGGCGCTTGTCCGCGAGGAAGCGCGCGACGAGCCAGTCCGCCAGCTCTCGGATTCGCGCGGAGTGACGCCCGTCGCCGAGGGCATGCAACGCCAGTATTCGTGTAGCGACGTCGTACGTGAGCTCGAGAGGCTCGCGCTCCATCGCCGCGAGCGCGCTCTTCAGCTCGACGCGGTCGGGATCCACCCCCGACTTGACGAGCGCGTAGAGCGACAGAGCGGTTGTTCCACCGGGGTACTGCTTCAACCCCTCGACGGGGAACGCGCCGGCGTCGGTCTGATGGGCCAGGACGCGAGCCACGCCCCGATCGATCGCGCGGTTGACCTGGACCTCGAGCGACTCGACCGCGGAGAGCGCCGGAGCGGCGCACAGGGCGATGGTCGCAACGGCAGAGCGCAGGAAGCGAGTCCACGACATCGTGGTCGACAGCCTAGCGGGTTGCTCGCGAACCCGCGTCGGTCACGTCGACGTCCGGCACCGCGCGGCGAACGCATGAGTCGACGCGGAAGCGGGAGGTCGTCGGTCAGATCGAGCCGATCGCAGCCTTGGAGTGCACTGCGCGCGCGCAGCGTGGTTCGCGCTTGCGAAAGCGGGGCAGCACCTGGCCCATACCCCGGTGGGAACCCCCGTGTCCGTTCGAGCCACCGCCGTCGCGTTGCTTCTCGGTCTCGCCGCTACGTCCGCGCGAGCCGACGACGACCCGTACGCGCGCTTCGTGGCCGGCGAGGGCGAACAGCGTCCGACCGCCATCGAGGTGGATGCGTCGGGTGCCACGTACCTGGCAGGAGTCACCGACGCATCGGTGCACGACGGCGTCTCTCCGACGCTGCAGCGCGGTCCGGGTGGTCGCGGCGACGTCTTCGTCACCAAGATCGGGAGTGACGGGACGACGGAGTGGCTCGTGGTCCTCGGCGGGCACTGGCGCGACGAACCCCGCGCCCTGGCGGTGGACGATGACGGGAGTGTCGTGGTCGCGGGTGACACCGAGTCGGTGCTCTTCCCGACGGAAGCCGCGCTACAGGCGGGGTTCCCCGGCGTCTCCGAGGGCTTCGTCACCCGCATCGCTCCCGACGGACGTTCGCTGGAGTGGTCCACGTTCTACGGCGGATCCGGCGAGGATGTCGTGCGCGACATTGCCCTTGGCGCCGATGGCGCCGTGACTCTCGTCGGCACGACACGGTCCTTCGATCTGCCGCTGGCCCGCGCGTTCCAGAGTGCCAGCGCCAATGCACCGAGTCCCTACTCAGTCGGGATCGACGGCTTCGTGGCGCGCATCTCGCCCGACGGACAGGACCTGCAGCTCTCCTCGTACCTCGGCGGCTCTTGGGTCGACCTTGCCACGAGCGTGGCGCTGACGCGGGATGGCGCCACGCGTATCGTGGGCTACACGTCGTCGCTCGACTTCCCCGTGCTCGGCGCTGTTCAGCCGGAGCGAGGAGGCGGAGGATCCGACGTAAGCGACGCCTTCGTCGTGGGTCTGGACATCGACGATGAACCGACGTTTGCGACCTACGTGGGCGGGCGCGGCTACGACGCGTTCGTCGAGGTGTTCTGCGACGAAGACGATCGCATCCTGGCGGTGGGGCGAGCCGATGCCGCCGGCTACCCCGTGGTCGGGGGAGCGCCCCACACGCTCGGGACCGAGCTGGTGCTGACCCAGCTGAGCGCGGACGGCTCGCAGATCGTCTCGTCAACCTACGGCGGGCCCTACACGCCGGTCGTGCGACGTGGAGACGACGGCGCGCTCCGTGTCGCGCGTGGAACGAGACTGCAACAGCTCGACCTCGACGGGAGTGTGATCGACGAGCGGTCGGTCGATGCCGCCCCGGGAGGACTCGACGTGTTCACCATCTCCGCCGACGGCTCCCCGGTCGTGGCGGGCACGATCAGGGACGACGCGCTGTTCCCGTCGTTCCCCGTCCGCGGCACGCACCGGAGCGGCGTCGAGACATGGGTCGCACGGTTGGCGCCGGCGTACTCCGAGCCGGCGGCGGCTCCGAGCGTCCAGAGCGACGGAGACTCCGGTCTACTCGTCTCGTTCGTGCCGTTCGAGGCCTCGGCGACACACTACGAGCTACTGCGAGATCCCCACGGTCAAGCCTTCGCAGGATGGGAGTCACCGGAGGCGACGGTCGTCGCGACCTTCGCACCGGGCGACTCGGCGCAGTTCCACGACGCCCATCTCGAGCGAGACGGCGCGTACGGCTACCACGTGCGCGCCCGTCTGCCCGACGGCAGAGCACTGCGTTCGGCGTTCGCCAGCGGTCGGACGCGTCCACCCACGCCGATCGATCTGACGGCCAGCGTGCTGGCCGACGGTGACGTCTCGTTGAGCTGGGACACCGCAACTCCGTGGCGCGGCAACGAGGCATTCGACCTCGAGTGGAGCAGCGACGGAGGCCCGTGGTGGCCGGCGAGCCATCTCTCGTTCCCGTACGTCCTCCGCGAGCCGAACACGACAGCGTCCCACTCCGAACTGACTCCGGTCGGCGCATTGACCTATCGACTGCGCACGCGGAACTCGGGGGACGTCTCGGGTTGGACCGAGGCCGAGCCCATCGTGAGCCGAGGCCAGGTCGGAGTTGAGACGCTCGCGGGTCGGGTTCGATACGGTCCCAGAAAACGCACTCGGCTGCGTCTCCGTGCGCGGCTTCTCGACGCTGACGGCACCCCGGCGAGTCTCAACCCGCGGGCGGACGGGATGTTCCTGCGTATCGGACCGGGGACGCTCGCCGGCCGGAGTCTCTGGATCTCAGCCGGGAGCCGCCATTGGACGAAGCGCCGCGGGGTATGGAACTGGCGCGGACGCGTCGATCGGTACTGGCGTGGCAGTGCCCACTGGAACGTCCGCTACAACTCGAAGACCGGACTGTTGACCGTGAAGTGCAAGCGGCAGGTCCTCGGCGATGAGCCCGAGCCGTTCATCCGCCTGGAGTTCGAGAGCGGCGACGTCTCCGGCGCCGACACACGGGTGTGGACACCTCGCAACGCGTCGACTCTGGAGTATCGGTCCGAGTGAGCCCCTCTGCCGCGCCGCGGAGCAGGTCCGCTACTGCAGCGGATACGCGGGGCCGGTCACCTCGACGTCCGGGACCGCGCGGCCCTTGACGACGATCTCGCGCACGAAGATCGTGCTGCCGGCGGGGTAGACGGTGACGGGGCCGTGGAGCGTGCCCTTGGCCTCCCAAAGCGCTTCGCCGTCGACGCTCAGGTGGACGATGTCATCGCGTTGCTCCAAGACGATCTCGTGCTCCTGGCCCGGGACCAGCGCCGGCGGCCGCTTCGCGGTGCGCCGTGTGCCCATGCGGTAGTGGTTCTCCCGGGCGACCTCCCAATTGAAGATCAGGCTCACGGGGCCGACCTGCACGCGGAAGTTGTAGGGGGACTCGGCGTCGAGGCCACCGCGGATCGTCAGGCGTTCGATCTCTGCGTAGTACGTCGGGAGCGTGAGCGCGGCGCCGCCGGAGACGGAGCTCGCCGTCGCGGTCGCGCGGCCGTCGGCGATCGTCCAGTCGCCCTGGGTCACCGCGCGCTCGAGCGTGTCCGACGCCGCGAGCCGGAAGTGCCGGCGCGAGATGGCGGGGCGGACCGGCGTCACGCGCGGGCGCGGCGTGACGCTGCCTTCCTTCGGGCGCGGCGACGACGCGGACGGGCCGCCGGCCATCCGTTTCGCCCGTCGCGCTTCCTCGTCCTCGCCATCGACGATGTCGTCGGCGGTGATCTCCGTCGTGCCGTCGCGTGCAACGCGCGTGAATGTGGCGTCGTCTGTCTCCATGCCGCCCGGCTGCGCGGCGTAGTCGATCCGTCCGCTGGCGTCACGGCGGATCGATCGGTCGCTGCCCAGTACCACGACGCCGATGACGCCTCCCGTGACCAACGCCACGAGGCCCGCGAGGAGGACGACGATCCCTCGGTCTCTCACGCGTTCATCATAGGTGACGCCCCAAGACGCTGGATCACCGCCGCCGAATCAAGGCGGACCGATCAAGGCGGACCGGTCGCAGGGCCAAGCCGCATGTGCTGGGCTATCCCCGCCCGATGCGTCGCAACGACTCGAGCCCGCACTCGACGTACTCGGTCTCGCCGGTTCGCGCGCCGTACGTGAGGTACGCGATCGCCTGGCAGAGGCCCCCGAAGCGTGCGCGTGCCTCGAATGCGTCGTCGACGTCGATGTCGCCGGCGTAGCGCTCGAGCGCCGCGTGCAGGAACGGCTGGCCACCCCAGAAGTACGCGACGGCGAAGTCCGCCGAGGGGGCGCCGCGCACGGCGTCGCCCCAGTCAAGAACGGCACGGATGGTGCCGTCGTCGTTGAGGAGCAGATGCGCCGGGTAGATGTCGTTGTGCACGAGACGCCGCGGCGCGTCGCGTGGTCCGGGCACCGGCGCCTTGAGCAGTGTCTCGCACCTCGCGTACGTGTCCGGATCGAGCACCGAAACTGAGGCAGCGAGCCCGGCGGCGACGTCGTCGCGCTGGCGCTGCAGGCCGCCCGTGTCCAACTCGCCGGGGAGCGTGAGCTCATCGACCTCGATCGCGTGCAGCGCGGCGGCGAACTCGCCTAGCGATGCCGCGAACGCCGGCCGGATGGGTTGTCCGACCATCTCGAGTCCGTTCAGTTTGCGATAGCCCGCCACGTCCGCCGCGCGGAACTCGTACTGCGGCACCGCGACGGGAAGTCGATCGGCGAGCGCATCCATCAGCGCGACCTCGCGCTGCAGTCGCACGATCTCCGCATCGCGCTTCGGAAACCGGAACAACCACGTTTCGTCGACCTCGAACATCCGGAAATCGTGACCCTCGCCGAAGTAGCGGACCTCCCGCGGGTGCAGGTCGGGGAACGCTGCTTCGATACGCGCGCGCGCCGTCTCGGGGTCGCGGTCGTTGGGGCTCATCCCCCGCAGGCTACCGCGCGGTCGCTTCCGTCGGCGCATCGGGCGCGGAGTCGGCGTACTCTCCACGAACCCGCCGGGCGCAGCCCGGTTGGAGTCGAGGCGTAGCGCCCGTCCGGCGCTCGATGGGAGAACGAGAACGATGCGTGCTGCTGCCCCCGTGATGGCTGGTGCGATGCTGATGTGCCTCGCGATCGGTGGGATCTACGTCTATCGATCACAGAGTGTGGCGGCCGACGCCGCGCTTGTGGAGGCCGAGGCGCAGATGCAGGAGGCTGGCGAACTTGCCGACCGCACGACCGAACTCGAACGCGATCTCGCCAGCGAGAAGCGCCGCGTTCAGCAGGCCGAGGCAGACGCCGCGGAGGCGCGCAAGGAACTGGCCGCAGCCAACGCGAAGGTGGCGTCGCTCACCGAGGAACTGGCGGCGGCGACAGCGCCGGCGGAGGCTCCCGGGGCGACCGACACGGGCTACCCCGCGTTCCGACCCGAGGGCGTTGCCGAGGCGCTGGCCGACGTCGACTGGGAGGTCATTGCGACCAGCATGTCGAATATGCCGCCGCTGATCGACGAGCTCGCCGCCGCCCTTGCGGACGGGCGCCCGCAGAACGAACTCCCGGCGGAGACGATCGGCGCGATCCAGCGCCACAACGGACCTCTTGTCGCAGCCGGGATGAAGCTCGCGCAGGCCAAGGTCGCCGGCGAAGCCGTGAACAGTGCGTTCACCCACCCGGGGTTTATGTCGAACGCAATGGCTGCGACGCTCGACGCGGTGGAGCTCCCGCTCTCGGACGAGCAGCGGGCGGCGCTCGAACGCATCACACTCGACTACTCGACGCGCGAGTCACGCCGCCTCGAGGCGTACGACGATTCCACGTACGCCCTCGAGAAGTTCGTCGACGAGTCGGCGCTCAAGGGCGCCTACTTCGCGGAGGTCTATCGCGTTCTCACGGACGAGCAGCACGACACGATCCGTCCAGAGTCCGTCCGCGGTCGCACGCAGCTCGACATCTTCGGCCACAGCCTTCTCTGGTCCGGCCGCGCCGGTCCCCTGGTCGTGAACGGTCGCGATGATCTCGCCGGCCACGTCGGGCGATGGATCGGGCGACGCGCCGGGATTGCGGAGGATCTGCGGCCGCGTGCGATGGAACTGATCGAAGCGTGGGTCGCCGATCTGCCGGACGCGTTCATCGCCCGCCAGTCCGATGCGCTCGTGGCGTCCGGAATGATGCACGTCGAGCACGTCGAGGAAAGCGGCGCCCACGTGTTGGAACTCCTGCGCACGTTCGACACGGAGCTCGATCTCGACGACGCCGGACGAACTCGCTTGCGCGCCGTGCCGGGCACCGTGGTCATCTACACGGCGGCCACCTCGGACGACGGCTAGGCGAGCGTGGTGATCCCTCGTGAACGAGTCGGCCTAGCGAGACACGTCTCGGACGATCAGCCGCAGGCCCGCGTCGAACTCGCTCTGCGAGCGGAGATGACCGTGGCGCTCGTCCCACGCTCCTGACTCCAGGTCGCGGCGTACGTCGCAGACGACGCGGTTCACGACCTCGCTCGACTGGCGCGCGAAGCCCGACGTCGCCGCGCGCGCATCGGCGTTGAGCACACGCTCGGGATGCGCCCAGAACGACATCAAGGTCCAGTCCGGCGTGCCGCGCGAGATCGGCATGATCTCGACGCGGGCGTTGCCGATCCACTCCGCGATCTCAGCCGGCAAGGGGCAGGTGCGTGCATCGAGCGCTGCGACCTCGTGCAGGTAGTCCGCCATGAGCCACATGCGCACCGACACCTCGGGGTCGATCGTGAGGATCACGACCCGGTCGCGTGCCACGCGACACATCTCGCGGACGCCCTGCTCCTGATGACCGTCCCAGTGATGGAGCGAGAGGATCGTCATGGCTGCATCGACGGAGTCGTCGTGGAGCGGGATCGCGTGGGCAGTGGCACGCAGCGCTGGCAGCGAGTTCGCCGGTCGCTGAGCGGCCATGACACTGCTCGGCTCGAGCGGGATGACGAGGCGGTCGGCGGGTTCGTAGGACCCCGTGCCGGCACCGACGTTCAGCACGGAGCGCGCGTCTCCGAGAGCCGCGACGAGGCGTGCCTTCACCGCGGGATCCTCTCGGCGTGTGCGCGCGTACCCGTGGCCGATGCGGTCGTAGCGGGCTGCGGGGGAGCCTGTGCGGGTCATCGGAGGCCTGTGGCGGATCATCTAGGGGCTGTGCGGGTCATCGAAGGGCTGTGCGGGTCATCGAAGGGCTGTGCGGATCATCGAAGGGCTGTGCGGATCATCGAAGGGCTGTGCGGATCATCGAAGGGCTGTGCGGATCACTTAGGAATCGTGCGGGTCATCTAGACGAGCTCGGGTCGATCTTCGGATGTCGTCGCGCCTACGCGCGCCGACCGAACACGCCCCACGCCAACATCCCGAGCGCCACCAGTCCGATGGCCGTAATGACCCAGGACCGCCAGTCCGGCACGTCCACCAACGCTTGGGCGACGAAGCTGATGGCCGCGAGAACGATTCCGGCGCCCATCAGTTTCCGTGACGACGTCTCCGCCATGGGCGGATGCTAGCACGCGCGGGCAGTCCGCTCCGGCGCCGGCGCCTGTCCGATTAGGTGTCGTCGGGACCCCGCGCGTCGTCTCCGACGGCAACGGTCTCGAACTCCGGGGTATCGATCACGGTTGGACTCCGGTCGGAGGGGACGAACGAACAGCAGCCGTGCACGCGTGGGCTAGCGCCGACACCCGCAGCACGCCTCGACGTGGAGCGATCGGCCGCGAGTAGAGTCCCCAGTGTCAACGCCCGTGGGCCGAAGGAGATGCGCATGTCCCGCAAGGATGTCGAGGCCGAGATCACCCTCGAGGAGGCAGCGCTCCTTCCCGGCGGTCGGGCGACTCTTCGGTTCCGCACCACGGCGCGCGAAGCCGTGAAGATCCGCGGCGCACACGCACGCTTCACCGGATTCGAGGAGAGCACCGCCGTCTACACGACGTCGAACGGCAAGACCACGACGACGCACACCGCGAGGGAGCGGCTGCCGTTCGTCGAGGAACGACGGACGTTCCAGGGGCGCGAGCCGGGCGGTGCGCTTCACAACCTGAAGGACGGCATTCTGACGTTGGTTGGGGGTGGTGATCACGAGGAGCTCGCGCAGGGCTCGCGAGACGTGCTGCTCGAGGTCCAACTGCCCGAACGGCTACCGAACAGCTTCGAGGCGAAGAAGGCGCAGATCGGCTACGAGGCAGAGATCCATCTCGACATCCCGGCGGGTCGCGACTTCCGGCATCGCGTCGTGTTCGACGTGCGCTCGGAGGAGCGCATGGAGGACGCACCGGAGCGCCCGTTCCTGACGGAGTATCCCGAGGACACAGGACGCGGTTTCTTCGACTCCATGTTCGGTCCGGACGTCGCGATCCGTTTGCAGGTGGAGTCGACCGTGGTTGTGCGGGGCGGCCGTCTCCGCGGCCAGATCGAGGTGCGTTTCCCCGACTCCGCCAAGCGCGTCACCGCGATCGAGTGCAAGCTGCTTCGGAAGGAGTCGAGCGAAGCACACGGGCATCAAGATCGCGCTGTCGAGCCGATCGTGACGCACGAGATTCCACAGCGCCCAGTGGAGAGCGACAACCTGTTCGCGTCGTTCGACATGCCGGTCCCGATCGACATGATCCCGTGTGTCAGCGGCCAGAAGTTCGCGCTGACGCACGAGCTCGCGGTGTCGCTCGACGTGCCGTGGGCGAAGGACCCGACGGTGCGTATCCCGATCGAAGTGCTCTGATCGGGAAGACGGACTGACTACTCGTCGTCCTTGGGACGCTTGTCCTTGATCGGGATCAGGTTGCGGACGAAGTCGACGCCCTTCGCGAGGAGGCCCTCCTTCCCGACCGTGGCCGCGCCGTAGCGGATCTCGATGATGTAGGTGGCGGTCTCCTTGCCGTCGCTCCACCCGTACCACTCGCGACGCTCACGCTGCCCGGTCGTTGCATCGGTGGCGACCACCGCGACCTCGGCATCGGGGACCTTGTGCCGCGACTTGCCGAACTTCTTCCCGAGGTTCTTGCTCACATCCTTGGACCGGAGCTTCCAGTCCTCGGAGAACCCGTGGAGGAGCCCCTCCAGGTCGTCGGTGCGCACCGACTCGCCGAGCATCTCGAACGGCACCGAGTACGGCGTCCGCGTGGACCCGGACTGCTTGTAGTAGTCGAACTTCTGGCAGAAGATGTCGATCGTCATTCCGGACGCCGCGCTTGCCTCGTTCTGCCACTTCGCGCGGAGCTGCACGCCCCGGGCGCGGCTCGGGTTCAGGAGCTTGACGCGTGACCACCGACTGTCCTCGAGCTTCGCGACATCGACCCAGTGCGTGAGGTCGTAGAACGCGTAGCCGCCCCTCTTCCCCTCGTACCTCCGCCGGATCTTCGCGCGGCGCTTGTCCGCCTTGGTGGCGTTCTTCGGGAGCGGCTCGTCCGCGGCCGGCATCGGGAGCAGTGACGCCGCTACCGGCATCTCGATCGTGGCGACGGCCGGCGGCGGCGGGGCGGGCGCCGCCGCCTCGGGCTCGGGCTCCGGCGCGGGAGATGGCGCCGGGTCGGGCGTTGGCGTCACGACGACACGCGGTGGCGACGTGACCCGAACGCGTTCGACGGGCAGCGGCGCAGTCGGCTCGGCCTCCGCCGTCTCGATGGGGACCACGGGATTGGCGACCGGGACGTCGTCCACGTTCCAGACGGCGACGACCAGCGCGCCCACGCCTCCGATCAGCAGCCCTGCGAGCGTTGCCGCCGCGAGCGTCTTCTTCATCGACATGGCCAGGGCCCCCTTCGCCGCCAGACCGGCAGCGCTGTTGGAGGGGGACGCCGCGCCCAGAAGCGGTGCGATCGCGCCCATCCAAAGATGGAGACCCGATGGATCGGAGCCGCCGAGCGACTCCCTCAGGCGTTCGACGGCACGGCGCACACGCGTTCGCACGGTCTCGCCCGGCACGCCCATGCGGTCGGCGATCTCGCGGGGTGGCAGCCCCTCGTAGAACCGCAGCAGCAGCGTCGTGCGATACGGTTCGTCCAGCGCGAGGACGGCCTCGACCACGCGACGATGCGCGTCGGCGTCAGCAACGACCTCTGCCGTGGCGGGGGCCGTCTCGTCCGCGAGCGAGAGCGCGGCTGCGGTCTCGTGGTGCGAGCGTCGAACGCCGCTGCGGCCCCGCTTGCGCGCGCGGTTCCGCAGCACGGTGCCCAGCCATCCGCGCAGGTTGCGATCGTTGCGGGGCGGCGCACGGAGCGCCTCCAGCCACGTCTCCTGCTCGAGGTCGTCCGCCGTGGCGGCGTCGAGGGCCATCGAGCGAGCCACGGCACGTATCCAGTCCCGATGCGCCAGCAGGCGTTCGAGGTGGACAGGGGTGGCGAGGTCGCTCATCGGGTCTCAACCGTACAGTCCCGGCCGGGACGAGACCGGTTCACAGCATCTCCTCTCCGACAGCGGTTACGCTGAACCGAATGCTGCCGATTGCGTCCAAGCCAAGAGCGGGCGCGCGACGGAAATCCTGCGCCGCGACGTTCCGCGGGGCCCTGACTGGGAGGATGCGTGTGCGCTTCACCGCTCTCGTGCTCGTCGTCACTCTGGCTCTGGGCGCCTACGCCGAGGAGCGTGGACCGACCTCCCCCGAGACGGTGGAGGCCGCGCTCGCCGAGTTGCGACGCGCTGAGACCTTGGATGACGTGGCGGTGGGAGAGGCCGGTGATCGGACGGCGACCTACGCCTCCTACGAGACCCTGCGAGCGAAGGCGTCCGAAGAGCAGCTCGTGGAGCTGACCGACGACGAGAACGTCGTCGTCCGGTGCTACGCGTTTCGCGCCCTCGTCGAACGCGAGGCCACCGTCGACACGTTCGAGATTGTCAAGCGCCACCTCGACGACCGGAGCCCCGTGGTGACGTTCCGCGGCTGCTTCGTGAGGGCCGAGCCGGTCGGCGACGTGATGGTGCAGGATCTGCTCGACAAGTTGGGCACGAAGGACCGCGCCGCGCTCGCTGAGGCGGTCGTGTTCGGCGACGGGAAGCTCGCTCACCGCGACGTGATGCTCCGCACGCATCCCTTTACGAAGAAGGACGCCCCGCGACTGCGCACGCTCTCCGACGCCGGCGACGGCGGCGCGCTCGTGGCGTTGGCGCGGATCGGTCTGGAGGAGGACGTGGCGCGCATCGCCCGAGCTCTCGACGTCGACCCCCAGACGATCATCGCGCTCGCCGACCCGCTTCGCGCTGCGGCGCTTCGCCCGGCGCCGGCACTGCTGCCCGCGCTCGAGCGCTTCTGGCCGTCGGTGCAGAAGTTGATGCCAACCACCTCGCCGGATCGCTTCCGGAACTGGGTGACCGCCGTGGCCGCCCAGGAGGACGAACGGTCCGCCGAATTGCTTCAGGGGTTCCTCGCCGGCCAGACACCGGACTGGGCACGCGCCGTGCGAGCCGAGATCGTGTGGGACGCCGTCAACGCGCGCGATTGGGAGACCTACACGCCTGTGTTCTGGACGCTCTGGAGCGAGCACGCACTGATTGACGGCGACGTCCTGCGCAAGCTTCACGAGATCGACGAGGAGCGCGCCGTCGAGCAGATCGAGAGAGACCTGACCACGCGGCTCGACGCGATGCCGCGTGCGGCGTTGGGCCCGCTGCTCGACACTCACCTGTGGACCCGGGGCGAACGGACGGCGGAGATCGTCGCCGCCGCGCTGCCGAACGCCGATGCGCGGACCGCAAGTGCGCTGTGCCGTACCGCCGCGGACGCGCTCGACGAGTCCCATGTGAATCCGTTGTTCGCCGCCTACGCGCACGAGAACCCGTACGTCTACGTGGCAGCGGCACGCGCCCTCCTCGCGTACGACGATGCGGAGATCGACGCCCGCCTCGCGAAGACGCGCACGCGTCCGGGCTGGGGCGGTGAGTGGCTCGGCCGCGTGCTCGATGCCGCTCCGCGCTCGTGGTGGGCCGGCGCGAGCCTCATCCGCGCGCGGTAGGCATGCGGTGCCTGCGTCGCTCGCTCTTGTCTCGTCGTCGGAGAGACTCGGTCGCGGAGGCATCGTGACCGCCACGAACTCATCGAACCCGGTCATCGATCCGGATCGGGTCGCGGCGGGCGCGCACGTGAGCGTCGTCGGGCCGAAGTTCAAGCGGCCGGCGGAGTGGATCGTCGAGCTCGCTGAGCGCGCCCCCTACTCGTAGTTCTCGCTCAGCCACTCGCTCAGTTCGTGGAGCGAGATCCCCTCGCGTTGCGCCACGGAAAGAGGGTGATCCGTCGACTCGAGCTCCATGACCGGTCGCTCTCCGACGGGTTGCTGGCGGAGGTTTGCCTTCAGCATGTGATGCATCGAGAATCCCGGGAGCTCGTTGCTCAGGAACGAGAAGTAGGGCGGTTCGTCCACGCGGGCGGGATCGAGCCAGCTCGCCTGCATGGACTCGAAGCTCTCCGCGCTGAGCGAGCCCCAGATCGTGAACACGAGATCTCCGTCGGCGCCGTGGACTGGGATCGCGAGGTTCGCCCGGACGAAGAAGTGATCGCCGTCATCGACGATGCCGAGCTCGCCATCGGACTCCCAACGTTCGCGGCGCTCCGCGACATCGAGACCACCGACGATGTCGGGCCACGGGATGAAGAACGCAGTGGGTACCCCCGGGTGCTCCTGATCACACGTCGCGCAGGTGTACACCGGGCGGGTGGGCCCGCGACCCGGGAGGAGTCCGCGAACGAAGCGGGCGATGCGGCTGGGGAGCGACGACACGACGAGGTCAGGCTACGGCGTTCGCACTGCTCTACTCGACGGCAGCGCAGCGATACGTCACGAACGGCGTCGTCGCGATCAGTCCGTGGAGCTCGTGCCAGCCCGGCGCGGCGAGCAGGACGACGAGGGTGCCGTCCTCGAGGGTGCGCGTATGGACGCCGCTCTTGCGTGCCGCGAAGTCCGCCGCGAGCTGCTTCTTCGAGAGCGGGAGCCAGTCGTCGATCTCGTCGTCTGGCAAGCCGACGCGCCCGCCCATCGAGGTGACGACCAACACGTTGCCGCGCACGGTGTCGCGCTTCTCCGGCCAGGCGTGGACGTTGAAGGTCGGCATGCCGGACACGCGCTCGCCGAGGGCCTTCCACTCGGTGACGAGCGTCAGTGCGAAGATGTCGCGCAGCAGCCGACGCGGCTCGATGGAGTTCGGCCGAAGTCGATCGAGCTTCACGTCGGCGAACCGCTGCTTCGCCTCCTCGATGAACTGATCGCGCTGCGTCGAGTGGACCATCGCCACGTAGTCGATCCCCTTCTCGTACGCGAGCAGGCCGCCCGGCAGCTCTGGAACGGCGGGGTCGTACTCGTCCCAGAGCCGCATGCCTTGCGCGTCGAGCAGTCGCCACGTGCCGTCGATGTAGAGCTCGAGGAACACGTGTCCGGAGAAGCTGCCGGTCTCGCCCGTCTCGACGAAGGTGCGGATCCAGGTGTGCCGCATCGACTTGACGTACACGGTCGGGATGCCGGCCGCTCGCGTCAGAGAGCCGAACAGCAGCGCGTGCCGCGCACAGTCGTTCTGGTCGAACCCGTTCGAGAGCGTCGCGAAGTCCTGATGATCGGGCAGCCATCCGCGATGGGGGATGTGCGGCAGCGACGCGATGTGCGCGTGGATGTTGCGCAGCGTCTGCACGTCGTCGTCCGCCTTCAGCGCGGCGGCGACCTTCTTGATCGCGGTGGTCTTGCCGGTCTTCTTGGCGATCGCGAGGCACGCCTTCGGCTTCGAGTGATCGACGACCGCGACCTTGCGTCCCTTCGGTGGCGCCACGACCGGCCCGTCGGCCCCGAACGCCGTGGCTGCCAGCAGCATCAGCACGAGAAGCACGCGCATCGACCACCTCCCCGCGAACCCCCGGTTCGCGACCGAATTCTAGCGCATCTTGTCGCCCGCCACGGCGGCGCCTCCGACATCGGTGGGCAGCGATCTCGCCATTCGTACATTCCGGAAAGCGATGGGCGACTTGGCGGCACGTAGAGGTGACATGGAGATCGAACGTTACCGGCGGCTGGCTCATGGCACCGCGCTGGCACTCCTCGGGGACCACCACCTCGCGGAGGACGCCGTACAGGATGCGCTCATCGAGGCGCATCGCTCGTGGGAGTCGATCCGGGAGCCGGCGAAGCGCTCGGCGTGGGTCCGCGCGATCGTGCGGCACCGCTGTGTTCGGACGCTCCGGCGACGTGATTTCGGCGCCGTGTCGTTGCCCGAACTCGCATCGGTTGACGAACCGTGGCGGCGTGCAGCAGATCGGGAGGAGCGCGGGCGCCTGATGGCGCAGGTGCGCGGTCTCCCACGTCCGCTCCGCGAGGTGGTGGTGCTGCACTACATGAGCGGATGCAGCCACCGCGAGACCGCCGCGTTTCTCGGACTGCCGGTGACGACGGTCAACAACCGACTCCATCTGGCCCGCCGTTTCCTCAAGGGAGGTTCCCCGATGCTCAACACGCCCCATGCCGGCACCGTCGTCGCCGCCGACGCGCCCATCATCGACGTGCGCTTCACCCCCGACGGCGCACCCGATGTCTTCGACGCTCTCGCGCCAGCGGAGGCGGCCCCCAACCTGCGCGTGGTTCAGACCCTCGATGACGGACTCGTCCGCTGCGTCCTTCTCGGCGGCGAGGCGCCGGCCGTGGGCGCTCGACTCGTCAACCGTACGGCCGACGGAGGGACGTACATGTCGGTCGTGGCGACAGCCGAGCACCTCGACGAGATCGTTCAGGCCCTTGGCGATCCGTGCAGCGGAATGCACGAGACAGGCATCAAGCCGGTCGATCTGTTCTGCCCGCTTCCAGCGAGCGGAAACGTCGGGCTCCTTGGCACCTCGGGCACGGGCAAGATGGTGCTCGCGATCGAACTCATCCAGCGACTCCGGGAGGCTGGCCCGCAGCTGTTCTGCCTCTCCGATCGTCGCGAGCCGGCGCTGATCCGTGATCTACGCGAAGAGGCCGAGGAGTTCGATCGGCGCGTGATCTGGATCGTGTCGAACCAGTCGAACGACCCTGAGTACGCCGAGCGCGGCAGCGCCTTCGACACGACGATCTACACCTCCCCACTGCTCGGCATCCGGGGACTGTGGCCCGCCGTGGACCCTCACCGTTCACGGTCGATCGCCGAGACGAGCGAGCGCCACACGCGCCTGGCCGCCGCGGCGCGCGACCTCCTGCGCGAGCTGCACACGCGGACGCTCGACCCGATGTTGCTCGAGGTCCTCGCCATGCGCGCCTGGGGCGCGGCGCGGCGCCGGCTCGCGGCGGGCCAGGATCCGGACGACCCGGTCGTGCACCGCGGTCGCCGCCTCCAGGCGTTCCTCACGCATCCGTTCGACATCGGGAAGGAGATCACCGGTGTCGACGGCGAGACCGTCCCGCTGGCGGCCACGCTCGATGGAGTCGAGGCCATCCTCGCCGGCGACTGCGACGACCGTTCCCCGAAGAGCCTGATGTTCATCGGCGCTCTGGACGGCTAGTGCGACGACCGCGAGGCGGACGGCGTGATGCTGAGAACGTCCTTCGACGGATCACCTGAGCGACCCGTCAGCGCGCCCACTCCGGTAGGACGCTCGCGTCGATGCCCATCACCAACTCGCCGAACAGCAGGAAGGTGATCGTCACCAGGGTGACGCCGAGCAGGTTGAACCAGATGCCGGCGCGCACCATGTCCTTGATGGGGACGTAGCCGGAGCTGAACACGATCGCCTGTGTCGGCGAGGCCACCGGCATCATGAACGCACACGAGGCCGAGAGCGTGGCGGGGACCATCAGCGCACGCGGATCGATCCCCATCGCGACGCCGGCCGCGGCGAGGATCGGAAGGACGAGCTCGGTCGTCGCCGTGTTGCTCGTGAGCTCGGTCAGGAACGTCAGCACGAAACAGACGACGACGATGACGACCACCGGGTGGGCGCCCTCGAGCGCTTCGAACTGCACGCCGACCCACTCCGAGAGGCCCGACGACTTGAAGCCCGACGCAAGCGCGAAGCCGCCACCGAACAGGAGCAACATGCCCCAGGGCACCTTCTTGGCGGTCTCCCAGGTCATGAGCGTCTCGCCGGCGTGCTTCGCGGACGGCAGCACGAACAAGAGCAGTGCCATCGCGACGGCGACGACGGCGTCGTCCACGTAGCCCTTCTTGAATCCGAGCAGGGCATTCCAACCGCGGATCTCGGTCTCCCCGATCGTCAGGCCGGTGCGCGTCATCCAGAGGACCGCTGCCGCGGCAAACACGGCCCCCGTCAGTCGCTCGTCGCGCGACATCGGACCAAGCTCGCTCCGCAGCTGCGCGATGACGTCACGTCCGCCCATCACCGAGGTCGTCGGCAGTTTGAACGTCACGCGCGTGAGCAGCAGCCAGCCCGCCGAGAGGAACACGATCGACATGGGGAGCACCATGATCGTCCACGCGGCGAACGACGGCTCCGGTGCGTCGGGGAACAGCCGGATGAGCTGCTCCTTGTACGAGAGGTTCGGTGGCGTGCCGACCAGCGTCGCCATCCCGCCGATGTCGGCGGAGTACGCGATCCCGAGCATCACCGCGATGCCGAGCGGCGTCAGCACGTTGCTGGGCACACCGCGGTCACGGGCACCGGCGAGCACGGCTAGGCCGATCGGCATCAGCACCATCACGGTGGCCGTGTTCGAGATCCACATCGACAGGAACGCCGTCGCGATCATGAACCCGAGCACGATGCGGCGCGGGTTGCCGCCGACGACGTGGACGACGAAGAGCGCGAGCCGTCGATGTGCCCCCGATCGCTCGAGTCCCAGCGCGAGCAGGAAGCCGCCGAGGAAGAGGAAGATCGTGGACCGCGCGTAGTTCGGAGCGACGTCGCGGATGCCGTCGATGCCGGCGATCGGCATCAGCACGAGCGGCAGCATTGCCGTGACCGGGATCGGCACGGCCTCGGTGATCCACCATGCGGCCATCCACACGGCGACCGCCGCCATGCGCGCAGTCTCCGGGCGCTCGCCGGGCAAGAGGATCACTACGAGCGTCGCGAGCGCAGGCCCCAGGAGGAGCTTCCACCAACTTCGCGACGCGGTCGCCGTGGCGACGTCGGAGTGTGACATGCAGTGTCCGTGCTAGCCGGGTCGGTCGCTGCGCGCAAGGAGCCGAGTCACGTCGCCCACCGAGGTGCGGGACTCCAGTTCGTCAGCTCTCAGTTCGCGGTCTCGGGCTGAGAACGGAGCCCGATACGAAGTGCCCCGAGTCCGGCGATCAGCGCGACCAGTCCGAACGCGCCGCAGTACTTCGTCGTGTCGGGGGTCGTCGGCTCGACCTCGACGCCGCCGTTCGCCATACGCGTGAGGGCGCCGAACATTGGGTTCTCGTTCATGGCACGTGCGTTCGCAGCGTTGGTCGAGTACTCGTTCCACGCGACGAAGAACAGGGCGCACGCGGTCATCACGAGCGTGACTCCCAGCCACTTCATCACGCGATGGTCCATCTCGATCTCCTCGCGAGCCGCCCACATCACAGGCCGCGTTGGGGCGCGCCACGACAGGACTCTAGCGGCGGATGAGCAGGCCGTCCTTCGGCACGCGCATGCGGATCGAGTACGAGACCTCGCCATCGGGGCCGTCGCCGCGACCGAGAGCTAGGACGACGGGGCCGGTGGTGCCGAGTCGGGCCTCACCGAGGCGGACGCGAGTGCCGCGCCGGTTGGTCTTCCGCGGCGCGACGATTCCGGCCCACTCGACCGTCGGGCGTGCGTCGCTTCGTGAGCGGATCTTCGCGCCGACCGTGCTGCCGACGTAGCCCGGGAAGAGGATCTGGTTGGCGCCGCCGACCGTCAGTGTGCCCTTCAGTCGGATGGTCTTGGCGCCGGCGCGGAACTCGTAGTCGCTGGCGGTGCGGTTCTCGCTGTCGATGGTGACGATGTACGTGCCGTCCTCTGGGACCGTCACCTTCACGCCGACCCGTTCGAAGCGTTGCTTCGTCATCAGGACGTCCTGATCCGCCGCCTTCGTCAGCGTCAGACCGAGCGAACCGCCTTCGATCGCAGCACGCAGGTTGAGGCGCGTCCCCGCGGACAGTTCCAGCGAGAACGACTCACGACCGAACGGCTCGAGTTTTCCGGTGACCCGGTACCCGAGCCCGACCGCCAGCGCGTCGCCGCCTCCGCGAACGATGTCTGCCGCGATGCCGCGATTGTTCGCTCGGTTGCGGTCGCCCGTGGCCTCCTGCGCATCGAGAATGACCCCGATGTGGTGGGCGCGCGGCGTCAAGATGTCGGGGAGCCGGACGGAGACGAAGCCGCTCCGCGACTGGCCGGGGTCCAGAGAACTCTGTCCGCGCGCACCCAGGTAGCGATCGTCCGGGCTGACGTCGCCGTCGTCGACCAGATAGACGGTGGCTGCGAACGCGCCGGTTGGATCCTGACCCAGGTTGCTCATGGTGAACGTCGCGCTGATTCGGTCCCCGGGGCCTGCGTCCAGCGGCGAGAACTCGACGTTCGTGATGGCGACGTCGGAGTCGTTGGTGGGCGGGGGAGGCGGCGGCGGCTCTGGGTAGATGAAGCGGCACCCCTCCGCGTCGTCGAAGTACAGCGTGTGCTCGAGCGACGATCCGTCGTAGTAGGGCCGCATCACGGCCGGGTTCGCCGTCTCGTGACCCAGTCCGAGCACGTGACCGAACTCGTGGATCGCGACGCTCCGGAAGTCCACTCCGCCGCTGCCGGATGTGTCCCAGTTCCAGTTCGAGTTGAACGCGACGTCGCGGTCCGACAGCGTGGCCCCCTGCATCGGCACGTACGTCACGGCGTAGATGCTCGGCGACAGGCTCGTGTCGAAGTAGCTGTCGTTGTTGCCGTTGTTCGTGCTGAGCAGGTTCGTGGACGGACTGGACCCGCCGGCGAAGAACCGGAAGTTCGAGCCCGACACGGCGGTCCACGGCGACATGGCCGCAGACAGCTCACTCACGTACGAGGGGAACGCGCTCCAACTCGGGTCGTAGTACACGCGGCACTCGGCATTCGCCCACCGGGCCGGCTCGGACCCGAAGTCGATCGTCGTGAAGGCCATCGCCGTGGCGCCCATGAGCGCGAGTGCGACCGGTGCTCGTACCCGGCGCCTCATCGATCGTCGTCCTGACGATTCGCAGGCGGCGGCTGTGACTTCGATGCGTCGGTCTTGGACGGCGGGGCGTCTTCCGAGTCGGAGGCGCCGTCGGTGTCCTTCGCGCCGCGCTTCTTCTCGAGTTCCGCTGCGCGTCGCGCGATGGCTTCGAGGGAGCGCGTCACTTCGACCTGGAACTCCACCTCGGTGAGCGCGCGTGGGCGCTTCGTCGACGGCTTGAGCACCGGAAGGCCTGCGGCGAACCCGTAGACGAGGCGTCCGCCGGAGTCGCGGACGTACGTGACGCCCGTCTTGGCATCGCGGCGCAACTCGTAGCAGCCCTGGATCCAACCGACCGTCGGGCAGAGCCAGTCGGCTTCGGCGTCGAGGAACAGCACGTAGCGTGTTCCCGGGACCAGCTTCGGAACTCCCGGCACGTGCAGCGTGCGCCCACCGACGGTTCCGCCGGCGAAGCGATACGACACGGTGGCGTCGGCAATCTCGCCGCTCCAGACGTCGAGACTCCCCAGCTCGACGTTCGTGAAGATCAACTCGCGCGGTCCGTCGTCGGCGACCGCGGTCGTGCGCGTGACCGTCGCGACCATGATCTCGCTGGACCCTTCGACGACCTGCTCGAGCGTGAGGCGTCGGAGTGTCGTGGCCGTGGCACTCGCCGCCATCAGCAGCATCAGCAGCGCGCCGCGCGCGAACGATCGCTTCACCGTCGCCTCCCCCTGCCACGAGTCGGGCGGTCATCGCCGCGACTCCAGCACTCCGCAGCGTACGGCGTCCTGGAGATTTTGCATCCGCGCAGCGCGAAACTACGGAGAGTTCGAGCGTGACCAGCGCCCGGAATGAGACCGCGATCACATTCGGCGAGTCGCGCTGCATGCGTCCGAGACCGGGGCTGCGCGCGATCAGGAAGCGGCGTGGCGCTCGTACTCCGCGATCGGCGTGATCGAACGGACGGCCGGTTCGAAGAACTCGGATCGAACGGCGACGTACGCCGGATCGGCGAAGAAGCGGTCCGCGGAGTCTCGGCTCGGGAAGCCGATGACGAAGAGCCGGTTGATCGGCTCCGGCGTCTCGCTGCGCAGGACCTCCTCGATGCGGAAGTCGAACCGGAAGTCCCCGCCGTACTCATGGAGGATCGGGGTCATCCCCGCGCGGTAGCGGGTGTAACTCTCGTCGTCGGCCACGTGCAGGCCGAGCACGACCTCGAATCGGGGCGCGTTGCTCACGAGCGGGTCTCCAGGGTGCGTGGGAGCCACCGTGAACGGACGACGGCTACCGCATCATCCCGAATGACCGGTGCTACTCGCCGTAGCCGACGGACGTCTCCTCCGTCTCGAGATCCACGTTCACGAAGATCTCGCCGCCTGCGGCACGAATCTGCCCGTGCTCGCCGAGGTGCTGCTCCTGCTTGAACGTGATCCGCCAGATGCCCTTGCCGTCGATCAGGTGGTGCTGCGCGCCGATCAGGCGATACGGCTCGGGGGCAGTTCGGGCTCCGTCGAATGCGGCGAGCGCCAGCACGGTCGCCCGCGTGAGCTGCACGGCTTCCGGGCGTGGTGCTGCCGCCACTACGGTGTGTTTGGTCGGTAGCGGCGCTTCGGGCGGCAGCGGCGTGGACGTGCAGCCCGCGAGAGCGAGCAGGAACAGTGCGGCGGGGGCGCGGGCGCGGGCGTGGGGCATGTCGACGTGACCTCGATCCTGTTGGCGGGTTGGACGCATCGGCGACAGGCAAGTTCCGGATTGGCGCGGCCACTTGCCATCGGTGGGTCGGCTGCGTGACTTGGTCGTGGCGTGACTCACGCCCACGTGACGATCCACCGGTAGGTCCCCTTCGTCCGGGCTCACGACCGCGACGTCCTCGGCTTCGGAGCGCAGTTCTGCGTGGTTCGCTCGAAGGAGGACCATGCCCGTGGCGTGTTGTTCGTGGAGGATGGGGGTGCATGAGCGGGAACGGCATCTGGGTCGCTGCGTTGAGTCTCCTTGGCCTGGTGGTTCTGGCCGGAGTGTTCGTCGTCGCGAACACCGGCCCGGAGCCGGCGCATCGGGTCGTCGGCTCCGATGTCGACCCTGCCGAGCGGAGCAACGAGTCGGACCGCCTCGAACGCATCGAGGAGCGGCTCGCGGACCAATCCGAGCGCCTCGCGCGCATCGAGGCGGCCCTCGCCCGCGCGGCGGGAACTCCGGGATCTGCCACGCAGACGCCAGCGGGGCGCAAGCGAGTCGCGCGCGGAGAGCGCACTTCCTCGCTGGCCGATCCGAGTGACCCCAGCGACACGACCGTCCTGCACCAAGACGTCCCGACCCGGCATCTCGTCCTCCAGGCGGACGAGCGGCTCCGGACCAAGACCGACCTCGCCGGCGCGGTGGCGCGCTACGAGACGCTTCTCGGCCGCTCGCTGGACGTGGAACAGCGCACCGACCTCCTCCGCAAGATGGGCATGTCGTACGTGCATCTCGCGCAGCGCGAAGAGGGGCTCCGTCACCTTCGCGACGCCGTCGCACTCGGGCCCGACCACGCCAAGGCGACGATCGATGCACTGCACGATCTGATGGTCGCGCTGGGAGACGACGACGACCGCGAGCTGCTCAATCTGGCGACCCGCTACCTCGACTCCGACCTCACCAACCTGACAGGCCGTCGCGTCGTCCACCGACGGACGGCGCACGCCGCCATTCGCCTGAAGCTCGTCGGGCGCGCGCGGGAGTCGCTGCAGTTCATCATGGAGAACGACCCGCAGTGGAAGGCGTGGGCCGAGCTCAACCTCCGTCAGCTGGACGGCCGGTAGGGACGTTGGCCCGGGCGTGGGGCGCATCGCGTTCCGGGGGAGCGGCGTCCCCTATCCTGAGCGGCATGCGCACCACCTCCGTGACTGCGGCGCTCCTGCTCGCTCTGCTCGCTGCACCGGGTTCGCGCGCGCTCCTCGCCCAGGATGGTGCGGACGTGGCAGACCCTGCGACCAAGCCCGCTCCGAGTGTCGTCACTGCTGAGCAGCGCGACGCGGCGATCCGACGCGGGTTCCACTTCCTCGACGAGGAGATGTGGAAGCTCTCGGAGGGCGGGTCGCCACAGAAGCAGTACACGATCGCCGTCGCCGGGATGGCGTCCCTGCTGGCGCAGGATCGAGTTGGAGACGACGCCGGGAAACTGCCGTCGCGGAAGCGTGAACTGGCCCGTGCACGGGACTACGTCGTTCGCTACGCCGGCGAGGTGTCGGCGCTGTACGAGCGCGACGCGAAGAAGAAGCGGAAGAAGGACAAGAAGCGGAAGAGCGCGGACTCCGCGTCCGGCCTCCCGGGCATGCCGGGCGGCTTCGGGACTCCATCGCAGTACGTCTGGCCGCTCGGCGTCGGCGGGCTGTTCCTCGCTGAGAGCGCGAAGCGTGGCAGCGGGAAGCGCGATGCCGTGGCCGGACTGCGGGAGATCGTCACGGTGCTGGCCGGCGCGCAGCAGGACGACGGCGGCTGGGGACACGACGATGCGCGGCGGCCCGGGATGGGGCTCCCCCCGATCAAGATTCCGAAGCCGGGGGGCGGGATGCTCACGTATCCGGACACGCTGCTCGCCGCGTCGAACGGCGCGCTCACCTCGCTCGCGCTGGGCGAGTCGGTCGCTGGTGCCAAGTCGGGCGACGCCATCGAACGCGGCCGCCGGTTCTTCGCCGCGTCGCAGCACGACGGCGGCGCCTGGCCCTACGATCCCTCACAGCGCGTCGGCGCGGGCTCGGAGGCCGCCGGCGACCTCCCTCCGGAGATCGTGGAGCGCCTGGGTTCGATCGCCAGCGCGTTGGATGTCGCGCGCAGCGGTGGCGCCGTGTTCGCGCTGCTCTCTGCGGGCGCGACTCGCACTGACGCCACGGTCGCCCGCGGCCTGGCGGTCATCGACGCGCACCCCGAATGGGCCGGTGAGGGGCATGGCTCGGCGTCGCTCGCGTTCCAGTGGAGCGCGCTCCTCGCCAAGGCGCGGGGACCCGAGACCTGGTCCATCTTCAAGCGACACCACTTCGCGCGGATCATCGAGCAGCAGCAGAAGGACGGCTCGTTCGACTGTGCGTGCCGCAAGGCGACGTTCGGCGTCACCTGCGACACCGAGTCGATCGGCGGCGGGACTCTGCCCGGCATGGGCTCCTGGGACAAGGCCGCGCGTGTCTACGTGACCGCGATCCACACGCTGATCCTCCTCCTCGACCGCTCCGACCTCGAGTCCGTCCCCGAGATGCCCGGCCTGGCCGCTGAGGTCACGCCTCGGTAGCGGCTCCCGATCGACGCAGCGACTCCGCTTCGGCGACCGGGCGCTTGAGACCGGCGTCACGATCGGGGAACGGCGCCGGCACCCTCTCGCGTGGTAGGTTCTCCGCCCTGACTCCCGACCTGATGGAGGTTCCGATGCGGACTTGGACGACGAGCTTGGTGGCGGTGGTGGCGTGTGGTGCGTGCTTCGTGGCGGGGCACGTCAGTGCTCAAGAGGACCCCGGCGCGGGCGGGATGCCGACGCCCGAGTGGGCGCAGAAGGCGCCCGAGCATGCGGAACTCGCGAAGTGGGTCGGTGACTGGTCGGTCAAGACCGAGATCTGGATGGCCCCCGGACAGCCGCCGATGGAGTCGACGGCGACCGCGACGTACACGTCGCTGTGGGACGGCCGCTTCCTGGAGCAGGACTTCGCCGGCGACTTCATGGGCACGAAGTTCACCGGGCAGCTGTTGATGGGTTACGACCGCATCGACAAGGAGTTCGTGTCGATCTGGATCGACAGCGGCTCGGCGTACATGTCCGTCTCGCGCGGCGCCATGAAGGACGGCGTCATCAGGCTCGAGCAGAACGACCCTGACTGGATGACCGGCAAGAAGACGAAGACGTCGATGACGGTGGGCTGGACGGACGAGAACACAGGCGTACTGACCATGCTCAAGCCCGGTCCGGACGGCAAAGACGCGATGTCGATGCGCATGACCTACACGCGGAAGACGGACTAGGGCCACCGGTGGAACCTGTTGCCCACGCCGACCGAAGTCGCTCCCCTGCGTCCCGTCCACCCATGCTCAACGTCGACCTCAAGCAACTCACTGTCGCCGGGTGGCGTCTTGTCTTCGTCGCGTGCGTCCTCGGCGCGATCGCATCGACCCCGATCGGCATGTGGACGTTGAGCGAGATCCCGCCTTCTTGGCTCGCTGGTCCGCTCCTGTTCGGGGCGTGCGTCTTCGCCACGGCATTCGCGGTGCCGGGGATCGTCGTCTCGCTGGCGGCGTACTGGTTGGCCGGTTGCTGGCTGGCCCGACTCGGGATCGCGACGACCCGTGACGCAGTGCCGGACGGGCAGGGCGATCAGCCGATGAGTTTCGGTTCGCCCGAGCCGCCGTTCGATGACTAGCGCGGACCGTAGGATCCCTGCCTGCCATGAAGCTCGGTGACCACGAGAAGCTGCCGCTGTTCCGTCTGCTCGACGCGTTCGAGGACGTCAGCGCGCCCGGTCCGGTGGTCTGGGAAGGACCGCACAAGAAGGCCGAGGGCGCCCACGAGTACAGGTACGAGATCCCGCTTGGGCACATCCACATCACGGTGTGGCACGGCGTGCTGCACGAGGTGATCTACGACACACCCGCCGACGACGACGATCAGGAGGTCTCGTACGCCCGCGACTGGTTCCTGTTCCAGCACTACGGCGAGGGCCAGCTCTTCCGCGAGATCCTCGACGCCTTCCCTGACGCTGGGGGGCTTCGGCAAGATCTACCGCCGCGCCGACGACGAGCGTTACGCGATGTGGGCGTTCGGACACGACGTGACGTCATTCGGCACGATGGCGTTCCACGAGGTGAAGTGGGGTCGGTAGCCCCGACGGGCTCCTAGAGCAGACGGGCCCCCTAGCGCCGACCGGCCCATAGAGCAGACGGTGCGGTGTAGACTCGCCGCTCTGGAGGTCCCCATGCGCTTCGCCCGACTCATCGCTCCTGCCGTGATGGCTGCCGCCTTTGTCGCCGTCGCCGCCTTCGTCCCCACGCCGGCCACCGCCGCGCCGGACGGCTGGCACACCTCGATCGACGACGGTCGCGAGGCGTCCGCCAAGAGCGGCCGGCCGCTGCTCGTGGTCACGGCATGGAAAGAGAAGGTCTGAAGCCCCTGTGATCGCTGGCGTGCCAGCGTGCAGACGGACGAGGACGTCGTGAAGGTCCTGCCCCGCTTCGAGGCCGTCGAACAGATCTACGACGGACTGAACGGCAAGATCGTCAAGTGGACGCTCGAGAACGGGAACTCGAACCACGACCCGAGCATCCTCGCGTTCGTCGTGCGTCCGGACGGCACGGTGTTCAGCTCGCTGATGAACGGCCAGCAGTACCAGGCCGGCTCGTTCGCGAAGTGGGCGAAGGAGCAGGCCAACGCGTACGGGAAGGCACACCCCTCGACGCGCCTGCCGTTCGCTCGCGCAGACGTCACGCTCGACGGTGAGGGGACCGACGCAAAGGCCGTCTCCAAGGAGTTCGACGCGGCGCGCGCCGACGACCAGCCGGTGATGCTCTACTTCGGTCGCGGCCACCACGCGCCGGACGACAAGACCGGCAAGAAGCAGACGAAGGCAGCGCGCACGTTCGAGAAGAAGGTGCTCGACTCCAAGAGCGCGGAGAAGCAGGCCGAGGGCTGGGTGTTCCTGCGCTTCGACCTGGCGGACGATCTTCACGCGCGTCTCGCAGAGCAGCTCGGCGTGACGTCGGCGCCGACACTCTTGGCGTTTGCGCCGGAGGCCGAGACGCCCGTGACGCTCGACGCACGGACGACCGGCGCGAAGCTCGCTGCGGCGCTGAAGAAGCACCGTGTCGCGCCCCAGCCAGAGTAGGCGCGCGACGCGTCGCGTAGGCTGAGCGGAGTGAGAAAGTTCGTTGCCGCCGTAGCGCTCCTGCTCGTGGTGATGGGGCTGTGGTCGGCGTGCTCCGGCGACGCGTCAGCTCCCCAGGCAGGCGACTCCACGACCGACGTGCGCGACGTGCACCGTGACGTCGCGGTGAGTGACCTCGCGCGGGGCGATCCCGACAGGCCGTCTGGTACGACTCGCGACGCACCGACCGGCGCCCGTCGCCGCGGCGCAACGCGGGCGACGCGCGGGGCGCTGGGCGGTCTCGTGGTCATGCCCGACGGCACTCCGGCGGCTGGCGCCGAGGTACTGGGCTACCCCGCCGAAGCCGAGCCGTGGCGGACCGTCTCGGTGCACACCGACGATGCGGGTCGCTTCCCGGTGGAGGTCTTCCGCGATCACGATCTCCTCGCGTTCTGGGAGGGACGTGGCTGCAGCGACGTGACGCATGTGCCATCGACGGCGACCGCCCTGACTGTGACGCTCCGCGACGGGGCCTCGGTCACCGGACGCGTCCGCTACGCGGATGGCCGCCCGGCCCCTAGCGTGCGGCTTCTGGTGCAGTTCATCGCCGCGCGTGGGGGCAGTATGGACGGCGCGTGGGAACTGCGCAGCGATCAGGACGGTCGCTATCGCTTCGCCGGCATCCCGGAGGGCTGGTGGGTCCGTCCGTGCGTCGGATGGGGCGACCGTCACGGTCCGGCCGATGCCGCGTCCGGTCGGCTCTGGTTCTCGGATCGCGACTCCGCTCTCGCCGACGGCGGTGAGATGCATCGCGTGGGCGGCGACGAGGATGTGCTCGTCCGTGACCTTACCGCGCGGTACTTCCCCGGTGCCCGCGTGACGTTCGAACTGCGTTTCCCGGACGGTGCCAGCATCCCGACCGACGTGCAATTCGAGACCTGGGATTCCGACGGCTCGGGGTACTCGATGGGGCCACGGACGATCTCGCCCCGCGAGCCTCGCCTGACGGAGGTCCTCGACCTCGGCGAGGAGATGGAGATCCGGGTGCGTGCCGGGCCGTACGTCGGGGAGACGTCGCGACTCCGCTACGACACGGAGCAAGAGGACACGGTCGTCGTCGAGATGCGTCCGGCACAGCGCGTGGTGGCACAACTCCGTAACCCTGACGGCTCACTGGCGGCTCGCGCCGACGTCGAGATCCACGTGGGGTTCTGGCGCGAAACGACCGGCAGCGGATTCGGCGTCGCGCTCACGGACGACGGCGGCCGCGCCGAACTCACGGACGTGCTGCCGTTCCCGAATCTGCTCGACACGCAGGGCGCCGGGATCGCGTTCGCGCTGAAGGGCGTGGATGTCGTGCGGGTTGACCTGCTCGGCGACTCGCCCAACCTACGCATCGAAGGGGCAGATCTCGCCGCGCGCATGCGATCTGCGAGCGGACCGCTGCTCCTCGACATCCCCCTCATCGAACCGCAGCGCCTGGTCGTGCGAACCGTCGACTCCGGAGGGCGACCCGTTTCGGCCGTCCCGCTCGAGACCCAAGGCGATGGCGTGCTCTGGCCGGAGTCGGTCACAACCGATGCCGACGGGCTGGCGACGTTCGACGTGCTGGCGCTCCCCGGCGACCGCTCCGCGTGGAACCAGGCGGCGGTGCACGCGCGCGGCGAGTGGCGCGGAGTGCACGTCCCTGGCAGCGGCGCCGAGGGTGATCGCTGGGGTGGCGCCGTCGATCTCGTCGTCACGCGTCTGAACATGTACCGCGTGCGCATCGTGGACGGCGCGGGTGCGACCGTCTCGGGCATCCGCTCGGTCTACGGCGGGAGCGAGCCAGTCCGTACCGAGGCGAACGGCGTCGCGACGGTGCGAGCGCAGCCCGGTGTGGTTCTGCGGGTGATCGGACCCGACTACACCGGACGCGGCGACCCGCTGCCGGAGGGCGACGCTGACGTGACGTTGGTCGTGCGCGCGATGCGCAGCGTGACCGTGCGCGTGGAGCACCCCGAGCCGGCCTGGCGCGGCAAGCTCTCGTGTCGGGCGAAGTGGGAACCCGCGGGAGGACTCTTCATGAACGCGGAGCGCCGCGCCGCGGTGCCGCCGCGGCTCTCGATGTCCTTGCCGCTCGCACCCGTGGAGATCCGCGTGACCTCGGAGGACCGTCTCTGGGAGGGCGTCGCGCTCGTCGCCACCGATGCGGATGAGGCGACCGTCCGTCTCGAGCGGCGACCGTTGCACCCGGTGCGCATCCGCGTGATGTCGCCCACCGGCGACGCGGTCGTCACCACCCGCATCCGGCTGCGCGTGCAGGGCGCGACGCATCTCCTCGACGGCGAGTTCGTCACCGACATGAACGGTGAGGTCCGATTCGAGCTACCCGCGGGACGCTACAAGTCGGTCGAGATCCAGGTCGCTGACGAGGCGTGGGACAGCGTCCGAGCCACGGTGCCGACCGAGAGCGTGATCACGCACCAGATGGGCGCCCGCTGGTAGCGCCCGTATTCGGCCAGGCGATCCGCGGCCCGCGCACGCCCGGTTGTCGCGGAGATCTGGGCCGGGCCCACGTGATACCGGTCCCGGAATGACCGACGCGCCGGCTCGCACCCGCGACAAACCTCGCGCAAGGTTCCGATCGTTCGCACCCGTGGGGCGCTGGCGTAGCGCGGTACTCCGATGAGCGCTCACCATGGCATGACCACGTTCGCGGTCGGCGTGACGTTGGTGCTCTGCGTCGCGTTCGCAGTGACCCATCGGCTCCTCACCGGAACCGTTCAGGAGCAGCGCGACGAGACGGCGGAGCGACTTGCGTCCCAGTCGCTTCAGGCGCTCGAGAGCTTCCGTACTCTCTACACGTCGGAGGTCGTGAATCGCCTGCCTCCGGATGTGCCGATCACGCACGACTACGCGCACCGCACCGGTGCGATTCCGCTGCCGGCGACGCTCACCATTCAGTTGGCCGAGCACACCGGGTCGCGGGGCACGGGCATGCGCGCCCGCCTGTACAGCGAGTACCCGTTCCCGTGGCGCGAGCGAGGAGCGAGCCTCGACGACTTCGAGCGTGCTGCTCTCGAGGCACTCAGCGCGAACCCGTTGCAGCCGTACTTCACATACGAGACCGTCGATTCGGTGCGCTACCTGCGCTACGCGAAGGCGGACGTGATGCGGCCGAGCTGCGTGAAGTGCCACAACTCCCACCCGGACAGTCCCAAGACCGACTGGCAGGCGGGCGACCTGCGGGGGGTGCTCTCGATCATCGTGCCGCAGCGCGAGGATGCGCGGCGCGCACTGGCTGCGCTGAGCACGCTGATGGGCGTCTTCGCCGGCATCGGATTGGTCGTCCTCGCTCTCGGTTGGCGAGTTCTGAGCCGCGTCGAGGCGACGGACTGAGAGCTCACCCCGCTGCCGACGATCAGACGGGCAGCGACTCGAGCTTCGTCGTCCACTCCAGCCACTCGGGCTCCGCGGCCGCGAGTCCGGCGTCGGCCTCGGCGAGCTGCGTGTAGAGGGAACGATCCGCGGGCGTGGCGGCGATCGCGGCGTGCAACTCGACCTTCTGCGCCTCGAGCTCGGCCATCCGGGCTTCGACCGCCCGCAGTTTGCGCTCGGCGGTCTGGCGCGCGTTCTTGCGACGGCGCCGTTCCGCGTGCAACTGCTTCGGCGTGAGCTCGGCAGCCGCAGCCGCCTTCTGCTTCTTGCCCTTCGCGGGCGCGTCGCTGCCGGCGCTCTTCTTCGACGGCGCCGACGACTTCCGGGCGCGGACCTGGAGCTGTTCGACGTAGTCGGCGTACGAGCCGGGCAGGCGGCGCACTCGGCCCTGGTCGACCTCCACGATCTGCGTCGCCGCCATGTTCACGAACGTCCGGTCGTGGCTGACGAAGAGCACGGCGCCGTCGAACTCCTTGAGCGCCGCGCCGAGCGCTTCCACGGTCTCGAAGTCCAGGTGGTTCGTGGGCTCGTCGAGGATCAGCACCGGCTTCTTCGCGAGCAGCAGCCCCGCCAGGCTGACGCGCGCACGCTCGCCACCTGACAGCACGGAGATCGGCTTCTCGACGTCGTCGCCGCGGAAGAGCATCGCGCCGGCCATGGCCAGGACCTGCTGGCGCGTGATGTCGCGCGGTGCACTCGCCTCGAGGTGCTCGAACACGGTGTCGTTCGGCCGCAGTGACTGGTAGACGTGCTGCGCGTAGTAGCTGATCTCGGAGTCGTTCCCGAGCTTGACGGCTCCATCGAGCACGTCGAGATCGCCGGCCAGCGTGCGCAGCAGCGTCGTCTTGCCCTGGCCGTTGTCTCCGACGATCGCGACCTTGTCGCCCTTCTCGATCGCGACGTTCACGTCGCCCGCGATCGTGTGGCCCGGGTAGCCGATGTCGAGCTTCTCGGCGGCGATGACGTACCCCGGGCGTCCACCGGCCTTGGGGATGTTGATGCGCGCCGTCGACAGCGGGTTCGCGACGGAGATCGGCTTGAGCCGTTCGATCGCCTTCGCCTTGCTCTTCGCCTGCGTTGCCTTCGAGGCCTTGGCTCCGAAGCGATCGACGAACGCCTGCAGGTGCTTGCGCTTGGCTTCGACGGCAGCGTTCGTGCGGCGCGCGACCGCCATCTGCTCGGTCTTCCAGACGAAGAACTCCTCGATGTGACCGGGGTACATCGTGAGGCCCCCGCGCTCCACGTGCAGCGTGTGGTCGCACGTCGCCTTCAGGAACTCGCGGTCGTGCGACACGACGAGCACGCCGCCGCGGAAGTCGGCAAGGAAGTCCTGTAAGAGGAGCACGGTCGTCAGGTCGAGGAAGTTGGTCGGCTCGTCGAGGACCAGGAAGTCGGGATCGGCGAGCAGCATCGCGGCGAGCTTCACGCGAGTCCGATATCCGCCGGAGAGCACGCCCATCGGCGTCGCGAGGTTCTCGGGGGTCAGTCCGAGCTTGTGTGCGAGCTGACCGCAGCGCCACTCCTCGCGGCCAGTGTGCCGCTCGAGAAACGCGCCGGCGGTCTCTTCTGTGGTGAACGCGTCATGCTGCTCGAGATAGCCGACTCGCAATCCGTTCGCGCGGGTGATCGAGCCGCTGTCCGGCTCCTCCTGTTGGAGCAGCAAGCGGATCAGGGTCGACTTGCCGGCGCCGTTGCGGCCGATGAAGCCGACCTTCGTGCGCTGGTGGATCGAGACGCTCGCGCCCTCGAGCACCGTCGTGCTGCCGTAGTGCTTCTCGAGATCCGAGACGACGAAGGCGACGGCGCCGCTCATCGAACGACTCCGCAGCTCGGGTTCACGTACATCGGGGAGGTCACGGGGTGCATAGGCCGCGAAGGGTACGGACCGGCGGAGGGATCGCCTACCGATCCGGAGGGCTGCTACCGTCGGGGCGATGAGTCGACGACGGTTGATCTTGGGTGCAGCGATCGTCATCGCCGGTCTGTTGATCGCCGTCGGGACACGGGGCTGCGGGGACGAGGCAGCGCCGCCGGCTCCACGCGCGTCTCCGGTGGCCGAGACGAATGACGCTTCGACCCCGGCGCGGTCGCGCGTGGCTCCCACACCAACCCAGCCCGACGAGTCACTGCCGCCGCCGAGCGAGTCCGCGCCCGACCCGCACGGGAGGACCTCGATCACGGTGTTCGTCACGCTCCCGGACGGTTCGCCTGCCGTCGGGGCCGATGTGCTGGTGACCCACACGCGCGCCGTCCAGGACGAGGTCTGCGAGGCGCAGACCGACGAAAAGGGTCAGGCGCGTCTCGTCCTGACGCCCACCGCGTCGTCGCGGGTGATGGTGAGTCACGAGGAGGCGCAGCCGTGGTGGGGCATGCCGCTCCCCATCAACGTGCGCAACCTCGCCGTCGTGGTTCGGCTCGAGGAGGGGCTCACGATCGCCGGAGTCGTCCTCGATCAGCACGGTGAGCTCGCGCCCGACGTCGACGTTCGCGCCGGCCCTCCGCTCCAGATGTCGCTCGCGGACGTCCAGCAGATGGCGTATCGCCGCGCGACGACCGACGGGAACGGCCGCTTCGTGATCCGACACCTGTCGCCTGGCGATGTGACCGTCTTGGCGGACCCTCGCAACAACCAGGAGCAGACCGTGGCAGTCGACGCCGCTGCCGGCGACCAGGCGGTCCGGCTTCAGCTGCGCGATCGCGCGAACCCGCTCTTCTTCGTCGTCGATGCGGACTCACACGAGCCTCCAGTGACGACCCGCGTCGAGTTCGTGCTCCTGCGCGAGAACCGGGAACCGACGGTCGTCTACTCCTGGCAGAGCAGCGATCGCGCGGCACCGAACGCCCCCGGCAGGGCCACGTGGGCGGCGTGGATCGAGGGCTGGGAGCACCGCTACGTCGTGCGCGTGAACGGGTATCGCGACAGCGACGAGATCGTGCTCGACGGGAGCACCTTCGAGGGCCCGCTCGAGGTCGTCGTTCCGATGCGGCGCGATGACACGTTCATCGGCACGCTGGTGCTGACGGTGGACGTCGACGGTGGGGAGTTGCCGTCCCACCTCACGGTCCAGCGCACCGGCGAGGGCGCTCCGGTGTTCGGCGACGTCGTGGCGCTCGACGGTCGCGAGGCCACGCTGGAGCTCCCGCCGGGCGTGTACGTGTTCCGAGTGACCGGCCCAGCGGCCGACCTGACGGCGAGCCACCCGTGGCTCGGTGCGACTGTGGTCGCCGACGTCGCGTCCGGGGCTCAGCTGCGACGGGACGTGCTCCTCCGGCGCGGGGGCTTCGTCCGCATCCGTGGAGCCGGCGCGTGGCCGCCCGCGGCGCCCGAGGTCTCGTACGTGTCCGGCGAGGACGACGTGGGGCGCGCGTTCGTGCTCGGGCCGCTCGAGCCCGGCCCGATGACGCTCGACTTCGGCGACGAGGCGTCCGCTCCTCGGCGCGTCACGGTCACGATTCAGCCCGGCGAGATCGTCGAACTGGTCCGCGACAAGCGCTGACGCGGTCGGGCGTCGTGGCGTGACGTCCTCCGCACGGCGTACGCTATGGCAGCGCGGAAACTGACGTTCCGCTCAGAGATTCCCAGGCTAGCGGGGGCCGTCCCGCGTTCAGTGGGGCCTGGGATTGTGCTGGAACGCAAGTGGCGAGACGCGCCAACGCGCTCCCCGTCGTCGGAGGATGGACATTGGCAGGCAAGGACAAGTCGTTCGGGTTCGCGAAGCGCGCGAAGGAACTGAAGAAGAAGAAGAAGCGCGAAGAGAAGGCCGAGCGCAAGCGCCTGGCCGCCGAGGCTCGCGCCGCGGGCCTGGCGCCGCCCGAGCCCGAGCTCGAGATGATCGAACCACCCGATATCGACGACTGACCACTCGGTCGCTCTCCGCCGCGGGGCCCTCGCGGGCCCGTCGTCCCTTAGTCTGGCAGTCGTCCCTTAGGCTGGCCGGGCGGCAGCGGGGAGGAATGCGGTGAAGCGCTTCGCGGTGGGCATCGCCATCGGATTGGTGGTCGGCACTCTGGTCGGCATCGCGGTCAGCGCGATCGGCGGTGGAGCGTGGGCGCCTCCCGCGGTCCCGACCGTCGAGGATGCTCCGGTGCCTACGGACGCGGGTGCTCCTGCGATCCCCAGCACTCCGTCGGCCGAGGCGCGCCCGCGGCGCCGGACCACGCCCGTCGAGACCCCCGCCACGGGCGGTCGCGAGGCCCCACGGCCACGCTCGACCACACCTCCGGCCCGCGTCGCCGCGGCTGCGGTGACGGAGCCCGCCTCCGACGCGCCGCCGGAGCCCGTCACCGCGACCACGATTCTGGCGCAGCTCGAGACTCGCCTTCGTGAGCCGAAGGTTCAGGTCAACCGTCTCCGCAACGTCATCAGCCGCCTGCGCCAGGAGTTCCCAGAGACGCGCATCTCGCGGGCGCTTGCGCTTCGCATGCATGCAGCCGGAGCAAGCCGGGCTGCCGTCGACTCGATGATGCTCTGGAGTGATGACGACCTCGAGGCGGAGCTACGGGCCTCGATCGCCGACCCCGACCGTGCGCGCACCCCGTGGTGGCCGGCCGAGACGTCGGCAGCGGCGCAGTTGAGCGACCGCGGGGGGGCGTCCTCCGAGCTCGTGCGTGCGATGAGCACGCACCGAGTGCCGCGTGTCCGGATGGCCGCGGTTCGCATGGCCTACAGCACGCATCCCGCGGAGATCGAACTGATCCAACGGCTCGCGCGCGAGGACGACTCGGCCGAGGTGCGGGAGTTCGCCGTGATCCACGTGGGCGAACTCGTGTGGGACGGCCAGGTCGCGGACGGCGTCGTGCGCGAGCTCATCCTGGGTGCCCTCGACGACCCCGCGCAGCGCGTGCGCGATCAGGCTGTCGACGCGATCCGCGGACTCGGCGACCGCGGTTCCGGACTCGCGATGGAACTGCTGTCCGATCCCGTGTTCGTGCTGTCGACGCAGCACATGGCGTCTCTCGTGGAGGTCGCGCTCCTCGGGCGAAGCCTCGACGACGTGCTCGACGTGTGCGGAGATCCGGCCGTGCTCCAAGGCGTGATCGACGGGTTGCTGGAGATTGCGTCAGACCACCCGGATCGCTTCCTCGAGCTGACACCGCAGATCCACCGCGTGCTCCTCTCGACGACCGATCGCGAAGCGGTCGAGGACATCTTCGGGTCCGCTGCGGAGCTGGACGCGTTCGCGTTCCTGCGCACGACGGCGGTCTCCGGCGACCTGCACTGGATGCACCGCTTCGAGGCAGCGCGTGTGCTGGCCTCGCACGATCCCGAGATGGGGTTCGACGTCGCGCGTCAGATCCTCGGCAATGTCGCCGGATCGGCCGAACTGCGTCTGCGCGTGGCTGCGATCGTGCCCGGTGGCACCGCTCCTGCCGCCCTTCGGACGCGGTGGCGCGAGCTGCTCGCGGGAGTCGCCGAGAACGATCCCAATCGATGGGTTCGCGGCGCCGCGCAGCGCGCCGTCGCACGCATCCGCCGTTAGACTCGCGGCATGTTCAGCTTCCATCGACGTCGACCTCTCTGGTGCGGTGCCGGGCTCCTCGTCGTGCTCGCTTCGTTCGGCGGCGCCGTGGCCGTCGCACAGGACGAACCGGCCGAAGATCCCGCCGCCGAGGCGCCGACGGAACCCGCGCTCCCGCCCCAGAAGCGCGTCAAGGGCAAGACCTCGCACTTCGCGGTCTCGCGAGACGGCTCGGCCGTGGCGATCTCGGTGAAGATCGACAAGACGAAGCAGGAGATCTGGCACTTCGAAGCGGACGCCGCCGAGGGACGCAACGTGCTGGAGACCGAGGGCTGGATCCTCAGCCTGACGCTCACGCCGAACGGTCGCTTCGCATACCTGTTCAGCTGGCTCGACGACCCGCCGAGTCGGTACAACCGCAGCGACGTCATCCGGATCGGCGAGGAGATCACCCGCTACGGCCACTCCGGCGAGCCGGGTGAGAACGCGTACGTCACGGTGAAGCCGGGGCCGGGCGACACACACGTCACACTCTCGGGCAACAACGTGACGCGCGTCGTCGATCTCGAGACGGGCGACGAACCGCCCGATGACGAGATCCCCCCCACGTACGACGGGCAGGCGACGTCGGCCGACGGCAGGATCTGGGCGCGGACGAAGATCTACGACGTGCTCGTCAACGAGACCGAGAGCGGCAAGGAACTGCTGAAACTGAAGTGCGACGTGACCAAGAAGTCGGCTCTGCGGTACTGGGTCATGGGCCTCAGCGAGACGGGCGACATGGTCGTCCTGCGGGCCTACAAGATGAGCGTGCCGTCGGACAAGCGGAAGCACTGGCTCGAGGGGTGGGACGTCACCACCGGCAAGCGGCGGTGGAAGGTGAACGCCAACGTCCTGAAGAGCGACATCATCGTCGGGCCGGATCGCGTGGCGACGCTCGTGGGCGGTCGTCTGAAGCTCTACGACATCCACACCGGCCGCGCCGCCAAGCTGCCGCCCATGCCGAAGCCCGTGAAGGCCATCGGCGCCGGCGGCGATCTGCGCACGTTCTGGGCGGCGACCGTGGACGGCCGCATCATCCCCGTCCGGTAGCGGGCCGCGGGAGCGGGCGATGAACCGGCGCGGCGGCCATGCGTTGATGCGTGGGAGACCCCATGTCGTCGCCCCGTCGCCTCCTCCGTCCCCGCGTTGCTCGTACTGGCCAGATCGGACGTGCGGCTCTTCTTGCCGTCGCTGCGCACGCCCTCGTTGCTGCGCTCCTCTGCTTGGTTCCCGCCTCCGCGGAACCCGAGCGGCCAGTGCGCTTCCATGCGGCGCCCGTCTCGGCTCCGGGTCCGACGCTCGATGACCATCCCGACTTCCCCGGGGCTACGTGGTTCGTGCTCGAGCCGGACGTGAGCTCCCCCGCAGAACCTCGATGTAAGGAGGGCGAGTGGGAGTCTGATCGCTGGCGCTACGCCTCCTACGCGGCGCACGATCCCACGATTGCGTTCGGGCGGCCGGTGATCGGGATCGGCGGCGGACAGTTCCTCTGGAGGACGCTCTCTCTGTCTCGCGTGCGAGAGTTGCGTGCTGGCCCGCGCGAGCTGAGCGTGACGGGTGAGGACGGGACGCCGGAACCTCCGGGTCTGTGCTGGGAGCCGCCAACTGCCCAGTTCGTTCCCGATGGTCGGACCCATCTTCGAGAGTGCGAGCTGATCTTCTGCGTGCGGCTTGACGCGCGAGGTCGCGTCGTCGTCGCGGACCTGGTCGCGTGGGAGGACTCCTACGAGGCGTGGCTCGCCGGTGCGCTCGTCGTGCGCGCCCTCCGCTTCGATCCCCCGACACGCGGAGAGACCTGCGAGTTCACGGTGAAGCTCTCGCTCTACCTGAGGTGGTAATCGCCGCGCGGTGATCAGCGCCCGACGTAGTCGCTCGCCCTGCGGACGAACGTGAATGCGTCCAGTCCGATGACTCGCGCCCGGGTCAGCGTTGCGGCGTCGCTACCTCATCACGATCGTCGCGCGATCGATGACGAGCCTCGACTTCGGCGTCCCGCCAGAGCTCCCCCCGGCCTCCAGCTTCTTCACGGTCTTCATGCCGTCGGTGACCTTGCCGAAGACGGTGTACTTGCCGTTCAGCTCCGGGCATGGTCGGAACGTGATGAAGAACTGCGAGCCGTCCGTCTTCGGCTGACCCGTGTTGGCCATCGAGAGGATGCCGGGCTCGTCGTGCTTCGGGTCCCCGCCGTACTCACCCTTGATGAAGTAGCCCGGTCCGCCGGAGCCGCTGCCGGTCGGGTCACCGCCCTGAGCCATGAAGCCGGTGATCACCCGGTGGAACGTGAGGCCGTCGAAGAAGCCGAGCTCGGTCAGGTAGATGAAGTTGGTGACGTGCTGTGGCGCTGTGTCCGCGAAGAGGCGGATCGTGATGTCGCCCTGGTTGGTCTCGAGCTTCCAGAAGTAGTCGACGCCCGGCGCGTACGTGATGTCGGGGAAGCGCGGCAGCTTCGAGCGCCAGCCGCTGCGCTTCGTGTCGATCTTCTCCTTCGCGATGAAGCCCCGGATTGTCGCGATGGCGACGTTCGCGGGACCGAACTTGGAGAAGTCGGTCGTCAGCGCGATGCCGCCGTCCCACGCGGAGTACGTGATCGAGTCGATGCGCTTGCGGATCCGGGCGGCGTCGTGCTCGTGCTCCTGGTCGAGGACGATCGCGTAGTGGAATGCCGCGCGCGCCAGCATCCGGGCGCGGACGAGGGGGGCTTTCTCGGTCTGCGCGAGAGCCCACCAACCGTCGGCGATGCCGGGGCGTCCCTCGGGGGCGTCCTCGAGCTGCCCTTCGTGGACCAGTAGCTCGTTGTATGGCGCGTCCGCGGCGTGCTGGACGAAGCCGCGCGCTCCGTCGAAGTCCCCGACCGCGAACGCTGTGAAGCGCGTCAGTCCGGCGCAGACGACTGGGTCCGTACCGAGCCCCTCAGCCACCGATTTCTCGAGCGCGGCGTAACCGGCACGCATCTGCTTGAACGAGTTCACGAGCTTCCCGACCGCCCCCGCCCGAGCGCCGATGCCGCCCATCTTCGCCTTCTTCGCGTGGCTCTTGGCGGCCGAGATGGCCTTGCCCGCCGTCGCGGCGTCGTTCTTTGCGACGGCCTGTCCGGAGAGGTCGATCAGCGCGGTCGCAGCGTCGGCGAGCACGGCGACGTCCTTGCTGCCCCGAGCGATGTCGTTGACGGCCTTGAACGCGAGAGGAGTGCCGTCGACCTCGTACTTCGCTTCCAGCAAGTTGATTGCGGCGAGCGCCAGCCGAATGTCCTTCGCCCCCTGGGCGAGCTTCGCCGCCTGCTCGATGTACACGTAGCGCCGCGCGAGATCCTCGTCGCCGGCCGCGCGATCGAGAAGCGTCGTGGCGAGGCTCTTCTTGACCTCCGGGTCCTTGCTCTTCAGCTCCGTGCGGAACTCCTTGTTGCAGGAGGCCAGTGCCGGAGCCCGGGCGTCCTTCTCCGGGACGGGCGCACGCTCCTCAGCGGCCGAGGTCGGGCCGGCGACGGAGAGCGCAACGAGGAGCGCCACCGCGGCGAGCGGCGAGCGAAGTCGGGGTCGGGAGTGTGTGGTCACGTCGGGATCCTACGTTGCCCCGCCGCTCCGCGTGGAGGTCCACCCGAGAACTGGCGAACCATTGCACGCGGAGTGCGTCTACCGAGGTGGAGCCGGGGACGGACGGGCGCGAGGGCCCGCCGCCGACCTCCTGGAGGATCTTCGATGCTGACCACGTCCCATAGCGCCCTCTCCCGCTCGGCCCTGCCCTTCACCGCACTGGTCGTGTTGGCCGTTCTGAGTGTCGGTTGCGGCAGCTCGTCTGGGGAGGCGCCCGAAGGACACGTCACGCTCGAGGGCCGACTCGTCGATGCAGAGACCGGCGAGGCCGTCTCCAGGGAGGGCATCTTCGTCCACCTGTTCTGCGACGACCTCGGCGTCAAGAACTCGATCGAGCGCGAGGACACCGCGGCGTACCGCGCGTTCATGCCGGGCGAGACGATCCGCGTCCGTGTCTTCGACCCCGAGAACAGGTATCAGCGCTTCGAGGAGACCATCACCGTCAGCGGCGACGCGCGCACGTTCGACATCGAGCTGCAGCCGACCGGGTTCGTGACCATGCACGGTCAGGTCGTGGTCGGCGACACCGGCGAACTCGTCATCCCTGAGCGCGGCGAGATGCTGGGTGACGGCGGGCCCTTCTTCAACTTCTCGAGCGAGACGGGTTCCTTCCGATCCGGGATGATCTCGATTGACAACAGCGGCTCCTACGCGGTGAAGGTCCCTCGCGGGTCGATCCGGATCGACTCGCTGAACGCACCGACCTCGCCGGCTGAGCGCGTGGTCGACTTGACCGACTACGACGGCGACACCTTCGAGTACGACATCCAGATGAAGTGACGTCCGGCGCACGTCGACGTCGCGGCGGGCGTCTGGCACGGTAGGTTCGCCATGATCGTCGAGCGAGAGCATCGGAGCCTGCTGGAGCACCTGGGACGCGAGCCCGTGCGCGGCCTGTTCCCGTCGTTCGTTGCTCGCAGCACGCCGGACGCACGGTCACTCGCGAGCGTCGCGCACGACGGCTCCGTGCTCGCGAGTCTCGTGTGTGGCGCCGACTGCGACGTTCCGTTCGTCAGCGATGCATGGCTGAGCGGGTGGGACTGCTCCGCGGTGCAGGAGCTCGTCGAGCGGTTCGTTGCGCGCGGCGACCGTCCTGGCCTGAGCTATCCGCTCTCCGTCGACCGTGCCGTTACGGACGCGTTGCCGGGAGTCGATCGGACGCGCGATCGTCATCTCGTGCTCACGCGGGTCGCCACGATCGAGGATGCCGATGTCGAGGAGCTGACGCGCGTTCGGCTCGCGGAACTCGCCGTCGACGACGAACTGCGTCCGTCGGTCGGCGCGCCCGGAACGCTGCCCGAGCGCGGGTTGTTCGGACTCGTCATCGACGAGGAGTTGGTTGCCACCGCAGACGTCATCGTGGATGTGCGAACCGCGTGCACCGTGCAGCAGGTCTTCACGCCGACCCGACTGCGCGGCCGTGGCTTGGCGCGTCGACTTGTCGCCGACGTCGCGCGTCGGATGGCAACGCGGGGTCGCACCGTGACGTACCTCGCGGCCGAGGAGAACGTGGCGTCGTGGCGGACTGCCGAGTCCGCCGGGTTCGAACTGTGGGAACGCATCGGCTACGTCGCGCCGCGCGCGCTGACGCAATAGGGGCTAGGTCACTTGAGGTTCGGGTAGCCCCAGTCGGCGAAGCCGAGGATCTTGCGGCAGTGCGGGCATGCGTAGGCGAAGCCGTCGTGGCCCTCGAAGAACCCCTCGGGGCGATCCGAGACCCGATAGATGGTCTCGAGCTCCTCCGCGCAGTGCGGGCACAACGGCACGAAGTTCGGGTCGGCCTTCTTCGCGTCCACGATCCTCATCGTCACCTCCCGCCGCACGCGTCCCGTGCGCATCCCACTGCTTCTCTGCGCACTGGCCTTCTGGGAGCTCTGGCCTTCTCGCAGCACTGGCTTCCTCAGGTCAACCGCGCGGCGGCGGGTTCGGTTGGATCGTGACTGAACGTCGCCGGTCGAGCCAGGAGCAACAGCGAGGATGGCGCGCCAGGCTATGCTCAGCGTGCGCCGGCACGGGGTGGGCGCGATCGGGGTGAGCGATGCGTGGCAGGCTCGGGGTAGCGGTCGCTCTCGTAGCGTTGATCTCGCTGCTCGTCTGGTGGTGGCTGCCGACGGCGACCGCGCCGCCGGTACCGACGACCGGGGATGCTCCGACACCGGTCTCCGAGTCGCCGGAGCGCGCCCCGCGCCGCGCCGCGACGCAGCCGGTGGAGGCCCCCGAAGCCGAACCGTCCACCACTCCGGATGACAAGTCTCCGGAGGTCGCGCCCTCGGTCCTGCGCGTGAGCGTCGTGGCGAGCGAGTCGAGCGCGCCGATCCCCGACGCCGAGGTCGTGATCCTGGAGGATGGCGTCGCTGATCGCACGCTCCGGAGCGGCTCTGACGGCACCTGCGTCCTCTCGCCTGCGCCCGTTGCCCGCACGGAGATCCGTGCGTTCGTGCCCGGCCGCGTTCGCGACCTCAGCTGGACTGACCCTGTCGAGGCCGGCGCCGAACGGGAGGTCACGCTGCGTCTCCCCGTGGGCGAACGACTCGTCGGTCGCGTGGAGGACCGCGAAGGCGGGCGCCTCGCCGATGTGCAGGTGACGTTCGAGGACGGGGGCACGCTCCGTGGAATGACCTCCAGCACGGCGAGCCCGTTTCTCGGGACCGCGACCACGAACGCGCAGGGCGAGTTCGCATTCGAGGGCGCGCACGCCGGTGAGCTGGTCACGCTCGTCGTGCTCCATCGCGGGTTCGCGCTCCTCACGCGGACCATCCGCTTCGTCGGGGGGGAGGCGGGGGTGCAGGTCGTGATCCAGCTCGGGCCCGGCGGCGTACTCAGCGGGACCGTTCGGGGCTCGGACCTCCAACCGATCGCTGACGCGCGAGTGCTCGTCGCCGGGAGCGGCGTTGAGTCACTGCTCGACGATCCGGATGGCGACATCATGCGCGCCGGCGTGAGCCAGCGCAGCCTGCTCGTCGGCCGCACGGATGCCGATGGCCGCTACGCGGTGCACGGCCTCGTGCCGGACGCTCCGTACGCCGCGCGCGCGATCGCGGCCGCCGTCGGCAAGTCCGATCTGCAGACCGCGATCGTCGCCCCGTCCGGAACACGAACGGTCGCGCTGGACTTCACGGTGCGTCGCACGTTGCAGCTCGTCGTCCGGGCCGTGGATCTGTCCGGCGAGCCGATTGTCGATGCCAAGGTCACCTGCCTGACCCCGCGCTTCCTCAGCATCGATCCATCTCCGGACGGCTCGTTCCTCATCGACGGACTCGAGCCGGGAGAGGTCACCTTCGACATCGACGCAGACGGCTACGTGAAGGAACGCATCACGCACGCGATCACCGACGACGCGGCGCTCGACGTGCCCCTCGACGCCGGACTCGCGATCGAAGGGATCGCCGTCGATGACCTTGGCGATCCTCTGCCGGACGCGCGCATCCGTGCGATGCGACCCATTGGGCCCAAGTGGTACGGCCTGAGCGACTCGCTCGCGGATACCCGGACCGATGATGACGGGAAGTTTGTGGTCGGCGGTCTGCATCCCGGCGCGCACATGGTGCTCTGTTGGGCGAGTGGCCACGATCAGGGCCGCCTGCTGCCCGTCGACGCCGGATCGCAGGGAGCTCGCGTCGTCGCGCGCCGCAACGCGAAGGTGACCGGCGTGCTGAGGCTTCCCGCCGGAGCCGTTCGGCCGCCCAAACTCATGCGACAGATCCGCCGCCCGATGAGCGGCTCCGGCGCGGAACTCGACTGGCCGGACGACGATCGGATCGAGATCGCGGTACCTCCGACGCCGGTGACGCTCATCCTCGAAGTTCCCGGCTATGCGCCGGTCGTCGTTGACGTGAGTCTCGAGGCGGGCGTGGAGCAAGACCTCGGGACGCTGACACTCGATCAGGGCGTCACCGCTACTGGTCGCATTGCCGACGTTGCCGGGCAACCGGTTGCCGGTGCGGAGGTGACGGCGTCGGCGTCGTGGGCCTTCAACGGCACGATCACGCGGACCGATGCGGACGGAGGCTTCGACTTGGCGCAGCTGGCCGGCGCGACGTACTCGGTCGAGGTGGTCGCGGACGGCTTCCTCGAGGCGGAGGTCGAGATGGATGCTCGGACCTCGGTCGAGTGGAACGTGACGCTCTACCGGGGCGCCCGCGTCGCCGGCGCGGTTCGCGGTCTGTCCGCCGACGCCGACGCGCGCGTGTGGCTCGTCGACCTCGCTGGGAATGACACCGACTACGAGCGCGTCGACGACAATGGGAACTACGCTGTGCGCGTCCCGCCGGGGCGGTATCGGCTCGAGGTCCGTCGGGCCGAGAGCGAGCCGTTCGTCATCCGCGAGATCGAACTGACCGAAGGCGCGGACGAGTCCGTCGACATCGACGTACCGCGTTGAGCGCGCGGTCCGCGACTACTCGCCGTCGTTCTTCGGGACGAGGCGCACCTCGACGTCCGTGTCCTGGTGCTCGACGATCTCGAACGGCTCAGTTCGGACCTTCTCGTACCCGGGAGCGCTGACGCGAGCGGTGTACGTGCCTGGCTCGTCGACGCCGAGCAGGTACAGCTCCGCGTCACGGCCGTGCCAGCCGCGCCCGGTGACGAACCCGGACTCGCCGTAGATCTGGACGCTCCCCGTGGAGATCGTCAGCGGCGAGCCATCGGCGTCGCTCACGAACCGTAGTCGGACGTGCAGACCGCGCGGAAGCGCGACCTGGAGTTCCACGTCGCCGGCGCGGACCGAGGGAAGGGTCGTCGTCCGGCTGCCGTGTTCGCCGTTCCGGATCTCCGCCGTGAGCTTCAGTTCCTCGTCCGGCAGGGCGCGAAGGTGGAAGCGACCATCGGGCGAGGTCTTCGTCGTGCGCGACCACGTGTGTCCCGACGACGGGTGCACGCGAATGAAGACGTTCGGCTCCGGTGTGCCGTCGGGACCGATGACGAGACCGCGCAGCTCGAGCCCCTTGCGGAGGACCAGGTCGCCCACGTCGACGTCCTTCTCCTCCGTGATGCCGTCGAGCACGAACGGCGCGTGGTGCGCCGGCGTCACGATGACGCGGCCGGCATCGGGGAAGAGGCCGACGACAATGAACCGACCGCGTTTGTCCGTCCTTCGCTCGAGCGCCTTCGAGTTGAGCCGCACGTCCGAGACGGGCTGACCGGCCTCGTCGACGCAGCGGCCCGTGACGCGGAAGCCGTCGCGCGGCTGACGTGGACGGGGACGGCTGGGCACGAGACCCGCGTCGGTCTTCGCGGCGTCGGTCGCCGGGGCGTCGGGTTCCTCCGAACTCGTGCTCTCGCTTTCGATGCCCGAGGCGTTGGGCGGGACGCGCACGCGGCGTCGCGTCGGCGTCGAACCCTCGCTCGCTGCGGCCTGGTCGTCCTCATGCGGGGCTGCGCCGGGTGGGGCGTCGCCGTCACCCCGCTGCCCGGACAGGAGTACGCACGCCCCCGATCCGACGAGGAACACGAGCACCACCGCGATCACCGCCGTCACGAGTCTCCGGCTCACATCCACCTCCTGGCCGGAGACGGTAGCGCAGATCCCGTTCCGGGGGTCGCGCCGCGTTCACTTGCGGGGAGCGGACGATAGCCTCTGCGGCTTCCCCATGGTCTGTCGCGGCATCTTCTTCGACCTCTACGGCACGCTGTTGCTCTACGGCGACATGCAGGCGGCTTGGTCGGACTGGCTCACGACGTTCCATCGCGAGCTCGTCACGGCCGGCCACGACGTCGGGCTGTCGACGCTCGCCGAGGGACTCGACGGGTTCTTCGAACGGCCCGAGCCACCGACGGACGTACGCGGGCGAACGCTGCTCGAGCGTCGTGTGGTCACCGCGTGCGCCGACCTCGGGCTCCACCCGACCAATGACCAGGTAGCGATGCTGTCCGACGCGGCTGTGAACGCGTGGCAGCGCCACGTCTCGCTCGATCCGTTCGCGCACGGAGTGCTCGGCCGCCTCGGACCGACGTTCCGCCTGGCGCTCGTCTCGAACTTCGACCACGAACATCACGTGCACCGCGTGCTGGGCGAGACGCGACTGGTCGAGCATTTCGAGACGGTCGTGATCTCCGCCGAGGTCGGTATGAAAAAGCCCGATCCGCGCATCTTCGACTCGGCGCTGCGAGCGACCGGGCTTCGACCGGACGAGGTGGTCTACGTCGGGGACGCCCAAGTCGATGTCGACGCTGCGCGAGCTGCCGGAATGCGCCCGGTCCGCATCCGCCGTGGGCAGGCACCGACGGACACCGATGTGCAGGACTTCCGGAGCCACGCGCATGGCGGAGGTCCAAGCGATGCGAGGATCGGTGACCCCATGCAGGCGCCGCCTTCGAGCGACGGCGTCCACGAGGTCCGGTGCCTCACGGAACTCGTGTCCCTGTTTGTCAGCGCGTGAAGCGACGCGGGATCAGCGCAGGACGAGCTCGCGGAAGCGGGCCCCTGTGCGCTGCGTCTCGAGCAGGAAGCGGATCGGTTCGACGCACGCGTACGGCGTTTCGATTACGCGGTCACCCTGCGTGACGCGCAGCGTCTTCCCGTCGAGTTCGCACGCGAACGACACCCAGACGTCGGGTGCGACGACCACGTCCAAGCCGCCCACGCGTCGACGGCGTGCGCCTCCCGCGCTGTCGGCGTAGATCGCCAGCGAGTCGGGTACGTCGTCGTCGAGCGAGACCGACGCAGTGAGGCCGTTCGCGTCGATGAACTTGATCATCTTCCCGTCCGACGGGCCGCGTGCCAGTGGCGCGACCTCGAGCTCGACCGAGATCGGCAGACCGCTCCAGGACGCCCGATGCCATAGGCGTTCGGTTTCGCGTGTCGACGCGACCTCGATCGTCTCGTTCTGCACGCTCCACGGACCGTCGTCCGCGTTCTCCCAGCCGTGCAGACTCGCCCCGTCGAAGATCTCGATGCCGGCCCGGTGAATGCTCCCCGGCTTTGTGGGGGAGAGTTCGGCGGGTGAAGCGCAGGCGGCGATGAGGCAGGTGCCGAACAGGGATGCGATGAGCCAGCGCATGGTCGTGTCCTCCACGCCGATCCTACTCGGGTCGGGCTAGCCGAGGCCGCGGAGCCGCCGGCTCTTGCGCGCGGCGTGGACCTCGCGATCGAGGACCTGCAGGAACTTCGATCGATCGCGGTCGCCGTACGGCTTCGGGCCGCCGGTCATCATGCCGGCCTCGCGCAGCGACTTCATGAGATCGCGCGTGGCGAGCGTGCTGCCGATGTCGTCCTCGGTGAACAGCCGTCCACGCGAGTTGATCACGCGAGCGCCCTTCTCGATGCAGCGCGCCGCGAACGGGATATCCGAGCAGATGACGATGTCGTCCTGCTCGACGTGCTCCACGATCCAGTCGTCCGCGGCGTCGAGGTGGTCCTTCACGACGACCAGCCGCGAGCGCTCGTCTGTGGGCACGTACATGCCGCTGTTGGCGACATACGTGAGCTGCAGCTCGTAGCGCTTCGCGACGCGATGGACCTCGTCCTTGACGGGGCAGTCATCGGCATCGACGTAGACGTGAGACACGATTGGGATCTCCGGGATGACCGGAGGTTCTCACCGGCGGCGGCGTGAGCGCGAGCGGTCTCCGCTCGGCTTCTGCGTTCCCGGTCCTCCACTCGGTCGTCCGCGACCCGGCTTGCCATTCGACGAGCCCTGCTGCGGACGTGAACCCGGCTGGGGACGCGAGCCGTGTGTCGCCGGGCCGGAGCGGCGCGACCGCGGACCGGAGCGCTGTCCGGACCGCTGATTGGGGGAGCGCCGCGACTTGTCGGCATCGGCGGGCTTGCGATCCGATCGGTCCACGACCTCGAACCCCGAGTAGCGACGCTCTTCGATCGGTGCGCGGAGCAACCGCTCCGTGTCGCGCACCCACTGCACGTCCTCGTAGGTCACCAGCGTGACGGCGATGCCGCTGGCTTCGGAGCGACCGGTACGACCGATGCGATGGCAGTAGATCTCCGGCGTGCTCGGCGGATCGAAGTTGATGACGTAGTCGATGCCGGCCACGTCGAGTCCGCGCGCGGCGATGTCGGTCGCGACGAGGATGTCGAACTTGCCCTCGCGGAAACCGCCCATGGCGCGGTCACGCGCGTTCTGGGACATGTTGCCCTGCAGCCCGACGGCCCGCAGACCCTGCTGCTCGAGCTGTCGCGCCAGGCGCTTTGCACGGTGCTTCGTCCGCGTGAAGACGATGGCCGTCTTGCAGTCCTCCTCAGCCAGGATGCGGTCCAGCAGCGCGCGCTTGCGACCCGGCGACGTGGGGCAGAGGAAGTGCGCGATGCGCTCCGGCGGCGCGGTGTGCGCCAGCTCGGCGACGTGCGGCGAGTGCAGCGTGCGGCTCGCGAGTTCGCGGATCTGATGCGGCATCGTTGCCGAGAACAGCATCGTCTGTCGGTCCTGAGGCAGGTTCGAGAGGATGCGACGGATGTCAGGCAGGAAGCCCATGTCGAACATGTGATCGGCCTCGTCAAGGACGAGCGTTTCGACGTTCTTCAGGATGAGCTTGCCCTGCTGGAGCAGGTCGAGCACGCGGCCGGGGCACCCGACGACAATCTCGGGGCGGCGACGCAGCGCCTGGATCTGACCGTGGGCGGACTTGCCGCCGAAGATCGTGACCGTCTTGATCTTCGTGTACTTCGCGAGCATGCGGAACTCGGCGTCGATCTGGAGCGCGAGCTCGCGTGTCGGTGCCAGGACGAGAACGAGCGGGCCTGCGCCCGGCTCCTCGATGAGCCGCTGCAGGATCGGCAGCGCGAACGCCGCTGTCTTGCCCGTGCCGGTCTGGGCCAGGCCCATGATGTCCTGGCCGGTCATGGCCGCCGGGACGGTGCTGTCCTGAATGGGGCGCGGGACGGTGAACTCTGCGTCGCGTAGTGCGCGCAGAAGCTTGTCGTCGAGGCCGAATCGGTCGAATCCACTCGCGGACTGCGAGGTCGAATGTGTGCTGGTCAACTGGGTCTCCGCCGCGTCGAGGCGAGTTGTTCGCGTTGCGCGGTCGTTCGTTCTGACCCAGGACAACAGACACGGGCTAGACGGATTGGGGCGGCGCGACCTCCATCGTTACTCGAGAGGTTCTGTTGTGCGCCGTGGCGGATGCGTGTCGTCTCGACACGTGCTCCGCCGGATGTGATGACGTCGGTATCTAGACGCTCTCCACTGAAACGGAAAGGTCCGCCGAACGTTCACTCGAACTTCTTTTCCGACCGTCGCCGCACGTCCTGGACGTTCACGACGCGTCGCGCGAGGGTGCGCAGATGAGGCCGACGCGCGAGATCGCCCGCACCACGACGCCCGACGGTGAGACGCTGACGCTGCTCGAACACGCCGGTGATCACATCGTGCGCGTTGGCGGCATCACGTTGATGTCGAGCTCCGCTCATCACTCGGAAGAGCACATGGCGGAGATCGCCTGCGAGTCCATCGCGGAGCAGAGTCGCGCACGCGTTCTGGTCGGCGGATTGGGCATGGGCTACACGCTGCGCGCGGTTCTCGACCGCGTCGCGTCCGACGCCTGCGTTGTTACCGCCGAGTTGCTCCCTGCCATCGTGGAGTGGAATCGCGGCCCGCTCGCGCCACTCGCCGGACACCCGCTCGACGACGCGCGCGTGCAGATCGAAGTTGGCGATGTCGTGCGCCACCTGGGGTCACGGCCGACGCCCTACGACGCGATCCTGCTCGACATCGACAATGGCCCTGAGGCGCTGACGACGGACGGCAATGAGCGGCTCTACGGCGGCAGAGGCCTCGCACGCGTTCGCGACGCGTTGGTTCCGGGCGGCATCGTCGTCGTGTGGTCGGCGTTCGAGTGCCCACCGTTCAAGGACCGGCTGCGCCGCGCGCAACTCGAACCGCGAGCCGTGCGCACGCGAGCTCGTCGCAACAAGGGCGCTAGGCACACGCTGTACGTCGGCCGCCGCCAGCCCTGAGCGGGCACTTGGATCGAGTCCGACAGGCCGCGGCTCGGTCGGCGGACGGTCGCGATCTGAGCGTCGCTCCACGGCACCCTCGGCGTCCGCCTGACAACGAGCGTCTTCGCGGTGGACGCGCCCCACGTCGTCTGTTTCCTTCGGATGTCGAACCACGCCGGACACCCAGCGACGAGCACAGTCCGGGTCGGTCCCGTACCATCCGTGCTGTCGCGAGCACGCGGGAGGAAACGTATGCGCCGAATCATCACGACCGCGTTGACGCTGTTCGTCGGCGCGCTCCTCATCGCTGCCCCGGTGCACGCGCAGGACCGCTTCGATCCCCGCAAGGCGAAGTGGCTGAAGGAGTTCGAGAAGAAGAAGCGGACCGTCCTGATCGAGTCCGGGCACCGGCACCTGAAGCTCGGCATCTGGTGTCGCGACAAGGGCCTCGTCTCCCAGGCCAGCATGGAGTTCATCCGCGCCGTGGAGGTGTCGGAGCATCGTCACCCTGGCGCGTCGAAGGTGCTCTCGATCATGCGGTCGACGGGCGACGACTTCTGGAAGAAGCGCAACCGCCGCACGCACACGAAGCGACTCGAGGACTACGAGAAGCGCACCGGGAAGTGCGAGTCGCAGGCCGGCAAGGCCCGCCACGGACTCGCGAAGTGGGCGCACGCGAAGGGCCTCGACGAAGGAAAGCAGGAGTTCCTACGCCTGCTCCAGCTCGCCGATGCACCCATCGAGCTCGACAAGAAGGGCCTCATCATCCTGCCGTCCGGCCCGGTGCCGGAGGACATCTCGGAAGAGTTGAAGGCGGCCGCTGTCACGATCAACGGACGGCTCTGGGTGCGCGATCGCTTCCTCGCGAACATCCCCGACGTGTCGGCGATCCACGAGGTCGAGACCGATCGCATCCGCGTGCGCAGCATGACGAGCGTCGAGCAAGCGCAGTCCGTCCTCGACGGATGTACGGCGCTGCTACCGATCATGACCGAGGACACCGGCGGGCGTCCGACGAAGCTCATGAACGTCTTCGTGTTCGCGGATCGCAAGACCTACGAGGGCTACCTCGAGGCCGCGGGCATGCTCAGTCACAAACTGGCAGCGGGGATCGCAGTGAGCGGCGTGAACGTGGCGCTGGTGAACGGCGAGGGTCGCAGTGCGGAGGACGCCCTCGGCATCGCGTTGCACGAGGTGTCGCACCTGTTCATGTACGGCATCACGCGATCGATGATGCCGAGCTGGTACGCCGAGGGCTTCGCCGAGACGTACGGCGGCACCGGCGTCTGGGAGTGGAAGGACGACAAGCTCGTCTCGCGTGGCCTGATGTCGAAGCACCGCATCAGCCGACTGCAGTCCGACGCCGGGTTCATCCCGCTCCGCACGCTCTTCGCGGGCAACGCGCTGAACCTGATCAACACCGACAAGAAGAAGGCGTCGAACTTCTACTCCGAGTCCTGGGCGTTCGTGCGCTTCATGCGCGAGGGCGCGGGCGACGAGATGCGCGATCGCTTCGAGCGCTGGGAGGACATCTGCCGCGGCAAGGCCCTTGGCGCGGTCTTCGACAAGCCGACCGAGCAGGGCGACGCCAAGCCGTCACAGCAGGTGTTCGACCAGATGTTCGGCGGAGACCTCGACCGTCTCGAAGGCGAGTTCAGGGAGTTCCTGAAGACGCTCTGACACGTGCGCGGTCTTCGATCTTGCCGCGGGGCGAGCAGCCCGCGTCAGCGGCCGTCGGAGTCGGTGAAGCGGGTCCATCGCGCGTCGTCCCGAAGACTCTCGAGATCTGCATCCTCCTGCGCCCACTCTCGGTAGGTGGCCCACGCGCCGTCGTCGAGGAGCCGTTCCAACTCGGCGAATGCGGCGTCGGTGGCGCCGCCAACCGCGTGCGCGCATGCCAGATTGTAGGTGGTTCGCTGTACCTGCACGCCGGAGTCGGGAAGTCCGGCGCACGCATCGCGACAGCGCCGCAGCCATGTAGCGGCGTCGTCCGTGCTGCGATCGCGCAACAGCGCCAGGCCCACGGCCTCGAGGAGCTCGCGTCGGGTCTCTTTGCCCAGTTCGTTGTCGGCGTCACGCAGCAGAGCCTCGGCGGCGATCACGGCGAGCTGCGTTTCGCCGACCCTCTCGTTTGCGTGCTCGAGGGCGGCGACGAGCCTCAGACGTGGATCCGATGGCGCCACTCCGAGACGGCGTGCAGAGGTGAGCACTCGGATCGTCAAGCCGGTCTCGTCCCCGACCACGACGGCAACGAGCGCGCGGCGCAGCGCGTCGTCATCGTGCGCATCGTCGCCGACCGCATGCGCGACAAACACGTGCGGCCCTCGTCGGACGACGCGGTACGCGTGGCGCCTCCGCGTTCCCGCGATGCCGACCTCGGACACGAACGCGATGCCGTCGCGGTCGCGCTCCGTGGCGTCGAAGAAACGCGCCTCGTCGTCAACCGAGCGCACCTTCCCCAGCCAGACAGATGTTGTGGGCTTCGCGAGGCGCTCTGCCTCGTCGCCGTCCCGGACGTGGATCTCCAGCGCGACGTCGTCGGATGTGGTCGCTGCGAGGATCTGACGGTGCTCGCCGAGACGCGCGGCCGGACGGACGTCCGTGAGCGCCACGTCGACTCCCCACTCCGCAATGCTCAGTCCGGCGACATCCAATCCGCCGACGTCCTGCGCAGCGACGTCCTGTGTGATGGCAGCGCCGGAGACTGCGGCCACCGCCAGGCCCCCCGCGACCAGCATCGCTGCGACCCGGGCTCGCCGTCTCATTCCACTCGCTCCAGTTCGATCGTGACCTCGGACGTCTCACCTTCCGTCACGTCTACCGTGTGAGGCGAGACCGGTTGGAACCCCTCGATGTCGGCCTCCATGACGGAGACTTCGTAGCGTCCGGGCGTGACGCCATCGAACTCGATCTCGTTCGACGTGCTGCTCCGGCCCTGGCTCGTGGTGCCCAGTTGCGTGTCCGAATCGGGACGGACCCAGACCGTCGGTGAGAGGCCGCGGAGCGGTCGATCGCCGTCGAGCAGCCGGACGCGGACTGTGCCACCGCGCACGAGTCGGACCTCGTGCTCGGCTCGGCTGCCCGACGTGCCCTCGAAAACAAGATCCTGCGCCGTGTACCCGCTCGCCTCGACGTCGACGTACACCAGGCCGGGTGGCGACTGGATCCTGAACGTTCCCGGCGGATTCGCCAGCGCCTGTTCCCACGACCAGCCCGTCTGCCCCTCGATCAGCGTATGCCAGGAGAGCTCGGACGACGGGATGCGCGCACCCGCCGCGTCCAGCACCGAAACGACCAGTTCCGCCGGCGCGGCGATGTCGAGCTCGACCGTCGATGTGCCGGGCTGGATCTCCACGGCCTTGCGCCACTGGAACGGATTGACCTCGATTCGATACCGACCGCTCGGGATGTCTGCCACCTCGACGGCGATTCGCCGTTGCGCGTCCATGCCTCCGAGGCGGTGCGAGTCATCCACGTTGGCGTTGGCGGGCTCGTCCCCCTCCACTCGGAGAAAGCGCGGCAGGGCGGTCCAGCCCTCGGCCGTCCGAACCACGAACCGGACCGTCGCGCGCGGACGCACGTCGCCGGGCGTCGTCGGCACGAAGAGGTCCACAGAACCGCCCGCCACGACGGTCACCTCGGCCGTCCCGTAGACCTCGCCGTGCTCGAACCATCGCCCGCGCCGCACCTCGATCGTGACGACTTCGGCCGGCAAGCCTGTGACCAGCAATGCTCCATCGTTGCCGGGGGACCGCAGCGCCGTCACTCCAGCGCTCGAGCGCGCATTGACCGTCGCCCCATCGAGTGCCGCCCAGCCCTCGATCTGGATGCGCACGTCGCCGCCGGGCATCAGGCGAGCCACGTTCTCGGTGTCCGGCGCGTGGTCGGCGACGACAGCGGTCCAGGCGTACCCCTCCGCGACGACCCACCACTCGGTCGTGTCGCGGTCGGCTCCGAGCAAGATCTCTCCCCGTGCATCTGCTGTGACGGGGGCTCCCGCGGCCGTCGCTGCATCAGGCTGCCCGGGGAGTCCGGCCTCGAACCGGTCGCGGAATCCTCTCCGACGATACGCGCGACTCTGCGGCAGCGGCTGACCGGTCTCGGCGTCGACAACGCGTAGGACGGCGGGGATCGACCGATGAGTGCGCAGGACGAGCGGCGCGCCGTCGCGAGCAACCTGGATCTCGACGCGGAACTTGTCGTGCTGCGTTTCGCCGACTCGGAGGCCCATCGCCGTGTACGTGCCCTCGACGTCGACGACCGCTCGGAACGCCCCGTCCGAACCGAGAACGCGCGACTCGGTGCTGCTCACGTTGTCCCACAGCGAGAGCGCGAACGGACCGGCTACCGGCTCGTCGTTGTCGGACCAGAGCAGCGTTCCGACGACCGCGATGCCCGACGCGTCGTCCGCGCCCACGACGATGACCAGTCGGTCCTCAGGCTGCCCCTCACCGAGCGTCGCAAGAGCTGTCCCGGTGCGGGGTTCGTCTCCGTCGACGCGCGCGATGACCCGGTAGGTCCCGTGCGGGACGTCCGCGAAGCCGAAACTCCCGGCGTCGTCCGTGACGGTCCGCGCGATCGGGAGGTCATCGAACTCGCGGTTCGTCAGCACGAACACGTCGGCCCCTGCGATGGGAGCTTCGCCTTCTTCGGAGACGACCCGGCCGAGAACCGACACCATGGCCACTTCCGGCACTCTCGGCGTCGGACCGCGGCGCGTCCCGGCGCGGGAAGTGCGTCCGCCCCGCGCGGTCTTCACCGGATCAGGGTCCGGGGTCACGCGCTGGCTCGTCGACGACGGGGCCGAGCTCGGAGCCTCAGGACCCGAGCCTATGGCCACCGAGAGCAGCACCGCAATCAGCGACGCGAGGACGAGTGCGAGGCCGACGACGGCGGCCCGCTTCATCGCTGCCTCGTTCCGGGGACCGACGCCAACCAACGCGCGACGACGAGAGTCGCGCCTCTCTCGTGCGGGGGGCTGCCTCCTGGGACGTGCACCATCTGCCGATCGTAGCGTCCCCGCTCGCCGCTGACGTTACGCCCGGCGAACCTCGACGCAGAGCGCGCCCGCGACGAGGATCTTCGCCCATGCAGAAGAGCCGGATCGTCCGCATCGCATTCGTGATCGTCGTGCTCGGCGGCGTGTACATCGCGGAGCAGCAGGGGTGGGTGGAACAGGATGCTCCACCTCAGCCACCGCCGCCGACGGCGGACACCCGTCCGACTCTCGGCTCCGGGTTGTCGGCGCCGGCGCTCGATACCAGCGCCATCGACGCGGCGTTCGCCGAGCAACGGTCGGAGGTGTGGCTCGAGGGCGAGGGTGAGATCGTGCACCTGCTGGCCGACGACAACGAGGGCTCGCGACATCAGCGCTTCCTGCTCGACATCGCCAGCGGCTTGACGCTGAAGATCTCGCACAACATCGATCTCGCCGACCGTGTGCCCGCGAAGAAGGGCGACACCGTGCGCTTCCGGGGGCGCTACGAGTGGAACGACAAGGGCGGTGTCGTGCACTGGACGCACCACGATCCCAAGGGGCGCATCGAGGGCGGCTGGATCGAGATCGACGGCAAGCGCGTCGAGTAGCCCCGCGCCTCGTAGACTGCGTGGGTCGACGAACCCGTGAGGACGTTCCTATGCTGCGCACTCTTCGAACCGTCGCCGTGCTGACGGTGATCTCGGTCTTCTCCATCGCCCCGGCGCGTGCCCATGACGATCACGCCGCCGAGCGGGCAGCGACGCTCGCGAAGGTGCACCAGATGCTCGATGCGGGCGATTCGTTCGCCGTCGCCGAGTACCTCCAGTGGAGCGGGACGCCGCTCGTGGTCGCTGGGAGGTACGGCGATGCGTGTGGCGATCTCTACTGGAAGGCGAAGGACATCAGGGGCGCGCTCACGGTCGGCCGTTCGGCGATTCAGTACTGCTTGACCAAGTCGCGTGAGGTCGAGAACGAGGGCCAGGCGAAGCGCCTGCGCGTCATCGCCCAGGAGCTCTCGTTCGACATGGCGTCCTTCTCGTGGCCGGGTTGGGAGGAGCAGGGCATCACGATCGAAGCGGCCGATCTCGCCGACGGCCTCGACTTCGCGCGCCTCGACTTGCGACTCGTCCAGGAGATGAAGTACCCGCCGACGAAGCACGCGAACGCGCATTGGATCGTCGGCGCGCAACTCCTCGCTGCGGGCAGACACTCGGAAGCACGCACGGCATTCGATGCGTCGCACGCCAACGCGAAGAAGGCGGAGAACGCGACGAAGGAGTGGATGGCCGCGGGCTACTCCGCGTTGGCGGAGCACCTCGCCGATCGGGAGCACTCCGGCGCACAGGAGCGCTTCAACCAGGCCCTGAAGCAGCTCGAGTCGCTCGGCAACGACGACGCGACGTTTTACGCCGGCCAGCTGCGCAGCGTCCTGAAACTGCTCACGAAGTAGGGCGACGCCAGCGTCGATGTGCGAAGGCGGATCGTCCGCGACACGCTCACCGCCGCGCACGACCGACCGAGATGACGAGCAGTCCCGTGCCGGCGAGTGCGAACAAGCCGGCCGCTGGGAACACTTCCGTCTTGATGGGCATGCCTCGGAGCAGGCGGCCGATCGGGAGCAGCAGGCAGATCACGGCGATGGTGTAGGTCACGATGGCCAGGGTGAGATAGACGGGCTCCAGGCGTCGCGGGCGGCGCGGGTCGGGGTCGGGCGGTGTCTGGGACTGGGATTTCACGCGGGTATCGTAGGTCGATCTGGCGGTCGTTGCGCTCACACGTCGCGTAGTTGAGTGGCCGCGGCTCGATGGGGATCGCAGGCGCGGCCGACTGGAGAGCATCGTGATCACGCTCGAACTGCGTCCCCGGCTGGCTGCCGTCGCCCTTGCCGCCGCCGGCGTGGCTGGCGTTGTGTTCTCGACGGCAACGGTCGCCGCTCCGACGACGCTGGACGAATTCGTCGCGGCCAAGCTCGAACGCGCGAACGTGCCCGGTCTCGGCGTAGCGGCCGTGCGCGATGGCGAGGTCGTGTGGTCCCGAGGGTTCGGGCTCGCAGACGTCAGCGCGAGTCGTGCGGCGACGGCCGACACGCCGTTCATGCTGGCGTCGATCTCGAAGACGTTCACCGCGACGGCTGCGATGCAGTTGGTCGAGGACGGCGTGCTGGACCTCGACGCTCCGGTGTCCGAGGTGGTCGGCTTCCCGATCTCGAACCCCCGCTCGCCCGGGACCGTGATCACCGTGCGGCACCTGCTCGGACACGCGTCGTCGATCCGCGACGAACCCGACTTCGTCGACGGCTCGTACCGCGACGATGGCGACTTCCCCGACCCTCTCGGCTCCGTGATGCGCGACTACTTCACGCCCGGCGCGCGCTACTGGTCGGCTCGCGGCAACTTCGTGAAGCAGCGTCCGGGGCGACGTCGGCACTACTCGAACATGGCGTACGGGCTGCTCGGCCACGTCGTCGAAGCGGCGGGCGGGCGCTCGCTCGAGGCGCACTGTCAGGCGCGGATCTTCGGACCGCTCGGCATGACGGAGACCAGCTGGTTCCTGTCGGAGATGGACCGCTCGACGTTGGCGATGCCGACGCGTCACGATCGTCGCCGCGACCGCTTCGTCGCCTACGGCCACTACGGCTTCGCGGATTACCCGAGCGGTCAGCTGCGCACGAGCGCGCGCAACACAGCCCGCTTCTTCGGCACGCTGATGCGCCGCGGCACCTCGGCAGACGGCGTGACGATCCTCGAGCCCGAGACGGTCGAGCTGATGAAGAGCCGCTCGTTCCCGCGGCTCGGACGGGCCTACTACGGTCTCGGCATCCTGCGCGCCCGGGTCGGCGGTCTGCGGCTGTTCGGTCACGACGGCGGAGAGTCCGGTGTGAACACGTACGCGTACTTCCGTCGCGATGGAAGCGCCGGAGCCGTCGTGCTCGCCAACGGCGATGCATCCAGCGTGCGCGAGGACAAGGCGCTTCAGGCGATCGTGCGTCGCTTGATCCAAGAGGTCGAGGACGGGCTGAACGACGACTGAGCGCTACGGCGCTCTACTGGGCTCTACTGAGCCCTTCTGCGAACTACTGGGCGAAGTAGCGGCCCGGGGTCGTTCCGAGGTGTCGCCGGAATGCGGCGATGAACGCGCTCGTGCTGTCGTAGCCGGCCTTCAGTGCGGCGGTCGTGACGGGATCGCCCTCAGCGAGACGACGCGCGCCGTGCAGTAGTCGCGGGACAGTCGCGGCATTCGTCCCCCCGGGCATGCGACACTTGGCGTCGTGGTCGGTCATACGGAGCCCCACGACCCTGCGCTCTATCCGTTCGACGTTGTCGAGCGGTCAACGGCGCTTCTCGCCGGTCGCGAGTTCGTGCTTGCGGACGTCGACGCCCACGACGTCTGGCAGAGCGGCTCGCTCGTCGACGGTGAGCGGCTGACGATCCGCGACTTGGCGGCTCGCCGCGGTGTCGCGTTGCCGACCCGCACTGTGACGGTCCTGGCGTACGGATCGAACGCGGCACCTGGGCGTCTGCGACAGAAACTGGCCAGCGTGCCGACCGCCGTCGCGCTCGTGGAGGCGCGCCTGCACGACCTCGACGTGGTTCACGCCGCGCACGTGACGTCGTACGGCGCGGTGCCCGGGACGCTCGCCGGCTCCCCCGGTACGACGGTTCGCGCCTTCGTGCTGCACCTCGATGCCGACCTGCTGCCACGGCTCCATCGCACGGAGTCGCTTGGGGCGAACTACGCGTTCGTGCGGCTGCGGGACATCCGTCTCACCGTCGGCAACCGCACGGTCGAGGCGATCGATACCTACCTGGCGCTGAGCGGTGTGCTCGCACCGGACGGTGACCCGATCGCCGTCGCCGGGTTCGACCGGACCGATGGGCGCTTCCGCGTGCTGCCTCAGGGCACCGTCCTCGACATGGTGCGGGTCCTGACGGCGCCGGATGCCGATCGGGTGACATTCTGTCGCGATCTCGTCGCCCACGAACCCGCGCGCAGCGACGCACGCGAGCGACTCGAACCGCACACGCTCATGAGCGAGCCGCCGCACGTCGTCTTGCTCGGCGGCTGACGCGCCCGCCAGCAGGCGACGGATGGAACTCCCGTCACGGATCCCCGTGAGAAGCCGGTGGCGCGAATGTCGGCGCGGACTTCGTTGATCTGCCGGGGTAGCGGCGTGTCCGCCGGGTCGCTACCGTCGCTCGGCAGAGGCTCGCACCGCGAGCGCGCAGCGGACGCTGATGCGGTGCATCTCCGAAGGAGACGATATGCGTCAGCGAATGGACTCAGGGCGCGCTGCGCTCGGATACGTGGTCGGGGTGCTGGGCTTGGTGGTCGCGGCCGTGGCACTGACAGGAGTTGCGGATGCCGGCAACGCTCCACGGCGTCAGGCGCGCAGCACCCACATCGGCATCCCGCCCAGCGACTTCGTGGTGCTGCGGATCCAGGATCCGGACGATCTGGACGACCACTACTTCGCGCGCGTCTCGCGCGACGGGACGATCGCGGGAACCGAGTACGTGGTGCCGGCGGGCCGCGTCCTGGTCGTCACCGAGGCGAGCCACGTCGGCAGCGGGGTCGCCGTCGCGCTGAAACTCTTCCTCGCGGACCGGACCGCGCCGACGACACGTCAGCCCGTGTTCGTCGGCGTGACTGATGACGCGGGCGTGTACTCGATGACGACCGGCTTCATCGTGGGGCCCGACTCCAGGCTGCGGGCGTACATCGCTCCGAACAACAGCCTCGACAATCTGTCGAGCAGCACGGTTGGCGATCGCACGCCGGATGCCGCCCACGAACGGACGACGATTCTCGTCCGGGGATACCTCACCACCGACGAGTAGGCGACCACATCCGGTCGAGCCGAAGGAGCGCGAAGCGATGCGACAGTCGAACAGCACAGGCAGGATCTGGACCGGGATCGCCCTCGGGGTTCTCGGTGCGCTCGTGGGCGCCATCGGACTCTCATCCGTGGCGGACGCCGGGAACGCGCCGCGGCGTCAGGCGCGCACGACGCACCTCGGTGTGCCAGTGAGCGACATCGTGTCGCTGCGCCTGATCAACCCGACGACGACGCCGATCTTCGTGCGCACGCACGACGACGGGACCCAGGACACGACCGAGTTCGTCGTTCCCGCTGGGCGGGCGTTCCTGGCGACGAGCGTCGATTGGGCTGCGCAGGTTGCGACCTCGCAGACCGACATCGTCACCCTGCGGCTCTTCATCGAGAACCGCGCGACGTCGACCACGCGGACGCTCGTGCACGCGGGCGCCTACGCTCACGACCAGCAGAACCAGCCGGAGCTCGGCGCATCGTACGAACTCGGAACGGGTGTCGTGATGGGGGCGAACGGACGCTTCGTCGTTGACATCATTCGCACCTCGAGCGTCAGGTCCGCCAACCTGGTGGCGTTCGCGTCGACCAGGAACGAGATCCTGATTCGTGGATACCTGACGAGCGCCGACTGAGTTGAGATCGACCGCGTCGCGCGTGCGACGCCACCCACCAGGAGAAGCCGATGAGACGGACAGGAAACGATGGACGGATCGCGCTGGTCTGCGCGCTCGGGCTGTTGGCGATCATGGCGGCGGCCGTCGCTGTCACGTCCGTTGCCGAGGCGGGGAATGCCCCCCGGCGTCAGACGCGCAGCACGCAGGTCGGTGTGGCGCCGAGCGACCTCGTCACGCTGCGTGGGATCGACATCACGTCGAACCCGAAGTTCGTGCGTGTCGGCACCGACGGCTCCATCGGATCGACCGAGTTCTTCGCACCGACTGGGCGCGTACTCGTGGCCACCGACGTGCTGCTCTCCGGGACGTATCGCAACGTCGGCGTTCCGGCGACTCTCCGTGTGTTCCTGGAGAACCGCACGACGGCCTCCACGCGGACCATCGTCCACGCGGCAAACTTCGATGCCGCGACGAACAGCAGCGAGCGACCGGGCGGTGTGCAGACGCTGTCCGCCGTCGGGTTCGTCATGGACGCCGACGCGCGGTTGACCTTCGACGTGCGCGGCACGAGCGCCGCCGCAAACGCGTCCGTAGTGAGCCTGTCGAACTCAAATGTCGTAATCCTGATTCGCGGCTACCTGGCCAACGCCGAGTGATGCTCCGGACCCCCGTTGAGGGAGATGCCTGATGAGGCTGCGACACCAACTGATCCACCTGGTCGCCATCGGCGTCGTGACGGCCGTCTGCGCCCACGCGCACGCCCAGGAGCAGGTTGGCCCGGAGTTCGGCAACAACGACTTCACCGACCTGATCGACAACGACGGCGGCGTTCCCGACATCGACACCTACTCCGCGTTCCTCGTGTCGGGGGAGCAGCTCTCGGTGTCGGTCGTCTCGCCGAAGGACAGTGACCTGATCCCGGAGCTGTTCGTCGTCGATCCGGACGGTGAGATCCGCACGCTGAAGATCAAGCGGAAGAAGAAGGACCACGTCGTGGCCTTCAAAAAGTTCAAGGTCGACAAGAACGGCACGTGGCTCGTTCACGTCGAGGGCCGCGCCGAGAGTCAGGGTCTCTACACGGCGACGTTCAAGGTGAAGGCCAGCAAGACCATCACCACGAAGAAGCATGCCGTCGGAGGTGGCACTCCGCCAACGCTCCCGTTTCCGGTGCACGCGTCCGAGGGCGCGCTCATGACGCTCAGCATCAAGAGCCGGACGAAGAACGTCGGCGTCACCGTGATCTCCGCGCAGTCGCCGAACGGTGAGTCGGCGCAGTACATCGTCGAGGCGATGGAGACGAAGGGTAAGAAGTCGGTCGTGAAGAAGCTGGCGTTGACGCCGGGTGACGGCCTCTACGTCCTGTCGATCGGGACGCTCGGTGACGAGGCGGTCTTCGACGTTTCGATCAAGGTCACGGAGAGCGGTCGGCCGACGGAGAGCGTCGTGTTCGAGGGGCCGGAGCCGCGGCTTGCGGATCGAGGGGCGCCGCTGCGCGTGGCTGCGTCGATCCCGTTCGAGATCACCGGTTCCGGGTTCAGCTTGGATCCTCGTCCGGAGATCCGCTTCGACGGCGTGCTCGGCGAAGTGCGCGCCGTGACTCCGGACGGCGTCATTCTCACGGTCGTCTCGCCCACGCTCCTCGACCGTCAGGTGGCGGACATCACCGTCAAGAACCCCGATCAGCGCGGGTTCACGCAACCCGATCAGGTGTTCTTCGTGGAGCGCCCGCGCATCGACGATCTGCTCGACGCGGGCGACACGCAGGTCCGCCGCGCGTCGGCCGCTGACAACGATCGCGTGTTCCTGATCGGAGCGGCGTTCGGCGACCACCTCACCGTCGATCTCGGTGGCGAGCCGGTCACGATCATCGATGCAACCGATCCACTCCGCATGGAGATCGTCCTGCCGACGGTCCCTCCGTCGACACGCATGATCTCGGTGACGGATGACTTCAACCGGACGGCCACCACGTCGTTTGCCATCCGCTTCCCGCGACCGGCGTGGGGCGAGGGCGCCGTACCGCGCCTTCCGGCTCCGAGTGCCGAGGACGACCTCACCGCCTATCGCGCCGCGATCGGCGATCTCGACGGCGATGGGTCAGCCGATGACCTCGTGATCGTCTCGCCCCTTCACCGCTACGAATACGGCTACGCCGTGCCGGGCACACGCTGCGAGCAGACGCGCATCTTCCAGGGCACGCCCGAGGGGCAGCTCACGGACGTTACCGCGACGGCGGTCCCCGAAGCGTTCAAGGAGGACTTCCCGCACGACGTCGACGACTGGAACGCCGCGGCGGTCGCGCTGGGAGACATCGACGCCTCGAACGGCATCGACATCGTCGTCGCAGGCTTCGTGGACGTCTGGTACGACGCGTTCGGCGACGGCTATCTGTACGCGTCGAACTACGGCACGTCGGGTGTGCGCGTGCTGACCAACTCGGGCACCGGCACGTTCACCCTCGACACGGACCTCTCGCCGGCGGCGTTCAATCGACGGCCCGACGTGACGGCGCTCGACGAGAACCAGGCGGTGCAGCCGCTCTTCGGCGAGTACATCGTGGACACGTCGAATCCGACCGCGCTCGCCATTGGTGACATCGACGGCGACGGCGATCTCGATGTGATCGTCGGGCGCGACGAGTACGGCAAGCGCCTCTCCCGCCAGGACGTCGGGAGCGTCGATTTCTCGCAGTCGCCGCCGTACATCGCGAGCGCCGATGCGAGCGCGTTCGTGCTCGCGGCCGAGCCGGAGTACGCGTACGTCTCGGCGACGTCGACCATCGAGAACGACATCGCGAATCAGAACGGACTTGCGTACACGACCGCGCTCTCGATGCCGTTGTCGTTCGGGGGCTACACCACGTCGTATCGCGGTCCGGATGATCCCGGGTTCCATGCGCGCGATCTGGCGCTCGTCGACGTCGACAACGACGACGACCTGGATCTGATCGTCGCGTGGGACAACCCGGCCACCGTGTCGATTTCAGGGCGGAAGGAGCACGTGCAGTCGATCGAGAACGTCGGGCTGCCGGGGTACACGCTCGACGTGGAGCGGGTCGCGACGCGCGTGCTCCTGAACGACGGCAACGGAGTGTTCACCGACGCGACGGCGAGTTGGATGCCGGCTGGCGTCGGCGAGGAGTGGTGGCAGGCGCAGACGATCTCCGTCGTCGACCTCAATGACGACCAGAGGCCGGACCTCGTCCTGGGTCTGAACCGGGCAGTGGACGATCACAACGCGACGATTGCGACCCCACTGAGCACGTCCGCCGACGGGGGCACCGTGACGCCTGGCTCGATCGGTGTCGGCGGCGAGGAGGACACGTTCTCGTTCGTCGTGCCCGTCGCCGGGCGCGTGATCCTGCGCACCGAGCTAGGCACCCTCGCAGACACGGTCTTGGAACTGCTCGGTCCGACCACGACGGCGATGTCGATCGGCGAGAGCGACGATTGCGGTGGCGCGCGGTTCTCGCGCATCGAGGCGGATGTCGCCGCCGGGACCTACTTCGCCCGCGTGAGTGGCTTCGACGGAACGCAGACCGGCACGTACACGCTGGACGTGCACTTCCATGCCGACGACTTCGGGCCCTCGGCCCGAGCGTTCTCGGCGCTGCGCATTCTGGAGAACCGCGGTGTTGGCGTGGGCTTCGTCGACGTCACCGGCACGGTGCTACCCGCACGGCCCGTCGATACGAACGACGACTTCCGTACGCGCACGCTGCTCATCGCAGATCTCGATCTCGACGGGTTTGTCGACATCCTGCTCGGCACCGACGAGGCGCTCGAGACGGACGCCGGCGATCGGATCGCGTCGACGCGCTTCCTTCGCGGAGCCGACGACTTCACCTTCACGCTCGCGAACGAGTTCCTGCCACCGCTCGGCGTGGAATCAGGGGAGGTCCACGCGCTCCTGAGCGCGCCGCTCGGCGTCCATCCGCAGCACTCGCTCATCTTCCTCACGGAGGGCGATCCCGAGACCAGCGATGGCGACCGCAATGCGCGTGTGTTCGACTGGAACCGATGAAGCTCTTCCAGCACGTCGACGCGCTGCTCCGCGGCAGTTACACCGACCCCGAGGATCTGCGGGCCGGTCGCATTCCGGTCTCTGCCCGCGCACTGGGTCGCGTCGCCCTCGTTCTCGGAGTCGTGTACGGCGCCTTCATGGGGCTGTACGGCGTTCTGCGGCCGGAGAACGCGAGCGTCTCGCAGCTCGTCGCGACGAGCGTGAAGGTACCGCTGCTCTTCCTCCTGACGCTCGCCGTTACGTATCCCTCGCTCTACGTGTTCTCCGCACTCGCGCGCTCTCGCCTGCGCGCGCACGACACCCTGCGCATGCTCCTGGTCGCCGTGTCGGTGAACCTCGCGCTGCTCGCGAGCCTCGGGCCGGTGACCGGCTTCTTCACGCTGAGCACCGAGAGCTATCCGTTCATGGTGCTGCTGAACGTCGTGTTCTTCGGCGTCGCCGGGTTTGTCGGACTCCGCTTCCTCGGTGGCGCGCTGGACTCGGTCTTCTCGGTGGGCCCGGCGACCGCCGAGGGAGAGACATCCGACGCAGCCGACACGGTCGCCGCAACCGGGGCCGAAGACGCCGACGGCACGAAGGACGAGCCCGCCGCGGATGCGGCCAGCCCTGCACCCGATGAGACGCCGCCGCCGGCGCCGGCCTATGGCGGAACGTGGCGTGGACCGCGAGCCGCACCGCTCGTGACGGCGCAGACCCGCCGCGATGACCCCGCGGGCGACGCGTCGGCGCCCGCTCGCCGCGTGTTCGTGATCTGGACGTTCATCTACGCCGTGGTCGGCGCGCAGATGGGGTGGATCCTGAGGCCGTTCATCGGAAGCCCGGGACGTGCGTTCGAGTGGTTCCGAGAACGCGACTCCCACTTCTTCGAGGCCCTGGTCGACACCATCGCGCGGCTGTTCAGCTGAGCCGCGTCATGTCGTTGGCCGGCACTGCCGATGCCCTGCTCCGTGCCGAGGGACGCTTCTCCGTCGGTCGGGGACGACTCCCGTGGCGTGGCCTCGCGACGTTGCTGGTGCTGGGCGGCTTCGGCTACGGCGCGGCGATGGGCAGTTGGGGGACGCGCCCACTGCAGTCGCTCTACTCGGGCGTGAAGGTCCCGCTGCTCCTCGCGATCTCGAGCGCCGTCTGCCTCCCGAACTTCTTCGTGGTGAACTCGATCCTCGGCCTCCGCGACGACTTCAGTGCCGCGTGTCGTGGCGTGTTCGCCGCGCAGGCGACGGTGGCGGTCGCGCTCGTCGCGCTCGCTCCGGTGACGGCGACGCTGTACGCGTCCTCCGGTGACTACGACCTCGCCATCGTCGGCAACGGAGCCATGTTCCTGATCGGGACGATCGCCGGGCAGTGGACGTTGCAGCGCCACTACCGCCCGCTCGTCGCGCGCGACCCTCGCCACCGGATCGGGCGCAACGTCTGGCTCACGCTGTACGTCTTCGTGGCCATCCAGCTCGCCTGGGTGCTGCGCCCGTTCATCGGCGCGTCGAATCAACCGACTCAGTTCTTCCGCGACGAGGCTTGGAGCAATGCGTACGTCGTCGTGTCCAAACTCATCTGGTCGTTGCTCGCCGGATAGCGTCGCCGTTCGGGCACCGCGCGAGGGATAGGGGGACGCTACGCTTCGGCCCATGCGACTCGGAGCCACGATTGCGTTCGCCGCCATCACGTTCGCGCTCATCTCGCCGGCGACGTTGCGGGCCGAGGACGACGCGTTGCCCGAGCCGACGTTCGACTCGCTCCGTGTGACCGAGGCCACCCTGCCGGTGCACGTGAAACTCGTGAAGGGGCTGCACACCGTCTCCCGGCAGCCGCGCGTGTTCTACGCGACGCCCGAGCCCGCGAAACTCGGACCTCCCGAGCTGCCGGAGGCACTCGTCGCCGTCGTGCGCCGCCTCGGGCGCGCGTCCCGCAAGGCTCACCAGTCGTTCCAGGCCGACGGTGGCCAGAGCGGGTCCCTGCTCTGGTTCGAGTACGCCGATGGCGTTCCCTCGGGCTTCGAGGGTTGGATCGAGGCCTATCTCTGGGGCGGTGACGAGCACGGACCGTCCCCCGATCACCCGGAGAACGTCTACGTCCTCGAGCGCCTGGTGGTGGTCGTCTCGTTCCCGCGTGGCGATGCCGGTGGAGAGTGGGTGAAGTCCTGGCTGCGGCGCTTCGGTCTGCCGGCGAGTCGCTGGTCGCCCGAGCGCGCGAAAGTGGCGGGTCGCATCGTCGGGGCGCAGGACGCCGGTCGTTTCGACGACGCTCTCGCCGCCCTCGACGCGGCTCCCGAGCTCGAGTCAGATTCGGGGTTCCTCTGCTTCCTGCGCGGTGAGCTCGGGATGCAGAAAGGCGATTACGCGTTGTCGGAGAGGGGGTATCGCGCGGCGTTGGAACTGCATCGCACGCGGGTATCGCCGCTGACCGAGGGCACCCGCTGGGCCTGTCTTGACGGTCTCGGTGCGGATCTCGTCCTCCAGCACAAGCTCGACGCAGCTCTCCCCGTACTCGAGAAAGCCGTCGCGCTCGGGCGCGCGGCGAAGCACGAGGGCTGGTCCACGGCGCTCTACAACCTCGCGTGCGTCCACGGACTGAAGGGGCGATGGAAGGAGTGCCACGCGGCGCTCTCAGCGGCCATCGAGGCGGACCCGCTCTGGAAAGAGCCGGCGAAGTCGGACCCGGATCTCGCCGACGCGCTGAAGCGCCCGGAGATTGCGAAGCTCGTGGAGTAGGTCGAACGGCGCGGAGCGATCGGCGTCGGTGGACTCCGCTCGCCGATGGAGGAGACACGATGGGTCGACGCGCATCAGTGACGTGGGCACTGGCGCTCGTGGCGGTCGCGGCTGGTGCCGCGCTGGCCGACGACGAGGCGCCAGCAGCCGAGCACCCGACCGTCGCCGAGGATCATCCCGTGCACCTCGATCGGACCGGCATCCGCTGGGTGCTGCCGTTCGAGCGCGCGCAGGCGGTGGCAAAGGAGCGCGGGCATCCGTTGCTGATCAAGGCTGTCGCGTTCGGAACCACCAAGTCCGGCTGTTGGTGACCCGCGGCCGAGGTCCTGAGGGCCGGCCCCCTCAGCGACCCCAGGGTGGTCACCCTGGTCAACGCGCGCTTCGTGCCGCGCTACTGCCTGGGCGACACCTCCGGAGCGACTGAGCTGCTCGCGGAGCAGAAGGACGATGCGTCCCTCCTGACGACCGCGCGGATCGCGCGATCGGACGGTGACCTTGACGCCGCGGCAGCGGCACTCGACGGATGCTCGAAGGAGTCCGCTGCCGGCGTCGGTGTCGAGCGCGGCTGGATCGCCTGGATGCGCGCGCAACACGCCGAGGCCGTCGCGCTCCTGGCGAAGACGGCTTCGGAGCACCCCCGGTCGGCAGAGTCGGAGTACGTCCGCGGACTCGCGCTGCACGGACTCGAGAAGACCGCCGACGCCCGCGAGGTGTGGACGAAGCTCGTCAAGCGCCACGGAGAGAACCCGTGGTCCTACCGCGCGGATTGGGCCCTCGCCGGCACGACGGGCGGCGGCGCGCAGCGCTCGTTCTCGACGAGCGGGCCGAAGTCGGCCCTCGGTCGCCACGGCTACATGGGCCGTCGCAACCCAGATCTGGAGGCATTGAAGGCCGGGGACTGAGAGCCTGTCGGAGTTTCCGCGCGGCGCCGGTGAGGCGGCGGAACGTGCTGTGGGGATCCCGGCCCGACCGCGCCCGGGTGGGCCGTCTGCCGCACCGCTCAGGCTCGGAGACGCGCTCGGAGTCGACTCGCCTGCGC
>JAJFFG010000118.1 GCA_021776825.1 Planctomycetota bacterium
GACTCACACACCTGAGCGGTTCAGACCGCCGATCTCGGCGTTGCGCCTCCTCCGAGACGGAACGACGTCGCAGTCGTCGGCGCGCCTTGATCTCGACGTTCTGTCCTCGCTCAGGACGGGCCACTCGGCGCGGGCCGTGGCTTCCGCATCCAGACTGCTCCTGCACTCCCGGACGACGGTCGTCACGGAGTGCGCGGGCCTCATGAATAGGCCGGGCTAGCGTTCCGCGGCGCGGAGCGGTGGGTCAACACCATGGCTGGACTCGCAATCGCCGCAAGTGGGCTCGCGATCCGGTTGCTCAGCGTCCACCTCCCGGCGAAGGTACGCGGAAGCCGATGAGTCTCGAGCAGCGTCCCCGTCTCCGCCTCGCGCTGATTGCGTCGATCGCCGTGATCGCCGTGGGGCTTCGCGTGGCCTACGCCAGCACGCACGCCGACTGGATGCGCGGAGACGCCGAGACGTACGATCGGATGGCCCGCCAACTGCTCGACGGCGGCTACCTCGGCTACTCCGATCACTCCCATCGCTCTTGGCGACCGCCGCTCTACCCGAGTCTTCTCGCACTTGTGTACGCCGTCACGGGTCCGAGCATTCTGGCCGCGAAGGTCGTGCAGAGTTGCCTCGCCGCGGCCGCCGTCGTGGTCATCGCGCGTCTCGGCGAGCGGTTGCACAGCACGTGGGCTGGGCTGGCCGGCGCGCTCTTCTACGCCACGCTCAGCACCGAGATCCGGCACTCGACGTCGCTCTATCCGGAGACGCTGCTCGCGCTCTTCGCTGCGATGTTCGCGCTCTCCACCACGCACGAGCAGACACCGCGCCGCGGGCTGTATCAGGGGCTCCTCGCCGGTCTCATGTGCCTGATGCAGCCTGGGATCGCGCTGCTCCCGGTCCTGTTCGGCGGCGCTCTGGTCGTCTTCCGCAAGGACCCACGGCGCAAGCTCGCCACCGCGATGATGCTCGGTGCACTGGGCGTCACGCTCACACCCTGGGCGATCCGGAACACGCTGCTCCACGACCGCTTCGTACTCATCTCCACGAACGGCGGATTCAACCTCTACAAGGGCAACAACCCACACACGGACGTGCCGCCGACGAGCGCGATGCAGCCTCACCTGAACGCGGTTGGCGCGGCAATGCCGGGCGGCAGCTCCGAGGTCGAGAAGGACAAGCTGTGGCGCAAGGCCGCCACGGACTGGATCAAGGCCAACCCGGGTGCGTACGCGAAGCTCGCCGCCCGCCGCGCCTTCGCGTGGGTCGTGCCGTCGGAGATGATCGAGCATCCGACGGGCTGGCTCATCACGTACGGAACGATGTTCCCCTTCCTGCTCGTCGGCGGCTTCGTGCTGGTGCGGCGTCGCGACGTCACTGCGATCGGTCCAGTTCTCATCCTGGTGGCAACGCTCGCGCCGACCGTGATCGCCGTGTACGCAGACGCCCGCTACCGACGTCCGGCGATGGCCGTCAGCGCCGCGATCGCGGGCTGCGGTGTGGCCGCCGCGGTGGGAGCCGCACGCGCGAAACTCGTGAGCCGCGGCGACGCGGCGGCGCACGGCGACGGACCCGGTCCAATCGACTCGTCGTCGCCTCCGCCGAACTGACCTGTTGGGTGATTGCCGTGCCGCGAGTGGGTGCCGGAGCGCAGCGAAGGTGGGACCCGCCGCTGGAGTCCAGACCGAGTCCCGTCCTCCTCGCCCGACTTGACCGTGACGAGCAGCCGAGCCGACCGCCCGTGAGACGACTCTTGAGAGCCATACTCGCGACGCACTTCTCGGCGCGAGATAGGCTGATCCCCGACGTGCGAGTCACCATGCGCCTGGCGCCCCTCCTGCTCCTGACCGGCTGCATCGGCTGGGGTAGCGCCGCCCTTCCCCCACCGCTCTCGGACGCAGACCAGCGCACTCTCGCGGACTCGCACTTCCCGCTGGTGATCGGCGTCGCGACATGGCGAGACGGCGTCTCGACGGACCGGCTCGTCGACGGCCTGCGCGACACCGGGCTGTTCGACCGAGTCGAGCCGCTCGCCACCCTGCACGAGCCCCCGGATCTGATCGCGCGGCAGGTGCGCGGGGTCAGTGGGACCGCCGTGATCCCGATCTGGTCCCTGCTCACGCTCGGCGTGATCCCCAGCTCGGTGGCCGAGGAGTGGGGGTACGTCTTCGACCTCTGGTCGCCCGATGCTCCGGGGGAGTTGCGTCGCGTCGAATACACGTACACGGGCCGCACGACGCTCGGCTGGGTGGCGCTGATCGACGGGTTCCTACCGGGCAGGACGGTGGCGCCGTTCTCCCCGTACGGCTCGTCGAAGATGCACGATCAGCTCGCGCTCGCGGTTCTGCGTGCGCTTCCAATCGACTGAACCGCCGCTGGCGGCGCGATCACGCCCCCGCCGCTCACGCTCGCTTCGTCAGCGACGATCGACCGGACCGGCGCCCGGCAACCCGAACCCGGTCTCGGCGTCGACCGCCGCGACCGGCAAGCGATCGGGCGTGCGGGCGTGGAGTTCGTCGAGCACGTGGAACGTTCCCCAGAGCGACCCCATCGCCATGCCGATCAGCAGGACACCGGCGAGCCAGCGCGCAGTCGTCGGGTGCAGATCGCGGAACATCTCACAACACTATGGCTCGTGAGCGAGCGTGCTTGCCGTCCGGTCGCAGATGCGGTGCGTTTGGCCGCCGCCTGACCCTGTCGCAGGGCGCCGATCTACCCCGAGAGGTCCTGGTACACCTTCATCGCGTTCCCCGTCGGATCGACGAAGGTCGCCATGCTCACCATGCCCGGGATGGTCAGCGTCTCTCCCTGGAACTCCACGCCACGCCCCTCGAGCTCGGCTCGCACGGCCGCAACGTCCTCCACCTCGAGCATCAGCGTCGCGCCGCCGACCGCTCCGGCGAACTCCCCCACCTGCTGGAGCCCGATCAACAGTCCCGTGACCGGACTGCTGACCTCGCACCAGCCCGCCCCCGGCGGCTGGAACACCACCTCGCAACCCATGACGTCGCGATACCACGCGACCGAGGCCGCGAGATCGGTGACGGCCAACGCCGCGATGCCCCGACCGGACCAACTCAATCCACTGTTGCTCATTGGAGATCCTCCCAGCGCCCACTGTAGCGACCCGCGCGTCGCGGCGCCGCCGGGCACTCCTTGGGGGTGACTGAAGTTCGCGACTCGCACCATTGGCGACGCCAGACGTATCATTCCCTCGCGATGGTCGACGACAGCCTGAGCGCCTCTACCGACGAACCCGTGAGGGCGATGGACCTCGCCGGAACGATCCTTGAGCGACTCGGCTACGACGCGACGGAGAGCCGCATCGACGAGCTCAGCGCACGCGTCGTGTTCACCGAGCGAGCGTCGATCTGGGTCAGCAGCGGCAACGCCCTCACCGAGACGGGCTTCGAAGGCTCAGGACGACGACCTCCGTCGGTGGTGGTCCTGACCTACCGCCGCCCGGGCGGTGACGCGCCAGTCGTGAGCGTATCCGTCACGGCATACGCGCCCGACGCACGCCAACGTCAGATGTCCCACGCGCGAAGCACCACGGAACTGCAACGCGTCGTCCGAGCCCTGCGAACGATCCCCGAGTTCGACTAGCCCGGATCGTTCACGAGGGCGTCGCGCGTCAGTCGGTGGCGACCTCGCGGATCCACGTCCATGCCGCCACCGCGCGCGGCATGCCGAGCGTGCTCGCCGAGAGCGCGACGACCTGCTCGAGTTCCTCCGTCGAGCAACCGAGTCCACGTGCCTTCCGCACTGCCGAGTGGACAGGGCCCTCGAGCCCCGATCCCATCGCGAGCGCGAGTTTCACGACGGCAACCGTCTTCGCGTCGAGCGGGCCGTCACGCGACGCTTCGCCGAGCGTTGTCCACGCCTTCGCTACGCCGGGAAAGCGCTCTGAGAACTCGTCGAACACCCGTGGCTTGGAGCCGTCCATCTCGTCGTCCTCCTGATGAGGTCCGTTCTACGCGCCCTGTTCGATCGCGAACAGATCCGGCTCCTTCTCGGAGTCGATGCGCAGGAAGTGATCCAGCGACAGCGGGCCCGAGCCACGCCACACAAGGAGCACCAGTGTGAAGAACACGAAGAACGTGAACTGGAAGCTCGGATCGGTGCCGACAAACACCGAACCCGAGGCTTCGACCCAGGTCACGATGACCGCTCCTCCCATGATCACGGCGTTCACGGCGGCTGAGACACGTGTGACAAAGCCGAGGGCCAGACAGGCCCCTCCGATGATGTGCGCGAAGACAACGGACCAGGCAACCATCGTCTGCCCTTGTCCGAGCTCCTGGCCGAGCGCGAGGCGGGTCTCGAGCTCCGACATGTCCATGATGAAGAAGATGCCCTTCACGATGAGTGCGACGCCGAGGTAGATCCGCAGCGCGTCCATCGGACGGAAGTGACGCAGGCCGGGCACCATGTCTCGCAGCGGCTTGCGGTCCTTCGTCACCTCGCGGCGGCGGTCCATGGCCTTGCTGTAGTCATCGCGCGCGTTCTGCTCCATCTCCGGACTGAAGCGGACCAGCATCGTCGCGAACGAGAAGAGCACGACGAGGACGCCCAGGATCAGCAGGGCATCGCGATACGTGATCCCCTCCGAGCGCAGCAGGAAGCCGGCGGCCACGGCACCGAGGTTGCCGCCGGCGCCGACGATCCCGGACACCGAGCCGATCGCCTTCTTGTTGATGAACGGAACGATGGAGAACGTCGCGCCCTCGGACATCTGCACGAACAGGCTGAACGCGATCATCACGGGGATGGCCAGAGCGAGGACGGTCATCCTCGAGAAGAAGATCAGCGCGATGCCTTCGATGAACAGCGTGATGAACAGCCACTTCACGCGCCCGCGTAGCCCGCCCTTCTGGACGAACTTGTCGCTGATGTAGCCGCCGAGGGTTCGCGCGAAGATGTTCGCCAGCCCGAACAGACCGGCGACGAGACCGGCCGTCGCGATCGGCAGCCCGAACTCGTCCATGTAGTACAGCGCCGCGATGTTGTTGATCGTCAGCTCGATGCCGAAGCACGCGGCGTAGATCAGGAATAGCGCCCAGACGCGCGGGTCCTTCGCCGCCATCATGAACGCGCCCTTGGACTTCTCCTTCGTGGGCAGTTCGCCGCGCTCGCGCAGCTCCTTGAAGTTCCCGTCCGGCAGATCCTGCGTGAAGAAGTAGTACGCGATGCCGGTCACGAAGCAGATGCCGCCGGCCACGACCATCGACGCCCGCCAGCTGAACGCGTCGGTGAACTCGGCCATCACGAACGCGCCGAACACGAGTGGCATGACCATCTGCGTGACGCCGCCACCGAGGTTGCCCCAGCCGGCAGATGTGGCGTTCGCCGTACCGACGCAGTTCGGCGCGAACATCATCGACGTGTGGTACTGCGTGATGACGAACGACGCCCCGATGACGCCGATACCGAGCCGGAACAGCAGGAAACTCTCGTAGCCGGTGGCGAACCCGATCGCCATGACGGGGATCGATCCGATGAGCAACAGGAACGTGTAGCAAAGCCGCGGACCGATGCGATCGCAGAGCCATCCGATGAAGAGGCGCGCGACGATCGTGATCGAGACCGACGCGATGATCGTGTTGCCGATCTGCTCCTTCGTGAGGCTCAGCTCGTCGCGCACAACCGCCATCAGCGGGGCGATGCCGAACCAGGCGAAGAAGCACAGGAAGAACGCGAACCACGACATGTGGAACGCCCGCATCTGCGGCGTCTTCAGGCTGAACAGATCGATACGAGTGGCTTTGTTCCGAACGTCCACAGAACGACCTCCGGACGACGGCTACGCGGAAGCGCGCGTGCCGACCGTCTCGGGTTGCGGGTCAACGGGAGCGCTGGTCGCGACCACGCGTCGCGAGTCATCCACGATCTCGAGGTCCCCGCTCGCCGCCGTCCGCTGCAGAGCGCGGAGGGCGAGCAGGAAGAAGAGCCCGGTGCAGCCCAGGATGGGCGCCAGTTCCCAGAGGCCGAGCACGGGGCCGTCCTGCCAGAGCGGCGGACCGGCCATGACGAGCAAGTCGATGACGCGCCCGACGAGAATGACGCCGGCGATGCGCACCAGCGCGCGCCGGCTCCGGCGGAGACGACGGAACAGGAGCAACGTGAACGGAAGCGCGCCGCAGAGCACGCATGCGAGCTTCGTCAGCATGCCCCACGAGCCGGCGAGTCGGCTCACGTACCAGGGCGTCTCCTCGGGCAGGTTCGTGTACCAGACGAGCATGTACTGGCAGTACCAGATGTACGCCCAGAAGAGCGCCAGCGAGAGCAGCAGCGCGCCGAGGTCCCCGTACTGGTCCTTGCTGACCGATCCATCCGTATCGAGCGCGGCGATCAGCACGACCGCGGCCGCGAGCCCCGAGACGCCGAGCCCTGCCAGCGTGAGCAGCGCGTAGATCGAGCTGAACCAGTGGGGATCGAGCGACTGCAACCAGTCGATGCTCGCCAGCGACCACGTCGGGCCGAACAGCAGCAGGAACACGGCCGCGGTGCGCAGCCGAGTTCGGCGTGACGATGCATCGTCACCGCGCGTCGACAGCGAGGCCCGCACGACACGGCGGCCGGCCCACAGCCACGCTCCGAAGATGACGACAAGCCGCACGGCGAAGAACGTGAAGTTGAGGTAGGCGCTCTTCTCTTGGAGGATCGGATCGTCCGTGACAGCCGAGGCGTGCGACCACTCGAACAGAGACGACACGCCAAGTAGGAGCACGAGTCCGAGTCCGGCAGCGGCGGGCAGAGCGCTCGCCATCGCGCGTGGAACCACCTCGAGCGATCGCGACCAGCGCGCTCCCGAAAGGTGAAGGAACGCAATCCCCATGGGGCCGGCCAACGCCAGGCCAACCAGCACGTGGAACCCCACGAGGAAGCCACTCCAGGTTCGGTGCGGCGAGGCAAAGAGCCCGATGACGAACACCAGCGCCGCGGCGGCACAGGCCCACGTGAGTGCAGAGATCGCCGGGCGGCCCCATTGCAAGTCGGGAGCACGCAGCTCGCGGGTGTGCATCACGGGGCCTCCGCCTGCAGTCGGCGTACGTGAAGGATGGCGCGCCAGCGATCGTCGACATCGATCCGCGCCGCCATCGCCGGCATGTTGCCGCGCCCCTTCGTCAGGAGATGGAAGAGCGTGCCATCGGGAACCTGCTTCGACGCCGCGCTCAGCATCGAGGTCGGCTGCAACATGCCGCGCATGACCGCCGGTCCGAGGCCGGCTCCCGTGGCGTCGTGACACGTGGAGCAATGGATGCGGTACACGTCCGCGCCGCGCTGCATGTCGGTCTCGGACTCCACCGACATCGGGCTGCGGAGTTCGCGTCCCGCCCGTGCGGCCTCTTCGGCATCGGGTCCGTACGGAAACGGCAGCGCACCACGCGCGACCACCCCGTCGGGGAGCGCTTGCTGCGAGAGGCCGAACGGCAGGATCGCCGCGAGCGACTGTGACTCGACGGCCGGCGACGTCGCCATGTCCGGGAAGAACTCGAGGTGGCGACGGCTGGTGTCCGGCGTGACGAGCCAGCGGAAGCCGACGAGCAGCCCGATCACAACGACGGTCAGCACGAGGAACCGGCTGATCGGAGAGGGTCCGCTGCGTGCAACGTCGCCGTTCATCGCTCGTCCTCCACGTACTCGCTCGTGTGTACGGCTTCCGTCGCGATCCAGAGGCGCGCGAGTGCGGCGTCGCTGACGTCGGCGTCCGGTCGCACGGCGACGAGCACGAAGCGGTCATCGGTGACGCGCAGCTCGTCCTCGGGGATCTCGGCCCGGAGACGCGTCGTGCGGAACAGCAGACCGAACACCGTCGCCAATCCGGCGAGCAGGATGGTCACCTCGAACGCCACCGGAGCGAACGCGGGCAGCGAGTCGAACGGCTTGCCGCCCACGTCGATCGGCCAGTCGGTCGCCGACGTCCAATACTGGAACCACGTAGCGAGTCCGAGTCCGGTCACGCCACCGACAAGGCACGCGATCGGAAGCCGCGAGCGAGGGATGCCGACCAGTTCGTCGAGCCCGTGGATCGGATATGGCGAACGCACGTCGAGCACGTGCAGGCCCGCATCGCGACAGCCCTTCACCGCACCGAGGAGTCGCTGCTCGCTCGTGTAGTGCGCGACATGGATGCGGCGACTCATGCGGCCCTCCTCTCGTCGACGCCCGCGGCACCTACCGGCAGGGCGGCGGGCGGCGCGTCGTCGGACGCTCGTCGATCGCGGATCACGGTCTTGATCTCCGCCGCCGCGATCATCGGAACGAAGCGGCAGAACAGGAGGAACAGCGTGAAGAACAGGCCGAAGCTGCCGATGAGTGTGGCGATCTCGATCGAGGTCGGGATGTACGCCGACCACGCCGACGGTAGGAAGTCGCGATGCAGCGACGTCACGATGATGACGAAGCGCTCGAACCACATGCCGACGTTGATGACGAGCGCGAGCACGAACACCGCAGCGAGCGACGTACGCACCTTGCGGAACCAGAGCAGCTGTGGCGCGATGACGTTGCAACTCACCATGATCCAGAACGCCCATGCCATGGGGCCGGCGGCTCGGTTCATGAAGACGAACTGTTCGTACGGCGCGGCCGAGTACCACGCGGTGAAGAACTCGGTCATGTACGCGAGCCCGACGATGGTCCCCGTGAAACAGAGGATCTTGCACATCGCGCCGATGTGACGCGGCGTGATGTAGTCCTCGAAGTGCATCACCTTCCGCGCGATGAGCATGAGCGTGAGGACCATCGCGAAGCCGGAGAACACGGCACCGATCACGAAGTACGGCGGGAACAACGTGGCGTGCCAGCCCGGGATCACTGCAGTGGCGAAGTCGGTGCTGACCACGCTGTGGACCGAGACCACCAGCGGAGTCGCGAGCCCTGCGAGGAGCACGCAGGCGATTTCGTGGCGCGACCACGACCGCGCCGAGCCGTTCCAGCCGAGCGAGAACAGGCTAAGGATGCGCTTGCGGATGCCACGTGCACGGTCACGGGCGGTCGCTAGGTCGGGGACGAGGCCGACGTACCAGAACAACGCCGAGATCGTGAAGTAGGTGCCAATCGCGAACACGTCCCAGAGCAGCGGAGAGCGCCAGTTCACCCAGAGGGGCCCGCGCGGGTTCGGGTACGGGAACACCCAGTGCGCCAGCCACGGTCGTCCCATGTGGATCAGCGGGAAGATGCCCGCGCACATGACCGCAAAGATCGTCATCGCCTCGGCAGCGCGATTGATCGACGTGCGCCACTTCTGTCGGAACAGCAGCAGCACGGCGGAGATCAGCGTCCCGGCGTGACCGATGCCGACCCAGAACACGAAGTTCGTGATGTCGAAGCCCCAACCAACGGTGCGGTTGAGACCCCACGTGCCGATGCCCGTGTAGACCTGGTAGCCGATCGCCACGAGGCCGAGGAACAGGGCGGAAGCCGCGACGAGGAACGCTGTCCACCAGCGCCCGGTCCCGCGCTTCTCGAGCGGCGAGAAGACATCCTCGGTGACCTGCGTCAGGTTCTTGTCGCCATCGATCACGCGCTCGAAGGCATGGCTATCCATGGCTCTTCTCCGCTGCGCTCTTCGGCGCGTTGCGTACGTCGGCGAGATACGTCACCCCGGGGGCGACGTTGAGTTCCTCGAGCACCGTGTAGGCGCGCGGCCCGCGGACGAGCTGAGCGACCGAGCTCTCGGGATCGTTGAGGTCGCCGAACGCGATGGCGTCGGCTGGACACGACTGCTGGCACGCGGTCTTCACGGCGCCGTCGGCGAGTGGATCGCCAGTGCGACTCGACTCGGCCTTTCCCTCCTGGATGCGCTGCACACACATCGAGCACTTCTCCATGACGCCGCGCGAGCGCACGGTCACGTCGGGGTTCAGCGCGAGGTTGCGCAGCTCATCGGCGCGCTCGTACTCGAACCAGTTGAAGCGTCGCGTCTTGTAGGGGCAGTTGTTCGCGCAGTAGCGCGTGCCGACGCAGCGGTTGTAGACCTGCTGGTTGAGCCCGTCCTCGCTGTGGACGGTGGCCAGGACCGGACAGACCGTCTCGCACGGCGCGTTCTCGCAGTGCTGGCACATCATCGGCTGGTGAACCGTGCGCAGGTCGTCGCCGTGACCGACGAAGTACCGATCGATGCGCAGCCACGTCATCTCACGATGGCGCCGGACCTCGTCCTTGCCGACGACCGGAACGTTGTTCTCGGCCTGGCATGCGACGACGCACCCTGAGCAGCCGTTGCAGGCGGCGAGGTCGATCGCCATCCCCCATCGGGGCCCCGTCGTCACGTGGTCGTCCGGCCAGAGCGTCGACTCGGGCACATGGTGACGATGCAGCGCGTGGGCCGGGTCTTCCTGGAGCGTCTTCAGATCCGTGATCAAGACCGCGTCGCGGACGGCACCGCGCTTTGGCGCGAGATGCTCGGGCACCTCGAGTCGGTGGTGGTCCTGCGTGGCGGCGACCTCGACGGACTCACCCGTTCCCACGACGTCCACTGCGCGACCGTTCCAGCGCAGCCCGTCGGCATCGAAACTCAAGAGCTCGGCCGCGCGGGAGCCGACCGTTCCGCCCTCTTGAACAGTCAGGCGGCCCTCGAGCCAGCTCGGGCCGATGCGTGAGAAACGATCCGTGCCGCTGACGCCGTAGCCGAGCGCGACCGCGACGACTCGCGGATCCTGTCCAGGCACCACGCGGACGGGGAGCTCCAAGTCAGGACCCACACGAACGACGTCATCGGGCTTCACGCCGAGCCGCGCGGCGGTCTCGGGGGCGAGACAAGCGGCGTTGTCCCACACGATGGTGGTCAGCGGATCGGGGACCTCCTGGAGCCATGGGTTGTGGGCGTGACGCCCTTCGGGGACCGCGACGTTCGCGTGGAGCACCAGCGCCAGTCCATCGCCCGCCGGCGCTGCGGGGGCAGCCGTCCGGAGCAGTTCCGCCAGGGCACCTGCGTCGAGACTGACCCCCAGCACTCCCTCGCCGGAGGACGCGACGAAGCCGTCGTGCAGGACGCGATCGAAGAACGCGTCGAACGGGACGTTGCGAGCGAGTCGCGGCGCGATCTCCGTTCGCCAGTGATCACGTAGCAGTTCGCGATCCTCTCGGGAGTCGCCGAGCCACGCGGCCAGGGATGCGCGCAGGGTTCGCGCGGATCGAAGCGCCGGCACGGTCGGCTGACACAGCGAGTACTCACCTGCCGTCTGTTGTGAGTCGTTCCAACAGGCCAACGCGTGCGGTACCGGGGCGACCGCGTCGGCCACGCTGTGCAGCTCGTCCGGCTGCGCGGAGGTCGTGACGACCAGCCCCACGTTCGTAACTGCATCCCGGAAGCCGAGTTCGCCTGGGAGTTCGTAGAGCGGGTCGAGCCCGTCCACGATCAGGACGTCCACCTCACCGGCCGCCATGTCGGCGACCAGCTGCGCGAGGGCTCCATCGTCGCCACGACGAATGCCACTCCTCGCCCCGAGGTTCAGGACCCCGTCGTCGCCGTAGGCGCCGAGCAGGTCGTTCGCGTACGCGGCGAGTCCCTGCGCACCGGGATCGTCGCTGCCACACAGCAGAACTGCGCCGCCGCCGCGCGCTGCCCAGAGCTCGTCCGCGATCCGAACGAGATCGTCAGGCCGCGGAGCGTCGGGGACGAGGTCGAACGGAGGTTTCCGGCCGGCGTGCTCCGCCAGCCGAGCGCAGATCGCCGACAACGCGGCACGCTGTTCCCAGGGCGCGATCGCGAAGCGCTCGTCGGCCGCGCAGCCAGTCAGCGACAGCCGCGACTCGAGCTGGATGTGACGCGACACGGCGCCGCCGTCCGGGTTCCTCCCGGCCCGGTACCGCTTCGCCAGCTCGACAGGTGAGAGCCACGTGCCGAGGAAGTCGGCATCGAACGCGACCAGCACGCGAGCACGCTCGAGACGCATCTGCGGCACGGCCCGAACGCCGAAGCAGGCCTTGTGCGCGTCGAGCAGCGCCGACGCGGAACGCGGGTCCCACTCGACATGGCGGACACCGTGCTGCTTCTCGAGCCTGGCCACCCATGCGCGCGTGCTCGGGCTCGTCAGCGTGCGAGTCAGGAGCCGAGTGCGTCCGCGCGACGCCGTCAACGCCGTGCGCATCTCGTCGTCAAGCGCCGACCACTCGACGGCACTGCCGCGCAGCTGCGCCCCGTCCACCAGGCGGCCGTCGTAGAGATCCAACAGCGAGGCCTGCCCGACCGCGCAGAGTCCACCGCGGGAGACACCGTGCTGCGGGTTGCCCTCGAGCTTGATGGGCCTTCCGTCACGACACTTCGCGAGCACGCCGCACGCGGCTTCGCAACCGCCGCACGTCGTGGCGATCCAATACGGGCGACCGGGCACGACGCCCTCGGCGCCGGTTGGCCGTGGCACGACGAGCCGAGTCGGTCCGCGCGTGCAGCCGGCCAGGGCCGCACTGGCGACGCCGAAGCCAGCCAGTTTCAGGAAGGACCGGCGGCTCGCGCCGTCGCCTTCGACGGGGAGGATCAGGTCGTCGGTCCGATCGGTGTCGGCCATTAGTAGTGACACCTCACGCAGTCGATCGAGACGTGCTTCGGTTCCGCGCCCACCATGCCGACCGCGCCGGGCTCAGCCGGACTCGCGCGGTGGCAGTCGATGCACCAACCCATGGAGAGATCCGACTCCTGCCGGACGCGCTCCATCGACTGGACGGGACCGTGGCACTGCTCGCAGGCCAGATCGCGCGCGACGTGCACGCGATGGTCGAAGTAGACGTAATCCGCGATGCCGTGCACGCGCACCCACTCGATGGGCTTCGCCTCGGCGCCAGGGATCGGTTCGAGGTCGTCGTCCAGTCCCATGGCGTCGTAGAGCTTGCGGAGCTCCGGCGAGACGATGCGGCGCGGCTCGCGGCCCTCTGCCTTCGCGACGTCGCGCTCCTCGAGCACGGCGTCGAAGCCCGAGGTCACATGCGTGTGGCACCCCATGCACACGTCGAGAGACGGGATGCCCGCGTGCCGGCTCTGCTCGGCAGCGAAGTGGCACGCGAGGCAGTCCATGCCGAGTTCACCCGCGTGGACGCGATGCGAGAAGTGGATCGGCTGTTCTGGTTCGTAGCCCTGGTTGTTGCCCGGAAGTCGCACGTCGCTCTCGGCGACGACCACGCCCATCCCGATGCACAGGACACAGCCCGCGAACGCCAGTGGCGCAGTCCACGACATCAGCAGGGCACCTCGGCGCCCTTGCGTGCATAGAACCACCAGTTCACGGCAAGGCAGGAGAGGTAGTACCCGGCGAACCCGTAGAGCGCGTACTCGGGCGTTCCGGCCTGGATCTGCGTCGCGAAGATCTTCGGGATGAGGAACGCGCCGTACGCCGCGATGGCCGAAGTCCAGCCGAGCACCGGACCCGCTTGCTCCTTCGAGAAGATGATCGGGATCATCCGGAACGTGGAGCCGTTGCCGATGCCGGTCGTCGCGAAGAGCAGGATGAAGAGCAGCAGGAACGGGACGAAGAACTGCTGCGGCTCGGGAGAGGCGCTCGCCTGCGCGACGTAGTAGCCCGCGCCGATGGTCGCCGCGATCATCACGATCGTGTCCCAGTGCGTCACGCGCGCGCCGCCGAGTTTGTCCGAGAGCCAGCCCCCGACAGGTCGGATGAGCGCGCCGACACCGGCGCCGATCCAGATGTACTTCGCCGTCACCGGGGCCGCCGGATTGATGATCGACTCCGCGAGCGCGGCGCCGTTCGCATCGACACGGATCACACCGAAGACATCATCGAGCAGCTTCGGGAACGCGTTGGCGTACCCGATGAACGACCCGAAGGTCATCGTGTACAGCCACGTCATGATCCAGTTGTGCTTGTTGCGGAAGATCGAGAACTGGCCGACGAGGTTCTTCTTCGTCTCACTCGGCGTGAGGAAGCGCATCGCGGTCAGCGTCGTGAGCACAGCGATCACGAGGATGACGAAGATCTTCAGCAGCTTCGGGAAGCCGCCCCAGTCCGCCAGCAGGAGCACGATGCCGACCGTCGCGCCGACGTAGCCGAGCACCGTGAGCCAGATGTACTTCGCGACCGCGCCGGCGGTTCCACCGCACTTGTGCTGCGGCAGGTTGCACATGAAGAAGAACGCCAGGACGCAGAAGAACGCGAGGATCGGAACCCAGACGAGTCCGGCGTTCTGGACCCACGTCTCCGTGGTGACGCCGTCCTTCACGACCGCGTACGGCGCGCCGGAGAGCGAGCCGAAGAGCTGGAACGTGATCACCCACGGCAGCAGGAACTGCATCACGCTCACGCCGAGGTTGCCGAGTCCGGCGTTCAGCCCGAGCGACAGTCCCTGCATGCGCTTCGGGAAGAAGAAGCTGATGTTCGACATGGACGACGCGAACGCGCCGCCGCCGACACCCGAGATCGCGGCGAGCAGGATGAACACCCAGAACGGCGTGTTCGGGTCCTGGAGTGCGATGCCTGCGCCGATCGCCGGCAGTAGCAGCAGCAACGTCGTCATGAACTTGACGTTGCGTCCGCCGCAGATGGCGATCATGAACGAGTTCGGGATGCGCAGCGTGGCGCCGGCGAGTCCGGCAACGGCCGGCAGCGTGAACAGCTGCGCGCGGTACGCGTCGCCAGTGAGCAGGCCGTTCTCACCCACGAACGCGAAGAGCTCCGTGTCCGCGAAGTGCAACTGCTGGATGAACTTCGCGACCATCCCCCAGTACAGCCAGACGGCGAAGCCGCAGAGCAGGTTGGGGATCGAGATCCAGAGATTGATGTTCGCGATCTTCTGACCGGTCGACTCCCAGAAGCCCTGGTCCTCGACGTCCCATCGTTCCGGCGTTCTCATCGGACACCTCTCGACTCATCGCGCTTGTGGTTCCAGAGCACGACCTGAGGCTTGCGCCAGAGGTACATGTTCGGGATGACGAGCACGTGGACCAGCCGCGTGAAGGGGAAGAACGCGATCAGCACGAACGCGTTGACGATGTGCGCCTTCGCGAGGATCGGGAGCGGTGCGACGTACGACACGTCTGGCGCGAGGTACACGAGCGACCAGAGCCACGGCGCTGCGGAAGATGCGAACCACGACGAGCCCCACCCGTGCTGGTACGCGACGAGCACGCCCGTCACGACCTGCACCAAGAGAAGCGCGTAGAGCACCCAGTCGCCGACCGTGCTGACCTTGCGCAACCGCGTGCTTCGGGCACGCCGGACGACGATCAGGACGAGTCCGATGAGCGTCAACAGTCCGAGCGCGAAGCCGGTGGCCTCGAGTGCGTACAGACGCCACGGCTCGGCGTTCCACCCGAGAACTGCCTTCGGGAACAGGAACGCGGCGACGTGTCCGAAGAGCACGGCGAGGATGCCGTAGTGGAAGGGCACGGATCCCCAGAAGTGCTGCTTGTTCTCGAGGAACTGCGACGAGAGGCTCGAGTACGAGTACTTGCGCATGCGATAGCGCTGCACCGTCACCACGAAGAACAGCACCATCGCCACGTAGGGGACGACGCCGAAGAGGAAGAAGTCACTCATCGCGCACCTCCGCGCCGAAGCGCAGGTCCAGAAGCAGGGCGATCGCATCGAGCACCCCGCGGTACGGGTCGCCTTCGCGATCGGCGAGGGCCTCGCGCATCTTGTTCACGGCCGGCCGCATGAAGCTCGTCGCGAGCTTCGTCGCTTTCGCGTCGTCGAGTCGTCCGAGCACACGCAGCGAATTCGGCAAGTGATCGGGCAGTTCGGTGCCCGGGTCGACGCCGACTTCGCGCGTGAGCTCGCGCATCTTGACCATGAACACACCGCGTGCGTACTGCTCGCCGTAGAGCTGCCAGCCCACCTCGAGCGCGCAGACAGGGTTCAGTTCGAACACGCGGATGTAGCTCTCCTCGCACGCTGCGATGTCCGCGGTGGCGAGGTGCGAGACGAGCGGGTCGAGCAGTGCAGCGGCATCGGCGCTCGCGCCCGCCACAGCAGCGCGCGACGCCGCTGCGACCGCGGCATGGTCTTCACGCGGATAGGCGAGCAGGTCGGCGAGACCGTCGAGCGCTGCCGTCAGCGAGGGGGCTGTCAGCGAGGGTGCCGCGGTCGACATGTCAGTTGCCCCTCACGGGCGCAGCCCGGAAGCCGAAGCCCACCGACGAGCGATGCTCGTGCGGGTCTTCCATCATCTCGATGGCCATCTCGCGCTGGAACGGCGGGATCACGCAGCGCTCCGACATGTTGGCGAGTGTCGTGAGCCGGTAGATCTTGTCCGCCTGCTCCCATGTGCAGTCGGCCTGGGCCAACGCGCGCTCGGCCGTCTCCTTCGTGACGTCCCCCACCGTCAGGTGGCGGCGCACGAGCCGGACCGCCCACTGCTTGCGCAGCGCGTAGCGGACGACGCCCTGGTTCCCGCCGCCGAACAGCGACGCCAGGTACTCGATGGGTGCGCGCGCCTTCTCGATGTCGCCGAACAGATCGTCGATGTCGTTGTCGATGACATCGTTCTCTTTGCTCGACATGACCGGCAGGAGAGGCGGCACGTAGAACAGCATCGGGAACGTCCGGTACTCGGGATGCGGCGGCAGCGCGATGCCGAACTCCTTCACGAAGCTGTAGACCGGCGAGCGCTGTGCTGAGTCGATGATGCCGTCGTGAACGCCGTTCTTCTTGGCGGCCTCGATGACGCGCTCATCGAACGGATCGAGGATCATGCGACGCTGCGCCTCGACGAGCTCCTCGTCCTTCAGGTTGCCGATCTCCGGCAGCATGTCGGCGTCGTAGAGGACGTTGCCGAGGTAGCGGATGCGACCGACGCAGGAGTGGAAACAGGCGGGGGCTTGTCCGGTCTCGAGACGCGGGAAGCAGAGGATGCACTTCTCCGACTTGCCGGCCGACCAGTTGTAATAGACCTTCTTGTACGGGCAGGCCGCGACGCAAGCGCGCCAGGCGCGACACACCTGCTGGTTGACGAGCACGATGCCGTCTTCGCCGCGCTTGTAGAGCGCGCCCGACGGGCAGGCTGCGACACATGCCGGGTTGAGGCAGTGGTTGCAGATGCGCGGCAGATAGAAGAACACCAGGCGCTCGATCGACATCATCTGCAGGCGCTGGTTGGGCGTCAGCGCTTCCATGTTCGGATCGTTGCGCGCGTAGATCTTCGAGCCGCCGAGGTCGTCGTCCCAGTTGGGCCCCGCCTCGATGTCGATGTGCTCGCCCGTGATCATCGAGATCGGACGCGCCACCGGCTGGTCGTCGCCTTCAGGAGCGTTGAAGAGCTCCTGGTAGTCGTACGTCCAGGGCTCGTAGTAGTCGTCCATGCTGGGCTGGGACGTGTTGTGGAAGATGTTCGGGATGATGCGGGCCTTGCCCGTCGACCGGAGGCTGAGCGTTTTGCCGTCGGTCTTCCAACCGCCGCGGTAGCTCTCCTGGTCTTCCCAGCGCGTCGGATAGCCCGTGCCGGGCTTCGTCTCGACGTTGTTCCACCACATGTACTCAGTGCCTTCGCGGTCGGTCCACACGTTCTTGCAGGCGATGCTGCACGTGTGGCAACCGATGCACTTGTCGAGGTGGAAGACCATCGCGACCTGTGAGCGGACGTCCATTGCGGTGCCCTTCTCGGTTCCCTACCAGACGAGCTTCGGGAGTTTGCGCACGTAGATGTGCGTGTCCCGGTTGCAGCCTGTCGGACCCCAATAGTTGAAGTGGTACGTGAACTGGCCATAGCCGCCGGCCATGAGGTTCACCTTGAGTCGAGTGCGCGTGAGGCTGTTGTGCCCTCCTGCGCGACGGTTGCCCCGCAGCGGGGACTTCGGCACCGAGTACGTCCGCTCTGGCGAGTGGTACTGGATGCAGATCCCGGGCGGGATGCGGGCGCTGACGGCAGCGCGTGTGCAGACGACGCCGTTGTCGTTGTGGACCTCGACCCAGTCGTTGTCCTCGATGCCGAGCGTCTCGGCGTCCTGCTCGCTCATCCAGAACGGCTCACAGCCGCGGGAGAGCGTCGACATGCGCTGGTTGTCGCCGTACGTGGAGTGGATGTGCCACTTGCCGTGCGGCGTGAGGAAGTTGAGTTCGAGCGTCTGCCCCACCTTGTCGCTGAAGCGCAGGTCGGAGTACTCGGACGGAAGCGGCTTCGGCTTGTACGTCGGGACGTGCTCGCCGAACTCCAGGTACAGCGGGTGGTCGAGGTACAGGTGCTGGCGACCGGTGAGCGTGCGCCACGGCACCATGCGTTCGCGGTTGTAGGTGAACGGCGCGTACGCGCGGCCGTTGTTGGAGAGTCCCGACCACATCGGGCTGTTGATCAGGCGTCGCGGCTGCGTCTGCAGATCGTCGAAGCTCACGCGAATGTTGCGGTTGCCCTCGGCGAGATCCACCAGCGGGACACCCGTCTTCTTCTCCATGTTCTGGTAGGAGCGGTACGCCAGCTCACCGTTGGTGACGGACGCCAGGTTGAGGATCACGTTGGCGACGTCGCGGGCGCGCTCGAGCGACAGGTGTCTCTTCCCGTCGATCTTCCGCGTCGGGTGCGACTCGAGCATCGCGTCGTGCACGTCGGTGATCGCGTAGTGCGTGCCGTGCGCGCCGAGCCCGCTCTCGCGAGGACGCGGGCCGTACGAGCAGAACTGCTCGTAGATCTTTCCGTAGTCGCGTTCGACGACGGCGATGTTCGGCATTGTCTTGCCGGGGATCGCCTCGCACTCGCCGCGGTACCACTCCTTGATCGCGGGCTGCGAGATCTCGGCCGGCGAGTCGTGCGCCAACGGCGCGAGCACGACGTCCTTGACGGGATGCGGGAAGTGCTTCGCAGCGACCTTCGTGAAGCTCTTGGCGATCTCGCGGAACGTGTCCCAGTCGCTCTTCGACTCCCAGCACGGCGGGACGGCCGCCGTGAGGGGGTGGATGAAGCTGTGCATGTCCGTCGAGTTGAGGTCGTCCTTCTCGTACCAATTGGCCGCGGGCAGGACGATGTCCGAGTACAGCGCCGACGTGTCCATGCGGAAGTTGAGGTCAACGATCAGGTCGAACTTCCCGTGCGGTGCCTCCTTGTGCCACTCGACCTCACGGACGACCTCGCCGGCCATGTCCTCAGCAATGTGGTTCGTGTGCGTGCCGAGGTAGTGGTCCATGAAGAACTCATGTCCCTTCGCGGACGACATCAGCGCGTTGCCGCGCCAGATGAACCAAACACGCGGCCACGACTCGGGAGCGTCCGGGTCTTCGATCGAGAACTTCAGCTTGCGATCGACGAGTCCCTTGACGACGTGCGCCTTGATGCCCGCATCGTCCGTCGCACCCGCGGCCTGGGCGTCCTTGACGACCTCCAGCGGGCTCTTCGTGAACTGCGGGTAGAAGGGGAGCCATCCGGCCCGCACGGCGCGGACGTTCGCGTCGATCGCATGTGAGTCCGCGAACCCGCCCGGGGTGACGCCGTCGGGGACGGTGTGGTAGTCGCGGGCGTTGCGCTCGTAGCGCCACTGATCGCTGTGCACGTAGTGCCAGCTCGGTGCGTTCTGCAGACGCGCCGCCGGGAACCAGTCCTTGCCGAGCGCGATGCTGGCCCAGGACTCTCCGGGTGCCAGCTTCTCCTGACCGACGTAGTGCGCCAGCCCACCGCCGTTGGTCCCCACACACCCGCAGAACATGAGGGCGTGGATCGCCGCGCGGTACATCAGGTTGGCGTGGTACCAGTGGTTGACACCGGCGCCGATGATCACGGTGCACTTGCCGCCCGTGTGCTCGGCCGTCGACGCCCACTGGCGTGCGAAGCGGAGCAGGGTCTTCCGATCGATGCCCGTGTAGCGCTCGGCCCAGGCGGGCGTGTACGTCTGCGAGGCGTCGTCGTAGTCGACCGGGTAGTCGCCGCCGAGTCCGCGCGGCACCGAGTACTGCGCCATCATGATGTCGTAGACCGTGGTGACAGTGACCAGCTCGCCGTCGGCCGTCTCGATCGTCCGCACCGGCACGTCGCGCTGGACCGAGCGGCCCTCGGCGAAGTCATCGAGGCGCACGCGAGCCGTTGCGTCCACGTCCCCGAGGAACGTCAGGGCGGCGTCGATCTCGCTGCCGTCCTTGCCGTCCTTCGCGAGCAGGTTCCACTTGCCCTGCTCCTCACCCCAGCGGTGGCCGACGCTGCCCATCGGCATCTTGGGGCGGCTGTCGTTCTCGTCCCAGACGAGGAACTTCCACTCGCCGTTCTCTTCGTCGGCGTAGCCAGCGAGGCGACCCGCGCGGAGCAGCTGCCCCGCTTCCCAGTGATCGCCATCGCGCTTCAGCTCGACCAGGTACGGGGCGTCCGTGTAGGTGCGCGTGTAGTCGAGGAACTGCTGTACGCCGCGCTCGTGGTGGAACTCCTTCAAGATGACGTGGTTGACCGCCATCCACCACGCGCCGTCCTGTCCGGCGTTGAGCGGGACCCACTCGTCCGCGTACTTCGCCACCTGGCTGAAGTCGGGCGAGAAGACGACCATCTTGGTGCCGTTGTGGCGCGCCTCGGCTGCGAAGTGGCAGTCCGGCGTGCGCGTCATGTTCAGGTTGCTGCCCATGACCGCGAGGAACTTGGCGTTGAACCAGTCGGCGGACTCGTTGACGTCCGTCTGTTCGCCCCAGACCTCGGGCGATGCGTTCGGCAGGTCGCAGTACCAGTCGTAGAACGACAGGCTGACACCGCCCATCAGTTGCAGCAGGCGCGAGCCCGCGGCGTAGCTGATCATCGACATGGCCGGGATCGGCGAGAAGCCGGCGACGCGGTCGGGGCCGTGATCCTCGATCGTCTGCACGCACGACGCCGAGATCAGCTCGAGGCAGGTGTCCCAGTCGGTGCGCCGGAGGCCGCCCTTGCCGCGCGCGCGCTGCCAGCGCCCACGCTTCGCGGGATCGCTGACCAGCGAACGCCAGGCGTCGACCGGGTCGTCGTGCTGCGCGCGCGCCGTGCGCCACAGGTCGAGCATCGCGCCGCGGATGTAGGGGTACTTCACCCGCAGCGGGCTGTAGAGGTACCACGAGTAGGAGATGCCGCGCTGGCAACCACGCGGCTCGTAGCCCGGGATGCCGGCCTCGAGCGCCGGGTAGTCGAGCGCCTGCATCTCCCACGTGACGATGCCGTCCTTGACGTGAACGTCCCACGAGCACGAGCCCGTGCAGTTCACACCGTGCGTCGACCGCACGACTTTGTCGTGCTGCCAACGGTTGCGATAGAACTCCTCCCACGCGCGAGTCTTCGGCTCGACGGCATCGTGGACCCAGCGGTTGGACGTGCTCATCGTGCGAGCCCCTTCACCAGAGGACGGCGGACGGCGCGGAAGCGCCGGCGCCAGATGATGTCGAATGCGATCAGGACGCCGACGACGCCGGCGATCCCCGCGATCAGGAAGGACAGCGGGCCACGCTCGGGGCCGGGTCGACCGGCCTCCGCGGTGGACTTCATGTACGCGACCAGCGCGAGGATCTCGTCGCCGTCGAGCGCAGCGTCCTTGTAGACGGGCTGCATCGTGGCCGCGGGCGGCGCGGCCAGCCATGCGGCCAGTGCCTTGCGGCCTTCGAGACGCGAGAAGGCGTCCGTCAGGTCAGGCCCGAGTCGCCCGCCACCGAACCCCCAGGTTCCCTCCACCTGGTGGCACGAGATGCAGGCGGGTCCGCCCTCGACGAACGCGTCGCGTCCCTCGAAGAGCCGGCGACCGCGATCGACGTCCGCTTCGGTGAGCGGTCGGTCGCTGATCTTGATGCCCTCGAAGCGCGACGTCTCCTTGCCCGACTCGACCTCGATCAGTTCCACGAGCTTCATCGCACGAGCGAGCGTCATGCCGGCGACGGGCGGCATCACGACGCCGCGCGCTTCCTTCAGGAGCTGCTGCGCATACGGATCGCCCGAGCTGATGGCCTTCTGGGGGTCGACGATGAACGCGGCCAGCCACTTCGCGTCCTGGCGCTCGGTCGCGCCCTTCAGGTCCGGGCCCGCAAGGCGTCCGCCGCCGATCGTGTGGCAGCTCGCGCACGTGGTCTTGAACAACTCGACCGTCTCTTCAGAGACGTCCTGCGCGAACGCGCCGCCGGCGAGACCGCCGACGAGAAGCGCTGTGGCGAGGCGTCGAAGTGATGTGCGCATGGACGGGTGCCCTCCAGGACCACCCGTCTATTCCGAACCCCGTGCCAGTCTCGGGCGGCGGGAGCCGGATCAACGGCAAGGCGTTACGAGCAAGTCACTTACGACCGAATGGTGCTGCACGCCCACTCCACCCCGGCGCATACCCCGGTATGCGGCGACTTCGAGCGGAGCGCAGCGGAGCCTCGTGACGCGCGGGCTCGCGGGTGCATACGGCGGTATGCGGACGGTTGGACCGAGGTCGCGCCTGGGGCGAGCGTCCGACGATCTGCGGGGGGCCTGATCTGCGCCCGCGGCAGTCGGATCGCTCGTCGGACACGAGGCGGTGACGACGCCGGGCACGCGGCGATGGCCGGGCGGACCTCGGAGTGGCACGGCGGCCAACGACGGGTTGGGTCAGTGAAACTCTGCCGACTTCTGCGGCAGTGAACCTCCCCGCTCCGCGTTCGCGAGATCGCGGTCACGGCGCGTCGCACACGGACGCTACGGTCAGGGGTCGTGTCGACTGCAAGTTCCCCTACAACCCCACGCCTCTCGAGCGCGTCTCACGCCTCACTCTGCGACCGCGCCGACCTCGCAAGAGTTCAGGTGCAGCAAGACGCGAGTCGCGACCGACGCTCGGCGATCGGCCAGTTCCTCACTCCCGCAGCCACGTGCAGGTTCATGGCCTCGCTCCTCACACTCTCGCACGAATCCATTCGTCTGCTCGACGCCGGCGCTGGTGCCGGTGCGCTCACGGCCGCGGTCGTCGATCGACTGGTCGGGATCCCGATCGAGGGCCGCCCCGCAGCGGCCGAGTTCGTGGCATACGAGAACGACGTCCACGTCCTGCCTGCGCTGCGTAGCACCCACCGAGGCTGCCTCAGCGCGTGCCGTGCTGCTGGCATCGCCGCAGCGGCGTCGGTTCGGGACCAGGACTTCATCGAGGCCGCCACGTCGGCGCAACTCCCGCTCGGCTTCACCGAGAAGCATGCCCCATTCACGACTGCAATCCTGAACCCGCCGTACGGCAAGTTCCGCCGGGGCTCACCGATCGATGCGATGCTCAAGGCAGCTGACCTCGACTGCACCAACCTCTACAGCGCGTTCCTGATCCTCACTGCTCGGATGCTCGCGCCCGGCGGGGAACTCGTTGCCATCGTGCCCAGGAGCTTCTGCAACGGTCCCTACTTCCGGGCGTTCCGCCGTGACTTCCTACGCCTGATGACGTTCACGCGACTCCACGTTTTCGACGAACGCGGCAGCACGTTCGGTGACGACGCGGTTCTCCAAGAGAACATCGTCTTTCGCGCCGTCCGCACACCGGAGCGTCGTTCGGTGGTCATCTCCGCGAGCACCGGGATCGACGACTCCGACATGAGCCTGCGGACGACCGATCACGACGAGATCGTGTGGCCCACGGACCCGCGCTCGTTCATCCGGCTGCTCGCCGACGACGTGGACGCAGAGATCGCGCGTCGAATGGCGTCGCTCCCGGCGACTCTGGCGGACCTGCGCCTCACCGTATCGACTGGCCCGGTCGTCGACTTCCGCATGCGCGCGCACTTGCGGACGGAGCCTGACGCCGACACCGTCCCGCTCGTCTATCCCACCAACCTGCGACACTCCGCAGTCTTGTGGCCGGTCGAGACCCGCAAGCCGCAGGCGATGGTGGACTGCGACGCGACCAGAGGGGCGACCATCCCAGCCGGTACGTACGTGCTGGTGAAACGCTTCTCCGCCAAAGAGGAGCGTCGCCGCGTCGTCCCGGCGGTTCTCACGGGACTTCCTGGCGTCCGACTCGGCATCGAGAACCACCTGAACTACTTCCATCGCGAGGGGCAGCCACTCGACGACATCGTCGCAACCGGTCTCCTCGCCTACTTGCGGTCGTCGCTCGTCGATCTGTACTTCCGCCAGTTCAACGGACACACTCAGGTGAACGCCACGGACCTGCGGAGCCTCCGGTACCCCACAACCAAGGCCCTGCGTCGGCTAGGGCTTCGGGTGCGCGGAGAGGTCCCGAGCCAGGAGCAGGTGGACGCCTTCGTGCAGGAGGTGTTGTTCCCGATGTCGAACGATCACGACAGGTCCGATCCCGTGGCCGCGAAGCAGCGCGTGCACGATGCTCGCGAGATCCTCAGGCAGCTCGGATTCCCGAAGGAGCAGCACAACAAGAGGTCCGGCCTCGTGCTGCTCGCCCTGACGGACGTGCGCCCCGAGAGCGCGTGGGCGGATGCCACGGCACCGCTCATGGGGATCACGCCCACGATGACCTACATCGCGGATCACTACGGCACGCAGTACGCTCCGAACACCCGCGAGACCATTCGTCGTCGGACAATCCACCAGTTCGTCGATGCAGGCTTCGCCGTGCTGAATCCCGACGACCCGAACCGCGCCGTCAACCGCCAGGACAACGTCTACCAGCTCAATCCAAACGCGCTGGGCCTGATCCGCAACTTCGGGACCGGGGGCTGGGCCGCAGCACTGGAGGCCTACCGGCAGAGCGCCGGGACGCTCAAGAGCAAGTACGCGAAGCAACGCAAGATGGTGCAGATCCCCGTCGAGGTCGCCGCTGGCACCACGGTTGAGCTGACCCCGGGCGGGCAGAACGTTCTCGTCGAGAAGATCCTCCACGAGTTCTGTCCGCGCTTCACGCCGCGAGCCGAGACGGTCTACGTCGGGGATGCCGGGAAGAAGTGGGCGTACTTCGATGACGAGCTGATGAACTCGCTGGGAGTCTCCGGCATCGACCCCCACGGGAAGTTCCCCGACGTGGTCGTCTACCATCGCTCGGAGGGTTGGCTCGTACTCATCGAAGCGGTCACCTCGCACGGCCCCGTCGATCCCAAACGGCACAGCGAGTTGAAGGAACTCTTCAGGTCCAGCACCGCCGGGCTCGTTTTCGTCACGGCATTCCTCGATCGCGCGGCGTTCGTGAAGTACGTCCGCGAGATCGCGTGGGAGACGGAGGTCTGGACTGCGGACTCGCCCGGACACCTGATCCACTTCGACGGTGAGCGGTTCCTCGGGCCCTACGACCCGCCGCCCGCCCAAGCACCGTGATCGCCACTCCCAGATGCAGCCAGGCAGGAGTGTGCCGCATCGCCCGACGAGTCGTTTCTGGCTCGGTCATCCGGACGCCTCGGACCAGGTGCGGAGTTTCGGTGATCTCCCTCTTCGCGCGCCTCAGCCGAGCAGCTCCTCGACCAGGAAGCGGGACTTGGCGGGGACGCGCTGGTCCGGGTAGTAGCGGCGGATGATGTCGAACACCGCATGGGCATCGGCCAGTTGGAGGTGCGCGATCAGGAACGCAACGTCGTCGGCGTCGTGGGAGTCGAAGCGGGCGGAGACGCACTTCATGGCCAGCATGTAGTCCGCGGTCGGCGACCACACGCGGAGGTGCGAGAGCTCGAGCACGGTGCGCTGCGGCGGCGCCGTCAGGATGAACCCCTTAGCGGCATCGTTGAGCCAGTCGTCCGGCAGCCCTCGCGACCGCGCCACGGCGTGCGCGGCCGCGCGCACTTCCTGGGTCGGCCGGAGGATCGCGTCCACGTCCTTCGTGCTCTCACGCGCCCCGAACACCAGGCACATCACGGCGCCACCGACGATGCCCACGTCGCCGATGACCTCGCGCGTCGCGAGCTCGTCGTTCAGGGCAGCAAACAGGTCACGGATCTGGTCGACGTGCAGCACGTCACGCCCTCGCGAGGAAGTTGCCGAGTACGAAGACGTTGCGCGCGCGGAAGGCCACCGGACTCTCCACGAGAGCGCTGGCCTTGAGGCTCTCGAAACCGGCCGGGAACCACGGCTCGTCCAGCGCGCCGACCGTCCGCGCCCAGTCGGGTTCGGCGACACCGGCTGCGCGTGTCAGCGTCTCCACGGTCGCCGCGAACAGGGCACGCAGGCGGGGCTCGAGCTCCGCGGACACGGGCGTCGAGACGGGTTCCGTGGACGGCGAGCGCCGAAACGCATCGACGAAGTCGAACAGATGCACCTTCCACGACGCCGCCCCATCCTCCACGACGCGCCGCGACGCGTTGGCGGCGGACTCGGGCGGCTCGGAGAGAGCGCGCGACAGCGCCTCGCGCACGAGGGACGGACGCAGCCCAAGTCCGCGCGCGACCTTCTCGATGCTGGACAGACGGGCGTCGTGCCCGGCGGACTCGGCGAGCTGCAGGGCCCGAAACGACAGCTCCGAGCGCCGCGCCAGCTCACGCTGGGACAGCCCACGACGCTCCCTCAGTGAACGAATCACCCGCATGTCGAGACTGTAGTTGACATATTATAGTAAGTCAACCGAGCGCGCGGCTTGCCGGCGAACGCGCACCCGGCCGTGCGAGGCCGTACCTGTCTCAGATCGGCCTGTCAGACGCGCCAGTTCGTCTCGGGCTCCCCGCGTAGCCAGGTCGGCCGCCCGCCGCGGGGGCCAGATTCGTCGCGGAGCCGGAGACCAGGCGGAGCGACCAGACCGCCACCTCGAGCCAGGTACGGAATGGCGACTTCGATCGCTTCCTCGCGGGGTGGGCGCCGGACCACTGGAAGATGAGCGCCTACAGCCGCCGACTGACTCGCGCCGTCTTGGACGACCTGCTCTGACCACGGCAGACCGTGGAAGTGGGGGGCCGCGTGGAGTACCGAAGACCGGTGAATTCGATCACCCGCTGATGAAGTTCACCGGTCTCGGCATCTCGCGGCTTCGTCGGTCATCGTGAGCGCAACCTCACGACCAGCGCCGCGGCGATGAGCAGCAGAGCGCCGCCCTGCGAGCTCCAGGTCGCCAGGCCGAACGCGTCGAACGTCATCGATTCGCCGAGGTTCACCGCCCATCGAACGTCCATCAACCAGAGCCGCTTCCAAGCCAGGTACGCCGTGATCGCCAGCATGGCGGCGACGATCAGGATCACGTCGAGGGAGACGCGTCTTGGTCGTCTCGGCGGGTCACCGCTCATAGTTGCATTGTGTCCCGTCTTCCGCCTCGCGAGGTCGGCTAGCCTCCTGCGCATGAGACGTGGGACATGGGGCGTGGCGGCGTTGGGAGCGGTGGCCGGCGTGTCACTCCTCGCGGCGTGGGCGCTCGCGCCGGGCGAAGACTCCGGTGACGTGCCGCAGGCCGATGCGGCCGTGGACGCTCCGCCCATCGCGATCGAGCCACGCGTGCGTGAGCGCCGTTCGCCGACTCCCGTCGATCCAGCGACCAACGTGGACCCGGACGCGCACGCGGATGCGCCCCCAGACGACGTGATCGTGGTCGAGGGCCTCGACGCGGCGACGATCGAGCGCTCGATCGCGGTCCTCGAGGCGATCGAGATCGGCGGCGCCCCGGGCGGCGATGCCTGGCGGCAGACGATCGAGATGTTGAAGGCCTACGAAGGCGACCGTCGCGCGTTCATCGACCTCGCTCTCGAATTGGAGCGAACCGAGCAGGTGAGCATCGCCGGCCTGCTCCTCGCGGCACTTGGTAACGTCATCGACGCCCCGCTCACGCTGCGACTCCTCGAGTCCGTGGACCGACTCCACGAGCCGATCCTGCGGAGGACCGCGATCCTCTCCCTCGCGCAGGATCGCCGCGAGATCGGTCCTCCTCCGGGGGATCGCCCGGCCGGGATCGACGGCGTCAGGTGGGTGGCGCTCGCGAGTGGCGTGCACGAAGCAGACGTGCGACAGCGGTTGATCGCGAGAGCCCGCGAGTGGTTCGCGTCGGACGCTGCGGAGGACGCGCCACTGGCGGATGCAGCGATCGAGGTCCTGCGCTTCAGCGTCACGTATCCCGACGCACGCAACACCCTGCTCGAGGCGATCGACGCGCCGCGCGAGGGCGTCGCGTCCGCGGCCGTCATGGCACTCACCCATCACGATCACGGCCCGGAGGTGCGGGACGCACTGCGCGGCGCGGTCACGTCCGAGTCGAACCTCGCGAGACACGCCCGCTCCCACGCCGCCGGAGCGCTCGTCCGCCGTGGCGGGGAAGAGGGCGTCGCGTGGGTCGTGGCGCAGCTTGAGACAGCGGAGAGCCCGTCCCACCACCTCATCTTCGGGCTCGGCGGGCTTTCGGCGTCCCGGACCTCTCCGGAGCTCATCCGTCGTGCGCGGGACGTCCTGCTGCGGAGCCTTGACGCTGGCGATCCGGAGGCGCAGCAGACCGCCGCGACGATGCTGATCTGGAAGACGGACCCGCGCAGTTCGCTGGCCGCCGACTCCGACGAGATCCTCGCTCGTGTGATCGCATTCATCCGTGATCCCACGAGAGACGCGACGGCGCGATGGCGTGTGCTGGGCCAGATGGACACCCGCACCGCGACGCTCGAGCTCGGCTTCGATGCCTTCGTGGAGGTGGCGCGCGACGAGTCCGCGCCCGAGCAGGTGCGCGAGGCAGCGCTGGAACAGATCGCAAACCTCGCGGCCTCTGAGAGCTCCCAGGCCGAGGCCGCCGAGGAGGTCCTGCGCACGTACCCCGAGACGACGCGGGTGGTACGACTGCGCGAGCACGCGAAGCGCGAACTCGCTCGGGTGCTGCGCGACCGCGAATGAAGCTCCGGCTCGTGGCCTCTCATGACGCCTGCGCGAGTACGGAGTCAGGACAGGGCGTGCAGAGTTGCCGGAGTTCCCGGAGTTCCCGCCCGAGGCCGATGTGCGGCGTCGGAGACTCAGGCCTCGCGATCGATGCACGCACGCCCCTCCCCCGCAAGGGCCATGCGAAACGGTCAGCGTGCTCGGCATCCGACTCGAAGACTAGGGAATCGCTCCTGACGCCGTACCGCAACGACTCATGCCGCGGACGGCGTCTACGTTGGGCACAGTTCAGGTCACGGCTGACGCATGTGCATAGGCAGGCGGTCGCCTATCCTCTGGCGATCGAAGGGCGTGGTGCGCGCTGCTGCTGCCACTCGCGGGTCCACCGACACGCACGGTCGCGGCGACGTCCGCCGCGACCGCGACAACGGAGGTGATCCTGATGGCGCTCAAGCCGAAGATCGCAGTGGCCGTCGTGGCCCTCGTGCTCGTCGGCGCGGGCTTCCTCGCGCTGCGGACCGACGACAGCGAGTCGACGAACGACGAAGCAGTCGTGGCATCGACGGACGAGGTCCAGGACGAGACGGAGAGGCGGCGGCGACGCGCAGCGGACACGCCCGACGCAGCCCCGGAGCCCGTCCAGGCCGATCCGGCGCAGGCGGACGAGGAGCCGCAGGAGACGCCCAAGGAACTGCTGGTGCGGACCAACGTCCCCGGCGCGCGTGTGCGCGTCGAGTTTCACCACTACGGCGGTGCGCCTGATCCCGAGCCCTCGGAGACCGTCGCCGGAGAGGACGGGACTGCGCGGTTCTCGCGCACGGCCCACCCGACTGAGCTCGTCCAGATGCAGGTGGAGTGCCACGCCGAGGGTTATGGACCGGAGGTCGCGACCACCACCGAGGACGAGATCGAGATCACGCTCGAGCCCGCACTCCTTCTCGCCGGCGTCGTGCGCTCGGACAACGCCGACGCGCTCGAGGACGTCGCGCTGCGCTCGACCAGAGACCTGGGGGCGGAGACGGACGCCGACGGTCGCTTCTCGATGTACGTCGTCGGCGACAGCGAGGTCGTCCTGAACGTCACACATGCTGCGCACCGACCGACACAGGTCACGGCCCACGCCGGCGGTGCGGCGATCGACATCGTGCTTCAGCGTGGCGAGCAGATCAGCGGCAGCGTGTCGTGGCCGAGCGGGGATCCGGCGGTCGGCGTTCGCGTCAGCTCAGCAACGTCGAAGACCTCAGCGAACACGGACGCGGACGGGCTCTACGTCCTGACCGGGCTCCTGCCCGGCGAGGCGGAGATCGCGTGTCAGGGCGTCGGCGGAACCCGCTCGGTGGCCGCCGGCGCGGCGGGCGTCCACTTCGTCCTGGAACGACACGGCGTGAGGCTTCGCTTCGCCGACGAGGAGGGACGTGCGTTTCGACATGTCTCCGTCTGGGTGCGCGCCACCCGCGACGGCGGGATGGTGTACACGTCGGCGGGATCTTGGAACCACCTCGAGCGCGGGATGACGTTCTTCGAGGAGGGCACGACGGTGAAGGTCGCGCCGTCGGCGCCCGGCCACGCGGACGAAGTCACGAAGCTCGAGTTGACGGGAGAGCCTGCCCCGCACGAGCTCGAAGTCGTTCTGCGTCGCGGGAGTCCGCGCGGAGTCATCGCACTCCGCGCGACCGACTCCGCGGGCACGCCGTTGCGGGTCGTGTTCATCGACATGTACGACGACGCGGGGTCTCCGGTCTCGGGCTGGTACGAGCGCGAGGTGGCGCTGGACGCGGACGGGCGTGCTCTGCTCGAGGGCGTGCCGCCGGGCGAACTGAAGGTGGCCATCTCGACGACGAAGTCCACCTGGTCCGCGGAGGGCTACGGGATGCGGACCGAAGACGTCGTCCGCGTGCTCGCCGACGCCGAGACGCCGCTGACCGCGGCCATTCGCGACGGTGGGCGCGTGCGCGTCACCGCCCGCGACGTCCGCGGCGAGGTCATCGCGCCCAAGGAGCTGCGGCTGTTCCGAGAGGACGGCAAACAGGTCTGGAGCCCGTTCTTGACCGTCCGCGGTCCAGGCAGCTACACGACCGCCCTGGATGATCCGGTCCCCGTCCTCTTCGGATCGCCCGTGACGGAGGGCAGGTATCGAGTCGTCGCCATGCCTGGAACGTCGCAGGAGACCGAGCTCGATATCGTCATCGCGGCGGGGCGCACGGAAGAAGTCGATCTCGTCATCCCCGACGCGGCGGAGTGAGCCCGGGGGTGTCCGGAAAGACCCCGGCCCCGCTGTGGTCACCGGGCGGCCTTGATCTCCATCTCGTCGATCCAGATCGCCTCCCAGTGCCACGATGTGCGGCCGCCGCTTGCCGCCTGAATGAGGATGAGGATCTCATTGCCTTCGTAGCCGGTTAGGTCGACCTCCACCCAGCGCCAATTCTTCGGATCGGGAGCGGCATCGGGGCCGACGACTTCCGAGGCGATCCAGGTGAGTTTCCCGTCGAACGCACCGATGCGCAGCAGCCCATCCGCCTTGGGGGAGGCGCCGGGTGTTGACGAGACGCGCAGGCGCAACCGCGCGGGCCTTCGTGCTGGTGCCGTGGTCGGCAACGCGGGGACGGACACCTTCCAGTAGGCGGTGCTGGGGCGGCTTGGGTTCACGGGGTGGAGGCCGAGCATGCCGAACGCCCCGGGGTTCGGGGCCTCTCCGTCCGGGACGGGCTCTTTCCCGCTCGCCCACATCGGCAGTGACCGGTACGTACCGTCGAGTGCCACGCGCTCGAGATGATCTGCACTGTCGAACGTGCAGCGGAGACGGCGGTCGCGCGGAAGATGTTCGAGTAGCTGGCGTGATAGCTCGTGTTCCCCGCGCCGTCCTCACCGAGATACGTGCGCGTCGCCGTCACGCCCTCTTCGATGGCGCGATTGACTTGCTCGGCGAGTGAATCGGCACGGGCGGCGGCAGCGAGCGCGACGGTCGCCACGAATGCAATCACGCGGCGCCACAGTCGGAGGTTCCGCGGGAGTCTCATCGAGTCTGAGAGTACGGGCGACTCCGCGCGACCCAGCCAGGACAATCTCGCCGGCGTCAACCAAGCGGACGGCGACGAGGTCAACGAGCCCGACCGCGCAGGCGGAGCTCGATCGTCGGTTCCGTGGGGGGTCCGAGGTGGCGCTCCGCGGCCTGGAGTGATCGGCGGCGTCGCTCGCGGCGCAGGAGTCGATCGGCTGAGTTACGGCACGTCAGTTCGTGCTGAACGCGGGGACGCTCACACCCGCTGGATCACGTCCTCGGCCGCGAAGCGCACCTTCGGGCGCTCGGCGTACTTGTCGTCCGCCGACCGGTACCCCGCGCCGCACGCGACGACGGTCTTGTAGCCGGTGCCTTCCAAGCCGAGCAACTCGTCGATCTTGGGCGGGTTGATGCCCTCCATCGGGCACGTGTCGATGCCCATGGCAGCCGCGGTCGTCATGAAGTTGCCGAGTGCGATGTACACCTGCTTCGCGGACCAGGCGTCGACGTCGAAGCCCGGCATACCGAGGAACCCGACGATCATCTTGCGCAGGCCGTCGAGGCTCTCCTTCGGGGCGCTCTGGATCTCGCACGCCCGCGCGATGTGGCGGTCGACGTCGTCTGCGTTCAGGCCGGACTTGATGGCGAAGACGACGAAGTGCGAGCCGTCGACCACCTGCCGCTGGCCCCACGCCGCACCGATCAGCTCCTCGCGGATGGCGGCGTCCTCGACCACGATGAACTTCCACGGCTGGAGACCGAACGACGATGGCGCGAGCACCAGCGTCTGCTCGAGAGCGGCCCACTGTTCGGTGGGGATCGTCTTGGACGGGTCGAACGCCTTGACGGCGTAGCGCCACTGGTGCAAGGCGACGGCATCGGCGGCGGAGACTGTGTTCATCGGGGTGGTCCATGAGGAAGCGTGACGGCATGGGGGACGCTCTGATGACGATCGGGCTCGCGTCCGCGGGTGCTCCAACCGTACATTCGATTGGGGTCCGCCGTCGCTGGCGGGTCGCCGCCAATCGACCGCACATGCGTCACGGACGACAGGGTCATCAGACGGCGGCGCACCCGTCGATCCAACCCCGCTTCGCAGCGACCTTCAATCGCCGACCGACTCGGCCGTTACCCAAGGGCCCTGGATGCGCCGTGTGGTCAAGCCCGAGACAAGGAGAACCGCATGAGGAGACCCAAGCCCGGGAAGGTCCAAGCTGTCGCGATCATGCAACTCGTTTCGGGAATCATCGCGGTCGTCTTCGCGCTGCTTGTCGCCGGCCTCAGTTCCCTGCTGTGGATCCCGTGGATCTACGCACTGGTCGTCGGGATCTTGGCGATCATCCGCGGGGCGAAGTTGATGGGAGACGGTGCGTTCGGCGCCGGTAACAGCAGGGCAGTCCCCATCCTGCTCATCATCAACGTCATCAACTGCGACGTGATCGGCTTGGTGTGCGGAATTCTCTGCTTGGTCTTCCAATCTGAGTCGGAGGTTGACGCCTACCTGGGTGGTCGGCCTCCGGACGCGATGTCACTGGAGATCTGAGCTGCGCGTCGAGGACGTCGGACACCGAGACTGGAGAATCTCATCACCGGGCGGGTTCGTTCGCCCTTCCCGCGGCGAGTTGACCTAGTCACTGTCGCCACTTCCGGCGATGCGCATCAAGCTCGCGCCTACGACGACGCGAACGACGCTCGATCGATGTCGAGCTGGCGCAGGATGCGCTGGAACGCGGCGCGCGTCAGACCACAGCGTTCGGCGGCGTGGGTGACGTTCCCGGAGCACGCCGCGAGCGCGCGCTCGACGAACTCGCGCTGGAAGCGTTCGACGGCCCGCCGCTTCTCGGTCTCGTAGTCCTCGGCCTCGTCGACGACGCCGACCCACGGCGCCGCGCCCAGTCCGAGGTGGTGCGGCAAGATGCGATCGCCGGCGACCACGACCGCGCGTTGAACCGCGTTCTCGAGCTCGCGGACGTTGCCCGGCCAATCGTGATCCTGCAGAGCCTCGAGCGCTGACGGCAGAAACTCGGGCGTCCGGCTTCCAGGGGCGAGACAACGCGTGGCGGCGCGACCCAGGAAGTGACATGCGAGCGGCACGATGTCGGACTTGCGCTCGCGCAGCGGCGGGAGGCGGATCGAGACGACGCGCAGCCGGTAGAACAGATCCTCACGAAACTGTCCCTCACGGATGAGCTCCTCGAGATCGCGGTTCGTCGCGGCAACGAGACGGAACTCGACCGGGGCATCGGCCACGCTGCCGAGGCGCCGCACGACCTTCTCCTCCAGCACGCGCAGGAGCTTGCCCTGGAACGCGAGCGACATCGAGGCGACCTCGTCGAGGAAGACCGTGCCGCCGCGCGCCTCCTCGAACAGACCGCGCCGCGCGGTGTCGGCGCCGGTAAAGGCGCCCTTCTCGTACCCGAACAGTTCGCTCTCCAGGAGGGTGTCGGGGAGAGCGGCGGCGTTGACCGCGAGGAAGGGCCGGTCCGCGACGTTGCTGCGCGCGTGGACCTCGCGGGCGACGACCTCCTTGCCGGTGCCCGTCTCGCCCTCGATCAACACCGTCACCGGGGCTCGCGCGACGCGCTCCACCAGTTGCAGCACGGCTCGCATGCGCGGGTGCTCGGCGACGATCGTCCCGTCCCCCACCGGCAGTTCCGTCGCGCGCGCTGCCAGCAGCTGACGACCGAGGCGGAGCACGATGCCGCGGATCTCGTCGTTGTCGAACGGCTTGGTGAGGAACTGCGATGCACCGTTCTGCATGCACCAGACCGCCGCCTGGATGCTGCCGAAACCGGTCAGGATGACGACTTCGGTCGCGGGCCACTTGGCCTTGACCTCGGCCAGGAGCTCGGTCCCGGACATCTCCGGCATCTGGAGATCCGTGAGAACCAGGTCGGCGCCGTCGTCACCGAGCTGGTCGAGCGCGGCGCGGCCGGACTCGGCAGTCACGATCTCGGCGCCGAGCGGCGCGAGCAGGATGCGCAGGCCAAGGAGGATGTCGGCCTCGTCGTCGACGAGGAGCACGCGCAAACCGTGGAGCTCGCCCGGCGTCGTACTGCTCATGCGACACCGCTCTCGAGCGAGACGCGCCCGGGCGCGAGACGCAGCCGGACCCGGAACACGGTCGATCCGGGGCGCGACTCGACCAGCTCGATCCCACCGCCGTGGAGCTCGGCGATGCGACGCGCTGTCGGCAGCCCAAGTCCCGTGCCCTCGCCGCGCGGCTTGGTCGAGAAGAACGCATCGAAAATCCGACCCTGCGTCGACTCGGGAATGCCCGGCCCGTCGTCCGCCACCTCGACGGCGATGGCGCCGCCGTCGCTCCGCGTCGTCATCGTGACGTTCATCGGCTCGTCCCCAGCCGCCTGCACCGCGTTCAGGACCAGGTTCACGAGGAGCTGCCGGATCTGGATCTCGTCGCCGAGTACGCAGTCAGACGCGGCATCGAAGCGGGTGCCAACATGCACTCCGGCTCGCTCGGCCAAAGGACGCACAAAGCGCACGACGTCGTCGGCGACATCGTGCACCGAGACCGGGCCGGCCTCCGGCGCCGAGGCGGTGGCGTAGCCGAGCAGCGCGCCGATCGTATGGCGACAGGTCTCGGTGTTGCGCACGATCACCTGCGCGTGCTCGCGGAACGGGGAGTCAGCGGCGAGGCCGTCCGTCAGCATCTGCGCAAACATCCGGATCGACGTCAGCGGGTTGTTGAGCTCGTGCGCCATCACGGCGGCGACCTCACCGAGGACGGAGAGCCGCTCGCGGTGGATGTCCTGCTCGTCCTGCTCGATCCGATCCGTGACGTCGCGGGCGACGAGCACGCGTCCGCAGCGTCCATCGGCATCGGGCGGGAGCTGCGTCGTGTGGACCTCGAGGACACGCGATCCGGCATCGAGCAGGCACGACGACGCCGCGGCATCGGGCTGCAGCAGGCACTGCGTACAGTCGGCCGCCGCAGCGCTCTGGCAGGCGTAGCGCGAGCTCAGGCGCACGTCGTGATCGTCGAGAACCTCGAGCAACGGCGCCGCCGCGGTGTTCGCCAGCACAGGGCGACCGTCCGCATCGAGGACGACGAGGCCGTCGCGCAGCGACCGGATCACCGTGTCCAGGCGTTCGTGTTGCGCGCGCAGTTCGCGTTGGCGCGCCCGCAGTTCCTCGGCGGCACCGCGCAGCTTGCGCGTCTGCTGATCGACGGCTTCTGCCATGTGGTTGAACGACCGCGCGAGCTCTCCGACCTCGTCGGCGGAGTCGGTCGGAACGCGGACCGAGTAGTCGCCGTTCCGGATCTGGCGCGCGGCCTCACGCAGCCGCACGAGCGGCCGTACGAGAAACTGCATGGGGAAAAACAGGAGCAGCGCGCACAGGAAGGCGAGCACGGCACCGAACGCCAGAAAGCGACTCTGGAGCCCGGACACCGGCGCAAAGAGGTCGACGGCCCGCATGCGCACATGCACCGTCCAGCCGTTCTCGGGCACAGTCAGGTCCTGTGTGAACAGGCCGTCGGCTGCGGACGTCGGCGCGGCCTCGTGCGACGCCTCGAAACGGAGCTCGTCACGCGTTGCCCCTGGAGCGGGCACGACGACACTCGCGCCCAGGCGATCACGGATGCGGATCACGACCGACTCCTGCGCCGAAGCGTGACTCGGGCCCGGACCCAGTTCCTTCAACGACGACGCGATCCACGTGGCGGGGTCCACCCAGGCGACAAGCCGGGCCACCGTGCGCGTGCCGTCGAGGCTGCGTAGCGGCGTCGTGACGATCTGACGCGGCGGCCCGTCGCCTTCGAGTCCCAGGAGTTCGCTGTGCCAGAGCCCGGGTCCGGTGACCGACGGGATGGGGATCGACTCCGGGACCGCGCCGCCGTCGCCACTTGCATGAACCAGCAGCCGACCATCGACGCCGACGATGGTGAGCGCGGTGAACGCCGAGACGAGCGGGAGTTTGTTGAGCTTGAGGTGGCGCCGGAGCTCGTCACGGAGGTGCTCGCGACGCTCACGATCGGACGCGGCGAGAAGCGCGTCCGCGCGCTCCCGCAGGAACCCATCGGACGCGAAGTCCTCCGTGCGACGCCCCAACAGACGCATGCGTTCGTCGAGCACGCCGGCGGTCGCGTGGCACTGGAACTCGATCCGCGCGTCGATCTGCTTCCGCAGCGCGGACCGGGCCGAGTTCGAGATCAGGTAGCCACCGACGCCGAACGCGAGCAGGCACAGACCGGCGAAGGCCAGCGCGAGCTTGTGCTTGACGGACATCCAGTGGAGGGGATCGCGCATGGGGCTCAGACCGGGAGGTGACTCGGGACGGGAATGTCGGCGACGACCGCCAGCAGCACGTCGGGCTGGTGGAGCGTGATGTGGGCTCCACGGGAGTCCGCCACTCCGGCGTCTCGCCAGCGACGAAGCTGTCGTGAGAGCGTCTCCGGCGTCGCGCCCAGGAACGCCGCGAGGTCCTTCTTCGGGAGGGGGAGTCGAACAACGAGGTCGTCGCCGTCACCAGCCGCAGGCAGGTCGAGGAGATAGCGCGCGAGGCGCGCCTCGAACGACGACACGGAGAGCTCGTCGACGCGCTGCACGAGTCGAACCAGACGCCGGCAGAGCGAAGCCACGACGGCGCGAGCAACCCGCGGGTCCTCGTCGAGCACCTGCAGGAACGACGACGCCCCGACCTCGATCAGACGCGTCGGGGAGCTCGTGGCCACGGCGTTCACGGGGTACGCCGACATGGTCAACACGGCCGCTTCGGCGAAGGACTGGCCGGCCCGCAGCCGGTGGATCACCTGCTCGCGGCCTTCGGGCGTCGAGCGAAAGAGCTGCACGCAGCCTTCGAGCACGTGAAAGAACGCCCGCGGTTCGCTACCGCGCCGGAACAGCCACTCACCGCGCTCGAGAGTGCGCACGCGGCTGCCCGCGGCGATGCGACGTCGGGCCACCGCATCGAGCCCGCCGAAGTGAGGCAGGCCACGGAGCGTCTCGGCGTCGACGGTGGGCATGCAGGCAGCCTCCGCCCTCGCTTGACGCACGTCAAGGCAGCGTGAGAGCACTGCGACGAAGATCCCTCTCGACGTTCGACATAAGTCACACACGACTGAGGCGGCGACATGTCCACTACGCGCATGCCGGCGACGCCCACTGGAATCCTCATGGCGGAGCACCGCGTCATCGAACTCGTACTCGCTTGCCTCGAGCAGATGGCACTGCGCGCACGTGACGGCGGCACGCTCGACGCGGCCGACGTCGCCACCGCGCTGGAGTTCGCGCGCACGTTCGCCGACGACTGCCACCACGCGAAGGAGGAGCGACAGCTCTTCCCGATGCTCGAGAGTCGCGGACTTCCGGCCCGTGCCGGTCCGACGTCGGTGATGCGCGAGGAGCACGAGATCGGGCGTCGCCACATCACTGCCATGGAGGCGGTCGCCGCGATGGCCGCGGAGGGCCCCGGTCCGGATCGCGATGCGTTCGTCCGCCACGCGTTCGACTTCGTCACGCTCCTGCGCGAGCACATCGAGAAGGAGGATCAGATCCTCTTCCCCATGGCCGAGAGGATGCTGGACCAGGCGGCACAGTCGGAGCTCCTGGCCGCGTTCGCACACGCCGAGCGCGCAGCGGTCGGCGACGGCGCGTTCGCGCACTGGAGCGGTGTGGCCGAGCGGCTCGCGCGCACGTACGGCGTCGAAGCGAGGCCCGTGACGCCGATGAGCCCCGGCGCGCACGGTGGATGCGGCGGCGAACGTTGAGCGCGAGTGTGACGATCAGCACGGCGCGTCGTCGTCGCCCCTCCTACTGTGCCGTGGGTATCGCGAGCGCCGTGAGCACCGCGATCCGACGTGACCCATGAATCCCGCCCGCCTCTCCCTCGAACTCCTCTGTCACGGGCTTCGGCTCGATGCGGGGAGCGGAGCGGACGCACGAGCGACCGTGCTCCGACGAACACGGGCGGGACTCGGCTCCGGACTCGAGATCGCCATCCCCGGTGCGCGCAAGACGCATCGACTGAACGTCCCCGTCGACGAGCAGTTCGCGCAGGCATCTCCCTGGCTGCTCCGCACGGGAGCGGACGGGTATCGAGTCTGCGACACGCGCGACGGCACCGAGCACGCGATCGATCTCGTCGCGGACCCGGAGTGGTACGACGAGCGGACGCCGGCGGGAACGCTGCTGTCGGACGTTGGCGTGCTCCAGGGCACCTACCTCGGGATCTACGTCGGCGACGTCTGCGCGTTCTGGTCCGGCAGCGGGAGCTCCGCGTGCGGGTTCTGCACCACCGGCCGCAACGTCGGCCACGACGAGGCGCTACAGAAGTCGGTCGACGATGTCGTCCACACGGCGCGTGTCGCCAAGGAGCGGTCGGGCGTCACGTTCGTGCACCTGAACACGGGCTACGCGGGCCCTGACACCGTCTCGGTGATGCATCGCTACGTGCGCGCGCTCAAGGAGGAGGTCGGCGTGCTCGTGGGCGTGCAGGCCACACCGGCCGCGGATCTTGCGGCGTACGACACCTTGCGCGACCTCGGCGTCGACCATGTGTCGTTCTGCTACGAGTTCCACGATCCCGAGGTGCTCGAGCACTGGTGCCCCGGCAAGGCACGGGCGATTGGACAGGATGCGTATCTCGATGCGATCGAGCACTGCGCCGGCGTGTTCGGACGCGGTGCGGTCTCCGGCGAGATCATCGCCGGTGTCGAACCGATCGAGACCACGCTGCGCGCCATCGACTGGATCGCATCGGTCGGCGCGTTCCCCACCGTCTGCGTGTTCCGGCCGACGCGCGGCGCGCGCATGGAGTCGCTGCCCTCGCCCGACCCCGACGAGATGGAAGTCGTGTTCCGCGAGGTCTGGAACGCGTGCCGCCGTCACCGCGTGCCGGTCGGGCTCGCGCCGGGAATCGAGGTCTCATTGGTTCTCACTCCCGACGACTGCGCCGACCTCATCGAAAAGCCGCCGCTCGGTGATCGCTTGTGGCGCGCCGCGCTCGCCGTCGGGCGCATCGCCGCGGCGCCTGCATTCCGTCGACGCATGCGCCCCCGAAACAGCAGCACCCGGAACAGCAGCACCCGGAACAGCAGCGCGCAGAGCAGCAGCACTCGGAGGACCGACTGATGACCCAAGTCCGTGCGTACGAAATGACGGAGCCGAACGCGCCGCAACGACTCGTCGAACGTGACGTCGGCGATCTCGAGGCGGGTACCGCGCTCGTGCGCGTCGCGGGCTGCGGCGTGTGCCACACCGACCTCGGCTTCCTCTTCGACGGCGTCCGCACACGGCACGCGCTCCCGCTCACGCTCGGCCACGAGATCGCGGGAGTCGTGGAACGCGCCGGCACCGGTGCGGAGGACCTGGTCGACACCGCGGTGATCGTGCCAGCGGTGATCCCCTGCGGTGACTGCGCGGCCTGCGCGCGCGGACGCGGCAACACGTGCCCGCGACAGGTCTTCCCGGGGAACGACCTCCACGGCGGCTTCGCGACGCATGTCGTCGTGCCGGCGAAGGGGCTCTGCCCGGTGCCGGGGTACTCCGGCGATCCGGACGCGATCCTCGGTGCCAGCGGAGTCGCGCTGCGCGATCTGAGCGTCGTGGCCGATGCCGTCTCGACGCCGTGGCAGTCGATCCAGCGCAGCGGCCTCGTCGAGGGTGACGTGGCCGTGTTCGTCGGCGTCGGTGGCGTGGGCGGCTTCGGCGTCCAGCTCGCGGCTGCGCTCGGTGCGCGGGTCATCGCCCTCGACGTCTCGGACGACAAGTTGGCGCTCATCTCAGAACACGGTGCGGAGGCCACGCTGAACGTGCGCGACCTCCCGCCCCGCGACGTCCGTAAGCAGGTGAAGGAACTCGTCAAGTCACTCGGTGCGCCGGGGAGCGCCTGGCGCATCTTCGAGACAAGCGGCACCGCCGACGGACAGGCCGTTGCGTTCGGACTGTTGAACCACAGCGCGTACCTCGGCGTCGTCGGCTTCACGCTCGACCGCGTCGACGTGCGCCTGTCGAACCTGATGGCGTTCGACGCCTGCGCCGAGGGCGTCTGGGGCTGCCTGCCCGAGCTCTACCCGTCTGCGCTCGCACTAATCCTCGACGGCAGCGTGCAAATCGGTCCGTTCGTCGAGCGCCGTCCGCTCTCGTCGATCGACGCCACGTTCGCCGCACTGCGTGACCACTCGCTGACCCGTCGCCCCGTCCTCGTCCCGGACATCTAGCCCGGACCATTCATGACGATCAAGCAGGAGATCCCACCGATGGAGTTCAAGAACCACGAGCTCGCCCCGTTCCCCGAGGGCAAGGTGCTCTACGAGCGTCGTCCCGTCCGCGATGCGAGCGGTGCGATCGTCGAGGGGCTGTACGCCGCCTGGATCATCCTCGACAACCAGAAGCAGCTGAACAGCTACGACACCGACATGGTCAAGCAGGTGATCCTCGCGTTCCGACGCGCGGGCAACGAGCGCGATGTCGTCGCAGCCGTGTTCACCGGCGCGGGTAATCGCGCGTTCTGCACGGGCGGCAACACGAAGGAGTACGCCGAGTACTACGCCGGTCGTCCGGAGGAATACCTCCAGTACATGAAGCTGTTCAACGACATGGTCACGGCGATCCTCGAGTGCGACCGCCCGGTGGTCTGCCGCGTGAACGGAATGCGCATCGCCGGCGGTCAGGAGATCGGAATGGCGTGTGACTTCTCCGTGGCCAGCGACCTGGCGAACTTCGGCCAAGCGGGACCGAAGCACGGCAGCGCCCCCGACGGCGGCTCGACGGACTTCCTGCCGCTGCTCGTCGGCATGGAGCGAGCGATGGAGAGCCTCGCGCTCTGCGTCCCGTGGAGCGCCTACCGCGCGCTCGACTACGGACTCGTCACCGAGATCGTGCCCTGCCTGCGCGTCGACGGCGAGCTGGTCCCGAACCCGTTCGTCACGACGGATCGCTACGTGGACGACCGCGGACGGCGCGTCTACGGCGAGTTCGTCGGGGGCTCCGCGCGTGTGGCGGCGAAGGAGACCATGAAGCGCGGCACAGTCGATCTGACCCCGCTGGACGAGGCCGTCGACGGCCTCATCACCAAGCTGCTCCTGACGTTCCCCGGCTGCACCCAGAAAACGCTCCAGAGCGCGCGGAAGCACAAGCGCCATCACTGGGACGCCAACCGCGAGAGCAATCGCGCGTGGCTCGGCCTGAACATGATGACCGAGGCCCAGGCGGGCTTCCGGGCCTTCAACGAAGGTCCGCGCGGGCAGCGTGAGATCGACTTCATCGATCTCCGGCGCCGCCTCGCGAGCGGCCAGCGCTGGGACGAGGGCCTGATCGACGACGTGCAGCCGCGCGCGGCCGGGGAGGCCTCATGACCTCCGAAGCCCCACCGGTGCGCGCCGAGGAGACCCACGACGGTCGACGCCTGCGCATCACTCTGGACGCGGGCCGCGGCAACGTCATCGATCGACGCGCTGCCGCCGCCCTCCTCGACATCCTGCGCACACGCACCAGCGGCCGGACGCTGTGCGCGATCTCACTCGAGGCGGTCGGCTCGCACTTCTGCTTCGGAGCCTCCGTGCAGGAGCACGCTCCGGAGACGGCCGCAGAGCTACTCGGAGTGCTGCACGACGTCGTGCTCGCGATCGCATCTGCGCCGGTGCCCGTCGTTGCTGCGGTGCGTGGCGCGTGTCTCGGCGGAGGGTTGGAGCTGGTCCTCCCCTGCCACCGCATCGTGGCCGCACCCGGCACGCGCATCGGGCTGCCCGAGGTGACGCTCGGCATGTACGCGCCGGCGGGCAGCTTGCTGCTGCCCCAGCGAGTGCGACCGGGGCTCGCCGAAGAGATGCTCCTCGGCGGGCGACTCCTGACGGCCGAGGAGGCCTTGGTGGAGCACCTGGTCGACGAGCTGGCCGACGACGTCGAAGACGCAGCCACGCGCTGGATCGAGCAACGGCTCTTGCCGCAGAGCGCGTCGGCCGTTCGCTTCGCGACGCGCGCAGCGCGTCACGGGCGTGCAGCGCGTCTCGAAACGGAGCTGCGCGCGCTGGAACGGAACTTCGTGGAAGAGCTGATGGCCACGGCCGACGCGCAGGAAGGCGTGCTCTCGTTCGTCGAGAAGCGCCGGCCCGTGTGGGTGGACGCCTAGCCCGGCCTATTCATGACGACTCACACACCTGAGCGGTCCAGATCGCCGAGCTCGGCGTTGCGCCTCCTCCGAGACGGAACGATGTCGCAGTCGTCGGCGCGCCTTGATCTCGACGATCTGTCCTCGCTCAGGACGGGCCACTCAGCGCGTGCCGTGGCCCCCGCATCCAGGCTGCTCCTGTACTCCGCGACGACGGTCGTCACGGAGTGCGCGAGCCTCATGAATAGGTCGGGCTAGTGCCAGGACCGGACGTTGCAGAATCTGACATTGCAGGGCCAGACGTTGCAGGGAGGAAAACGGCGATGACGCGCACGTGCCAGGAGATCGCCGCCTACTCGGAGCGGCTCTACTACGACCTCGAGTTCGGATCGTGCAAGGCGTGGAAGGAAGACGGCGGCGGGCACTGCGTCGGCTACATGCCGGTGTACGCACCACGCGAGGTCATCCACGCGGCCGGCGCAATGCCGGTCGGGATCGTCGGAGCCGGCGACTGGCTCGAGGTGATCCGCGGCGACGCGTACTACCAGAGCTACCTCTGCCACATCCCGCGCAGCACGGTCGACCTCGCGGTCACGGGGCGTCTGGAGTTCCTCGACGGGATGCTCTTCCCGTCCACCTGCGACGTCATCCGCAACCTCTCCGGGATGTGGCAGATGCTGCGTCCAGAGACGTACTCGCGCTACGTCGACGTGCCGCAGAACTTCGATCCAGAGATCGGTGGCCGCTTCTGGGAGCACGAGCTCCGCGAGTTGGCACGCGAGCTCGGCGAGGTGACGGGAACCGAGGTCACCGACGCACGCCTGCGAGCTTCGATCAAGCTGTTCGACGAGAACCGCGCGGTGGTCAACGAGATGTACGCACTGCGCCGCGACCAGCCGCACCGCGCGCCCACGTCCGAGGTGTACCTCGTGCTCCGCGCGGGAAACGTCGTCGACGTCGAGACCCACACGGCGCTCGTCCGCGAGTACATCGACACGGCGAAGGCCACCGACCGGCCGGACATGGACAACAGCCGCGTCGTGATCGTCGGCACCTTCTGCGAGCAGCCCCCACTGGGACTGATCAAGTCGATCGAGCGGAGCGGATGCTTCGTCGTCGACGACGACATGCTGCTCGTCTCGCGCTGGTTCACGGCCGATCCCGCGCCCGACGGCGATCCGTTCGGCGCCCTCGCGCGGGCGTTCGTCGATCACACGGTGCCAACGGCCGTCATGTACTCACCGACGTCCGGACGCGGCAAGGCGCTCGTCGAGCGCGTGCGGCGTGCCCGCGCGGAGGGCGTGATCTTCGCCGCGCCGTCGTTCTGCGTCCCCGCGCTCCTCGACCAGCCGATGCTCGTCGCGGAGCTCGACCGCGAAGGCATCCCCTACACGGCCTTCAAGTACTCCGAGAACACCGGTCAGTTCGGGCCCATCCGCGAGCAGACCGGGACCTTCGCCGACACCATGAAGCTCTGGAGCGCAGCATGACCCCCGCACCGTCAGTCCCTCCTACACCGGCTGTTCCTTCCGCTCCGTCTGTTCCTCCCGCTCCGGGGATGGCTCCGCGCCGCCCTGACGTCGACCCCACCGCCGCGGTGAAGGACCGCAGCATGCAGCGGCAGAAGGAGCTGATCGCCAGCTACTACGATCGGCTGGCGGCCGTTCCTGAGACGGGCGAGAAGACCGTCGCCACGTTCGTGCCCGGCAACCTCACGGAGCTCCTGCTGTCGTTCGACATCGTCCCGATCCTGCCCGAGATCAACGCCCTGCAGTCCGGCATGCGGCAGAAGTCAGCTGGCTACATCAACGAAGCGGAGCGGATGGGCCACTCCGAGGACGTCTGTACGTACGTGAAGTGCGACGTCGGGATGCTCGCCGGGGGCAACATCGGCCCGACCGGCAAGATCCTGCCCGCCGCCGACATGTTGCTGCTGAGCTACACGGGCTGCTTCACGTTCATGAAGTGGTTCGAGCTCCTCCGCGAGGAGTACAAGTGCCCGACGGTGTTCCTCCAGACGCCCTACCAGGCGCGCGGAGAGGTCACGCCGGAGATGCGGCAGTACATGATCGAGCAGCTGAAGAAGGTGGTCATCCCCTCCCTCGAACAGCTCACCGGGAAGAAGTTCGACATCGACCGTCTGCGCGAGGCGTTGACGCTATCGGCGCGCGCAGAGGACGACCTCGTCGCCGTGCTCGAGTCGGCGAAGCATCGCCCGTCGCCGATCGACTCGTACTTCGGCGGCGTCTACTACATCGGCCCGATCTTCACCGCGTTCCGCGGCACGCAAGAGGGCTGCGACTACTACGCGATGCTGCGCAAGGAGGTCGAGCAGCGCATCGCCGACGGGCGCGGCCCCACGACGCCGGAGGGCGACCTCGAGGACGAACGCTTCCGACTCGTCGTCGAAGGCCCGCCCAACTGGACCAACTTCCGCGAGTTCTGGAAGATGTTCTACGACGAGGGCGCCGTCGTTGTCGCCAGCACCTACACGAAGGTGGGCGGACTGTACGACCGGGGCTTCCGCCACGACCCGTCCGATCCGCTCGGCACGCTCGCCGACTACTGCCTCGGCTGTTACACGAACCTCTCGCTCCCGAAGCGCGTCGAGCTGCTCTCCGACTACGTCAACGAGTACGAGGCGGACGGCTTCCTCATCAACTCGGTGAAGAGCTGCGCGAGCTTCAGCGCCGGGCAGCTCCTGATCCTGCGCGAGGTCGAGGAGCGCACCGGCCGCGCCGGCGGGTTCATCGAGAGCGACCTCGTCGACCCGCGCTACTTCAGCGGCGCGAACATCAAGAACCGCATCGAGAGCTACCTGCAGATGGTGGACCAGAAGCGGTCCGCGGGAGTGACGTCATGAAGTGCTTCGTCGGGATCGACCTGGGATCGACGACCTCGAAGGCGGTCGTCCTGGACGAGGATGGCCGCATCCTCGGGCGCGGCATCACGAACAGCCGCAGCAACTACGAGCTCGCGAGCGCCGTCGCGCGCACGGAGGCGTACGTCACGTCGCGCTTCACGATCTTCGGACGCGAGCTCGACGAGCGGCTCGCGAGTCATCCTTCGTCGGATCGCGAGCGCGTTGCCGAGGCGCTGCGCCGCAGCTTCCGCCTGCAGCAGTACCTGCGGCAGCTCGACACGCTCGAGGCGTTTGTCCACGAGGAGCTCGAGAACCGCCGCTACGCCTCGGTCCGCGACGAGGCGGCGCCGCGCCTGGTCACAGTGCTAGCGCAGTTGCGCGACGTGGCGACGCGTCACTTCGCCGCGGGGGCGAAGCGCAAGAGCGACTTCTTCCGAGACCTCGCCGGAGCGGACTTCCAGGAGGCCGCCGAGGAACACTCCGACCCGATACTCGCACCGTTCGGCATGCTCGTCTCGCTGTACGACAAGGCGATCCTGCGCGTCGAGAACGAACAGCTCGAGCTCGGCTTCGAAGCCAACATCGGGCCGGCTCTGGAGCGCGCACTCGACGAGGGTGACGTGGGGCTGCGCGATCCAGCGCGCCTCGCCGCCGAGGCCGCCGCCGCGGCGCCGCTCGACGAGGTGCGAGCCGTCGGAACCGGCTACGGCCGAGCACGACTCCCGTTCCCGCGCGACCAGATCCGCAGCGAGATCCTCTGTCACGGGCTGGGTGCCCACGCGATGTTCCCGAACACGCGGACGGTGCTCGACATCGGCGGTCAGGATACGAAGGCGATCCAAGTGGACTCCGCCGGCATCGTCACCGGCTTCCAGATGAACGACCGTTGCGCGGCCGGGTGTGGACGCTATCTGGGGTACATCGCCGACGAGATGAACCTTGGTCTGCACGAGCTGGGACCGCTGGCTCAGAAGAGCACGCGCCGCGTCCGCATCTCGTCGACGTGCACGGTGTTCGCCGGCGCAGAGCTGCGCGAGCGGCTGGCTCTCGGCGAGCGCCGCGAAGACATCCTGGCCGGGCTCCACCGCTCCATCGTGCTGCGGGCGATGAGCCTGCTCGCGCGGTCCGGCGGCGTCGACGACGAGTTCACGTTCACAGGTGGCGTCGCGAACAACGCCGCGGCCGTGGACGCGCTGCGCGCCCTCGTCGCGGAGAACTACGGCGAGCGCACTCTGAACATCTCACCGGACTCGATCTACACCGGCGCGCTCGGTGCGGCGCTGTTCGCGCTGCGCGACGTGCAACACGGCTCACTCGTGGAGGTGGCGGCATGATCATCGCAGGTGGAATCGACGTCGGATCTTCGACGGTCAAGGCGGCGGTCGTCCGCACGGACAACGCCGGGAACGACGAACTGCTTGGATCACACGTCGAGCGCCTTCGTCGCCGCGATCCGCGCCACGTGATCGACTCCGTCTGGAGCGTGGCCAAGCAGCAGGCCGGCCTGACGAGCGACCAGATCGAGTACGTCGCGAGCACCGGCGATGGTGAGCTGGTCGAGTTCCGGCGCGGCCACTTCTACTCCATGACCACACATGCTCGCGGCGCCAAGTTCCTGGTGCCGGAGACGACGCTGATCCTGGACGCGGGGGCACTGCACGCCCGCTGTATCCACATCGACGCGCGGGCGAAGCCGTTGGGTTATCGCATGACGAGTCAGTGCGCTTCCGGCAGCGGCCAGTTCCTCGAGAACATCGCGCGCTACCTTGGCGTCGCACTGGACGAGGTCGGTCCTCTGTCGCTGGAGTCGCGCAACCCCGAGGTGTGCAGCTCCATCTGCGCCGTGCTCTCCGAGACCGACGTCATCAACATGGTCAGCCGTGGCATCGCGACGTCGGACATCCTGAAGGGCATCCACCTCAGCATGGCCGGGCGCTTCGCACGGCTCGTGCGCAACCTCGCTTCAGAGGGCATGCTGACGTTCACAGGCGGGCTTGCCGCAGACGTCGGTCTCCTCCAGGCAACGCGCGAGGAGCTCGAGAAGGCCGGTGTGAACATCCCGGTAGCGAGCCATCCCCAGTCCATCCTCGCCGGTGCGATCGGCGCCGGGCTGTGGGGCGCGTTCCGACACGAGAAGCTCTTGGCGCGAGCCTCATGAATAGGCCGGACCAGTGATGCTCGACCAGGCCATTGCCATCGTGACGGGCGCCGCATCGGGAATCGGCGCGGCCGTGACCGAGGATCTGCGCTCACGCGGTGTGCGCGTCGCAGGCCTGGATCTCGCCCCCACCACGATGTGTGATCTGTTCGTCGAGTGCGACGTCGGCGACGAGGAGTCGGTGCGATCCGCGACGCTGCAGATCGTCACGACGCTCGGTCCGCCGACGCTCGCCGTCCACGCCGCAGGAATCGCCCGCGACGGCATGCACTGGAAGCTCGACCACGCGGATTGGGACGCCGTCCTGCGCGTCAACCTCACCGGCGCGTTCCACGTGCTGCGCGCGCTCACGCCCCACATCCGGGCCGCGAGCGGTGGCAGCATCGTGCTCGTCGGCAGCATCAACGGTGATCGCGGCAAGCTCGGCCAGACGGCGTACGCGGCCAGCAAGGCGGGCCTCGTCGGGCTGGCGCGTTCGGCCGCGCGGGAGCTCGGACGCTTCGACGGCCGCGTCAACGTGGTGGCTCCCGGGATGGTGCGGACACCGATGGTCGCGGCGCTCAGCGAGGAGTGGCGCGAACGCGCTGCCGCAGAGTCCGTGCTCGGCCGAATCGCGGAACCCGAGGACGTCGCGCGCGTCATCGGGTTCCTGCTGTCGGACGACGCCCGGCACGTGACCGGGCAGGTGCTCGCCGTGGACGGCGGGCAGGCGATGCGCTGATGAATGACCGACGCAACGAGGAGGAAGCATGACGGCGTTCGAGATGGACACGACCGGGACCGAGTCGGCGGATGCCGTGACGGTACGTCAGCTCGCAGCGGAGGATCTGGCCGCCGTGGTGCGCATCGACGCGGCGGCGATGGGCCGGGCGCGGGAGGAGTACTACCGCGCCAAATTCGACCAGGCGTTGGAGCAGTCCGGGCCGAAGACGAGTCTGGTCGCCGAGATCGACGTTCACCCCGTCGGCTTCCTGCTGGGACGCGTGTACTACGGCGAGTTCGGGCAGGCCGAACCGGTGGCCGTGATCGACTCGGTGGGCGTGGACCCGCCGTTCCGTGGTCGTCATGTGGGCCAGGACCTGCTCCGACAACTCATGATGAACCTTGGCGCGCTCCACGTGGAGCGGGTGCAGACACAGGTCGACTGGGAGCAGCTGGACCTGTTGCACTTCCTGCGGCGCGAGGGGTTCGTCCCGGCGCCCCGCTTCTGCTTGGAGCGTCGCCTCTGAGGTAGTCGTGATCCGATGACCCCGCCGTCGAGCCGAAGGCGTTGGGCAGTGGTGGTGCTGCTGCTCCTGCTGGGCATGGTCTTGACGGCGGTCATGGTGGTGACCCGAGTTCCGTCCGAGGAGCCGAGCTCCGCGGACGTCGAGCCGGGTGATGCGACGCCCGCCCACGAGACGTCGCCACGCGTTCGCCCACGCCGGCACCTCTCCCCCACGGCGTCCGGCACGGGCACCGACGCGAACGCCACTCCGCCGGCTCCGACGGCGTCGCCGCCGGAGCCGTCCGGTAGGGACAGCGGCGCGGGCCACGAGCCGGCCGCTCCGTCGCCGAGCACCGACACCGAGGACGCGGCCGAGCTGGGTGTCCTGCGCGTCCAAGTCGTCGACGAGGACCGTCTCCCGCGAGACGACGCGCAGCTGCAGATCGTCGGAGTCGTCAACAGCATCGGCGTCACGCTGCACCAGGGCGGCGTCGATGCGGACGGGCGTGTGGAGCTTCGGGCCGTCGAACCCGGTCGAGTCCACGTGGTCGCGCGTAGCGGCAGCCTCTCCCGAACGACGCCGATCGGGGTCGTCGCCGGCGAGACGACGGAGCTCGAGGTCGTGCTGCCGCGCGGGGCCGTCGTCACCGGCGTGGTCCGTCACGCGGAGCGAGGCCCGCTCGAGGGAGTGAAGATCCGTACGGGAGTGATCATTCGCGGCCGGCAGGAGGACGGCGTGCCGCGCGACTCGCTGAACGGAGTCACCGATGCCGAGGGGCGCTACCGGCTGACGGGAGTCCCACCCGGCACGCACGACCTCGTGCTCCAGGGCACCCATGTCGGTTGGTCCTCGCGTCCGCGTAGCCAACTCGTCGTCCAAGGCATCGACGACATCGAGCACGACATTCTCGTCGGCTCGGTGTCGTTCGAGGGCCTCGTGATCGATGCGGCGACCAAGCAACCCATCTCCGGTGCGGAGGTGCAGATCCAGCAGCCGTACTTCGACATGACCACAGCGGATCACCGCGGCGTGTTCCGCTTCACCGACCTGCCTCCGGGCGGGAGCCAGCTCTGCGTTTCGGCCGAGGGGTACGCCGTCCGCTTCCTCGACGGCGACGAGATCGCCGACGGCGCGGTGTCCCACCAGGTGATCACGCTCACGGCGGCGACCAAGCTCGAGATCCGCGTCCGCGGCACGGACGACGCGCCGGTGCGCGGCGAAGTCATCGTCTCGTTCGAGAGCGACGATGGGACGAACGTCACGACCAACCTGAGAGCGGACAGCGAGGGACACATCCACTACGACAAGGTCCTTCCGGGGGAGTACACGATCGGCTGCCGCGCCGACGGCTGGTCGAGCGCCAGCGTCCAGACCGTCCTCGAGCCGGGAGAGAACGCCATCGTCGTCACGCTCGAGCGCCTGCCCTCGAAGAGCGTCGTCGTCCTCGCCGGCCGCGTCGTCGAGGCGGACACCGGCAAGCCGGTCGCAGACGCCCGTGTCGGCAGCGGTCGGTCCTACGCCGTGACGGATGCCGCCGGGAACTTCGAGTTCCGCGGCGGCGGCCGCCCGGGACGTGTCACGCTCTCGTGTGACGGCTACGGCCTGCTGATCGTGACGGTGCCGTCCGGGGGCTCGCTGACGATCCGCGCCCCGCGCGCCGTCGACCTGTTCCTCCGCGTCCGACGCCCCGATGGCGGTCCGTACGTCGGGCGCCTCACGATCAGTGTGAAGACGGCGGAGGATGGCGGCACTCGCGGCGGCACGGCGACCGACTGCGACGAGCGTGGAGAAGCTCGTCACCGCCGCATCGTCCCGGGCCGCTACACGCTGCGGTTCTCGGCCACGAACGCCGGGAAGGCCGAGCTCGACGTGGACCTCCAGCCGGGTCGCAATGCGCTCGACATCGAGCTGAAGTAGAGAGTCAGCGCGGCAGCGGCTCGAGCCGCGCGTCGAGCGGGTCCCGCGACGCCCACCGGATCACGACGACCTGCGCGGTCGATGTCGGCGTCGACCGTCCCTCCAGACGGACGAGCGCTTGCAGGGCGTGCGGGAACGTCGCGATGTGCGGAACGTCCGTCTCGATCCGCACGTTCGGCGGGAGGCGAGCCAGGAGGCGCGCGACGGGGAGCTGCGCGCGCAGCGTCGGCCCGTAGCGCGGACCGCGCGTGCCGGACGTGGCGTGAACGCGTCCCGCGACGAGGAGCGTCGAGACCCCGAGCACGATGGCGAGCGAGACGGCGAGCGCCCGCGGCCGACCCGGCGCCTTCTCGATACGTGACTGCACCGCGCTCCAGACGATCAACAGCGCGCCGATCCACGTCGCGTTCAGATGGTGCGGATCTCCATGGGTCCGTGTGAGTCCCCCCACCACACAATGCAGAGCGATCACGACGAGACCGAGTCGCGCCAGGCTTCGCCGCAATGCCTCGCTCTCGTCACGCGACGGCTCGGTCACGGCGTTGAGAGCACCCTCGATGCACCAGAACGCGACGCTGATCGACAGAGCGAGGCACACGAGGTACGGCCAACGCAGCAGAGCCGGCCAGGCCGCGAGCCAGTCGGCTCCGAAGACGTACGACAGCCCACCCGCCATCAGGTGTCGCGGTGCCGAGAGCGGATAGAGCGCGCCCTTCCAGATCGACCCGTCCTCCGCTGGCGCGAACGCTCCCGACAGCGCGGTCTGCCAGTACGGGGCCGACAGGACCGCGAGCACGGCCACCGCGATCGCCAGTTTCACGGCGTGTCGACCGAGGTCGCCGCGCCGACACCAGAGCGCATGGAACGCGATCCCGAGCAGCAACGGTCCGCACATGAGATGGCAGAGCACCATCAGCGTCCCCGTGGCCGCCGTGAGCACCAGGTCGCTAGCGCGGCGGTGCACCACGAACGACGCGTAGGCCGCGACCGTGAGCGCGGCCAGCGGAATGTTCCACGAGTTGTCCCAGACGAGGCGCGCGTAGAACCACATCCAGGGCGAAGCCAGCGTGGCCACGACGAGCCACCGCGTCACGCCGAGCGTGCGCGCAAGCCAGGCAAGCGAGCCCGCGAGCACCGCGCCGAACAGGAGGGCACGCAGCGACACGATCCACGCGATGTCGTGCGTCACGAACAGAAGTAGCTGGTCGACCCACAGCCCGAGCGGGCCGTACTGCGTGCCGCGCTGACTCTGCAATCCGAGCCAGGGCAGTTCCCCCGCCGCATTGGCATCGAGGGCGCGCAGCAGGAGATGCGGCTCGTCGTTGATCCACGGCGCGTCCAGCGGGAACGCCATCCACCCGACTAGGAGGACGAGGACCGCGACCCGCCAGGGCCAGCGACGCTCGGGGTCGGACACGGAACTCGCTGCCATCCCCGGACTCTACGGGCTAGCAGGCGGTCGGAGTTACGGCCTCGACGCGCCACGCCGGTTGCCGCGACAGTCTGCTAGCGATAGGCCGACTGGGGGGCGAGCGGCGAATTGCGGTGCGGTCGGGCTTCCGGCGGCGCCACGCGCCAACGCGGGCGTTCTGGAGCGGATCCGTCGCCGATTCCAGTTCGAAACGGCGGCTCACGCCCTCGCGGCGGCCAGCTTCAGCAGGTTGTGCGCCGTGCCCAGATCATCGTCCACGGCGACGACGCTCGTGTGCCCGGTGGGCGGTCTAACTAGCAGCCTGTCGCCCCGACGGTCTCTCGCTCGGCGACGCCGAAACTCCGACAGGCGGCTAGCCGAAGACCTCTTCCGGTGTCCCGTTGAACGCCGTCAACAGCTCATCCATGACGAGCGAGACGATCTCGCGCGACGCCACGTCGACGTCGTCGTTGATCACGATCATCGTGCCCTCGGCATCGGCGACGTCGAGCAGATAGGACTGCACGTCCCAGATCTCGTCGAAGTGCTGCAAGTACCGCTTCGCGCGCCGGTCCGGGGCGACCTTGCCGCGACCGCGGATGCGCCGCTTGAGTTCGGGCGGGCGCAGCACGGCGACGACCGCGCGCACCACGATCGCATCGGTGTCGCCGGCGATGCCGGGCATGCTCGCCGGGTGCAGATGGACACCTTCGACGATCATCGAGACGCGCTCGCGGAGCGCACGCCCGATGACGGCCTCGCCCGCAACGGCGACCAGTTCCGCCTGCACGAGGTAGCCGCTCACGAGCTGCGGCTGGTCGCCGTCGACTGGCGCGGGAAGCGTCTCCCATGCGGTGAACGACGAGCAGTGCAGCGCCGGCGTGACCCGCGGCGGGATCATGGTGCGCATCACCTCGCGCAGCATGTCCGTCGACTGCGTTCGCACGATGTCCAGCTGGTGCGCGACGCGCGTCGCCAACGTGCTCTTGCCCGTGCCGGTTGTCCCGCCGATCAGGACGAGCAGGGGCCGATCGCTGTGGCGGAACTCCTCCCAGACGAGATAGCGCCGTGCCGCGTCGTCACCGAGGTGCTCTGTGAGGTGCGCGTACGTCAATCGCTTCATCTGCGGGATGCTGATCTCGGCCACGCCTCGCTCGATGAGCTGCCGGTAGATCTCGGCGGCCACCTCGGCGGCGTCGTCGAGGGACAGACCGCACGCCTCCAGACTCATCCGGTGTCGGCCTCGCGAGTACGGGGTGCTCTGACCGTCGGAGAGATGCACGAGCACGGCCGGCACGTCGCGCTGCTCCTCGTAGCGTCGCGCGACGTCGGCGTCGGCCTCGGTCAAGTGCTGGTGGATCACGTAGTTGCGCAGTTCGACCGTATCGATCTCGTCGGTGTCGCGCAGTCCGTCCCGCACGCGCGACGCGACGGCGAACGCATCCTCGAACGTCATCCCGGCGTCCTGCAGGGATCGCGTAAGGATGCCCCGAAGGAACGGCACTCGGGCCGAGTTCGAGCACTGGATTACAAGGGTCTTCGCCACGCGCGCACGCTCCCAGAGAGGCGTTCTCCTGACGCCAATCGTATAGTCTCGCACAGCAACGGCGGAAGGACGCCGTCGCGGCGGGGGGGAGAGCCGGGCACGATGAGCCGGAAGACCGTTCTGGTCGTGGACGATGAGCGCGATCTCGTCGACATCCTCGAGTTCCATCTACGCCGCGAGCAGTACCACGTCGTCACGGCCGCCGACGGGGAGACCGCGCTGAAGGTCGCCGATCGAGAGCAGCCAGACCTCGTCCTGCTGGACCTGATGCTGCCCGGCATCGGGGGCCTGGAGGTCTGTCGTCGACTACGCGCGAACGAGCGCACGGCCGACGTCCCCATCGTCATGCTCACTGCCAAGGGCGAGGAGACCGACGCGGTCATCGGACTGTCCCAGGGCGCGGACGACTACGTGCGCAAGCCGTTCGGGGTGAAGGAGCTCCTCGCGCGCGTGGCGACGCAACTCCGACGCGGACGCCGCTCCTCGCGGAACGACCGCTCCTCGGTGGTCTGGGGAGACCTCGTCGTGGACGGAGATGGCATGCTCGCGATGCTGCGGGGCAAGCCGCTCGCCCTGACGATCACAGAGTTCAAACTCCTGCGAGCGCTGGTCGCGCGCCCCGGTCGCGCCTTCACCCGCGACGAGCTCTTGGACGCCGCCCGCGACCCCGACTCGCCCTCCGGCGGACGCACGATCGACGTGCACGTCGCCGCGTTGCGCCGCAAACTAGGCGACTACGGCGACCACGTTCTGACCGTTCGTGGTGTGGGCTACAAGGTCGCGACCGACCCCAGTTTGTAGTCGCCTGCTGGCGCGTCCGACGGGCCGAACTCAGCCCCGAATGCATGGGCTTCGTCCGGAGTCCGTGAAGGATTCGTTAACCCGTCGATCGAGGCCGGATCCGGCCTGACAGGGTTCTCTCCAAGCACCAGAGTGCGCGAACCCCAGGAGGCGACGGACGCCTTCGCAAACGACCGCGCGCCGGTCGGGGTCGGTGCGCCACGGAGAGACTCATGCGGAACATCGCACTCGCAACCGCCATGGCCGTCTCGCTCTCGCTCGTCGCCTGTGGCGGTGGTGGCGGCGACGACGCGGACGGCGGCCGCGCACAGCGCACACTGCTCCAGAACAAGGGATCGGACACCCTCGTCAACGTCGCACAGGCGTGGGCCGAGGCGTACCGCGAGGTGGACCCGAGTGTCGCGGTCGCGGTGACCGGCGGTGGCTCCGGCACCGGCATCTCAGCCCTCATCAACGGCACGGTGGACCTCGCGAACACCAGCCGCTCCATGAAGGACAAGGAGATCGAGAAAGCCCGGCAGAACGGCATCGAGCCGGTCGAACACATCGTCGGCTACGACGCGCTCGCCGTGTACGTGCACAAGGACAACCCGATCGAGAGCATCACGTTCGCGCAGCTCGCGGCCATCTACGGCGAGGGCGGCACGACAAAGACGTGGGATCAACTCGGCATCACGGTCCCGGGCGCCAAGGACGGGAAGATCGTCCGCGTCAGCCGTCAGAACAACTCCGGCACGTACGCCTACTTCAAGAAGGCGGTGCTCCGGAAGGACGGCGAGTACAAGCTCGGCTCGCTCGACATGCACGGGTCGAAGGACGTCGTCGACCTCGTCATGAAGACACCCGGCGCCATCGGCTACAGCGGCCTGGCCTACGCGACGCACGAGGTCAAGCTCGTGCCCGTCGCGAGGGATGACGGCGCGCCGGCTGTCATGCCGACCGTCGCCACCGCCATCGATCGCTCGTATCCGATCGCACGGCCGCTGTTCATGTACACGCGCGGCCAGCCCGAGGGCGCCGTCGCGACGTACCTGGACTGGATCCTCAGCAACGACGGCCAGACGATCATCCTCGACAAGGGCTACGCCCCTGTGCGGGCCCCTGTGAGAGACGACCTGCGATGAGCCACTACGAGGAACGTCTGCAGAGCGACCTGGACGAGATCCGATCCAGGGTCCGCAAACTCGGCGCCGGCGTGAACGCCGCGATCGAGAACGCGGCGAACGCGCTGATCCGTCGCGACGGTGACCTCGCGGCGTCGGTGATCCTCGGCGATCTGCCGATCAACCGCGGGACACGCGAAGTCGACCGCCTGTGCCACCTGGTCGTAGCGCGGCATCTACCGAGCGCCGGCAACCTCCGCTTCGTCTCCTCGACGATGCGTCTCATGGTCGCCCTCGAGCGCGTCGGCGACTACGCGGTGACCATCGCCCGCGAGGCAGTGCAGTTGTCGGCAGACGCACCGGAGCGACTGCGTCGTGACATTGAGGCGATGGCCGATCGATCGCGCGCCACGCTGCGTCAGTCGTTGCAGGCCTACGACGAGGGCAGCGCCGACCTGGCACGCGGCGCCAAGTCCCTGACCGGCGAGAAGCGCAGCGCGTTCCACGGGGTGTTCACAGACCTCCTCGACGAGGCCGAACGCAGCGATCGCTCCATGAAGGACCTGTTCGCGCTCCTCATCGTGATCAACCGCCTCGAGCGGATCGGCGACCAGGCCAAGAACATCTGCGAGGAGACGATCTTCGCGGCGACCGGCGAGACGAAGGCGCCGAAGGTCTACCGCGTCCTCTTCGTCGACCGGACCAACACGCTGAAGAGTGTGATGGCCGCAGCGATCGCCAAGCGCGCCTACGCCAACAGCGGCAGCTTCGAGAGTGCCGGGTGGCAGCCGGGGTCCGAGCGCGAGGCCGCGGTGACGGCGTTCCTCGATCAGCACGGTCTGGCCTCCGACGCGGACGCTCCCCGCGAGCTCGTCCCAACGCATGAGGTGCTGAACGACTACCACGTCGTCGTGGCACTGGAGGACGGCCTCATCCCGCGCATCGCGGAGATCCCGTTCCACACGGTGATCGTGCACTGGGAAGTCGGACCGGGGCCCGCAGCGGCGGCAGACCTGACGGCCGCTGACGTGGTCACCGCCGTGCATCGCGATCTCACTGTGCGCATCCGCGACCTGATGGAGACCCTGCGGGGTCCCGAGCCCGCGTGAGCACCGTGATTGACTCCGGCGACGCCGATCGTCTCGACGCGGCGTGGTGGATCGACCGCATCGTGAAGGTGCTGGTCTTCGCCGGCGGCATCTCCGCGATCGTGTTCATCCTGGGGATCTTCGCGTTCGTCACGAAGGAGGGCTTCGGCTTCGTCCTCAAGGACATGGACGTCGTCGAGTTCTTCACGTCGCCGAACTGGCGTCCGACGTCGGACACCAAGCCGACGCACGGCATCCTGGCCCTCTTGGCGGGGACCGCGAGCATCACCGGCTTCGCGATGCTGATCTCGGTCCCGTTCTCGCTCGGCGCGGCGATCTACATCGGCGAGTTCGCGACGGGCAAGACGCGCGAGACGCTCAAGGTCCTCGTGGAGATGCTCGCCGCGATCCCCTCCGTCGTCTGGGGCTTCATCGGGCTCTCGATCATGAACCCGCTGATCATCGACCTCTTCGACGTGCCGGTCGGCCTCTGCATGCTCAACGCGGGGCTGATCCTCGGGCTGATGGCCGCGCCGATCATGACCACGATCGCGGAGGACGCGCTCAAGGCCGTTCCGGATGGGTACCGCGAGGCCGCCGAAGCGATGGGCGCGACGCGCTGGCAGGTGATCTGGAAGGTCGTCATCCCCGCTGCGAAGAACGGCCTGGTGGCGGCGGTCCTGCTCGGTGTCGGCCGCGGCTTCGGCGAGACGATGGCGGTGCTGATGGCGAGCGGCCACTCGATCAACATGCCGGAAGGCGTGTTCGATCCGGTGCGCGCGCTGACGGCCACGATCGCCGCGGAGCTCGGCGAGACCGTCGCGGGCGACACCCACTATCAGGCGCTCTTCACGCTGGGCATCCTGCTCTTCGCCGTCACGTTCGTCATCAACCTGACTGCCGACCTGGTCGTCCGCGGCATCCGGAAGAAGTAGGCGATGTTCGAACGCACCGAGCTGAACGCCCGCAACGACCGGACACAAGCCCTGGTGAAGGTGCTGTTCGGTGTGATGACCGTGCTCTTGGCGCTGCCGGTCCTGATCATCCTCGGCATGCTCGTCGTGCGCGGTGGCCCCATGATCTCGTGGGAGTTCCTGACCGCCGATCCGACGAACGGGATGACCGAGGGCGGGATCTATCCGGCGCTCGTCGGCACGATCTGGCTCGTGAGCGTGGCGCTGCTCATCTCGGTCCCGATCGGAATCGCCGCCGCGCTGTACCTCTCGGAGTACGCCCGCGATACCTGGATGACGCGCGCCATCAACCTCGCGATCATCAACCTCGCTGGTGTGCCGTCGATCGTCCACGCGCTGTTCGGCGTCGGCGCGTTCGTCCTGTTCTTCAAGTTCGGGACGAGCATCCTCGCCGCCAGCCTGACGCTCGCGATCATGACGCTGCCCGTCGTCATCGTCGCGACACGCGAGTCGCTGCAAGCCGTGCCGCACGAGTTCCGCGAAGCGTGCTGGAACATGGGTGCGACGCGCTGGCAGACCATCCGTCGCATCGTCCTGCCGAACTCGATCAGCGGCATCTTGACCGGGGTGATCCTCGAGGTCTCGCGCACCGCCGGCGAGACGGCTCCGATCATGTTCACGGGCGCGGCCATGTTCCTGCCGTTCCTGCCGCAGAGCGTGATGGATCAGACGATGGCGCTCTCGCTGCACCTGTTCGCGATCTCGACACAGGTCACGGACGTCCCAGAGGAACTGCCGTACGGCGTCGCGCTCGTGCTCATCGGGTTGGTGCTCGCGTTGAACGCCGTCTCGATCGGGTTTCGCACGTGGCTGCGTGGGAGGAAGAAGTGGTAGCAACCAGCACGACGTCGAAGGTCTCGGTACGAGACCTCACGATCCGCTACGGCCAGAACGCCGTCCTGCGCAACGCGTCGTTCGAGATCCCGGAGAACGAGATCTTCGGGATCATCGGACCCGCGGGCAGCGGCAAGACGTCGTTCCTGCGCGCGCTCAATCGCATGGACGAGTTCACGCCGGGGATGTCGGTCGACGGCAGCATCACGCTGGACGGCAAGGACGTTCAGACCTGGCGCAATCTCTATGCACTGCGCCGCCGCATCGGCGTGGTGTTCCCGCTACCGGTCGGGCTGCCGCTGTCCGTCTACGGCAACGTCGCGCTGTCGCCCCGGCTCCGCGGCATGAAGCGCCCGGACCTCGACGACATCGTCGAGAGATGTCTGCGCCGCGCCGCGCTCTGGGACGAGGTGAAGGACCGACTCGATGCGCTCGGCAGTCTGCTCTCCGGCGGACAGCAGCAGCGCCTCACGATCGCCCGCGCGCTCTCGCAGGAGCCGGATCTGCTGCTCCTGGACGAGTTCTCCATCGCCGTCGACCCGGTCACCACGATGCGGATCGAAGACGTGCTCAAGGAGCTCAAGAAGGAGGTCACGATCGTGCTCGTCACGAACCTCGTGCAGCAGGCGCGGCGTCTCGCATCGCGGACCGCGTTCTTCCTGAACGGCGAGTGCGTCGAAGTCGGCGAGACCGAGGAGCTGTTCACCGGCACCGTGCAGGACCAGCGCACGCGTGACTACGTGGAGGGACGCTTTGGATAGCCCGACGACCGCCACGCAGTTCGCGATCGAGACGCGCAAGCTGAACCTCTGGTACGGCTCGTTCCAGGCGTTGTTCGACGTCGACCTGCAAGTGAAGCAGGGGATCATCACGTCGATGATCGGCCCCTCGGGCTGCGGCAAGTCCACGCTGTTGCGCAGTGTGAACCGCATCACCGAGCGACTCGGCTACGTGCGCACAACGGGATCGATCGAGGTGATGGGCCGCGACGTCTACGCGCCCGAGGTCGAGATCGTCCAGGTGCGCAAGCGCATCGGGATGGTGTTCCAGCGACCCAATCCCCTGCCGATCTCGATCCGCGACAACGTCATCTTCGCGCATCGCCTCCACGCGTCCGCCGGACGCCGCCTGCCGAAGCGCGAACGCGACGAGATCGTCGAGAAGGCGTTGCGGCGTGTGCTGCTCTGGGACTCCGTGAAGGACCGCCTCGGCCGCCAGGCGACGGCGCTCTCGCTCGAGGAGCAGCAGAAGCTCTGCATCGCGCGCCTCCTACCCGTGCAGCCCGACGTGCTGCTGATGGACGAGCCCTGCTCGGCCCTCGATCCGAAGGCGACAGAGGCCGTTGAGGAGCTCCTCTGGGAGTTGCGCGGCGACTTCACGATCCTCATCGTCACGCACAACATGGCGCAGGCGCGACGCGCCAGCGAGGAGTGCGTGTTCATGCTCATGGGCAAGATCGTGGAGCACGGCGACACGGCCGAGATGTTCGTCACTCCCCGGTTCGAGGAGACGGCGCACTACATCGAGGGGCGCTACGGGTAGCAGCACGCGGCGGGGTCGGCGACGATGTTGGCGTGGAACTCGAGGTCCGCCCGCTGACGGCCAACGACGCCGACGCCGTGTACGCGATCCACGGCGAGGGCATCGCCACGGGTCACGCGACATTCGAGACTGCCCCCACGGCGTGGCCCGCGTGGGACGCCGGGCACCTCCCCCACTCGCGCTTCGTCGCGTTCGCCGACGGTGACATCGTCGGGTGGGTCGCGCTCGTCCCGTCGTCCGACCGCTGCGCGTACCGCGGCGTCGCCGAGGTGAGCGTCTACGTGGCTGAACGCGCGCGAGGTCGCGGGGTCGGTCGAGCGCTGTTGGCCCGCGTCATCACGTCGTCGGAGGACGCCGGGCTCTGGACGCTGACAGCCGGCATCCTGGCGGAGAACGTCGCCAGCCGTCGCTTGCACACAGCGCATGGCTTCCGCGAGTTGGGAGTGCGCGAACGCATCGGGCACCTCGCCGGAGAGTGGCGTGACGTCGTGCTCCTCGAACGACGCAGCACGGTCGTCGGCTAGGCCGACTCGTCCGGGATCTCCGGCGCAACGCGCCGCGCGCGCTGATAGAGGTACGACGCCGCCACGAGCAGTACGCCGAGGACCATGAACCCGCCGATGCGGTAGGCCGTCGGCAACGCAGCCAGGTCGACGAGGAACACCTTCGCGACCGTCAACAGGAACACGCCCAGCCCCGCCCACCTGAGGCCCGGCTTGCTGAGTACGAACCCGGCGGCGAGCAGCGCCCCGCCGTAGATCGCCCACGACACGGACCAGTACACGAGGCCGCGCAGTTCCGCGTCCTCCGCGGAGGCGCCGGCGATGAGCACGACGACCCCGCCGTCGTCCATCATCTCGTCTGCGAGCGCCCAACAGCCGTACGCGATGACGACAAAGAAGAGGAACTCGCGCCACCCGCGACGCTGCGAGGCCGCAACGTACAGAGCCGACGCCCACGCGACCGCCGCCGCGAGAAAGACCAGATTCAGCACCGGCGTGAACGCAGCGTTGTGCGTCGCCAGCAGCAGTGCCGCAGCGCTCAGGTAGCACAGGAACAGAGGCCAGCGGGGGAGCGCATGGGCCCGGGCGCTGCGTCCGCGCACGAGCCACGCCATCGCGGCCGCGTATCCGGCGAGCGCGACGGTGGCTCCGGCCAGTCCGAGCTCCTCGGCGCGTCCCGGTCCGAACTGGGACCGGCGCAGGTTGAAGCCGTCCAGGATCTCGACCGCGAGCAACGGCGCGTACAGCCAGAGCCCGATGCCTGCGATCACGGAACCAGTACGTTTCCAGTCGCCCACCCACCGAACGATCAGGCCCGCCAGAACCAACGCCGTGGCCGGCGACGCCCAGGAGAAGAACTCGCCGTTGGCGAAGGGGAACGCGACGCCATCGTGCAGCGGCTGTCGGTTCACGAACAGGTCGCCGAGTCCGATCGCGATCAGAGCCAGCCCCCCGCCAAGGACGACCGGGAGCCGATGTCGCGCACCCAGGTACGCCGCGACAACGCCGGCGGCGGAGAACGCCGGCGCGATCAGGGCGCCGTCGAGGAAGGTCGGGATCGCCGCGGCAACCGCGGCGATCGCCATCCCGAACAGGGCCGACTCGCCGGCTACGGTCGACTGGGTGGCCTGGGTGGATTCGGAGGACTGTCTGGACTGGGAGGCGCCCGATCGGCAGCGCACGCCCGATCCGACGTAGACCGCGGCCAGGGCTAGCAGTGCGCACCCGAGGGCAATCTGGTGATCCGGGTACATGACCGTGAAGCCACCGATGGCCGCGAACAGCCCAGTCAGCAGCGCCACGACGAGCGAGGCGAGATGGACGCGCTGCCGCCGCAAGGAGGCCGGGCCGAGAGACAGCACCAGAATCGACAGCGTCAGGATCGCCAGCAGCACCATGGCGGCGCCGTCGTTCGCCGCGGTGTGGTGCTTCTGGAGCCACTGCGCCCCGTAGCCGGCTGCGGCGACGAGTGAGAGACCGTCGAGTCCGTACCACGGACGGCGCCACGTCACGGCGAGCACGCCGGCATAGAGGAGGACGAGCCACGCCAGGAGCAGCGCGAGCTCGTCGCGCCCACTGCTCAGTAACGCTGGTGCCAGGAACCCGCCGAGGAACCCGAGGTACGCCAGCAGCGGTGCCGATCGACGCACCGCGAGCCACGCTCCTCCGGCGGTCACGATCGCCGTTAGCGCGAACGCGGGGTGGCGCCCGATCAGGTCGTAGCGCCCGGCCGCGAAGAAGACGGACAGGTACACCGCGCCGAGCCCGCCGCCCATGACCGCGTGTCCAAACATGTCGAAGCCACGCCGACGCATCCGGTCGCCGCCGTAGAGCGCCAGCAACCCGAACACGGCGCCCGCCGTCACGCGGATCTCGGGGCGCACCCAACCGCGATCGATCGCCCACTTCAGGAAGAACGCGAGACCGAACAGGACGACGACGACCCCAACGACGAGCAGGACGCGGCCGCCGAGGAAGTCCTCGAGGCCACCTCGGTCGTCGGATCGAACGGGCTGGGAGGCTCGCGGACCGGGTGCCTCGCCCGCCGGCGCTGCCGATCGAGCGGGTCGTCGCGGCGCGGGCGGATCGCCCGTCGCGGCGCTCGGTTCGGGCGGTTCGGGCGGATCGGGCGGTTCGGGCGCCGCCTGCGGTGGTTCCACGGCCAGGAAGGGCTCGGCAGATGCCGACGGAGAAGCCGCCACCCGGAGCTCGCGTTCAGCCTCGAGGAACGCACCCGTCGTCGGGATCTGCGACGGAGTCGTCGGCGCGGAGGGCGCCCCGCTGGTGGCGCGACGCAGCAGTCCGAGCTCGTGCCGCAGTTTCTGGAGTTCTTCGTCGACTCGCCGGTTGCGCGCCGTCTGGTGCACCACGACCACCAAGCCGATGACCGCGACGAAGACGATGATCGCGACGAGGAAGAGCTGCTCCACCGAACCCCCCACGCCGCATCCTACCGCGCCCTCCGTCGATCATTCGGAGGCCGCGCGAGCCGCACCGCGCAGCACCTTGCGTGCGCGATGCACCCGGGTCTTCACGCAGTTCAGCGACACGCCCAGCTCACGGGCGACGTCGGCGCACGAGAGTCCGCGAACGTAACGCAGCCGCAGCGTCTCCTGCAGCGCCGGCGGAAGATCGGCGAACGCCGTCCGTAGGAGCACTCCCGCGATCGGTGCCGGCTCGCGCGTTCCCGAGCGACGGACGACGCGCGGGTGCCCGGGAAGATCGTCCGTGGACTCGTCGTGGGCGCGCTCCGACGGCTGACAGCGCGACGCGCGGCGCGCGTGATCCACGGCCGTGTTGCGCGCGATGCGCAGGAGCCATGCGTCGAACGCGCCGGGATCGCTCAGAGCCGGCAGACCGCGGTAGGCCGCGAGGAACGTGTCCTGCACGGCGTCCTCGGCGGCGTGCGAGTCGCGCAAGAACCGCCGCGCCGTGACACGCACCCGGCCCCCGAGCCCCTCGTACAGCCGGGCGAACGCGTCGTGGCACCCGTCCCGCGCTTGCACGACGTCCTCTCGATCCGCGCGCTGCCACACGCGTGGCGTCTCTCCGACTCGACCCCATGCAATCCCTCTCGTCGCCCGCATCCGCCCCTCCTTCGACCGCGAGATCGGCGAGTCGGAGGTGCCTCGCGGCGCCACACCCCCACCGGGAGTGAAGACGCAGCAGGCGGGGTGGCGAGATCGCGCCGCACTGCGCCATCGGCACCGGCGCAGAAGGGGGACCGCCGACTCGGCCAGTCGGATCAGACGAGGTCAAGCGCGGCGAGCAGCGGGCGCAGGGCCGCCTCGGTCTCGGGCAGCGCGGGCAGCAGCGGGCGCCGGACGAGGCCGTTCCCGCGCCCCATCAGCCGCAGCGCGCACTTCACCGGCACGGGATTCGGTTCGACGAAGAGCGTCTGGAAGAGGGGCAAGAGCTCTGCGTGGACGGCAGCGGCTCCGGGCAGGTCGCCCTCGAGCGCGGCGCGAACGAGCGCGGAGACGGCGGCGGGCGCGATGTTGCTCGTCACGGAGATCACGCCGGTCGCGCCGACAGCCATCATCGGCAGCGTGAGGCCGTCGTCCCCGGAGAGGATGCCGATGGCGCACAGCTGGCGCACGCGCGCGACCTGCGGGATCGACCCGGAGGCCGCCTTGAGCCCGACGACATTCGGGCACGTGTCGAACAGACGTGCCACGGTCTCGGGCTCGAGGTTCACGCCGCAGCGGCTCGGGATGTTGTAGAGCACGACCGGCAGCGTCGACTCGCGCGCGACCACAGAGAAGTGGTCGAACAGCATCCGCTGACTCGGCCGGTTGTAGTACGGGCTCACGACGAGCACGCCGTCGGCCCCGGCCTCGGCTGCGGCCCGGACCAGGCGCACGGCTTCGCGCGTCGAGTTGGAGCCCGCTCCCGCCACGACCGGCACGCGCCCGGCGGCACGAGCCACGACGCGTGCGACGACCTGGTCGTGCTCGCCATGCGAGAGAGTCGGCGACTCGCCGGTCGTTCCGCACGGCACGATCACGTCGACGCCGCCGTCGATCTGGGCGTCGACCAGCGCATCGAGGCCGTCGAGATCCAGCGGCGCATCGCCCCCTGCCGGCGCACCAAACGGCGTGACGATCGCCGTCCACGTGCCGCGGATCTCGAGAGCGCCGGGCGTCATGCGCCCTCTCCATCCATCGCACGGCCACCGAGCGCGCGCCCCCCGAGCACGGCGACGCGGATCACATCGCGCATCTCGCGGACCGCCTGATCGAACCCGACGAGGATGGCGCGCGCGACGATCGAGTGGCCGATGTTCAGTTCATCGACACCATCGATCAGTGCGACCGGGGCGACGTTGCGAAGCGTGAGACCGTGTCCGGCGTGCACGCGCAGACCGATCTCACGGCCGGCGGCGGCCGCCATGCGGAGGTCGGCCAGCGCCGCCTCCCGCGCAGCGCCATGCGTATCGGCATAGCGTCCCGTATGTAGCTCGACACAGCTGGCCCCGGCCTCGCGTGCGGCCTGCAGTTGACGCACGTCGGGATCGATGAAGATCGAGACCTGCGCGCCGACCTCCGAGAGCCGCCCGACGACATCGGCGAGCCGCTCCGGCTCGAGCGTGCAGTCGAGGCCGCCCTCGGTGGTGACCTCCTCACGTCGCTCCGGAACCAGACACGCCGCGTGCGGCCGGATCTCGGTCGCGATGGCGACGACCTTGCTCTCGGTGGCGACCTCGAGGTTCATGTGCCGGACGAACCCGCGCAGCAGACGCACGTCGCGATCCTGGATGTGACGGCGATCCTCGCGGAGATGGACGGTGATGCCATCGGCCCCCGCTGCCTCGGCGACCACGGCCGCTGCGACCGGATCCGGATCGACTCCCCCGCGAGCCTCGCGCAACGTCGCCACGTGGTCGACGTTGACTCCGAGCCGCGGGATTCCGAGGGGTGCAAACGGCGTGACGAGCATGCGCCGAGCATACCGCCCGCCGATCGCTCTCTCGACGAAGTGAGCGGGCGCACGGGCGCTTCTGGCAGGCCGACTACAATGGCGCCATGGCGATCTCGCGATGGCTGCTCCTGACGGCGCTGACGATCCTGCTTGCGGGCGGGACGGCGCTGCTCGTGCGCGGCACGGCGAAGGCGGACGGAGACGTCACGCTCTACGTCAGCGGGTTCGACATCGGCCCCAAGAAGACGGCCTCGCTGCGGTTGACGAACGTGTCGCCGAGCGTCGCCGACGTCTACTCGATCCAGCTCACCGTGCGCGAGATCGACCAGGGCATCGTGATCCGTCGACCGGTCGGCGATGGCGCGCGTCTCTTTCGCGGGCAGACGCTCGAGCTCGAGATCGGCGACGTCGTGGACCAGTTCCGCGCAGGGTTCGAGCTGTCCGGCTGGGACGGTGCCGTGCAGGTGGTGGCCTTCGGCACAGGCGGCGTTCTGAACGACTTCGGCCCCGACACCGTGCTCGTCGAGGCCGTGCAGACCGAAGGCAAGGCGAGCTATGGCGTCGTCGTCGAGTGGCGCGTTGAAGAGTGACAGGAGACGGGCGATGAGCTGGAAAGCACGAGCGATCAGCGGAGTGGGCGCCGCCCTTCTGGGCGTGGCGGTCCTCGCCGTGGCCTGGCCGGGCGCGCACCAGGCACAGGCCGCCGGCGAGGGCTGCACGGCGTTCCTCGCGGGCGCCCAGTCGGGCAAGAAGACCCCCGTCGAGCTCGTCGTGTTCAACACGACTGCAACGGCGTTCACGCTCGACCTCATCATCCGCGACCCCGCCGGCATCGAGCTCGTCAACCGCCCCGGCGAGATCGCCGTCGCGGCCCGCGCGACCGCGATCGTCTCCATCGAGGAACAGCTCTCGCGCGATCTGGATCGGAAGACCAAGCCCTACGAGGGCATCGTCTCGATCGAGCTCGTCGGCGACTCCCCGTTCGACGAGGAGCAGGTCATCGTCCACGCGACGCAGTACTTCGGGAAGCGCTCGAAGCCGAAGGGCGCGGTCGTCTTCCGCCCGCTGTTCGAGCTCGTCCCCTAGTCGTTCGTAGAGCCGTCCCCAGAGCCTTCCTCGGGCCGCTCGAGGAACACGAACTCCGAGCGGCCGAAGCGCTTGGTGCGCACGGGCTCCAGCCCGGCGATGCCGCGACCGTGGAAGGCGCCGGTCGCTGCCTGCACGACGACGGTTCCGTCCTCGCCCAGCAGTGGAGCGTCGCCCACCGCGAGCGATGAGAGCAGGGCGTGGATGCGTTGACCGTCGCTCTGGAAGTGCGGGTACGGCGGTGCCACGAACACGATGTCGAACGGGCCCGGCAGCGGCGGGAGGCGATACGCGTCCCCCGGCACGATCTGAGCCTCGGCTCCGAGCTCCGCGAGGTTACTCCGGATCACGGTCAGGGCAGCGCGAGAGCGCTCGACGAGGACCGCTCGCGTCGCTCCCCGGGACAGGCACTCGAACGAGAACGCACCGGTTCCGGCGAACACGTCGAGCACCTCCACGCCGGTGAGGTCCGGTCCGAGGATCGTCATGATCGTCTCGCGATAGGCGTCGGCCGACGGCCGCGTGTCGGCGCCGCGTCGCGTAGCGAGCCTGCGACCGCGCCAGCGGCCGCCCGTAATGCGGATCAAGACAGGCCTCTTTCTCGTCCGTCCCCGTGCTTCATCATCGGGACATGCCTGTGCATCTTCACGACACGCCGTGTCGTGGCAATTCTACATAGGTCCGAGCCTGACGCTGCCGATAGTGAAGTGCGCAGACGACATGTCGAAGAGCGATGGAGATGAAATGGTGAGCGAGGCGTCCAGTGATCCGCGCGGCGAGAGCACAACCCCGAACGAGAGCGATTCCGACGCTCCCGGGCAGGAGCGCGATCTGGGACGTCTGCTCAAGATGCTCCACAGCCCACCCGATGTGAGAAGGGAGCTGGTTGCGGACATCCGTACCCAGGTCAACGAGGGCAGCTACCTCACGGAGGAGAAGCTGAACCTCGCCATCTACCGCCTGCTCAAGGACATCCTCGACTGATCTCGAGGCTCATGCACACCCGCCGCCGTCGACCTGGGCGACTCTTGATCGCCGCAGCGCTTCTCGCGCTCGCGGTGCCTGCCTCCGCAGGCTGGTGGGACGACGCAGGGACGGCGCGCGAGGCGTCCCTCTCCGAGCTGCGCGAGGATCCGGATGCCTGGCGCGACGTTCCCGTGCGCCTCGAGGTCGTCTTCGACGGTCTGACGCGGCACCGGAACCCCTACTTCACCCAGTTCACGCCACTCCGCTGGACTCCCGTCCGCATCCGTGTCCCGGATGCCGCACGGGGCTCCGAGGACGCGCGCTCCGAGGACGCGCGCTTCGAGCGGCTCTTCATTCGACGCGGCGGCATCAACGACGAGCGCCTACGGGCAACCCGCCGCGGCACCGGGGTACGGCTGCGGGCCGTCGTCCGTGACAGCGTCTCGGGTGAGCCTTGGATCGAGGTCCTCGGCGTCACCCGCGACGCCGACCCGCTCACGCCCGAAGAGGGCGCTCAGGTCCGCTCCGCCGATCGCTACCTCACCAAACAGAACCCGGTCCCCGCCGAGAGACTGCTGCGCGCCGTGCTCGACGCGCGCCCGCTCGCCCGCTCCGATCGGGCTGCTCTGACACGTCGCCTCGGCGTCGCGCTTCACGATCAGCGCCGATCGCAGGAGGCCCTGGACGCATTCCGCACCGCGCTCGCCCTCGAGCCCGACCTGGACGCCGAGCGACGCGCCGAGACGCTCGCCCGCGCCCTGGCCGCGAAGCCCGCGCCGCCCCCTCCGGCCGCCGCCGCCCGCGCCGGCCGCGCCGTGCCGGAGCGCCCCGCGCGCCTCCGCACGCCGCTGGTCATGCCGAGTGCCAAGCCCGGGCTCGCGCCTCCGGCTGGACTCGGCCCTCCGACCCGGACCGGAGCACCCGCGCCACTGCCCGTCCCGCGCAGGAACGCGTCGACGCCAGATGCCGCCGAGGAGGAGACGACGCCGGAGCCCCCGGCCCCCCTCCCGCCGCCGCCAAACCTCTCCGGCCCTCGCTAGCCCGGATCGTTCACGAGGGCGTCGATGGAGCGCCGAGATCGGCAAGACGGATCGCCGGACGTACTCACCGGAGACCTGACCCCGCTACTCCCAGAGGGCGCAGAAGCGCGGTAGTGCGCCGGCCCGCTCTCTGAGGCCGTCCGAGTCGACTGGAGCGGCGACGTCACAGCGTCCTGCCGGGAGAGGGGCAAACGAACGCGCCCGGCGACGCGATTCGCCGACCGGGGTACTCTGATGGGGAGGGTCCGGGGAGGTGTTTCGTGCGGCCATCCAAGTTGTGGCTCCTGCTCACTCTGATCGTGCTGGCGGTCCTCGGTGGTCGCTCCGCGCCGGCAGCCGAGATCGTCTTCAGCGATGGCCGGCACGAGACGGTCAAGGCGCCGCGGCAGGACTCGAAAGGGCGCTGGCTGGCCGAGCGCGAGGGACGTGTCACGATCCTGAGGCCGGGCGACGTCGTCGTGGTGGTGGACGATGCCGGCGCCGAGACCGTCACGATCCCCGATCTGGTGCAGACCCCAGACCCGCCGCAGACCGCCGCGTTTCTGGCGGCGCTGAGTGACCTGAAGAACGACGCCTGGCGCCAGGCTTGCGACGAGCTGGGCAGGCACCCGAGCACGACCACGCTGACCGCGCTGGTTGCGATGTCGAGCGACAAGAAGAAGGGAGTGCGGCTGCGCGCCGTGCAGGCCTTGGTACTGCTGCGCACGCGTGAGAGCACGGTGGCGGCCGCCAACGCAGCGCTGGCCGAGCGGGACAAGTCGGTCCGGCGTCAGGCGGTGTCCGCGCTGTTTCAGGTGCAGGAGATCTTCCGTCGCAGCGAGGTGACCGATGTCCTGGCGGCCGGGCTGGTCCACAAGGACGTCGACGTGCGGGTCAGCTTCGCGCTCCTCGCGCCGCGCGACGTCACCGAGGCCGCCGACGTACTCCGCACCGACGGCATCAAGCACTCGGATCACCACTACCGCGAGGACGCGGCACTGGGGCTCGGACGACGCGGAGACGCCTCCGGCGAACGCATCCTGGCCGGCATGCTGACGCGCACCCGGATGCCCGGGATCGAGGGCGACGCGGAGTTGACGGAGCGCCTGCTGGTGCGAGAGCAGGTCGAGATCTGCGGCATCTTCGGCGAACTCCGCACGGCGTCGAGTAGGGCCGCGCTCAAGAAGGCCACGAAGTCGAAGCTCCTCCCCGTACGCGAGGCAGCCGCCGCGGCGTTGGCGCGGTTCGAGGACGAGTAGCGTCATACGGAGTCAGGAGGTCAACCCTCCACGTCGCGTTGCGCCGCCACGCCCAACGGCACGCGGACAACCCCGCGTACGAGGAGCTCGTCGCGCGCGTCCTCCGCACCGCAGTTCGCCGGTCGATCCCGCTGCCCAGCCATCCTCTCGCCCTGCCGGCCCGCGTGGCCGCTGG
>JAJFFG010000119.1 GCA_021776825.1 Planctomycetota bacterium
TGGAAAGCCGCCCGCGACGCGCAGCGCGCCGCCGCCGCGAACTGACGGTCCGCGCCAGCGGATCGTCGTCGGCAATCGCGTCTCACCCCTCCGAACTGGCCGCGATCTGCAACCGAGGATGGCTGGATCGGACGCGTACACAGCACCGGCGCCGTAGGGGCGGACCCCCTGGTCCGCCCCGCCCGCTGGGGTTGGCCGCGCGATGCCGGTCCGGTGGCGCACTTCGGACGACCCTCGTCATGCGCACGGCGATCGGTCGAGGGCGGTGCTCCCGATCATGGCCGCATCTCGCCGCGGGTGCGCATCCGATCCCCGATGCGCACCACCTCAATCGGGTCGTACGGGCGGATCTCCTGATCCGCCCCGCCGACGCGCTCCCGCTCGATCGAGCCGTATGGCCGGCGCTCGTCGGACGAGCCCCGCGGATCGCGCGGCCACCGGCAGGCGAGGGCGATCGCTGATAAGACGCGGCCATCCCGGATGCCGACGGACCCGTCCGATGGCCGTCCGCATGACGAGGGTCGTTCGCCGAGCGCCAGTGGACCCGCCTGGCGCGCACACCCCCAGCGAGCGCGGGCGGGCCAGGGGGTCCGCCCCTACGGCGCCCTGGAGGTAACGGATCCGTTGGATCGGAGGAGACCCAACCCGTTTGGATCCCCACCCGGGGCGCGTTGGTTGCGCCCGAGCGCAAGCAGCGTGACGCGGGAGATGAGGCCCACGCAAGGCTGCGACCGAGGGGCACCGCCCTCGCGTGCGAGCCGACGCAGCCGCGGAGCCGACCAGCAACATGGGAGGCGCGGCGATTGCCGCATGTCCCGATGCGCGCCACCAACCAATCACCAGCAGTGGCCGTGACCCCCGCCCTACAGGTCCTTCAGCCACACCCGACGGATCAGCTGGATCTCACCAATCGACCAGAGGGCCGACATCGTCATGTAGATCGTGAGCCCGCAGGCGAAGTTGTAGAGGAAGACGCCGAAGAGCATCGGCATCCACCGCATCATCTTGGCCTGCTGCTGCTGGTTCGGATCGACGGGGAGCGGCGTCATGCGCGCCGAGATGCCCCACACGACCATCATGATCAGCGGGAACAGGTTCAGCCACTCCGGGATCAGCGGCACGTCCGCGAACCAGGGCATGTGGAGCAGGTGGTCCGGGGCGGTCAGGTCGGCCGCCCAGAGGAAGCTGGCGTGGCGCATCTCGAACGTCGTCTGGAGGACGCCGTAGAGGCTGATCCAGATCGGCATCTGCAGGAACGTGAGAAGACAGCCGCCGGGCAGCAGGGAGACCTTCTCCTGCCGCATCAGCTTCATCGTCATCTCTTGCTGCTTGCGCGGGTCCTTGTACTTCGCCTTGATGGCATCCATCTTCGGCTTCAGCGCGCCCATCTTCTTGGCGTGCGTCCGCATCGAGATCTGCGACTTGCGCGAGAGCGGGAACAGCACGCCGCGGACGCAGAGCGTCAGGCAGACGATCGCCAGCCCATAGCCCATGCCCGTGCTCGCGATGAGCTCGAGCAGCCACGACAGAACACGCTCGATCGGCGCGAAGTTCAAACCGATGAATGCGCGCTCCGGAACGCCGTCGGCGAGGGCCGAGTACCCGGAGTCCGTGTCCGTCAGGAGCGGTCGGCTGTTCGGACCGACGTAGTACCGGAAGCGGAGCGACTGCGAGACGCCCGTTGTCGGCAGGACGATCGGGACCCGGATCGTGGCGGCTGCACTCGCCCAGCGCGTCTCGGCGTCCTCCTGGCGGGACGCGGTGTGGAAGCCGACGGTCGAGTCGGCCGGCAGCGGCTCGAGCGGCAGTAGCGCGCCGAGGTGGAAATCGGTGCGGGCACCGACCCACGAGAGTCCGTCCGGGGCGCGCTGTTCGTACGCCGAGTTCTCGAGCTTGGACTCGTGAATGTCCTCTGCCGAGAGCTGATCCACGTCATCGCCGGTGAGTGCCACGAGGACGCCGTCTTCAGGAAGCGGGTGCGGTGACTTGCGCAGCCACGGACCGACGATCTCGACGGTCTCCATTTGCCCCTGATCACCGGTACCGAGCCCGGTGAAGCGCAGTTCCATGTCGACGTGATACGGCTGAGCGGGATCGTGCGAGAGGTGGAACACCTTCGTGAGGCGAACACCGAGGGACGGCACGTCCGTCGTGTAGGCCGCGTCAGCGCCCTCGACGTGGGTGCTCGTCCACGCGCGGCGCGCGAGGTTCACGTCGACGCCGAGCAGCTCGACCGAGAGCAGGCCGGGGGCAGGGTCGAAGAAGTCCGTCGTCTCCGAGGGGTCGGTCTCGGCAGCAGGGTCGTTGAGTTCGTGGGCAGCGCAGGCCCAAACTCGAGCAGACCGGATCGACGCGCCGTGGCTGCCGATCAGGAGCCAGACGCGCTCACTCGTCACCTCGGTGACGACGTTCGGCTCGACAGTCACCGGCGCGACCGCGGGCACCGGCACGGCGTTCCCGTCGCCAGCACCGGCGACGGCCGGAGCAGGGACGCCACCGTTCCCGTTCCCGTTCCCGTTTCCGTCCACTCCAGCGGGAGGAGGTGCTCCAACGCCGTCGACCGTTCCGGTGGCCGTCACAGGAGGCGGCGGCTTGGGACGGTACGGCTCCGTCGCCATCTGGAATCCGACGAGGAGCAACACGCTCATGACGACGGCCAGGATGACGCGCTTCTCCACCTGCTCTATCTCCTCGGGTCAGGCTGCTCCGGGAACGCGGAGCATCAGCGGGGCGGGGACGCGGAAGGACGCCCGTCGGGGCGTCAACCGGACCACGACCGCCGCGGTTCAGGGGTCCGAGCCGTCACGCGACAGCCATCGGACCGGGTGAGCTGCTCGAAGATCCGTGGGGGCGCCCTCAGCGTCCGACGATCAGCCGATCCGCAAGGTAGTTCGGCAGGCCCGGTGTGGCGTAGATCTTGTCCATGGTCGTTCGCACGTCGTACTCGACGCGGTGGAACTTGACCGTGCGGCCGTCGAACACGGCGTAGGACGAACGAGGGTCGCCGTCGCGCGGCTGACCGACCGATCCGACGTTGATCAGCGCCTTGCCGCCCTGATGGGTGTAGGTCCCGCCGATCCGATCCGGCGAGAGGAACCGGAAGTTGTCCGTGAACACTCCCGGGATGTGGCTGTGGCCGACGAAACAGAGCGACGGGATCATCGAGAAGATCTCGTTCATCTTGTCGCGGTTGCGGATGTCCGTCGGGACCATGTACTCCTTGGTCGGAACGCGCGGCGAGCCGTGCACGTAGAACACGTCGCCCTCGAGGTGCTTGTCCTCGAGGCCCCCGAGGAAGTTCCACATCTCGTAGTTCTCGGTGCGGTCGTGGTCGGGGGAGTTCAGCTGCTCCTTCGTCCACTCGAGCGCCTGGCGGGCCTTCTCGTTGAAGTCCTCGCCGTAGAACATCACGGCCTCCTCATGGTTGCCCATGAGGCAGAACCGCGCGTTTTGCATGATCTTGATGCACTCACGCGGGTTGGGCCCGTACCCGATCACGTCGCCGAGGCAGACGATGTCCGGGATGTTCTGCGCGTTGATGTGCTCAAGCACCGCGCTCAACGCCTCGATGTTGGCGTGCAGGTCCGAGACGATCGCAATTCGCACCGGGCATCGCCTCCTGAGGTGAGGACGTTCAACTGAGTTCCCCCGGGGCGTGCCATGGGACCGGAGTCACACAAGCCACGTCACCCGCAGGCTCCCGGCGCTGACGATCTGGATCGCACACCGGAGCCGGTCATCTTACGATGGCTGCCGAATGGGGAGCGGCGTTATTCGCCGGTCTTCGGTGCGGGACGGACGGCTGCCTCGGCGGCGAACACGTACTGGACGTCCTCGCGTTCCTCGGCCGTGCGGACGAGCGTCGTCAGACGCAGTTCGGGAACGGCTCGATGGCGCTCCTTCCCGTCGACGGTCACCACGACCTCCTTCGAGAGATCCACGAGGCGTTCGTCGAGGTAGACGGAGAGCGTCGAGACGGCGGCCTCGCGCTGCTCCGCGTTCGGCGTCGCCGAACGCGGCTTGGTCACAACGAGGTCGATGCGGTTCGCATCGCGATCGAGCGTCGCCACAAGCTCCGAGCTCAGCCACGGCTTCGTCCAGCGGACCCAGTAGAAGGTCGTCTTCCAGTCGCGGACCGGCTGCCAGCGGATGGTCTCCGGTCGCGGGTTGCGAACGTGCGACGCCATCCACGCGAGTCCGGGGCCGGGCCCCTTCGCCGGGAAGGCGTGCCCGCGTCCGTCGACCTCCTCGTACACGTGCTTCCAGCCCTTGGGGTCGCTCTCGTGGAGCTCCTTGAGCCGCGCGCAGGCGTGGACGTTCGCGGCGGCCGGGACGTTGGGGTCGTCGAGGCTCTGGTAGACGAAGAGCGGCAGGTTGTAGAGATTGGGCAGCGTGCCATCGACGACGGCCTCGGCCTCTTTGTCCTTCCGTCCCGGCACCCAGTAGACGGTCGGGGCTCCGGCGAAAGCTGCACCTGCGGCGAACAGATCCGCGTGGATCGACCCGTAGGTCCACGTGCCGTAGCCACCCATCGAGTGACCGGTCACGTACACGCGATCGGGATCGATCTTCCACGTGCGACGGGCCGCTCGCAGGAGTTCGAGAATCCACTTCTCCGTCGCCGGCGGATCGGTCCAGCCGTACTCCGTTTTCTGCAGGACCTCCGGGTAGATCCCGCGCATCTTGATCTTCGACACACCGCCGGAGAACGAACTCGCGGCCTGTCCGGCGTCGCCGGAGCCGGCTCCCCCACCATGCAGGCCGAGGACCAGTCCTCCCTTGGCTTTGCCCGACGTCAGGTAGCGTCCGGCCCAGCCGTCCTTCTTCTTGTCGAACCAGTCGCCGCCGCCCTTGTCGATCTTGCGGCCACGCTTCTGCGCCATCACGACGGCGCGCTCCGCCAACTTGCGCACGTCGGCGGAGTCGAGCGGCTCCGCGGCCTCGATCGCGGCCCACGCCTTCTCACGAGCCGCGTCCTTCTTCGCCTTGAAGTAGGCGTCGATCAGTTTCTGCGGCGACGCCGCAGCATGCGCGGGCGGCGCGGGCACGGACGGGACGAGGAGCGCAGCGGCGACTACCGCGACGGCGAGGGCAATGGGTCGCTTCACACGACGCAGCCTACGCTCCCCGAGCCCCACACGGAACGATGCGGGGAGCCCGGATCGTCCGTGAGGGCGTCACGCGAGCGCGGCGAAATCGTGGATCGGCGTGGGGTTCACGGCGGTGCCTGCCGAGAGCGCGCGTGGCACGGTGTCCTGGCGGCTCCCGGTGCGGGAAGTCTCCGGCGTGAGATCTCGTTCCGGAGACGCGCATGCACCCTCTAGACGGTTGTAGAGCGCGGACCTAGTCTTGAGATTCCCGCGGGGCGGGAGATCGCGTGCTCGGGGACGTCAGGCGTGGCGTCCTCGCGAACGATGCGGGCTAGAAGCCCGGGCCCGCGATGCCGTCCCAGATGCAGAACGCGCAGAGGGGGGTCGCGAGAACCACGGGAGTGATCGCGAGAAGCGACAGGATCTTCGGGTCGTACTTCAGGTGCATGAAGATCTTGCCCACCAGGATGGCCTTCCAGGCGGCGAGTCCGATCAGCGCCAGGACGCCGATCATCCACATCTTCGGTTTGACACCTGCCTCGTCGAGGCCGATGAACATCGCGATCCCGAACTCGATCGCGGTCGCCACGGCCAACGTGATGATCACGCGGGTGTAGGTCGGGAGGTGGCTCTCGGCGTGTGCGTCGCTCATCGTGCCCTCTAGAACAGGTAGATGATCGTGAACAGGATGATCCAGACGAGATCCACGAAGTGCCAGAAGATGCCCACGAGCTCGACGGCGCTGTGGTTCTCGGCCGTGTACTTCCCGCGCGCGGCGGCGATCCAGATGCAGCTGAGGTAGATCACGCCGGAGAGCACGTGCATCCCGTGGAACGCGGTGCAGACGAAGAACGTGGCGCCGTACAGGTGCGAGCCGACGTGCAGGCCGGCGTGCATCAGGTGGTAGTACTCGTAGACCTGGATGCCCAGGAACGTGGCGCCACCGAGGATCGTCGCTCCCAGCCAGAGCTTCAGCCCCGCCTGCTTGCCCTTCTGGATGGCATCGAGCGCCAGCACCATCGTGAACGAGCTGATGATCAGGATGAACGTGTTGATGCCCGTCAGGATCGGGTCGAGGTGGGGCAGGCCACCGGCCTCGGTCCAGTCGCCGACCAGCGGGCGCCACAGTTCGCCGGGCATCGACGCCCGCAGGATGATGTAGGCGCCGATCAGGCCGACGAAGCCCATGGCGTCCGAGGCCAGGAACAGCCACATCGCAAACTTGCCGGGCGTGTAGCCGAAGCGCTTGAGCGAGTACTTCGTCTGCCCAAGCGCGTCGATGGGTGCCAGGTTGCTCATGCGCGCGGTTCCTCCGCTCGATCGAGGGTCACAGCAGCCAGTGTCGTAGGAGAGCCAGTGTCGTAGGAGCAACCGTCACAGGAGCACCTTCAACAGGATCGGGAGGACCAAGAGCACGAGCACCGCGAAGCCGAGGCTCCACCCCAGCCGCAACGCTCGTCGTCGCTGTTCGTCCGCCTGCTCCAAGACCGCCACCGTTCAACTTCCGGGTGCGTTCGTCCCGGAGAAGCGACCATTTCAACGAATCGTGCGCGCAGGGCCACATCTTTCGTCGGAGCGCGCTCCCTTTGAACGTGTCTCACGTGCCCATGAGTCCGCGATCCGCCAGCGAGGCGTAACGTCCGTCTCCGATCACGATGTGATCGAGCACGCGAATGCCGACCAGATCGCCGACCTCGACCAGGCGTCGCGTCACCTCCAAATCGTCGGCACTGGGAGTCGGATCGCCGCTCGGATGGTTGTGCACGAGCACGATCGCTGCAGCGCCGTGGCGCATGGCCGGCCCGAACACCTCGCGCGGATGGACGGGCGATGACGTGAGCGTACCCTGCGAGACGAGCAGGTGCCGCAGCACGCGATGCTTGCCGTCGAGCAGCAGCGCGAGGAAGCGCTCGAAGCGAAGATGCCGCAGTTCCGGTCCGAAGTGGCGGTGCACGTCGGCGCTCGATCGAAACGGCATCCCGCGTACGAGCCGTTCGCCGAGGTGGCGTCGACCGAGCTCGCGACAGGCGAGGAGCCGCGCCGCCCGCGCCGCACCGACGCCGCGCACGCGCACGAGTTCGGCCGGCGTCAGTTCGAGCAGGCTGCGGAGGCCACCGGCGGCGTCGAGGAGCGCCCCCCCGAGCCGCTCCGCCCGCAGCCCGGGCGCACCGGTCCCGAGCAGCAGTCCGAGGAGTTCGGCGGTGCTCAGCCGGCGCGGTCCGTCCGCCAGGAGCCGCTCACGTGGCCGTGCGATCTGTCCGTTGAGCATCGACATGGGCGCCTCCGCAGGGACGCGGAAGGCCCCTGAGAGAAGGACGCACCGGAGGCGCAGAGGTTACGTGGGGATCGTCGACAAAGTGGGACGCACGCCGAAGATCGAGATGCGAGCGCGCGTCGATGCGCGCCCGCTACTTGCGCTCCGGCGAGAACACGTCGAGGAAGTCGCGAACCTCGAGCCACAGGCTCCGCGCTCCCACGTACGCGTCCTCGAATGTCAACACGTACGACGCGGAGAGGACGATCGCGACGAGCACGCCGGTTGCGGCACCGAGGAGGAGGAACGAGGGGAGGCGCAGGCCGGCGCGTGGGTTCGGCGGAGCGGCATCGCCGGCGCCCGCGGCGAGCGGAGTCCCGCGATGCCTCACTCGGTGCCTCTCCAGCCGAACTCCCAGTTCAGCCGCGGCGACCAGGATCTCGGTGCCGCACTTCGGGCAGGTGACGTTCCGCCCCGGAGCCGCAGTGACATCGACGAACTCGGCGCTGCATTCGCAGCAGCGCACCGGATGGGTCCCAACAGGTCCGCGCCCAAGTCGTTGCATCGCACGCCGAGTGTACGGGGGATGCGGTGCCCTCATCGACCCCGAACCTGCTTCTGGAAGCGGGCGTAGAGCGCGGGCAGTTTCTCGCCGTAGGCGTCGTCGAACGCCGGATCCAGACCCTCTCCCTCGAAGAGTCGCCGCATCGCAAGGCGGAACGCGCTGGCCCGCTCGGCCTCACGCAGCCAGTGGACGTACGCGAGAGCGGTGTCGTACTGGCGCCGGGCGGCGTCCTCCGCGCGCGTGGTCGCGAAGCTGGTCGTCAGCTGGTCATAGTCCAGCGGTGCCGTGCGGCGTACCCGCGCCTGCGCCTTCTCGGCCGACCGCCCTTCGTGCACCTGGGCCAGCCCCTCGTGCAGCCACGACGGTGCTCGCTTGCCCAGCGGCGAGAGGGCGGCGTGGACGTATTCGTGGCGCGCCCGTTCGAGCACCGCCTCTGGCCGCTGGTCCGCGCCGGCGAGCGGCAGACGGACCTGTCCGTCGTAGAGACCGGCCACCCACGCGTGCGCGCCGGTCGCGTCGCGGAACTGCTCCTTCGAGAGGAGCACCACCTTCAACGGGCGTTCGACGCGATGCTGGATGTCCGCGCCGAGGACGGTGTAGATCTCCTCGAGCTCTCGGAGCACCAGCGAGGCCAGTACGGAGCCCTCGTCGTCGTGCAGCACCTCGAAATGCGCAGAGAGTTGTCGTCGCAGGCCGCCCTCGACCGCGAGTGAGCGACGCGCGCGATCGAGCCGACGGTTCAGTGCCTCGCCGTCGGCGCCGAGCTCGACGGCTCGCTCCCACGACGTCACCGCGTCGGCCGTGCGTCCCTCGCGGTAGTGAACGGCTCCGAGCCGCTCATGGCCGGACGGCAGCTTCGGCGCGGTGGCCACCGCCTTGCGGACGAGCTCGGCGGCCTTGGCGGGATACCCCTGGGCGTCGCGACAGGCCGCGAGATTCAGGAGGATCACCGCGTCATCCGGGACGAGGCGGTGCGCTTCCGCGGCGTGGTGCGTCGCGTTCTCGAGATCCCCCTCGTCGAGCAGCTGCACGGCCAGGTTCGAGCGTGACTTCGCGAGGTTGGTGCGGATGGTCGCGTCGTCGGGCGCCTTCTCGAGCGCCTTCTCGAATGCGAGGACGGCTTCGAGGAGCCGGCCCTCGGCAGTTCGCTCGAGGCCGCGATCGTTCCATTCGATCGCCGCTGCCGACGGCGGATCGCCGTCCGCGGCCCGTGCCGGCGACGTCCACACCTCGACTGCCACGAAGAGCACGGCGCCGAGGAGGACGCCGGACAGGAGATGGGCCGGTGGGGCGAGTGAGCGCATGACGTGTGGGGATACGGGGAGTTGGACGCGTGAGGCGCCGGTGTCGGGCGGGCGCCTTCAGGATCTTCGGGGAGACCGAGGGTCTTCAGGGAGACGGGAACTCCTCAGGGGTACGGAATCGAGATGGGGTCCGCCCGCATTGCGGGAGGACCCCATCATAGCCGTGCCGAGGAAACGTCCCCGGCGCCGAACTACTTCGACCCGAAGACGCCAGCGAGCTTCAGCGAGATGTCCGGAGGCGAGCCGGTCTCGGAGTCGCGGATGCCGAGCACCACGAACATACCGAGGAGCAGGAAGACGAACGTGACGGTCATCACCAGGCCCCAGACGACATCGCTGGGCTCCTGCTGCTGGACTGCTGGGCGTTGACGGCGCGTCGAGCCGCCACCGACCATGGCGCCACCGCGGCCGCCGCCATCGTCCTCGAGCAGGTCATCGTCCATGTCGACGACCTCGGTCATCATGCCGGGGTCGACACCGAGAGGCTCGGTGCTCATGCCGACTTCGTCATCGATCAGGGTGTCCTGGCTCGAGATCTCGGCGGTCGCCATGCCGGCGTCGGCCGAGGTCAGATCCAGATCGTCGCCCTCGTCGAAGATGAGGTCGTCCGTCAGCGTCTCCGACGAGTCGGCACCCGCGGACAGATCGATGACCCCGGTCTCCTCTTCGGAGCGAGCGCCGATGAGATCGAGGTTCTCGACGTCGGTGCGTCGGAACTTCATCTCATCACCCTCGCGGAAGGCTCGGATCTCACCCTCGGAGACGAGCCGCTTCAGCTTCGTCTCGTCGATCGCAAGCTTGCCCAGGACCTCGTCGAACGTGAAGAACTCGCCGCTCTTGCCCACTCTTCTCACCTCCGCCCCAAAGGGAGCGTCCCACGCCGTTCATGCCCCTCGACGCCCCAGACAAACGCACTCCAGGGCTGGTTCTACTCGTCGTCGCCTCCGCCCGGAGCAGCTCCGCCGGCTGGGGCAGCCCCACCCTTCTTCTGCTGCTGTCGTTGCGCGAGACGCTCGAGATCCTCAGCCTTGTACTGCGAGTCGTCGTTGTACTCGTCGAGCTTGAGGTCCCACTCTATGTTTCGTGCAGCGCGCAACTCAACAGTTTTCCCCATCGCGCTGGAGCCATAGACGACGAGCTGCTTAGCCTCGGTGTCGACGAGCCAGAGAACGCTCATCCCGCTGCCCACGCTCCCGGTCGCCGCGATGAAGCGCGTGTTCTGCGAGACGGTGCCGCCGCCGTAGCTGCTGGCGCCCTGCTGGGCGAACGCCGCCGGCGATCCCTGGCCCACGAGCGATCCCAGCAGGAACGCGCAGGTGATCGAGAGTCCGACGATGGCCACGTTGCGAATATCACGCATGGATGTCCTCCTGACAGGTCGAGACGCGAGGGTAGCGCCCCAGGTCATCGTTCTCTCATGGCGCCCGATACGACCGCGCGACGCGCGGGCTCGCGTGCAGCGGGCTAGGACCTCAGGAGCGGGAGGACGAAGAGCACGTCCATCCCCTCGCCGGCCCGTGGGCGCAGTTCCACCCGTCCGCCGTGGTCGTCGATGATCTTGTGGACGGTGCCCAGGCCGAGTCCGGAGCCGCGCCCCTGCTCCTTCGTCGTGAAGAAGAGATCGAACGCATGCGGAAGGTCCTCGGGGTCCATCCCCGGACCGTTGTCGCGCACCAGGAGCCGCACCTCGTCGTCCTGCACGTCCGTGCTCAAGAGGAGACTCGGATCGTCTCGCGCGACCTCCTCGAGAGCGTCGAGGGCGTTCAAGACGACGTTCAGCAGAGCCTGCTGGAGCTCGTAGAAGTCGCCGAAGACGAGCGCCGGCGTCTCGGACGCCGTGAACTCCACGGAGACGTCCTGGTCGCCGATCCGGTGGCGAGCGAGCGCCAGAACCGGCTCCACGACCGAGTTCACGTCCATCGGCTGCGGCGCGACCTTGTGTGGCGTGAACTGGAGGATCTTCGCGACGGTCGCCTGGATCCGCCGCAGCCCCTCGTCCACGAGCTCCAGGTACTCCTCGCAGCGCTCCGGGGACATGTCCTTCGTCCGGAGCGAGTGGACCGCGTTCAGCATCCCGCCGAGCGGGTTGTTCACTTCGTGCGCGATCCCGGCCGCCAACGTTCCCGTGGCGGCGAGTCGCTGCGCGATCACGAGCGACTCCTGCGTCTGTCGGGCACTCCGCAGCGCCTCACCGATGCGATCCTGCATGCGCTCGTGCAGCATCCCGAGTTCGAGCATCATCGAGTTGAACGAATCGATCACCTGCTGGATCTCGTCGTCCCCTTCCGAACGAGGAACGGGTCGCGAGTAGTCCCCGTCGGCGACGCGCTGCGCCCCGCGCACGACGTCGGCCAGCGGTCTGGCCACGAGACGCTCCACGATGAAGTACGTCACTCCGAGGAGGAGGAAGCCGGCCACGACGATCACGACGTACGTGGTCTGGCTCGCGCTGACCGGGTCGATCGCAAGCGGGCGCATCGCTACGTAGACGATCGCCGGGCGGCCCGCCGCCTCGCCTCGACCGATGCGTGGTGCCTGGACCGCGATCGCGTCCCGCTCCGCCGCCGGCTTCTCGGTTCTCAGCGCGTCGCGGACGAGACGAAGCGCCTGCGCGCGCACCTCCTCGTCCTCGGCGAGCGCCCCCAGGGACTGGTGCAGTTCGGGCTCGCCGGTCGGGAGAACGCGATAGACGCCGAGCGAGCTCAGGCTGTCGTGCAGTCGGCCGTCGCGGACGAGCAACGTGTCCTGGTGCGCCGCCGGAGCGACGTTCGCCACGAGGCTCGCCGCGAGGTCGCGCGCGGCTAGGTGGAACGACGCGGCGCGATCGCTGCGCTGCTTCTCCGTCAAGAGTGTGAAAATCACCAGGACGACCAGGACCGCGACCAGCGTGGCGGCGATCGCGACGAACAGGCGGCGGCGGAGCGTCATGAATCCGCCTCCACGTTACCCCCGGCGCTCCGCATTACGCACGGCAGCGTTCCGCATCACGCACAGCAGCGCCCGCTGAACGTACGAAGGGCGCGGAACCCGTTGCCGAGCGCCGCGCCCTCGCATCTCTCGACGGACGTCTAGCCGCCGATCGACTCGACGATCTTCAGCATGGGGAGGAAGATCGCGGTCACGATCACCGCCACCGCACCACCCATGACCACGATGAGCGCCGGCTCGAGCACCGAGATCAGTGCGTTGAGCTTCACCTCGACCTGGTCGTCGTAGTTGTCAGCGATGCGGGTGAGCATCTTGTCGAGTTCACCCGTCTCCTCGCCGACGTCGATCATGTTCACGACCATGTCGTCGAAGATGCCGCTCTTGCCGAGCGGCTCCGCCATCGTCTCGCCCTCCTTGATCGCGTCGTGCACCTTCTGCACGGCCGTCTGGAGGTGAACGTTGTCGATGGAGCCCTTGCAGATCGACAGCGCCTCGAGGATCGGAACACCGGAGGAGAGCAGAGTGCCGAGCGTGCGCGTGAAGCGCGCGACGATCGTCATCTTGACCACCGGGCCGAGGACCGGAGCGTTCAGCTTGAAGCGGTCGAACATGCTGCGCCCGGGCGGAGTCCGGAAGAACAGCTTCAGGCCGACGAACAGTAGGATCGCGACGATGGGCAAGATGACCAGGCCCGGGATCGGGATATCAGGCGTGCCCTTGAGCAGCCACTCAGCCAGATCCAGGAGGAACGTCGTGATGGCCGGCAGCTCGAGCTTGCGCCCGTCCGGCGTCGTGATGGTCGAGTAGACCAACTTGAACTTGGGAACCACGAACACCATGATGAACCCGAGCAGTCCGGTCGCCACGATCGTGACCACCACCGGGTAGAACATCGCGCCCTGGACCTTGGCCCGGAGCTTCTGGCTCTTCTCTTTGAACTCAGCCAGACGCTGCAGGATCGTGTCGAGAATACCGCCGGCCTCGCCCGCCTTGACCATGTTGGTGTAGAGCGAGTCGAAGACGCCAGGGTGCTTGCCCATGGCTTCGGACAACGAGTTACCCGACTCGACATCCTCGTACACACCCACGAGGGTGCGCTTGAAGGGCCCGACCTTGGTCTGGCCTTCGAGGATCTTCAACGAGCGGACGATGGGGAGACCGGCGTCCTGAAGCACGGCCAAGTTCGACGTGAAGTCCGTGAGGACCTTCTCGCTGACCTTGGTCCGGCTGCTGGCCTTCTGCCCGCCCCCACCAGACGCCTTCGGCGGCATCGTCACCTCCCTAGCGCGCGCCTCCACGGAGACACCACCCGCTGCTCACAGCAGGCAGTATCATGCCCTCCTGGAGGCCTTCCTACGTAGCGGCGCACTGTACCGCTCGACCGGCCCTGACGGCACGCGGAAAGTTCCGCTCCCGGACCCGTCTCGCGGCGCCGTCGGCGCCGACCCCCATCACATGATGTCGATCGTCTCCCGGAGCACCTCCTCGACGGTTGTCACACCGTCGAAGATGGAGAGCAGACCTGCGTCGCGGAGCGAGCGCATTCCCTGTTCCTTCGCGACCGACCGAATCTCGTCGGTCGCCACGCCGTCCATCACGAGCTCACGCAGTCGATCCGTCATCTCGAGGATCTCGAAGATGGCCGTCCGACCCTTGAAGCCCGTGAAGTGGCACGTATCGCAGCCCTTGCCGTAGGCGAACTGCTTCCCCTCCACCGAGCCCGGCGCGAGGCCGAGTTCCATGAGCACGTCGGAGGACGGGTCGTACATCACCTTGCACTTCGTACAGACCCGCCGCACGAGCCGCTGGGCCACGATGGCCTCGAGCGTCGCGGTCAGCAGGAACGGCTCGCATCCAAGATCCACCATTCGCGTGATCGCCAGCGGTGCGTCGTTCGTGTGCACCGTCGAGAACACGAGGTGACCCGTCAGCGCGGCCTCGATGGCGATCGCCGACGTCTCGTTGTCACGAATCTCACCCACGAGGATCGTGTCCGGGTCCTGACGCAGGATCGCGCGCAGGCAGCGGCCGTACGTCAGACCGACCTCGTCGTTCACCGCCACCTGGATGATGCCGTCGAGGTCGTACTCGACCGGGTCCTCGGTGGTGATGATCTTGTTGCCCGGATCGTTGGCCTCGTTGAGCGCCGAGTAGAGCGTCGTCGTCTTGCCGGAGCCGGTCGGTCCCGTCACCAGGATGATCCCGTGGGGCCGCTTCAGGAACCCACGGAACGTCGCCAGGTCGTCCGGTCGCATACCGACATTGTTGAGATCGAGCGAGATCACGGTGCGGTCGAGCACACGCATCACGCAGCTCTCTCCGAACATCGTGGGGAGCGTCGAGATACGCAGATCGACGCTGCGGCCGCCGATGTTCATGTCGATGCGGCCGTCCTGCGGCATGCGCGTCTCGGCGATGTCGAGGCCGGACTTCACCTTCACGCGGCTGATGAGCGCCGTGGCGAGGTGCGGCGGCGGCGGCTCGAGCTCGTAGAGCACGCCGTCCACGCGGTAGCGGACTTTGAAGTCGTGCTCGAACGGCTCGAGGTGGATGTCGGACGCCTTGTCACGGACGGCCTGGAGGATGATGAAGTTCAGCAGCTTGACGACGGGCGCCGCGTTGGCGTCTCCGTCGCCCTCGATCGCCTCGGCCGCAGCGGCGGCCAGTGCATCGGCTCCACCCGCGGCGGCGCCGCCCTTGAGCGCGCGCTTGATCTGGGCCTCGTCCGCGAGGACCGGCTTCAGGTCGCAGTTCAGGACGAAGCGGAGGTCATCCAGCACCGAGATGTTTGCGGGGTTCGAGAGCGCCACGAGCATCGAGGCCCCGTCCATCCGAACCGGGCAGACGTTGAACATCTCGGCCATGGCCGGATCGATCTTCGCGACGAGCTCGGCGTCGGGCGGGTTCTCGTCGAGATCGATGATCTCGAGGCCGGCCTGCTGGCCGAGCGCCAGCGTGAGCTGGGCGTCCGTGACGTGTCCGAGGCGGACGAGGATCTGGCCGATCTGACCACCCTCGTCGCGCTGGACCATCATCGCCTCTTGGATCATGCCCTCGTGGACGCCGCCCGCGAGCTGCTTGATGATCTGCCCGAGGAGTTGCTTGCGTGGAGGCATCGCCTATCCGCCCTTCTTGCGACCGAAGAGGCCGCTCCCCGAGGCATCGCCGCCGCCGCCGCTGCCGCCGCTGCTGCCGCCGCCGCTGCCGCCGCTGTCGCCGCCGTTGACGACGCCGCCGCCGAGCCCACCGAGTTCGTCGAAGTCGAGCTTCTGCTGGACCTCCTTCGGATCCTGGCACTTCGTGAGGAGCGTCTCCCTCGAGACGACGCCCTTCTTGTAGAGATCCCAGATGTGGTCGTCGAGCAGGGTCATGCCCTGGTTCTTCGATGTCTGGAGCGTGCTCTTGATCTTGAAGGTCTCGTTCTTGCGAATGTGATTCTCGATCGCGGGCGTCATCATCATGATCTCGAAGCCGGCGACGACACCGGTGTTGTCCGCCTTGCCCATCAGGACCTGCGAGACGACGGCGAGGAGCGACACCGAGAGCTGGGCTCGGATCTGCTCCTGCTGATCCGCCGGGAACGAGTCGATCATGCGATCGATCGTGCGAGCGGTGCCGGTCGTGTGCAGCGTGCCGAGCACAAGGTGGCCCGTCTCCGCCGCCGTGATCGCCGTGCCGATCGTCTCGAGGTCGCGCATCTCACCGAGCAGGATCACGTCGGGGTCCATACGCAGCACGCGCCGCATCGCCTCGCTGAATGTGCCGACGTCGATGCCGAGCTCGCGCTGCGTGACGATCGACTTCTGGTGCTCGTGGTAGTACTCGATCGGGTCTTCGATCGTCACGATGTGGTGGTCGAACTCGCTGTTCAGATAGTCGACCATCGTGGCGAGCGTCGTCGTCTTGCCGGAGCCCGTTGGACCGGTCACCAGGATGAGGCCGCGAGGACGATCCAGCAGTCCCTTCACCTGTGACGGCAGTCCGATCTCCTCGAACGACATGATGCGCGTCGGCAGGAGTCGCAGCGTGATGCCCACGCAGCCCTTCTGCCGATAGACGGCGCAACGGAAGCGGCACTTGTCCTTGTGCGCGTGGCTGAAGTCGGCGCCACCCTTCTCCCGAAACTCGAGCTTGCTGCGGGGCGGCATGAGCTGGTTCGAGAGATGGATCGTGTCGTCCCGCGTCAGCGGGGTGCCCTTGAGCGAACGCAGACGGCCGTTCAAGCGGATCGTCGGCGGACGCCCGACAGACAGGTGGATATCCGACCCGTTCTGTTCGTGGATGAAGTCCATCAGCTGGAAGATGTCGTAGGCCATCGTGACGTCGCTCGACTCCTTGGTGATGCCGCCCGTCAGGCGGTCTCGCCCGCCACTGCCACCGTGAGCACCTCTTCGATGGTGGTCACGCCGGTGAGGAACTTCTTTCGTCCGTCTGCCATCAGCGAGACGAGCCCGCCGGAGATCTTGGCCTGCTCGCGCAGTTTGATCGTGCTGCCGCCGTTGAAGCAGAGTTCACGCATCGCCGAGTCCATGGCGAACAGCTCGTAGACACCGACGCGACCGCGATAGCCCGTGCCGTTGCACTCGTCGCAGCCGACCGGGCCGCAGATCGTGTGCCCCTCGCAGTCCTCGGGGGTCAGCCCCACGCTGCGGAGTTCGGTGTCGGACGGCGTGCGCTCGACCTTGCACTCCTTGCAGAGCCGCCGGATCAGGCGTTGCGCCATCACCGCCATGATGGCGGTCGAGACCAGGAAGGGCTTGACGCCCATGTCGATCAGGCGCGTCAGTGCCGACGGCGCATCGTTGGTGTGAAGCGTCGAGAACACGAGGTGGCCGGTGAGCGACGCCTGGATGGCGATCTCCGCCGTCTCGATGTCTCGAATCTCACCCACGAGGATGATGTTCGGCGCCTGTCGCAGCATCGCTCGGAGGATGCGCGAGAAGTTCAGGCCGATGTTGTGCCGGATCTGGCACTGGTTGATTCCGGAGAGGTTGTACTCCACCGGATCCTCGGCCGTGATGATCTTGACGTCGGGCTTGTTCAGCTCGCGGAGCGCCGCGTACAGGCTCGTCGTCTTGCCGGAACCAGTGGGTCCGGTGACGAGGAACAGGCCGTTCGGGCGCTTGATGATCTTCAGGAAGCGTTGGTAGTCCTCGCCGGAGAAGCCAAGCGCTGGCAGCGAGATGAGCCCCTGCTCGCGATCGAGAATTCGACAGACGACCGATTCGCCGTGATAGGCCGGCAGCGCCGAGACACGCAGGTCGATCTCGCGGCCGAGGAGCTTGATGTGGATGCGTCCATCCTGCGCCTGCCGCTTCTCGGAGATGTCCATCCCAGCCATGAGCTTGATGCGCGAGAGGATGGCGGGCGACAGGTGCCGCGGCGGGCTCTCCTGAACCTGGCAGTGACCGTCGATCCGGTAGCGGACGCGGAGGTGCTCGGCGAACGGCTCGATGTGGATGTCCGACGCGCGAGCGCGCAGGGCCTCCTCGAGGATGCGGTTCACGAGCCGGATGATCGGTGCATCGTCGTCCTCGTCGTCGACTCCGTCGTCCGACGCGCCGGAAGACGAAGCTCCGGCATCGACGCCGTAGTAGTCCGCGAGCGCCGTGTTGAACGCCGACGGCGTCGTCAGCGCGCACTGCAGTTCCTTGCCCGTACGGAAGCGCAGATCGTCCAGCATCATCATGCGCTCGGGGTCATCGAGCGCGACGATCAGGGTGTTCCCCTTCGACTTCACGGGGATGGCGCGGAACATCTCGACGGCGTCCGCGTCGAGCAGCCCCGTCACCGATTCTGGCAGGCGAACCTTCCCGAGGTTCACGAAGGGCAGCGAGAACTGGTTGCAGAGGGCACGTGTGACCTGCTCCTCGGTCACGACCCCCAACGAGACGAGTGCCTCGCCGATCTTGATCTTCTGCTGCTGGGCGGCGCGGAGGCCTCGCTGGACGTCCTCCTCGGAGATGCCCGCCTTCACCTTGAGGATCGCCCCGAGTTGCTTGCGTTCGGCCATCGGAACCCCGTCTCCGCTTGGTGCGCGTACTCTTCACCACCGCCCCTGTCAGGAGCGGCGCCAACGTATCCAGCCCCGCGACAGGACGCAAACGGAACGTGCGTACAGGGACCGGAGTTGCGTCCGTTTCGGCCCCCGCCCGGGCCGCCTCATGGCCGCCCCGCAGAGAGCCGCGCCAAAGCGCCGCCACGCCGTTAGGCTGTGCCCTCCGTCCGGGAGGGTGTCGATGCAGTGGGTTCGTTCGATTGGTCTCGTCGTAGGGCTCGGTGTGTCTCTGCCCGGGTGCTGCGCGCTCTTCTGCCGAGTTCCGGCACCTGAGGGCGCCCCTCGGCTGCATCGCGACTTCCCCGACGAGGCGGTCGACTTCACGGTCGACGCGTTCCGCAATCGTCGCATTCGCGACATCTACGCGTCGCTCCACCCGGAGTTCCGCGAGCGGTACGGGAGTTTCTCGCTCGGCGACTTCACTGCAGCGTTCCGCGAGTACGAGGATCTGTTCCGTCAGGACGCCGAGCGGTTCGCGAAGTCGGACCGCAGCGCGGTCCAGTACAGCCGCGACGGGAAGTTCGCCGGGATCCTCCTGATCGAGGGCGACATGAGCGCCGAGCTCGTGTTCAAGAACCGCCCCATCGCGAACGTGCGTCTCGACGACGAGTTCGTGCCCGAGAGCAGCGCCCCGATCGGCTCGCTGGCCGAGGTCATCCAGATCGAGGACGGCTACCTGTTCCCGCGCGTCCCGGTGGCGTTCGACGGGCTCCGCGGTGCCAGCCCCACGAGCCTGGCGCGCCTCGAGTACCACAACGACTGGCTGATCTGGGACATCCGCAATCCGCGCAACGTGAAGTTCCTGGAGCGCATCGAAGAGCACTTCTAGCCGCCTGCTAGGCCCTGCGGAGACGGACGATGGCGAAGAAGAGAGCGAAGACGGAGCGACGCGTCTGGTTCTTCGGAAACGGCGGGGCCCAAGGCCGCGCGAAACTGAAGGATCTGCTGGGCGGCAAGGGCGCCAACCTGGCCGAGATGGCCAGGATCGGCCTGCCCGTTCCACCGGGGTTCACGATCGCGACCTCGGTCTGCGCGTCGTTCTGGGACCTCGACGGTCGGCTGCCGGACGACCTCTGGCCGGAGATCCGGCGGAACGTCCGCAAGATGGAGAAGTCGCTCGGCGGCCGCTTCGGCGAGGGGCCGTCTCCAGTGCTGGTCTCCGTGCGCTCCGGCGCTGCGGTCTCGATGCCCGGCATGATGGAGACCGTCCTGAACGTCGGCCTGAACGATGCCACGCGCGAGGCGCTGGCGAAGCGCACGGGCAATCGCCGTATGGCGCTCGACTCGCACCGGCGTCTGATCCAGATGTTCGCCAAGGTCGTGCTCGACCTCGACATCCGCGAATTCGAGCGGGCGCTCGAGAGCCTGAAGATGCGACGTGACGTGTTCGACGACACGGAGCTCGACGCCGACGATCTCGAGGAACTGCTCGAGGTCTACCGCGAGATCTTCGAAGAGCGAGCCGGCCGCCCGTTCCCCGAGGATCCGTGGGAGCAGTTGCGCATGGCCGTCGAGGCCGTGTTCCGCTCGTGGAACACCGAACGCGCCGAGCGCTATCGGGAGCTCAATCGCATCCGCGGACTGCGCGGCACGGCCGTGAACGTCCAGGCGATGGTCTTCGGCAACATGGGCAACGACTCGGCGACCGGAGTCTGCTTCACGCGCGACCCGTCGACCGGGAAGAACGTGTTCTACGGCGAGTTCCTCCGCAATGCGCAGGGCGAGGACGTCGTCGCCGGCATCCGTACTCCGCTCCCGATCGCCCGCATGAAACGCATGTTGCCGAAGCCGTACGCCGATCTCGTCCGTGCGAAGGACCTGCTCGAGCGCCACTACGGCGACGTCCAGGACATGGAGTTCACCGTCCAGCAAGGACGGCTCTACATGCTCCAGACGCGCACCGGCAAACGCTCCGCTGCGGCGGCGGTACGGATTGCCGTCGAGATGGTCGGTGAGGGCACGCTCAGCAAGCGGAACGCGCTGCTCCGCGTCGATCCCTCATCGCTCGACCAGTTGCTCCACCCGACGTTCGATCGAAGCGCCGAACGCCGCGTCCTGGCGAAGGGTCTGCCCGCATCCCCGGGCGCGGCCACGGGACGCGCCGTCTTCACGGCCGACGATGCGGAGGAGTGGGCGCAGCGCGGCGAGGCGGTCATCCTCTGCCGCGACGAGACGAGCCCGGAAGACATCCACGGGATGCACGCGGCACAGGGCATTCTCACCTCGCGCGGCGGCATGACGTCGCACGCTGCGGTCGTCGCGCGCGGCATGGGCACGTGCTGCGTCGCCGGATGCGGCGGCGCCGAGATCGATGGCAACGCGCGGGAGTTCCACGCCGGGGGCGAGACGGTGCGCGAGGGCGACTGGATCTCGCTCGACGGCAGTTCGGGCGAGGTGATGCTCGGCCAGGTGCCGACGACGAAGCCGAAACTGTCGAAGTACTTCCGAACTCTCATGAGTTGGTCCGACGAGGTTCGGCGGATGGGCGTCCGCGCGAACGCGGAGACGCCGCACGACGCGAAGGTGGCGCGCGGCTTCGGCGCCGAGGGCATCGGCCTCTGCCGCACCGAGCACATGTTCTTCGACGAAGAACGCATCATGACGGTGCGCCAGATGATCCTCGCTGCGGACCGCGCCGGACGCGAGGCCGCGCTCGCCCGCCTCCTCCCCGTCCAGCGCAAGGACTTCGAGGGGATCTTCACCGCGATGAGGGGCCTGCCGGTCACCGTGCGCCTGCTCGATCCGCCGCTGCACGAGTTCGTGCCGCTGACGAAGGCGACCCAGCGCGCGACGGCGAAGGCGTTGGGGATTCGGGCGAAGGAGGTCGCGCGACGTGTCGACGCGCTGCGCGAGCTCAATCCGATGATGGGGCATCGCGGGTGCCGCCTCGGCATCAGTCACCCCGAGATCTACGACATGCAGGTCCACGCGATCGCCCAGGCGGCGGCGCGCTGCGCGAAGCGCAAGATCGACGTGCATCCGGAGGTGATGGTCCCGCTCGTCGGACACGTCAACGAGCTACGGCCGCTGGCCGAGCGCGCGCGCAAGATCCTCGAGGAGACGTTCGCGGCGGCCGGTGTGACGATTCCGTTCCTCGTCGGGACCATGATCGAGATCCCACGCGCCGCACTGACCGCCGATCAGGTCGCCACGTGTGCGGAGTTCTTCTCGTTCGGCACGAACGACCTGACGCAGATGACGTTCGGGTTCAGCCGCGACGACGTGAACGCGTTCCTTCCGGACTACCTGACCCAGAAGGTGCTCCCGATCGACCCGTTCCAGTCGCTCGACACCGAGGGCGTCGGCCAGCTCGTAACGATGGCCATTGAGAAGGGCCGCGCGACGCGCAAGCACCTGAAGATCGGAATCTGCGGTGAGCACGGCGGCGACCCAGACTCGATCGAGTTCTGCCACGCCGCGGGCATGGACTACGTCAGCTGCTCGCCGTTCCGCGTGCCAATCGCTCGCCTGGCGGCAGCGCAGGCGACGATTCGCGGCCAACGCGCGAAGCCTCGCTAGGAGCCTGTCCGAGTAGCCCGCTGGCCTGCGAGCATCCTCGACCGGACAGTCTCCTAGATAGGGACTGAGGGTCGTCGGCCTCCGTGCCGGATCTCAAGGCATGAGCCGTTACCGCGACTGGGCGATCGATCAGCCCCTGCTCTTGCCACCGTCGGTGAGCGAGCATGTCTCGTCGGATCGCCACGGCGTGCGAAGTGCGAGTCGAATTCATGGTGCTGACGGCGAGGATCGTCGCGGTGACGGCTGCCCTTGGTGGATCAGATCGCAGGCCACTTGGGTCGTCTGCCGCGCGAGATCCCCGCTCCGCGCACTCGAGCAGGTGATCGGCGCGGAAACCGCGCGCCAGTCTGATCTCCCTATGAGCTAGGAGGCCGTCCACCACCGGCGCTCGGATCGGCGATGAGGCAACTCGGACGGGCTCCTAGCCCGCTACTCGACGTCGGAGTTGTCTTCCTCATCGTCGTCCTCATCCTCGTCGACGAGGTGCTCGCCATCGCCATCGTCAAGGTGCTCGCCGTCGTTCGAGCCGTTGCTGTGGCGAACGAGCTGCTCGAGGGCGTCCATGGACTTGCCGAGGTGCGAGTGCAGGATGCTCAGGTTCTCCCAGAGCCCCATCGCGAAGCGCGGTGCGTTGCGGTCGCCGGCGCCCGGATAGCGCGCCAGGCGGATCGCCTCGCGCATCGAGTCGAACTTCGCCTCGATCGATGCGAGGTGAAACACCGCCGCCTCGACGTTGCGATCGCCGACCTCGAAGTGCTTCTCGAACACCCGCCGCAGGCCCTTCGAGCTCGTGCGGAAGCGGTCGACGATGCGCTCTTCGCGCTTCTTCCGACGCTGCTCGCGGTGGTCATTCGTGTCGCTGGAGAAGTCGACGTCCGACATTCAATCTGGCTCCTGATCCGCGGCCACCCAGGCCGATCTACCCCTCGAAGTCCTCGGGAAACTCGGCGTTCGAGTAGACGTTCTGGACGTCGTCGCTCTCCTCGAGCGCCTCGAGCAGTCCGGCGACCTTGCGCGCGGTCTCGGCATCGACCGCGAGCGAGTCGCTCGGGATGTAGCCGACGTCTGCGCTCACGGTCGTGAGTCCGGCGGCCTCGATCGCCGCCTGCAGCACTTGGAGCGACTCGGCTCCGCCAGTGACGACGAAGTGGTCGCCGATCTCCTCGATGTCGTCGGCACCCGCGTCGAGCACGACCATCATCAGGTCGTCCTCGGTGGTCGTGGCGCTCTCGATCCGCAGGATGCTCTTGCGGGAGAACTGCCAGGCCACCGAACCGGTGGAACCGAGGTTCCCGCCGCGCTTCGCGAAGATCGAGCGGATATCGCCGCCCGTCCGGTTGCGGTTCTCGGTCAGCGCCTCGACCAGCACGGCGGCGCCACCCGGGGCGTAGCCCTCGTAGACGAGCTCGTCGTAGGACTCACCGTCGCTGCCCGCACCGACCGCACGCTGGATAGCGCGCTTGATCTGGTCGTTGGACATGTTCGCGGAGCGCGCCGCGGTGACCGCGTACTTCAACTTGAGGTTGGTCTCGGGGTCTCCGCCGCCAACCTTCGCGGCGGCGATGATGCGCCGCGCGATCTTGCTGAAGATCCGACCGCGCTTGCGATCGATCGCTGCCTTCTTGTGGGCGATGTTCGCCCAATGGGAGTGTCCAGCCATGTGCGTAGGGGGTCCCGCCTCGGTGCCGATCCGCGGAGGATTCGAACCTACTCTGCGGCCTCGGGGGCGGAGAGGAATGCCGGGGGCGGGAGGGGTTGGTGGTGACGCGGCCGGTGACCGCCGTGGCGTCGTTCGCGGCACGCACAGCACCGTCCGGTCGCCGTCCGCATTTCAGAAGTCTCACGCAGAGCGCCATCGGACCGAGGTCGAGCGCGCCTCCCCAGCGGGCGGGGCGGAGCGGGGGCTCCGCCCCTACGGGCGCCGCTCGCGTGACACCTCGATCGCCGCGCAGAAGCGATGCGAGGGAACCGTCGAGACGACGAGGATCCGTAGGGGCGGACCCCCTGGTCCGCCCCGCCGACGCGCTCCCGTCTTGTCGAACCCCGTCGCCGGCGCTCCTCGGACGAGCCGCGTCGATCGAGCGGAGACCGGCGAGGACCGTCGTGGCGCGGGCGCGGTCCCTCGGCGGGTCACGCCCCCCGCCCGCTGGCCGAACGCGTGGCGCCGCCCGTCCGGGACGCGCCGTCGAACCGACCTCGCACGCGCCATCCCGAGTCGGCGCGGGCGGATCAGGAGATCCGCCCCTACGACGAGATGAACACCCTCCTCACGCCGCGGCGCGGCGCTTGCCACATCCGCGAAATCGCATCACCAACCCGCCGCCTGCAAGCGCCGTGACACGGCGCATAGGCGAACGGGCGTACCCGACCGAGGGTCCGCGGAACATCGACGACGAGCTTCGGGCGTCCGGGCGCCGCATCCAACAAGAGAAGCGCAAGGGCGCGCCGATTGCCGCGAAGCGTGCAATCGACGTGACCGCCAGCGCTTCGCAGCAATCGGCGTGAACGTCAGCGCTTCGAGAACTGGAAGCCGCGGCGAGCGCCTCGGCGACCGTACTTCTTGCGCTCTTTCACGCGTGCGTCGCGGCGCATCATGTTGGCGTCGCGGAGCAGGCGGTCGTGCTCAGGGTGCAGCTGGCCGAGGCCACGGGCGACACCCATGGCGATCGCGCCGGCCTGACCGGACGTGCCTCCGCCGTGGACGTTGACCCAGACGTCGTACGTCTTCCGCTCGTCGATCAGATCGAGCGGCCCCGTGATCAGGTCGCGATCCGCGAGGTGGCAGAAGTACTCGTCGAGCGGCTTGCCATTGACCATGAAGTTGCCGCCACCCGGGAACATGCGGACGCGGGCGCTCGACGACTTGCGTCGACCGACGGTCCAGAGCGGGTTGCGGGCGGTGTAGTCGGTGCGCGGAGCGGGCGCCGGCTCGGGCGCTGCCTCCTCCGCAGGGGCCTCTTCTGCTGGGGCCTCGGGTGCCTCGTCAGCGGCGGCCTCATCGGCCGCGGCTGCATCGTCCGCGGCTGCATCGTCCGCAGCCTCGGCAGCCGGCGCCACCTCCCCGGGTGCAGTCTCGGCGGGAGCAGGCTCCGTAGCTGCGGGCTCGGTGGCTGCAGGCTCGGCGGGTGCGGCGACGTCGTCGGCCGCGGGAGTCTCGTCGGCGGGGGTCGCCTGGGGGTCGCTCTCGGTCATCGCGTTATCTCAGCTCCAACGGCTGTGGGTTCTGCGCTTCGTGCGGATGCGCGGCACCGACGTAGATCTTCAGCTTCTTGATCATCTGACGGCCGAGGCGCGTCTTGGGCAGCATGCGCTTCACGGCGAGGCGCAGGACGTCCTCGGGCTTGTTCGCGAGCACGTCCTTGACGGCATGCTCTCGCAGGCCACCGGGGTAGCCCGAGTAGGTGTAGTACTTCTTCGACTCGAGCTTGCGCCCGGTCAGTCGAATGCGCTCGCAATTGACCACGACGACGTTGTCGCCCATGTCCATGTGCGGCGTGTACGTGGGCTTGTTCTTGCCCATGAGCACGAGAGCGACGCGCGACGCCACGCGGCCGAGGACCTTGTCCTCGACGTCCACGAGGTGCCACGCCCTCTCAATCTCACCAGCCTTCGGCATGTACGACCGCATCTGCCTACTCCGTCTCGGACTACTCTCGCCCGGGAGCCCGGGGGAAGCGGGCGATGCTCTGCGGGGGCCCGGAAACCGTCCACTTAATTCGCGGGACGAGGGGTCGCGATCGGACAGGTCAGTAGAACTCCCAACCCTCGACTGCCACGACGCGAGTCCCGCGCGCACGGAGAGGTGCTGCGATGAGCGTGCTAGAGGAGTCTCCGCCCGCGTTGCCGCCGAGTTCGTGGGTCCATGCCTCGGCCTCCGCCGGGAACGGTGGATGGCTCGCGCGGGTCGTGACCTCCGAACCGATGCTCCACGGGAACGCGAGAAGCCGCGTGCTCCCGGCCTCCAGTTCGACGGTCGTCGCGTCGCCGATGGTCAATCCGCTGGTCGCAGAGTCCCCGGCCTCCCACCGAAGCGGAACCGCGCCCGGCGCCAGGAGTGTGGCGGCTCCGTCCCGCAGCGCGTGAACGCGCACGACCAGCACGCCCCCTCCGTCGCCGACCATGAACGTCGAGTGAGCCCGCATCGGTCCCGGGAGACGGTCTCCGATCAGCAGCCAGCCGGAGGCGAGCAACGCCGGCACGATCACCCATGCAGCGCGAACTGTTGGGCTGGGCTTCCTGCTCCGCGCCACGAGCAGGATCAATGCGACCAGCGTCGCCGCGAGGATATGGAGCGCGCGTGACACGTCGGGCGTCAGCGTCGGGGCACGGGCCGCGATCGCGGACATCGCGCGCCACGCGTGCGGCGAGGGCTCCCAGAGGATGGGTTCCAGCGGACTCTTCGCGCGCAGCCGCCACTCCGCGAGGGCGGACACCTCAGCGGAGCCCAGCCCGTCCGGCACGCGCTGGACGTCGTCGAACACGAACCAGGCTTCCGCGACGGTCGGGAGATTCTCGGCTCGAACTCGCACGCCGCCTGGAATCGGATCGGGCGGGCTGCCGACCTGTGCCGGAGGATCGTCGAGCAGCGCAACGGCCGGCACGTTCGTCGGAAGCGGTCGAACCTCCAGCCGGAGCGACTCGATCTCACCCGTCTCGGCCGACTCCGCGTCGACGACGAGGATCTGTCCGTCCGGATGCGCGTCAAACAGGACGAACTCATCGCGCGCGACGCCGCGCGGCGTCGCCCATGGCGTCCCTGCGGAGCGGGCCCGAACCGCACCAGCGATACGCACGACCACGGGTCGGCCCGCGCGCGTCCGACCGTCCAGCACGACCTCACCCGTCAGGCCGGGTGCAGCAACTGCCGGAACCGCGAGGGACAGGCCTCCGAGGGACAGGCCTCCGAGGGACAGGGCGAACAGGGTCGCGACGATCCACCTCATACCGCGGGCTCCGGCGCACGCGACGGCCAGCGCGCCAGACCAGCGAGGATCAACGCGCCGGCCGCTCCCGGGATGGCTGCGGTCCAGGACGTCGTCGTCGCGGCGCGTCCGAGGAGTGCCGGCCCGGTGAGCGGCGAGGCAGCCAGGCCCCAGCGGAGCTGGACGCCGAGGAGATCTTCGAGCGCGTAGGCCGCGAGCGGGAGCGCGAGTGTCAGCAGCACGAGTCCGCCGGCGTACAGCACGCGCCGCCCGTTCGATCCGGCCCAGCCGGCCACGGCGAACGCAGCAACCAGGAGGAGCAGCGCAGCGCGGTGTTCCGGCGCGGCACCCGCGGCACCGGCGATGGCCAGGTGGAACGGCAGTCCTACGAGAGCGGTGGTCAGCGTGGCCCACAGCGCTCCCCGAGACGAGCGAGCGGGGAGTGACGCCAGCACGACCCAGAGGGCGTCGAACGACGCGAGTAGCACACCCGGATCGGAGAGACGCGCCGCGCCGGCGCCGGCGGGCACGGGCGAGGCCAGACGCGAGACGGCCATGGCACCGACGGCGACGATCAGGATCGGCGCGAGCCACGGCCCGCGTTCCGGCGCCGCGGCATTCATGACTACCGCGGCGATCCGGGTTGGACCACCTGCAGGAGGACCTCCTCCGGGCTCCGGGGGTCCCCCACCGGGTCGAGCACCAGCTCGTCGAAGCGCAGGTCGATCCGCTCGAGGTCGCTCAGCGCCGGGAAGTGACGCAACGCCTGGAGGAGCAGGGCGGCCTTGTGCTCGAACGGCGGCTCCCCGACGGAGTCGCGGAGGCGTCCCCACGCGACAATGCAGGCGTCCTGACCGCCCAGGCCGAGCAACTCCCCACTCGGGAGCGGCGACGCGCGCAGCAGGACCTCGGAGCGGGCCGGGTCGAGGCGCCCGCCGTGGTTGGACACGTCGATCTCGTCGAGCCACGCCATCTCGGCGCGCTCCACCGAGTCCGGATGGGAGTCGAACGCAGCGACCAGGCCGAGGGCGGCCAGCACGTCGTCGTCGAATCGCTCTCCGGGGGCCGGCGGCGAGCCGCGCTGTCCGCGGATGACGCGCAGCGTGCGCTCCGAGCGAACCGGCCGCGACGGCATCGGCGGCCCGAGCGCCACGCCCTCGCGGTCCACCTCGACGTATCCCCCCGGTTCGCCGCCGACGAACACCGCCGCCACGGGGTGGCGCAGTTCGACCTCGATGACGAGTCGATCGGGCAATCGGCGCTGGATGGAGATCACGCGCCGCACGCCCGGAGCCGCTGTCAGAGCGCGACGGACCGCGTCGGCGTCCGTGCGATCGAACAGGCCCATCGTGCGGTCGGCCAGACCGGTCCCGTCGCGCAGTTCGCGGACATCGCCGAGTCGTGACCACTCGGGCGCCTGCTGGACGTCCCAGGCCGCCAGGTCGACGCGATGGCGCGCATGGCGCGCGCGCAACTCGCGTGAGTGCACCGCCGCCGCCACGATGGCGCCGAGCACGGAGCAGACGACGAGTGCCTTCCCCGCGAACACCAGCCGGGTCGCGACGCCGTCGGAGATCAGGCCGTCGCGAATCACAGCACCCTCCTCCTCTCGACGCGTTGCTCAAGGCACTGCGCCGAGACGAGAAGGGTGCGTGCGCGTACGGACGGTCCACGGGACTCACGCAACGCGCGAGGCCCCTGCCCGGTTCGAGGAGACTCCTGCCCGGTTCGAGGAGACTCCTGCCGGGTTCGGAAAGACTCCTGCCCGGTTCGGGGGGATCCCCAATGGACGACCCAGCGGGACGCCCCCGACCGGACGGAGGTGGCTCGGACTATCCGCCCAGAAGCGACGGCTTCGCGTCCTCGACGAACTTGCGGTCCGACGCGGCCGCGCTGTGCGCCTTCTGCGTGCTGCTGATCAGCTTCTCGTAGTCCTCGACGAACAGCTCGAGCGTCGAGACCGCCGAGGAGAGCAGATGCCGGCTCATCTCGGTGCTGTCGCCCTTGCTGTGATGCGAGAGCTCGTGCTTCATCAGGCTGATGGTGACCTTGACGGGGTGCAGCCGGCGGGAAACGAAGTCGCTGAGGCTCATCTTCTCGGGAACGATCATGTTGGCTCCGTCGCGCATAGGGAGGCGTAGGCGCCCCGAGCGCAGGTGTTGTTCGTGGTGGTGTCCGTCGTCCCCGAACCAGGTCGATGCCACGGGCGCGTTCGGGGACGCCGCGCCGCGGTCGGAAGAGACGTTCACGAGCCGGACCGCGATCGCCCTCCCAGGCGCCGACGAGAGTAGTCGCGAGGAGGGACAGCCGGAGCGGCGCTCGAATCATCACCGGGTGCGTCTCCGCCACACCTCGACCTCGAGGTCGAGCACCACGCCCGTGCGCTGGACCACCGCCTCGCGCACGTCGTCGATCAGGCTGAGCACATCCGCGGCCCGCGCGCCGCCGCGGTTCACGACGAAGTTGCCGTGCACCTCGGAGACCGCGGCCGCGCCACGTGCGCTGCCCTTGAGACCGCAAAGATCCACCAGCCGCCCCGCGCTGTCACCGGTGGGGTTCTTGAACACGCAACCGGCGCTCGGTCGGTCCAGCGGCTGCGTGGCGGACTTGCGATCGTGGATGCGCTCGACATCCGCGCGATACGCCGCCGCGTCCACCGCCGGCAGTTCGAACCGCACCTCGACCACGACGCAGCGATCGAGTCCGCTCGTGCGGTAGCCGAACCCGCACTCGGCGGAGGAGATGTCACGCAGCTCGCCGCGTTCGTCGATCAGCGTGACGCCGACGATCCGCTCGGCGACGAAGCCCCACGCACCGCCAGCGTTCATGCGCGCCACGCCGCCGACCGTCGCCGGGTAGCCCACGAGGCACTCGAGGCCGCCGAGCCCCGCGGAACGCGTGCCCGCCAGCAGCGCGGAGGTCGGCAGTCCCGCCCCCGCCGCGACGCGGCCGCCGCGATCGATGCGGAGATGTCGCAGTCGCCCCAGCTGGAGCACGACGCCGTCGACACCGTCGTCGTCGACCACGAGGTTCGAACCACGACCGAGCACGCGCCACGGGACGTCGTCGGCGAGCGCACGCAAGACCGCGGCCTGGGCGTCCTCGACCGTCTCCGGGCGCACGAGGAGGTCCGGCGGACCACCGACGCCCAGGGTCGTGAGGCCGCTAAGGCGTGATGACTTGAGTGTCGAAGGCCCGCAACCGGCTCGCGAGATCACGCGACACCTCCCCCACGCTTCCGGCGCCCATCGTCACGACAAGATCGCCGACTCGTATCTCTGCCAGGATCTCGGTAGCCACATCGTCGAGACGCGCGACGTACGTGACGTCGACGCCGCGGTTCGCCGCCGTGCGCACGAGATCCAGCGCGTGCACGGAGCCCCGCGACTCCTCGGAATCGCGCGCGTGGTAGATGTCGGCCACGAACACGCGATGTGCGCATTCGAGCGACGCCGCGAACTCGCGCAGCAGCCGCCGCGTGCGACTCGCCTGGTGCGGCTGGAAGACCGCCAGGATGCGCCGGCCGTGGTACTCGTCGCGAAGCGTCGAGAGCACCGCGGCGACCTCCTGCGGATGGTGCGCGAAGTCGTCCAGCACGAGAACGCCGTGGCCCTCGTAGCGGGTCTGCATGCGACGGTCGACGCCGCGGTACTCCAGCAGCGCCGGCCGCACCACGTCGTCATAGTCGAGGCCCAGGCGCCGCGCCACCGCGATCACGCCGAGCGAGTTGCAGAGGTTGTGGAGACCCGACATGCGGAGCTCGAACACGCCCTCGTAGCGCCCCTTGTACCGGACGGAGAAGTACGTCACGCCGTCGGAGCGGCTCCAGTCGGACGCGACCCAGTCGGCGTTGCCGCGCAACCCGAACGTCTCGACGGAACACACGACGCGCGGGTGATCGAACACGCGCTCGTGCTCGTTCAGCGTCGCGAGGTAGCCGTCCTCGGGGATGAGAGCGGCGAAGTCCTGGAAGGCGCCCTCGATCTCTTCGATGTCCCGGTAGTAGTCGAAGTGGTCGCCGTCGATGTTCGTCACGATCGCCGATGTCGGCGAGAGGCTCAGGAAGGAGCGGTCGAACTCGCAGGCCTCGGCCACGAAGTAGCGACCGGCGCCCGCGCGGAAGTTTCCGCCGAGTGGCGCGGCATCACCGCCGAGCACCATGGTCGGATCGAGCCCACCTCGCACGAGCACCGTGGCGAGCAGCCCGGTCGTCGTGGTCTTGCCATGCGTTCCCGAGACGGCCACGCCATGCTCGGTCGACATCAATTCGCCCAACGCCTGCGCGTACTTCACCACGCGTACGCCGCGAGCGAGCGCCGCCGCGACCTCGGCATTGCGCGTGTCGATGGCCGCCGAGACGACCAGGACGTCGGCGTCCTCGGGGAGGTTCTCGGCCCGGTGCCCGACGTGCACCTCGGCGCCCAGGTAGCGGAGACGACGCAGCCGCTCGCTCTCGCGCGCATCGGAGCCGCTCACGCGATGCCCCCGGGCGATCAGCGCCTGCGCCACTGCCGAGACTCCGATCCCCCCGAGCCCCACCAGATGCACCGTGCGGCGCTCGTCGAACAGCCTCGTCTTGGCGATCACGTCGTCACGCTCTCCTCGTCCCACGACCTACCAGCCGCGAGGGTCCCACGAGCGACGGACACACCGGCCTGGGACGGAGCAAGTTGGGACGCGTCGGCCGGGAGGCTGGAGAGCGCGAGCCCAGAGAGCGCGAGAACGTGACGTGCAACAGCGTCGGCGGCATCTGGGCGCCCGAGGCGCGCTGCGCACGACGCACGGCGTTGCCGGGCATCCCGATGCGCGAGCAGCGGAAGCAGTTCGGCGAGCAGAGTGTCGGGCGTGCAGTCGCTCTCCGAGACCAGTGCCGCTCCACCCCGCTCGAACAGCGTCCGCGCGTTGGCGTGCTGGTGGTCGTCGGCGTGATGCGGATAGGGCACGAAGACCGCGGCACGGCCGAGAGCCGTGATCTCGGCGACCGTCGTCCCGCCGGCGCGGCTCAGCAGCACGTCGGCGGTTCCGTACACCGCAGCCATGTCCGTGAAGAACGGGCGGACGCACGCGGTGACGCCGTGGCGCTCGTAGAGATCGCGCATCTCGGTGGCGACCTCCTCGGAGCCCGTGGCGTGGATCACCTGGAACGCCGTCCCGATCGAGCGGATGCCCGGGTCGAGGACAGGCGGGCGCCACCCGGACAGCGCCGTCGCCAAGAGGGGCAGTGTCGCCTCGAAGCGACGCGTGAGTCCCTGGGCCCCGAGGCTGCCGCCCAGGACGCCGAGGACCGGAAGTCCGCGCCGCAGGCCGAGTTCCTCGTGAGCCGGACGGCTGTCGAGCACGGACGCCCGAACGGGGTTCCCGGTGACCTCCACTCGACCGTGAACGCCGGCCTGCGGCAGTCCCGGATACGAGGCGGCTGTCAGCGCGGCGAGCCGCGAGAGCACGCGGGTCGCGCGGCCCGGAAGGGCGTTCTGCTCGAGGAGCAGGACGGGAATCCGAGACAGCCACGCGACGACGACGGGGGCGACGCTGCCGTAGCCCCCCAAGCCCACGACCACGTCCGGTCGGACCGCGCGCAGCGCCCGCCGCGAGCGCACGAGGGCGGCGGCAAGATCGAGTCCGAAGCGAGGAGCATCCAGCGCACGCCGGGGGAGCCGAGGCGAGTCCACGGTCACGACATCGAGGCCGCTGGCCGCGAGATGCGCGGTTCCGGCGTCGCGCGCCGTCGACGCGAGAACGCACCGCGCGCCGGGCGAGAGACGCTGCAGCGACTCGGCGACCGCCACACCCGGGAACAGGTGCCCACCGGTGCCGCCGCCGGCCAGGAGAACCGTGGGACGACCAACCCTGCCGATCACGAGACCACCGCCTGCGTTCCGAGTCCGCGCGCCGAGAGCGGGGCGCGTGCGTCGGCGGCGGCTCGCGCATCGACGCGTCGCGCGACGGCGTAGACGAGTCCAACGGCCGTGCAGAGCACGACCAGAGACGAACCGCCCAGGCTGATGAACGGCAGCGCGATGCCCTTCGTCGGCACGCTGGCGGTGACGACGGCCACGTTCCCTGCGGCCTGCAGTCCGACCCAGAACACCAGTCCGAACGTGAGCAGGAACCCGAAGCGATCGCGACGGGCCGCGCCGAGCGCGATCCGCAGACCACACGCGACGATCAGACCGAACAGGACGACCACCGCTGCGGTGCCGATGAAGCCGAGTTCCTCGCCGACCACGGGAAGGATGAAGTCGGTGCGCGCCTCGGGCAGGAAGAAGAGCTTCTGTCGGCCGGCACCCAGCCCGCGCCCGGTAAGGCCGCCGGAGCCGAGGGCGATCAGACCCTGATGGACCTGATACGCCGCGCGCGTGTCGAGGGCCCCTCCACCCACCGCCTGGAAGCGGGTGACGAAGGTGTCCCAGCGCTCGACCACCTGCCAGGCGAGGACCGGTGTCGACATCGCGGCGAGCAGCGCGAGGCGCGAGAGCGGAACTCCACCGACGAGCAGCATCGCCACACCGACCGCGCCGACGAACAGCGCCGTCCCGAAGTCGGGCTCGACCAGGATCAGGAACGCGGTGATCGCGATCGGCACGATCGCCGGAAGCGTGCCGGTGCGCCAGTCGTCCAGATGACGTGCGCGGCGCGTGAGGTGCCGGGCGAGCCACGCGATGAGGGCGAGCTTCGCCAGCTCACTCGGCTGGAACGAGAACGGTCCCGCGCGCAACCAGCGGCGCGCGCCATTGACCTCGTGCCCGACGAAGGGCAGGACGACGACCGCCAGCAGCACGATCGAGATGATGAGAGCCGGCTTCGCCAGCGCCTCGATCCGCGCCAGGTCGACGCGCATCGCGAGCACGAGCGCCGTGACGCCGATGAGCGCCCAGACGGTCTGGCGTCGCAGATAGACCGAACCATCGCCGAGCAGCTCGGACGCGCCGGTGATCGACGCGCTGTAGACCATCACGAGTCCGAGGCCCATCAACAGGAGCGCCGCCACGACCAGGAACCGTGCAGACGGCTCCAACGGACCAAGGGGCCGCTCCCACACGCCGGAGCGCGTGGCGGGGCGCAGAGCCGCAACGGCCGCGCGGACCATCAGATGACCCCCATCAGATCACCCTCTGCACAGCGAGCGAGAGCACGCCGCAGACGGCAGAGCCGATCCAGAAGCTCATGACGACTCGCGACTCGGGCCAGCCCTTGAACTGCAGGTGGTGGTGATACGGAGCGATGAGGAAGACGCGCTTCCCGCCCCGCGTGCGGAACGAGACGACCTGGATGATCACGCTCACGGCTTCCCAGACGAACGCCGCGCCGGCGATCGCGAGCAGGATCTCCTGGCGCAGTCCGACGGCCGCGACGGCCAGCGCTCCGCCGAGGGCCATGCTGCCCGTGTTGCCCATGAAGACGCGGGCGGGGTGGCAGTTCCACCAGAGGAACCCACCGGTTCCCCCGGCCAGCGCGCACAGGAACACGGCGAGCTCGCCGCCCTCGGGGATGAACATCTGGTCGAGATGCGGCGCGATCCCCGCATGCCCGACGAGATAGGCCGTGAGTGCGAGGACGAGCGTCACGATCACGCTGCAGCCCGCCGCGAGTCCGTCCATGCCATCGGTCAGGTTGACGGCGTTGCTCGTCGCCACCAGCACGAAGATGCCGAGCGCGATGACCAGCGGACCCAGCGTGAACGTCAGGTCCGGGAGGCCGGGAATCGAGATCTCGTCCCAACCGGGGATGCCGCGCATCGTGCACCAGATCCACGTCATGGCCACGGCGCCGATCAGGACCTGTCCCCAGATCTTCGGCCAGGCGTCCATGCCGTGGCGTCGCTTGCCGGGGCGCTTCGGATCGGGAGGACCGATGAGCTTGATTCGGTCGTCGATCCCGCCGAGGACAGCCATCGCGGTCATCGCCCAGAGCGCGGCCAGCACCAGATGCTGGTCGAGGCGGGCGAACAGCAGCGTCGCCGTCGCCGTCGAGAGCACCAGGATCATCCCGCCCATCGTGGGCGTGTTGCCCTTGCCGGCCGCGACCTGCCGGCGAGTCAGCTCGTCGCTGTCGCTCGCGATGCGCTCTCGCCATCGCAGTTGCCCGAGTCGCTCGATGATCCCCGGCCCGACGATGAGGCCAATCAGGAACGCGGTCAGGGCTGCGCAGAGGGCGCGGAAGTGAATGGACTCGAACGCGCGGAAGCTGCCGATGTGTCGAGCAAGGGGTACGAGCAGGTGATAGACCACGGCGCTCCTAGGTGACGCGCTCGGCAGCGCGACTGGTACGACGGGCGGCGGGCCGACGACGGCCGAGCGCCGGCGCCATGCGTTCGAGAGCCATGGCGCGAGACGCCTTCAAGAGCACCATGTCGCGCTTTCCGACACGGACGGCCGGATGCCGCAACGCGGTCTCGACATCGGGCGACCAGAACACCTGCTCGGGGTGCATGCCGGCCGCGCGAGCGCCCTCGTAGGCAGCGCGACTGCGCGGACCGATGCACCACAGCACATCGACTCGTGTCGCGACGTCACGACCCGCCTGCTGATGCAGCTCGGTGGACTGCGCGCCGAGTTCGTTCATGTCGCCGAGGACGAGCACGCGACGCCGCTCCCCGGCCCGAGCGTCGAGCTCGTCGACGGCGACCCGGAGCGAGGCCGGATTGGCGTTGTAGCAGTCGAACAGCGTACGGATGCCCGCCACGCTGCGGCTCTCGAGGCGCAGTTTCGGGAGTCGCACCGCGCGGAGCGCCTTCCGGATCGCGTCCGGGGCCACGCCCAGACTCAGCGCGATCCCGAACGCCGCGACGACGCTGCGTGCGTTGTGCAGCCCCATCACGGGGACGAAGAGCCGCATCTTGCCGTAGACCCAGACGGCGATGCCGCGCGGGGTCCGCTCGGCACGGCAGCCCCAGATCGTGGAACCGTTCTCGCCCAGGCCGTACGAGACCACACGAGCGCGGGTGCGCTCGGACATCGCCGCCACGCGGTCGTCGTCGGCGTTCAGGAACAGCAGCCCGTCCTCCGGGAGGAACTCGGCGAGCGCGCCCTTCTCGCGAGCCACGCCGTCGATCGAGACGAGCCCCTCGAGATGCGCGGCAGCCACGTTCACGATCAGGCCCATGTCCGGCTGGGCGATCCCGCAGAGTCCGCGAATCTCGCCGCGGGCGTTCGTGCCCATTTCGACGACCAGCGCCGCCGTGTCGCGATCGGCCGAGAGGATCGTGAGCGGGACACCGAGGTCGTTGTTGAACGACTTCGGCGACTGGACGATCTTCCCCAGCGGTGCGAGGGCCGCTGCGACCATCTTGCGGGTCGAGCTCTTGCCGTTGCTGCCCGTGATCGCGATCACCGGACACTGGAGCGTGCGTCGGTGCGCGGTGGCGAGATCGCCGAGCGCCTTCCGCGGGAACTTCACGCGAACGAGGGCGCGATGACACAGGTCCTCGGGCAGCGGTGCCGCGCCGGGCTCCACGATGGCCGCGACCGCGCCGCGTCGCAGAGCGTCCGCGACGTGCACATGGCCATGCGTCCGGGCGCCGGGAAGTGCGACGAACAGGTCGCCGGGACGAACGTCGCGGGAGTCGATCACCACCCGCTCGACGCGGGCTCCAACCCCGGTGCCCTCGACGGCGCCTTGGCACACGCGCGCCACCCCGGACACGTCGAACTCGGTCATCTGGACCCTCCCGCCGGCTCTCCCGGCGTGCGACCACTATTCTTGGTGGTCATACGATCTGAAACCACCTTATCTCGTGCGTAGAGGCGTCCCCGACGCCTCCAGCACGTCACGAAGCGCCGCCGCCGCAACATCGCGGTCGTCGAACGGCACCTTCGTCGTTCCGAGGACCTGGTAGTCCTCGTGCCCTTTACCGAGGATCGCGACGCAGTCACCGACGCGCGCGACGCCGATCGCGAGCCCGATCGCGGTCCGCCGGTCGATCTCGACGCGCACGTTTCGGGCGCCGTACACGCCGCCCAACATGTCGTCGAGGATGCCCTGCGGCTCCTCGGTCCTGGGGTTGTCGGACGTGAACCAGCACACCTCCGAGAGTTCCGCGGCGGCGCGTGCCATGCGAGGTCGTTTGGTGCGATCTCGATCGCCGCCACAGCCGACGACACAGAGCAGACGACCAGGCACCACGGCGCGCAGGTTGCGGAGCACGTTCGTCACGGCGTCGTCGGTGTGCGCGTAGTCCACGAGCACCGAGAACGGCTGACCCTCGTCGACGGGCTCGAGACGCCCACGCACTCCGGCGACGCTCCCGAGCCCAGCAGCCACCTGCGCTGCGGTCATGCCGAGGCCCGTCAGCACGGCGGCGGCTCCCAGCAGGTTCATGACGTTGTAGCGACCGAGAAGCGAGCTCCGGACCGGCGCGTCGCCATCCGGCGTCACCAGCGTGAAGCGCACGCCGTCGGAGGCCATCTCCAGCTCACGAGCCGTCACGTCCGGCGCGGCGGGCGCGTCGAGTCCGTAGCGCACGACGCGCGCCGCGCAGCCACGCAGCATCGTCGGTGCGTAGCCGTCCTCGACGTTGATCGCGACGACGGCGCCGGCGTCGAGACCGCGGAAGAGCTGCGCCTTGGCCTCGGCGTAGTCCTCCATCGAACCGTGATAGTCGAGGTGGTCGCCGGACACGTTCGTGAAGACGGCGCCCGCGAACCGAACGCCTTCGGTGCGTCGCTGGTCGAGCGCGTGGCTCGAGACCTCGAGCGCCGCTGACGTTGCACCGGCCGCGTGCGCGAGACCGAGGACCTCGTGCAGCACGTCCGCGCCGGGCGTCGTGTTGGGCGCCTCACGCTGTTCGCCCGGCCACTCGTACACGATGGTGCCGAGGAGTGCGCAGGGTCCGCGGCCCGCGTGCTCGAGGGCCCCGCGCACAAGGTGGGTCGTCGTCGTCTTGCCGTTGGTGCCGGTGACGCCGACCACGGTCATCTCGCGCGACGGCTGTCCGTGTCGCTCGGCCGCGAGCAGCGCGAGCGCTCCACGCGCGTCGGCCACACGGACCACGGGCACCGGGGGCACGCCAACGTCGGCCTCGCCGGATGCGACGATGACCGCCGCCCCGCGCTCCACGGCGTCGGCGGCGTACTGCGCGCCGTCCTCACGGCTGCCGCGCACCACGACGAACACGTCGCCCGGGCACACGGCGCGGCTGTCGGCGCGAATCCCGCCGGCGGGTCGCTCGGCGATCTCCCCGAGAGAGGACGCGTGCGCCGGCAGAGCCCCTTCGAACAAACGGGCAAGAGACATGTCCTTCATCGCGGCATCACCTCCAGCACATCGAGTGGCTCGCGGGCGGACGACGGCGGGACCTCCAGGTGGTGGAGACCGCGCACGAGCAGGTCGGTCGCGTAGGGCGCGGCGACGATCGATCCGTACGCCTTGCCGGTTGGCTCGTCCGCCACGACGATCGCGGCGAGCCGCGGAGCTTCTGCCGGCCCGTAGCAGACGAACGAGCCGACGTAGCCGACGAGCGCGCGGCCGCGCTTCTTCTCAGCCGTGCCGGTCTTCCCGGCGAGCCGATACTCCCGCGACGCCACACGCTTCGCCGTCCCGCTGCGGTAGACCTCTTCGAGCATCGGACCGACCTCGCGGATCCCGCGCTCGCCGATCATCTGCACCGGCTCCGCGCGGGGGGCGTCGGCGAAGATGCGCGGCGCGTGCAACCAGCCGCCGTTCCCGAGCGCGGCGTACGACGCCAGCATCTGAGCGGGCGTCACCGCGATCTCGTGGCCGAACGACACGGAGCAGACCGTGTACTCGGGAGTCCACTTCCGCAGCGGCGTCATCATTCCGGCGGACTCCGCCGGCCAACCGGCACCCGTGCGGCGCCCGAACCCCATCTGACGGACGGCGTCGTGGAGTCGGTCGATCCCGAGCGCGAGCCCGATCTGCGCCATCCCGACGTTGCTGGACTTCGCCAGGACCATCGCCGGAGTCAGCACGCCGAGGTTCTTGTGCTTGTCCTCACGGATCGTCCGCGTCCCGATCGTGAACGTGCCCGGATTGCAATCGATCTGCTGGCCCGGCCGCACGACCCCGGCGTCGAGCGCCGCGGCCATGACGAGGGGCTTGAAGATGCTCCCCGGCTCGAAGACGTCGGTGAAGAAGCGGTTCCGACGCGAGGCGGGGTCCGCGGCGGCCGGGTCGTTGGGGTCGAAGGTCGGTCGGCACGCCACGGCGAGAACATCACCGGTCCGCACGTCCATCAGGCCGATGACCGCAGACTTCGGGGCGTGCTTCGCCATCACGTCGTCGGCCAGTTGCTCGGCGTACCGCTGCAGCGTCGAGTCGATGGTCAGACGCACGTCGGCGCCGTCCACGGGACCGTCGTGGTCGTGATCACCGAGCACGACCTTGCGCCCGCGACCGTCCCGCTCGACCTGGCGCCGTCCGGGAACGCCGCGGAGTCGGGCGTCGGCGAGCATCTCGGCGCCCTCCGCCCCGGTCATCCCGTCCGTTCCCTCGTAGGTGAAGCCGACGACCTGCGCCGCGAGCGAGTCCGCGGGGTAGCTCCGCACCGACTCGTGCAGGACGACGATCCCGCGCACCTGTTCCTTGGCCGCACGCTCGCGCACGCGCTTCACGGCGTCGACGTCGGTGATCCGGCGGCGCACGTAGGCGAAGCGCCGGCCGGGTCGCGCCTCGGCCAGCAGCTCGGAGACGTCCTCGCCGAGCTCTTCGTTCAGTATGCGGACGACGCGCTCGGTCTCGCGGTGGAGTCGCACCATCTGCGGGTCCAGCGCGACGGAAGGACGATCCACGCAACGGGCCAGCACGCGCCCGTGACGATCGACCACCGCGCCGCGCTCCGCGGGGAGCACCTCTGTGGGACAGATCTGCTGCCCCGTGGCGCGATCCGCCCACTCCTCGTGCCCCGCAGTCTGGATGGTCCCGAGACGGACGACGAGAGCGGCCAAGGCCACGAGAACGAGACCGAGGGCACCCACGGCCCGGAGCTGGAAGCGGGCGGGGGTCACCGGCCGGCCTCGGCAAACGCGCCATCGTGCGTGTCCCGGTAGCGGCGAGCCAAGAGCACGTCCTCGGCGCGGAGGATGTCGAGCGACTCAGGATCTCGGAGGTTCAGCTGCTGCGCAGCGGCGAACAGGCGCTCCGGACTGCGCAGGCGCTCGATACGCTCGAGGGCGCCACGACGACGGCGCAGCAGCGCGTCGGTGGTCCGCTCACCGCGCCCGAGCGCGTACCCGGCGCACGTGTTCGCCGAGTGCGTCGACACGGCGGCCAGTGCTGCCAGCAAGGCCGCCGCAGCTGCGACGGGGAAGAGTGCTCCGATCCGATCCTGCATCATGCCGCATCCCTCCCCGTCGCCGGGGTCTCGGACCCCGTCAGGACCTCGACCGCGCGCAGTCGGGCTGACCGACTCCGCGGGTTCCGGCCCCGCTCCCCACCAGTGGGCGTCCGATCCGGAAGCACCCGAAATCGCCCCCCACGCTTCCCCGCGCGGAAGAAGTCCTTCACCAGCCGATCCTCGAGCCGGTGGAAGGTGATGACGCCCATCCGGCCCCCCGGATGGACGCAGTCGGCAACAGCGGGGAGCCCCCGCTCGAGCCGGCCGAGCTCGTCGTTGACCGCGATGCGCAGGGCCTGGAAGACCCGCGTCGCCGGGTGGAGGCGTCCGCGCCGCCCGCCGGCTGCCCTCGCGACGCACTCGGCGAGGCGCAGCGTGTCCCGGAACGGGGCTGTGCGCCGCTCCGACACGATGGCGCGCGCCACACGCCGCGCCGCCGGCTCCTCGCCGAAGCGAGTGAAGACGTCGGCCAGTTCGTCCTCGTCACGCGCGTTCACGAGATCAGCTGCCGTCTCGCCACCGCTGCCGGGGTCCATGCGCATGTCCAGTGGACCCGGCGCCCGGAAACTGAAGCCGCGCTCTGCCTGGTCGAGCTGGACGCTCGAGACACCGAGATCCAGCAGCGCCGCGTCAACCGACGGGAGGTCCGCCGCACGCACGGCCTCGGCCGCCTCCTCGTAGGAGCCGTGATGCGCGTGGAGCGCGCCCGGGAACTCGGCATCGAGCCGCTCGCTTGCCTGCGCGAGGACGACTGCGTCGCGATCCGCACCGACGACGCGCCCGGCTTCCCCGGCGTCGACGGTGGCCCGCAGCCAGGCAGACGAATGGCCGCCGACGCCGAGCGTCCCGTCCAAGAGGACGGCCCTCGGACCCGGCTGGAGCGCTTCGAGGACCTCCTCGAGCAGCACGGGAACGTGGGCCGTGGGCATCATTCTGTGCGCCCCGAGTCCCGGGGCGGTCCCGCCTGGAGATCGGTTGCGAAGTCGCGCGGACGTCGCGCGAGGCTCTCGTAGCGAGTGCGGTCCCAGACCTGGAGGTAGCGGCCGGAGCCGCAGACCATCACGCCGACCTGCTCGCCGCTGCCCGGCTCGGAGAGGCCGGCGAGGTCGCGAGCACGGTCGTCGAGGAGGAGTCGCCCGGCCTTGTCGACGGGGCGCAGCTGGCAGTGGTGATAGAATTCGTCCGGCACCACGGACGCGCTCTCGCGAGCGAGTCGCTCGAACTCCTGATCCCAGTAGGACTTGGGGACGAGACGAATGCAGCCCTTCGGACCCGGCGCGACGTACATCTCCGCGCGGTCATCTGGCTGGAGCCGGTTCACGTACTCTGCGGGGATGGCCACACGGCTCTTCCCGTCGAGATTGCGTGCGTGCCGACCGACGAACACCCGGACCCTGCTCCTTCCGACGGCGCGCGAGGCGCCCTGGACGACGCGGCTCGCGTCGACCGGAGCACCCCACATGCCCCCACAGATCCCCACATTACCCCACGCGACTTCCCACCCGCAACCCACCGATCCCGTGCGAATTCGCGCGCTTCGTCATAAGTCGTTGCTGAGAAACGGGTTTCGCCGAAGCAGGAAACTGCGACCGGGATCACCGACGGCACGCACCGGCGCCACCGGCCCCACTCACGGGTCAAACCGAGCCCGTTGAGCGCTGAGAACGACGGCACGGGAGCCTCCGCCGAGGCTGTGGAGGGCGTGCGGGGTCGCCTCGTCCCCCGCACCGTTGCGTCCATCGGGGCCTCCCTGGTGTCTGCCATCGTGGCAGGCCTCGTCGTCCTCGGTCTGATGCAGCTCCTCGGAGGCCCCGTCGACCGGGATGCCTGGTTCCACGATCGTCTGGTGCGACTGATCGCAGCCGGAGAGGCCGACCTGCTCGGACGCTCGTTCCCCTGGCTCGTCGCAAGCGCGTACGCGGACCTCCCCGCCGATTGGAGCCTTGGCTGGCACTGGTTCGCCGCGCTCGTCGAGCACGGGGATCGCCCCCTGCAGACGGTGATCGTGCTCCAGTCCGCACTCGCCGTGCTCGCACTGGGCGTCTCCGCCGCCGCGTTGCGCGTCCGCATCGCGCCGGGCTGGGCGCTGCTCCTGCTCGCCACCTCGCCGCTGTGGACCTGGCGACTGCTCATGGGACGCCCCACGCCACTCGTCGTCGCGGTCCTCCTCCTCTTGTTCGTGGCCGTGCTTCGACGGCGCGCGATCGTCGCCGGCGGTCTCGCCACCGTGGCGCTGCTCGTCTATCAGGTCCCGGCGCCCGCCCTGCTGGTCGGAGGCTGCGCGTGCCTCGGACTCTGGGTCGACCAGAGACGACTGCCGCTCCGCGAGGCGCTCGCAGTCCTGGTCGGCATCGCCGCGGGCGTTCTCCTGCACCCGGGCTTCTGGTCGGTCGGGCCGGACGGCACCCGCGCGACGTTCCACGTCTGGGGCCTGATGGCCGGTTCGCTCGAGACGGCCGCGAATGGTGGGCTCGTCGAGCTGCCCGGCGGCGACTCCATCCGGCTGGCCCTCCCGAGCGAGCTCGGCACCGGATCGATCGGCACGCTCCTGGGCCAGCTCTGGCCGTCCCTGATCCTCACCGGGTACGCGGGCTTCCTCGCCCTCCGTCGTCGCGAGGCCGCGAGCGTCGCGACCGCCGCCGTCGCCGTGCTGACCCTGGCGGCCACCCTGCGCTCCGTGCGGTTCCTCGAGTACTGGCATCCCTTCGCCGTGCTCGCCGCCGCCGTGGCGATCTCGGGACCGCACTCCGTCCGGCCTGCGCGATGGCATCGTCAGGCCGTCGGCCTAGCGCTCATCGTCGGCGTGCTGGGCAGCGTCTGGGCGCTCGGCGGGCTCCTGCGTGACCACGGCCCCGACGCCGCCGACGAGGTCGTGCCGGCGATGACCGCCGTCTCGGCCGCGGCATCTCCGGGCGACGTCGTGTTCAACGCGCGCTGGGACGACTTCGCCGCACTGTTTCATGCAGCGCCGGAGCTGCGCTACGTGAGTGGGATGGACCCCTGGTACCTGCCCGCCCACGATCCCGACGACGCCCGAGCCGAGGCGCGCGTCGTCAGCGGAACGCTCGCTCCCGACGAACTGCGGGGCGAGTTGCAGGAGCGATTCGGCGCACGCTTCGTCGTGCTCTGGAGCCCGCCGCTGAGCGGAGGCCGGACGCGTCGCTACGCTGACCTCGAGCGCCAGCTCCGCGACGCCTCCTGGGCGCGTGTGCTCCACGAAGACGAAGCCGTCGTCGCGTTCGAACTCCGCTAGATCGTCCGATAGATCGGCTGCGCGCCGTCAGGCGTCAGCCGTCAGCCCTCAGCGGGGTCGTCGCCGAGATTGAAGAGCACGCCGAGTTGATCACGGAGCCACTCGGCCTCGGTCTCGTCGATCTCGGGGCAGACGATCTCCCACGGCGACTCGTGCCCACGGACGCGTACGACCATGATCTCGCCGCGATCGTCGTGCAACTGCTCCTCGACGCGCACGATGCGCTTGCGCATCAGCAGGAGCGCCAGCAGATACCGGAGCGAGACGCGGTCGGGTGCGTTCTCCTGGAGCAGCCTCAGGAGGAACTCGCGCGCGACGTCGAGGTCGAATGCGGCCTTGCGCTCCGCCGGCATCGCGAGGCGCCACCACGAGTACGGGGGGCGCGCGTCGGGATCGAAGCACGCATCGCACCAGTCGCTGCGAACGAAGCGGACGTCGCCGTCATCGGCGGTCTCCTCGTAGAGCGCCGACACGACGGCATCGCCCGCGGCGAACGAGGCCTCGCATGCGGCGCACGCTCCCTCGCGCTTGCCGGTCCGCCAGCCACCGCCTGTCACCGACGCGACTCGAGCGTGCGGATCGCACGCTCCAGACGACGCGACTCGACGAGTCGACCGGCGTCACGAGCGCGCGCATGCGAGGAGCGGATCGCCGGCAGCGTCCCGGACGCCCGCCGCATCACGAGCGACCCGAGCGCGTTCTGTCGCACGAGATCCTCGTCGTCGCCCAATGCCTCGGCCAGTGCGCGCTCCGACTCGGCGTCGGTCAGGGTTCGCAGGGCAGTGACCGCCGCGACGCGCAGCACCCAGTCGTCATCACGCGTGTAGCGCACGAGCGTGTCGCGCGACGTCGCGCCACCACGGTCGCCCATGTTCCCGAGCGACTGCAGCGCGAACCGCCGGCCGCTCTTCGTCTCCGCACGCGAGAGAACGTCGGACGTAGCCCGCGCAGCGGGAGCGCCGATCAGAGCCAGAACCTCGGCGGCCTCGCGGCGCGCGTCGTCGTCCACCGCGAACGGCTTGTCGGTCTCCGCGATCTCGTCATAGACGGTGGTCACCGTACCCGCGGCGAGGACGTCGGCGAGCAGGGGGACCGACGGCGCGCCGATCAGCACGAGCTCGTGGCGAGCCCGCTCGACCAGCTCCGGCGCAACGGAGCGCTGGGCGGCCAGCAGGGCACCGAACATGTTGGTGACGAGGAACGACGCCTCGCGGTCGCCGAGCGCCAACCACTGAGCGCGCGTGCTCGCCCACGCAGAGTCGCCGTCGGAGAACTGGTGCAGACCGGCTCGCATGAACGCGGCCGTGTCGCCGTCGAACGTCTTCGCCGTCGAGGGTGCCGCCCCACCGGGGGAGCCTCCTGCCCCACGGTCGGAGCCGCCGCCGGCGCAGGCCGGCAAGAGGAGCGTCAGAACGAGCAGCGCGGCGGTCGGGGTGTGGCTCATGGGCGTCATCATGCGCCTCCTTCTAACGATCCGGTCACGAAGCGCCGAATCGCGTTGCTCGGACGCGTCTCGTGTCGTGCCACCGGCGTATCCTCTCCGGCCATGGACTTCTGCCATCTGCACGTCCACAGCGACTTCTCGCTGATCGACGGAGCCGCCAAGGTCAAGGACCTCGTTCGCACGTGCGGCGAGCGTGAGATGTCGTCGATCGCCCTGACCGACCACGGGAACATGTGTGGGGCAATCCCCTTCTACAAGGCCGCCCGCGCGGAGGGCGTGAGACCGATCATCGGCCTCGAGACGTACATGGCGCCGGGGCCGCGCACCGACCGGCGTCGCGATGCGATGACGGGCGTGTCGTCGTTCCACCTGACCCTGCTCGCACAAAACCTCACGGGGTATCGCAACCTCGTCCAGCTCTCGTCCACGGCCTTCACCGAGGGCTTTTACTACAACCCCCGAATCGACAAGGACGTGCTCGCCGAGAAGAGCGAGGGCCTGATCGTCCTCTCCGGTTGCTTCAAGGGCGAGACGAGCTACCTGCTTCGGACCGACCGGCGGGATCAGGCGTACGAGGCGGCGGCTTGGTATCGAGACGTGTTCGGCGACCGGTACTACGTCGAGCTCCAGCGCAATGGGACCGAGGGCCAAGCCGAGAACAACGCCGACCTCATGCGTCTCGCGCGCGAACTCTCGCTGCCGCTGGTCGCGACGAACGACGTGCACTACCTCTCCTCCGAGGACGCGTTCGCGCAAGAGATCCGCATGGCGATCTCCACCGGCAAGTCGGTCAAGGACGACCGCCGTCTGAAGCACAAGTCGAGCGACTTCTGGCTGCGCTCCGGCGATGACATGGCACGCCTCTTCGACGATCTCCCCGAGGCGGTCCAGTCCACGCTCGACATCGCCGAACGCTGCAACCTCGAGTTGCCGTTCGGCGAGTTCCACCTGCCGCGGTTCGAGCCGCCGGGCGGACTCACCCCGGACCAGTACTTCGACGAGCTGTGCCGCAAGGGACTGGTCGAGCGCTACGGAGATCCTCCGTCGGCCGCCGCCGTCGAGCGCCTCGAGTACGAGATGGACGTCATCCGGACGATGGGCTTCGTCTCGTACTTCCTGATCACGTGGGACTTCGTGCGGCACGCGCGGGAGCGGGGCATCCCGGTCGGCCCGGGTCGCGGCAGTGCCGCGGGCTCGATCGTCTCGTACGCCCTGCGCATCACCGACGTGTGTCCGCTCAAGTACGACCTGCTGTTCGAGCGCTTCCTGAACAGCGAGCGCGTGTCGATGCCCGATATCGACATCGACTTCTGCCGTGACGGGCGCGCCGAGGTGATCGAGTACGTCACCGAGAAGTACGGCGGCAGCGAGTGCGTCTCGCAGATCATCACGTTCGGGACGATGGCCGCTCGCGCCGTGGTCCGCGACGTCGGTCGCGCACTGGACGTACCGCTCGCCGAGATCGACGTCTTGGCGAAGAAGATCCCGAACGGCCCCGGCGCCACGCTCCCCGGTGCGATCGAGGCCGATCCGGACCTGCAGGAGCTCGCGCAGGACCCGCGCTACAAGGAGCTCTTCGACATCTCGCTGCGTCTCGAGGGGCTCAAACGTCACGCCTCGACGCACGCGGCGGGCGTGGTCGTCGGCGACGGCCCGCTGAGCCAGTACGTACCGCTCTACAAGGTCGGTCAGGACGTCGTGACGCAGTACACGATGGACTACCTCGAGGACATTGGCCTGCTCAAGGTCGACTTCCTCGGGCTCAAGACTCTGACCGTCCTCGACAAGGCCGTGAGGCTGATCGAGCTCACGACCGGTACGCGCATCGATCTCGACGCACTCGAGTTCGACGATCGCACCACGTGGGACCTGCTCCAGCGCGGCGAGGCGCTCGGCGTGTTCCAGCTCGAGTCCGGCGGCATGCGGGACCTGCTGCAGAAGCTCAAGCCGGACCGCTTCGACGACCTGATCGCCGTGCTGGCGCTGTACCGCCCCGGACCGCTGACGACCGGGATGGTCGATCAATTCGTGCGTCGCAAGCACGGCGAAGAGGAGATCTCGTACCTGCACGCAGGCCTCGAGCCGCTGCTCAAGGACACGTACGGCACGTTCGTCTACCAAGAGCAGATCATGCTCATCGCGCACCGGTTCGCCGGGTTCTCGATGAACGAGGCGGACGGCCTGCGCAAGGCGATGGGCAAGAAGAAGCTCGACGTGATGCTCGAGTTCAAGGGGCAGTTCGTCGAAGGCTGCATCGCCAACGGCGCCGAGCGCGATCTCGCGACTCAGATCTGGGACGTGATGGAGCAGTTCGCGAAGTACGCGTTCAACAAGAGCCACACCACCGCCTACGCGGTGCTCAGCTATCAGACCGCGTACCTGAAGGCGAACTACCCGGTCGAGTTCATCGCCGCGCTGATGACGTGCGACATGGGCAACACCGACAAGGTGGTCGGGACGATCGAAGAGTGCAAGCGCATGCGCATCCCGGTGCTGCCACCCGACGTGAACCGGTCTGGCCCGGAGTTCACGGTGGAGTCAGCGACCCGCGACGACGGCGAGGAGTGCGCCGCGATCCGGTTCGCGCTCGCGGCCGTCAAGGGTGTGGGCGGCGGAGCGGCCGAGGCCATCGTCGCGGCGCGCGCCGATCACGAGGCCGACTTCGACACCCTGGCCGACCTCTGCGAGAGCGTCGACCTGCAGTGCGTCGGCAAGACGAGCTTCGAGGCCCTGGTGAAGTCCGGCGCGACCGACGCGCTCGGCGACCATCGCGCACAGCTGATGGCGGCCCTGGAGTCCTCGCTTCGTTCCGCTGCTGCTGTCCAGGAGGACAAGCGCGCCGGACAGATGTCCCTCTTCGGCGGCGGGGGCAACAACGCGGCACCACCGCCGACCGCCGCGCTGCCCGACGTCGAGTCGTGGCCGGAGAAGGAGGTCCTGCAGCATGAGAAGGACGCGCTCGGCTTCTACATGTCGAGCCATCCGCTCGCGAAGCATGCGGGCGTCCTTCAGGCCTTCTCGTCGGCGGGGATCGGGGGGTTGGCCTCGCTGGGCAACGGTACGCGCGTTTACGTCGGCGGCATGCTCACGCAGCTCAAGGCCGCCTACCCGAAGTCCGGCCGAAACACGACGCGCAAGTACGCGCGCTTCCGGCTCGAGGGGCTTGACAGCAGCGTCGGCTGCATCATGTTCGCGGATGGGTACGAGAAGCACGGCGAGAGCCTCACCGACGAAGCCATCGGGTTCGTCGAGGCGACCCTGGACCTCTCCCGCGAGGAGCCGGATCTCAAGGTCGACCGCTTCGTCCCCATCGACGACGCGTTCGTCGAGCTCGCCGGCACCTTGATCCTCGTCCCCACCATCGGCGCGGAGGAGGAGGCGATCCCGGCGATCCGGCGACTGCTCGAGACCTTCCCCGGCAAGCGCGGTGTCGTCCTAGAGCTGACCCCCGCGCCCGGCATTCGGGCGCGCTACCGCATCGAGGACCGCGGAATCGAGCCGAGCCGCGCGCTGCACGATGCCGCCGTCACGGGCCTCGGCGCCGCCGCCGTCCGTTGGAAGTCGCGCCCGCCGCCTCCTGCACCCACGCGGCGACGCTCGGCGGGTTAGCCGCCCGTCCGAGTTGCGTCACCGCCGATCCGCGCGCCCGTGGAGCACGGCCTCCTAGCTCATTGGGAGATCAGACTGGCGCACGGTTTCCGCGGCCATCACGTGCTCGGGTGCGCGGAGCGGGGATCTCACGGCGTCTGAGGTTTCTCCTCACGCTTCAAAGGACGCGCCCGGACGCCTCCCGCCCCGGATCAGGCCCGCGCGGCGGCGAGATTCAGCAGGTTGTGCGGGGTGCAGAGCAGCGACCACTCCGCCCGGACGTTCTCCATGCCTCGCAGCAGTAGCGTCCTCATCCGTCGCGTCCGCGGACCGTTGATCGATCGCCCAGTCGTGGTAACGGCTCATACCTTGAGGTTCGGCACGGAGGCCGACGACCTTCAGTCCCTATCTAGGAGACTGTCCGGTCGAGGATGCTCGCAGGCCAGCGGGTTACTCGGACGGGCTCCTAGCTGGAGAATCCAACAGGCCCCGGTCTCTCGCGAGACCGGGGCCCTGAGTGTTGCAACTCGTGTGCGTTGGAACTCGTCGCTACTCGGTGTGCAACTGCTTCGGCTCGCCCTCGACCTCTTCGGCCCGACTCACAAACGTGATCGTGTCCGAAGGGCGGTTGTACTCGTCGCCGGAGCGCTTGTACTTGAGGACCAGCACGCGACGCTCTGCGAACGTCCGACCGCGCTTGTCGCGGACGATCGGATCCCACAGACCGTAGACACGCACCTCGAGCTCATCCGCGTTCGGATCGATGCGGCCAAAGGAGGCCAGACCGTCCGCGGCGCCGCTGTCGGCCAGCTCGGTCGAGCGGATGGCACGCGTCGAATGACGGACCTTCCCCTCGTCCTTCGCGACCGCCCGCGACGTGCCGGCATCGTAGTGATCGCCGTACGTCTTCTTCGTCTCGGTGCGAAGCTCGATCCGGATCGGCGCCTTGCGAGCGCTGCCGGATGCGTTCTTGACCGAGTACGTCATGTAATAGCTGGCCTTGCCGCCGGAGATGACATTGGCCATCTCGCCCGGAGTGAAGTTGATGCGCCAACGCCCTGCGGCGTCAGCGGACTCCGGAGCCAGCGCCACGGCCCCGAACAGGGCAGCAGCAGCAGCGGTGGCAATCAGGATTCGCTTCATGAGGTCGTCTCCCTCGAGGCAGTGGATGCGGCGAGCGCGTCCTCCACCTACTCCTTACGCGGCGGCGCGAAGATGACCTTCGAGAGCATGTCGACATCGGAGTCCGGGCCGACCACGATCGGATCACCCTGCGAGAGGCCAAGAGCCTCACGATCGGTGAACTTCACGGAGCCGTCATCGAACAGGATGTTCAGACCGCCCTGGTGGTGCACCAGGTCGCCCCTCGGACCGTTACGATCGGCAGCGATGACCTCAGACCGATCCGACTCGGGATTGAGCGGATAGTTGCGGAAGTCACGTACCGCGTACGAGCAGGCGTCAGACGGCGGCTCTTCGAGGTTGAACTCGTCGTAGCGGTCGCGGTCAGCCGGCGTTGCCGGGAACAGCACAGCCTGGTCACCAGGGCAGAGGAGAACCTCTTCCTGGCCGTTCTTGATCGTCCCGCGCTGGCGGTAATAGAGGAACAGCGACGCGCCGCTGTACTTCGGCAGTCCCGGCCTCTCGATCGACTCGGTCATGTAGATGCCGCCCAGCTGGCGAAGGTTGTTCGCGCAGGTGGTCTGCTTCTGCTTTTCCTGGATGCGTGGCACCAGGATCAGCACCGCGCCTGCAAGGCTGGCGATGATCGTGATGACCACCAGGATTTCGATCAGGGTGAAACCCTGCGCCCGATTACGCATGCATGCCCTCCTCTTCCGCCCAGGTACGGAAGCTCCCAGTTCGGTTCTCGCACCGAACACGCGGAAACCGGCGATCATCTGACCGCCGGAACCTGGCGAGCCCAACGCGGGCGGAATGTACCACCGCCTTCTCGGACACTTCAAGCGGCTTCCTGGGAACGACGCAGACGGTCTTCGGAGCGCGCACTCTCGATTCGGCGTCGTCGCGGCGACGACGCCGTCGATTCGTCGGAAGCCCGGGCCCCACAGCGGATTACGACCGGGCTCACAGGAAGCTCAGCTCGTGGCGGCGCGCAGGGTCTCCGCGCGGTCGCTCCGCTCCCACCCGTATCCGTCGCCGCTGCGACCGAAGTGACCGAAGCGTGCGGTCGGCAGATAGATCGGCCTGCGGAGCTGCAGCGTCTCCAGCATCCCGGCCGGCGTGAGGTCGAAGTGCTCGCGCACCAGCTCCGCCAGACGGACCTCGGAGGCGGACCCCGAGCCGAACGTGTCAACGCGCACCGAGAGCGGCTCAGCGACGCCGATGGCGTAGGCGAGCTGCACTTCGCAGCGACGCGCGAGACCCGCGTCCACGAGGTTGCGGGCGACGTAGCGGCACATGTAGGCCGCCGAGCGGTCCACCTTCGAAGGGTCCTTGCCGCTGAAGGCGCCACCACCGTGGCGGCTCCAGCCACCGTACGTGTCGACGATGATCTTTCGGCCGGTCAGGCCGGTGTCACCGTGCGGACCTCCGATCACGAAGTTCCCCGTCGGGTTGACGTGGAAGATCGTGTCGTCGTCGAGCAGATCGTGCGGCAACGACGGGCGCAGGATCTGTTCGATGCACGCCTCCACGTACTCAGCGCGCGCGATGTCCGGCGCGTGCTGGGTGGAGATCAGGACCGTGTGCAGACGCACGGCACGATCGCCTTCGTACTCGACCGTCACCTGCGACTTCGCGTCCGGGCGCAGCCACGGCAGCGTGCCGTCCTGCCGCAGCTCGACCTGGCGGTCGAGGATGCGGCGCGCCAGCGTGATCGGCAGCGGCATGCGTTCGGGCGTCTCGTCGCACGCGTACCCGAACATCAGGCCCTGATCGCCGGCACCGAGCTCGCCGCTGTCCTGATCGACACCCATCGAGATGTCCGGCGACTGCTGATGCACGTGGATGTGGAGGTTGCACGAGTCGGCGTCGAACTCGAGCGCCGGGTCGTCGTAGCCGATCTCCCGGATCGTGCGCCGCACGAGCGGCTCGTAGAGGACCTGCGTCCCGGGCTTCGCGTTGATCTCGCCAGAGAGCACGACGAGATCGGTCGTGACCAGCGTCTCGACGGCCACGCGGGCATCCGGGTCCTGAGCGAGGAACGCGTCGACCACAGCGTCGCTGATCTGGTCCGCGACCTTGTCCGGGTGCCCCATGGAAACGCACTCGGATGTGAAGAGATGACGGGTGCTCATCGCGCTGCTCGACCTCCAACAACTCGTCCGGCCGCACATCACGCGCGGGCCGGTACGTAGTCCTCCAGTATGTCCAAGATCCGGCGCGTCGCGCCCTTGCTTTCGAGGCACACGCCGCGGCCGTTGCGTCCGAGTCGCGTCCTGCGCTCAGGATCGCCGTGGAGCTCGACCAAGGCCCGCTGCACCGACGCCCGATCGGGCGCCTGAACGATGCAGTCCCGCGTGCGCAGGAGTTCCATCGGGTCACGAAAGTTCCACGTGTTGGGTCCGACCACGACGGGCTTGCCGAGGCCAGCAGGCTCCATCATGTTCTGGCCACCGCGCTTGGTGAGGCTCCCGCCGACGAAGACGAGGTCGGCGACGGCGTAGAGGCGCGCCAGCACGCCCATGGCGTCCACCACGACGACACCCTGGAGCGGCTCCACGTCCGCCGGCCAGCCGGACTCGTCCAGCGCGCTCAGCTCCACCGGGACCAGACCGCGTGAGCGTATCGCGGAGTTGACGTCGCGGAGGCGCATCGGGTGGCGCGGCACGAGGACGAGCCGAGCCGTCGGATCGGTCTCACGAATCTCGAGCAACGCGTCGAGCAGGAGCGCCTCTTCGGAGTCGTGCGTGCTCCCCCCGACCAGAACGAAGTCGTCGTCACCGATGCCGAGCCGCGCACGCAGCGCCGCCGCCTCGTCGTCCGAGACCTGCTGGATGTTGTCGAACTTCATCGAGCCCGTCGTGGTGATCCGGTCCGCCGGCACGCCCAACGACCGGAAGCGATCCGCGTACTCCTTCGACTGCACGCAGTAGTGGAGAACGCGGGTCATCGGCTCGGGAATGAAGCGCTGCAGGATGTGGTAGTCGCGGGCGCTCTTGCCGGACATCCGGCCGTTCGCGAGCAGGACCGGCACTCCACGCAGGCTCGTCGTGATCAGGAAGTTCGGCCAGAGCTCGAGCTCCATCAACAGGACGAGCTCCGGGCGGACGCGATCGACGACGCGTGCCGTCGCGAACGAGAAGTCGAGCGGGTAGTAGACGACGCGCTTGCCGGGGTACGTGGCGATCGCCGCCTGCTGCCCGTTCCGGGTCGTGGTGCTCAGGACGACCTCGACCCAGGGCATCTCCGCGTCGATCAGGTTCACGAGTTCCAGTGCCGCGATCACCTCGCCGGCCGACACGCCGTGGATCCAGATCACGGCGCGGTCGGTCTCGATCGGATCGAGGAAGCCGAGTCGCTCTCCGAACCCGGCGCGCCAACGGCTGCTGATCACCATCATCACGGCGATCACCGGGAGCAGCAGCAGCGCCGCGACGAGGTAGAAGAAGTCGTACACCACCTGCAACACACGCAGGCGCGTGCGGTTGCCGGGCGGCGGGGCGGCCCGTGTGCCGGCGCCCGGCGGGCTCCCGCCCGCGGACGCGGTCATCGCGTCATCCCCCGTGGCACTTCTTGAACTTGCGTCCACTGCCGCACGGACAGGGCTCGTTCGGCTTCGCGTCCTTCTCCTTCTTGACCAGGAACGGGTCCTGAGCTGGACGGGGTCCGGCGGCGCGCTGACGGGCAACCTGCTGACGCGATCGGAAGCTGCCCTGCCCGGGACCCGCGGCCGTCATCGTCCCGCCACCACCGGCGGTCGCCGTCCCGCCCTCGGCCGCGGCGCGGCGCTTGGCATCCGCAGCCTCCGCGGCCTCGCGCAGCTGACGCGCCTGCTCGCGCTCGGCTTCCTCCCAGTCGATCCCGTCTTCGTAGTCACCCCAGACGTCCTCGTCGAACGCCAGCTCGTCGACCTCGGGCTCGGCCGGTGGCGGCAGCGACGGGCCGGGCTGATCACGCGGCTCGAGTTCGTCGGGGCTCTCCGGAGGCTCGACGCGGAAGACGAGGCCGACGACGTGGTCCTGGATGAGTTCCAGCATCGTGCCGAAGTACGCCGCCGACTCGCGGCGGTACACGATCTTCGGATCCTCCTGCCCGTACCCGCGCATGCCGACGCCGGTGCGCAGGTAGTCGAGCGCCTGGAGGTGATCCTTCCACTTGTCGTCGATCGTCTGCAGGAGCAGGTAGCGCTCGAGCGGCTTCAGGCGGTCCTCGCCGAACTGGCGGCTCCGCTCCTCGTAGAGTCCGACGGCCCGGTCGCCGGCCACGCGGCCGGCCTCAGCGAACGCGAGACTCTTGATGTCCGCGGGCTCCAGGGAGCGCGTCCCGAACACCTGCTGGAAGCGATCGCAGAAGCCCGCGCGATCCGGCTCGTCGTCATCGCCCTCGAGATCGAGGTAATGCGGCGCCAGACGATCGCAGACGGACCGGATCATCGTGACCACGCGATCGTGCTGGTCGCGCCCCTCGAGGATCGCCTGCCGCCAGCCGTAGACCTCCTTGCGCTGCTCGTTGTTGACCGCGTCGTACTCGAGCAGGTTCTTGCGGATGTCGAAGTTGTGCGACTCCATCTTGCGCTGCACGCGCTCGATCATGCGCGTGACCATCGTCGACTGGATCTCCTGCCCGTCCTCGAGGCCGAGCTTCTGGAGCATGGTGCCGACCCAGTCCTTCGCGAAGATGCGCATCAGGTCGTCTTCGAGCGAGAGGAAGAACTGTGACGAGCCGGGATCGCCCTGCCGGCCCGCGCGACCGCGAAGCTGGTTGTCGATGCGCCGTGCCTCGTGACGCTCGGTGCCGACGACGTGGAGGCCGCCCTTCTCCTTCACGCCGGGCCCGAGCACGATGTCCGTGCCGCGACCGGCCATGTTGGTCGCGATCGTGACGGAGCCCGGCTGGCCGGCGTCCGCGACGATGGTCGCCTCACGCTCGTGATGCTTGGCGTTCAGCAGTTCGTGTGGGACGCCCTTTGCCGCGAGGAGCGCGGCGAGTCGCTCGCTCTTCTCGACGCTCGTGGTGCCGACGAGCACGGGGCGGCCGTCGGTGTGGACCTTCGAGATCTCCTCCACGACAGCGTCGTACTTCTCGCGCTCCGTGCGGTAGATGAGGTCCTCGGCCTGGTCGCGGCGCAGCGGCCGGTTGGTCGGGACGACCATGACGTCGAGCGTGTAGATCTTCAGGAACTCGGACGCCTCCGTCAGCGCGGTCCCGGTCATCCCGGCCAGCTTGTCGTACTGACGGAAGAAGTTCTGGTACGTGATCGTCGCGAGGGTCTGGTTCTCCTCGCGGATCTGGAGGCTCTCCTTGGCCTCGACGGCCTGGTGCAGCCCGTCGCTCCAGCGTCGGCCGCGCATCTTGCGGCCCGTGAACTGGTCCACGATGACGATCTCCGGCCCCTCGCCGGCGTCGTCGACGACGTACTCCTTGTCCATCTTGTAGAGGTAGTTCGCCTTCAGAGCCTGGTCGAGGTGGTGCGGCCACTCGATGTTCTGCGGCTCGTAGAACGAGCCCACGTCGGCTAGCTGCTGCGCGCGCTCGATACCCTCTTCGGTCAGGACCACGTGATGGTCCTTCTCGTTGACCTCGAAGTGCGGGCCCTCCTTCAGCTGCTTCACGATGGCGTCCACCGTGTAGTAGCGATCGGCCGACTGCTCGGCCTGGCCCGCGATGATCAGCGGCGTGCGGGCCTCGTCGATGAGGATCGAGTCGACTTCATCGATGATCGCGTAGTTGTGCTTGCCCTGCTGCGTCTGGTCCTCGAGTCGCAACTTCATGTTGTCGCGCAGGAAGTCGAACCCGAACTCCGAGTTCGTGCCGTACGTCAGATCGGCGCGGTACTGCGGCAGTCGGATCGACGGCATCATCTGCGACTGGATCACGCCGACGTGCATGTCCAGCGCGGCGAAGACGGGCGACATCCACTTCGCGTCGCGTCGCGCCAGGTAGTCGTTCACCGTGACGACATGGACCCCGTTGCTGGTGAGTGCGTTGAGGTACGCCGGCATCGTGCAGACGAGGGTCTTGCCCTCACCGGTCGTCATCTCGGCAATCTTGCCCTGATGCAGGATCAGCCCACCGATGACCTGCGCGTCGAAGTGGCGCATGCCGAGCGTGCGCTTCGAGGACTCGCGAACCGCCGCGAACGCCTCGGGCGCGAGATCGTCGAGCGTCTCGCCCTTCGCCAGACGCTCGCGGAACTCGGCCGTCTTGTCGCGCAGCTTCGCATCGGTGAGGCGCTCGAACTCCGGCTCGAGGGCATTCACCTGCCCGACGATAGGAGAGAGCTGCTTGAGGATGCGGTCGTTGCGAGACCCGAAGAGTCTCTTCAGACCGCGACCCAGGAACTCGAAGTCGGCCATGACAGTGTGTCGCCTCGGGGGCTTGACGAAGGGCGTGCGTCAGCTGGACGCGAATTCGGGGCCGTCGCTCAGGCTCCCGTCGCCGGAGCCCTCCTTCTTCCCCGGAAGCTGGTGTGCGACGAAGGAAAGGAGGAGGGTGCGATGGTAGGGCTTCATGAGGAAGCCATCGGCCTCCGGGACGTCCGACAGCACCATCTGCCCCGCAGTGGCCAGCAGGACGGGCGTGCTGTGGTCGCTGCCCCGCTCCATCTCGCGGATCCGTCGGCACACCTCGACACCGTCCATCTCGGGCATCTCGTAGTCCATGAGCACGAGCGCGGGGCGCCGTTCTTGGAACAGGCGCAGCGCCTCTTCGCCCGACCCGGCCTCGACGACCCGGTAGTCCGCGCGCTCGAGGATGTTGACCGCGACGGCGCGCATGCCCTGTTCGTCGTCGACGCAGAGGATCAACGGCCCGCTGCCGTCGGAACGGGACGACGGGAGCGCCAGCGCGACGATCCGACATGTCGGGACTCCGCTCTCCCGCCACGCCGCCTCCACTTGCTCCTTCACGCCCAGGTTCTGCCCGCGCACCTCTTGCCACGCGTCCCAGTCGGGAGAGTCCTCCGGCACCGGAGCGCGGTCGTGGGTGTCCACCGACCAGAACCACTCGCCCGGTTCCTGGAGCTGCATCAACGCCAGCTTCATGTGTGGGTAGCGGGCGTTACCGAGGCGGAGCACATAGTGGACCTGGCGCTCGCCACCCGGGTTGGGCGAGGCCTCCGTCGAGAACAACTTCAGGACGTCGTCCGGAGTCTGGAGGCCCGTCGTGTTCACGCGCGCCCACGGAGGGAGTTCGACGTCCGCGTAGGCGAGGCCGAGGTAGATCGAGAGCGCGCGATGGAAGAGCTCGGGAGTGAGGTCCGCGAGTTTCACCGCTCCACCTGCTCCTGCTGGCGGTGGACGGCGCCGGTGAGTTCGTCGATCCGGTCGACGCCCTCTTCTGCGAGCAGCTCGCGCAGCTCGTGAGCGATCTTCTCGGGCAAGCGGGGATCGAGGAAACACGCCGTCCCGACCTGGACTGCCGCGGCACCAGCGACCATGTACTCGAGGACATCGCGAGCCGTGGCGATGCCGCCGATCCCGATGACCGGGATGCCGACGGCCGCGGAGACGCGCATCACGATCAGCAACGCCATCGGCTTGATCGACGGCCCGGAGACGCCAGCGACCCCGCGCGAGAAGATGCTCTTCCGCTTGCGCCAGTCGATGGCGGTGCCGAGGAAGGTATTGATCAGCGAGAGCGCCGTAGCACCCGCCGCTTCGCAGGCCTGAGCGATCGGAACGATGTCGCCGACGTTCGGGCTGAGCTTGGCGAAGACCGGCAGGTCACAGACCGCGAGAGCGCGGCTCACGATGCGACCCGCGGCCTCCGGAGAGCTGCTGAAGTCGAGCCCCCCGGCGACGTTCGGACAGGAGAGGTTCAGCTCGAGCCCGGCCACGCCATCGAGCTGGCCGGCGCGCCGCGCGAGCTCGATGAAGTCCTCCTCGCTCTCGCCCGCCACATTCAGCACAAACGGGCACGGCAGATCGAGGACGCGCGGCAGCACGTCCCGCACGAACCCGTCCCAGCCCGGGTTCATCAGGCCGATCGAGTTCAGCATCCCGCCGGCGGTCTCGAATGTCCGCGGCGGGGGGTTCCCGAGACGCTCCTGCATCGTGACCGTCTTGCCGACGACACCACCGATGGCCCCGAGATCGGCCAGACGCGCGAACTCGTAGCCGAGGCCGTACGTCCCGCTCGCGGTGAGCACGGGGTTGCGCAGTTCGAGGGCACCGAGACGCACGGCCAGAGAGGGAGCGGCGTCACTCATGAGGTCGCCTCCGCCTTCGCGTCCTCGGCGGGCTCGCGGAGGATCATCCAGGCCAGCAGAAACACTCCGCACACGATGAGGACGTCGGCGACGTTGGACGTGAACCAGTGGGTCGAGCCCAGGTTCTCTTCGATCCAAGGCGCCATGGGCCAGTGGTCGGGAACGTACCAGTCGAGAAAGTCACGCACTCCGGGCCGCGAGTCCGCTTCGAAGTGCGGCCGAACGGTCCGATCGTACAGGTTGCCGATCGCCCCACCGATGATCATCGACAGAGCGAGACTCTTCGTGATCGCCGTCGGCGGGAGACGCCAGAGGTTCCAGATCAGGAGCACGATCACGAGGCCCGTGAGGAGCCCCAGAATCCAGACGCTCGTGCCGGACGCCAGCCCGAATGTCACGCCGCGGTTGAACGCGATGATGATGCGGAACCACGAGGTGAGTTCGGCCACCGGCGCCGAGCCCTCGGGGCGCATCGGATAGAAGACGATGTACTTCGTCCAGAGGTCAGCCGCCAGGCACGCGGCCGCCAGCGCGAACCACGGCAGCTTCGAGCGGAGCCGCTCACGGGCGGTGAGCGGCTCGGTCTCCGAGGCCGATTCGTCCGCAGAGCTCATCGATGCGGTCCTCCGTCGCGAACGGATCCCGCGCTCGAAGCATCGAAGGTCGATCGACGGCGAAGGGAGGTGCGAGTGGTCAAGATGGGTTCGCCGGCTGGCGTGCGTCACTACCAGCCGCCGCTCTCCTGCGCCGACTTGCACGTGATGCAGAGCGGAGTGTGCGGCAGCACCTCGAGACGACCTCGGGGAATCAACTCCTCGCACTCCTCGCAGAGTCCGTACGTGCCGACATCGAGCTTGCGAATCGCCTCGTCGACGTCGTGGAGAGCCTCGGACTTGCTCTCGATCAACGAGATGTTGAACTCCTGCTCGAACGCGTCGGAGGCAGAGTCCGCCAGGTGATCCACGCTCGCATCGCCCTCACCACCCCTCAGCGCCTCCTCCTCGAGCTGGGAGGTCTCGCCGAAGAGCTGGCGACGCAGCGAGAGCAGTCGCCTCAGCCACGATTTGTACTGCCGCTGGAAGGCCTTCGGTGCCGTCTTCGGCGTGTGGAACGCGATCGGCGGCGCCACGGGAGCCGCGACCGGCTTCTTCGCCACCGGCTTCTTCGCGGCGGGCTTTCGTGCCGCAGGCTTCTTGACGACCCGCTTCTTCGCTACGGAGGCTCGCTTCGCCGCGGGCTTCGGCGTCGTCTTCCGCGTGGCGGGCGCAGCCCTCTTCGCAGGCGTCCTCGCCGCCTTCTTCACGCTCTTCTTCACAGCGGGCTTCTTCGCGGCGGGCTTCTTCGTCGCAGGCTTGCGACGGCGTGAGGCAGGGCGCGTGCTGGAGGCCGCGCCACCTGAGGACGATGCTCTCTTGGGGGACCGGGAACGTCCCGTCCCCTTCGCGGCCTTCGCCACTCCAGCCTCCTCCAACCGTGTGTATGGGAGTCGCTGAAACGGCCCCCTGCGACGGGTTGGCGAGAAGTATAGGTCGGGGGGGGGACGACGCAAACGGGGATCCGCCTCGGAACCTTGCTGACGACCGCAACCTCCAGAACCGCCTACCTGTTCACCACTTACGATGACCACCCCCACCCGATCTCTGCCAGCCGACGTGACCTCGTACCTCGACTGGTTGCGGGTGGAGTGCGGCGCGTCGGATCACACGCTGCGGGCGTACGAGAGCGATCTACGCCGCTACGTCGGCGGCCTGTCCTCTGGGGAGCCGCGAGACGCCGAGCCAGACGATGTCCTCGCGTTCGTCGCGGGCGAGGTCGAGCGCGGGATGTCGTCGGCGACGCAGGCTCGGCGACTGGTCGCGATCCGCACACTCCACAGGTGGCTCGTCGCCGAGGGCCGGGCGACGGTCGATCCGGCGGCCGACATCGATGGTCCGAGCCTGTGGAGCCGGATTCCAGAGATCCTCACGCCGAACGATGTCGAGCGCCTCCTCGCCCCGTCGAGCGAGAGCTCGCCCCGCGCGCTTCGCGACGATGCCATGTTGGAGCTGCTGTACGGCTGCGGCCTGCGTGCGTCGGAGGTCGCCGGCGTCCGCGCCGACCGCGTCCACTTCGACGAGCGGTTCGTGCGCGTCCGGGGGAAGGGCGGCAAGGACCGGATCGTGCCGTTCGGCACGCCGGCGGAGACCGCGATCCGACGCTGGCTCGAGCACGGACGCCCGGAGCTGGTCGGGGCGGAGGACGATCCGGCTCTGCTGCTGTCTGTTCGGGGCCACGCGCTCACGCGGCAGGACGTCTGGCGCATCGTGCGTCAGCGTGCGCGAGCGGCTGGGATCGAGCGACGCAAGCTCTCGCCGCACACCCTGCGGCACTCGTTCGCCACGCACCTGCTAGCCGGCGGAGCCGATCTGCGTGTGGTCCAGGCGATGCTCGGACATGCGTCCGTCAGCACGACCCAGATCTACACCCGGGTCGAGGAGGACCGCATGCGGGCCGCTCACGGGCGCTTCCATCCGCGGGCGTAGGGCGGGCGGGGGGCGGGTCACGTCGATTGCGGCGGCCGTCTTAGGTGGGCGCGCGTCGACGCAGTGGCAATCGCCGCGCCTCCCATGTTTCTGGTCGGCTCCGCGGCTGCGTCACCTCGTGCGCGAGCGCTCGCCTCCTCGGTCGCAGCCTTGCGTGGCCTGATCCCCCGCGTCACGGCGCTTGCGCTGACGCGCAACCGCCGCGCCCCGGGAGGCGATCCGGACGGGTTACGTCTCCTCCAACCCAACGGGGCCGATTCGTCACCGGCGCCGTTGGGGCGGACCCCCTGGTCCGCCCCGCCCGCTGGGGTCGTCCGCGCGAGGCGGGTCCTCTGGCGCCCGGCGAACGACCCTCGTGATGCGGACGGCCATCGGTCGACGGCCGTGTTCTCGGTCCGCGTCGCGCCCCGTGTCTGGATCCGATCCACAGGTCGCGCCACCTCAATGGGGTCGTACGGGCGGATCTCCTGATCCGCCCCGCCCGCTGGGGTCGCTCGTGCGTGGC